>NZ_CP075691.1:4615093-5217640 GCF_020026305.1 Streptomyces sp. 135 | reverse complement strand
TCTCGGCGGAGGTGGCCGCGTGATGGCCACGACTTCCGCCGGAGCCGGACGCACGCAGATCTTCCTGGCGTCCACGCTGTACGGCGCCGCGACGCTCGCCGCCGCCCTGGACACCGACCGCTTCGGCCCCGCCGACCGCCGCATACTCCTCGTCAGCAACAACGCGGCGACGCCGGAGACCACGACCGCGCTCGACGCGATGCCGGGCTTCGACCGGCTGCGCGGCCGGTTCGACGACGTACGCTCCTGGAACGAGGCCGTCTTCCCCTTCCACCCCGGCGGCTGGGCCCCGCGCGGCGACGACGTCGTGCTCTGGGAGCGGTACGTGCGGATGCTCTGGGACCTCGGTGACGACGACGTCGAGCTGGCCGTCGAGTCGATCCAGGTCAACCCCGCGCTGGCGCTCGCGCAGATCTTCACCGGCGCCCCCGTGGACGTCTACGCCGACGGCCTGATGAGCTACGGCCCCACCCGCAACAAGATCGACCCCCTGGTCGGCACGCGCGTGCGGCGCCTGCTCCACCTGGACCTGGTGCCGGGACTCACGCCGCTGCTGCTCACCGAGTTCGGTGTCGCGCCGGAGATCGTGCCGACGGACGCGTTCACGAAGGTGCTGGCGGAACTGGCCGACGGAGAGGCCGGGTTGACGGACGTGGAGCTGCCCGAAGCGCAGGCTCCCGCCCTCGTCCTCGGCCAGTACCTCTCCGCCCTGAACATCCTGACCGCCGAGGAAGAGGAGGAGCTGCACATCCGCATGGTGCGCGGCGCCGCCGAACTCGGCCACACCCACGTGGTGTTCAAGCCCCACCCCACGGCCCCCGCCCGCTGGTCGCGCGCCCTGGAGAAGGAGGCGCTGACCATCGGCGTCGAGCTGACCGTGCTCGACACCCCGGTGCTCGCCGAGGTGCTCTACCAGCGGATGCGGCCCGCGCTGGTCATCGGCTGCTTCTCCACCGCCTTGCTGACGGCGTCCGCGCTCTACGGCCTGCCCGTCGCCCGCACCGGCACGGACCTCCTCCTGGAGCGCCTCGCGCCCTACCAGAACAGCAACCGCGTCCCCGTCACGATCGTCGACGCGCTGCTGCCCGACCTGAACGACCGCACGGCGGTCACCGAGCGGCGCCCGGCCATGGGCACCGGCGAGCTGACCGGGCTCCTCAAGGCCGTCGGCTTCGCGATGCAGCCGCAGATCTATCCGCGCCTGCGCGCCGACGCCGAGCGCTACCTCGCCCGCAACCTCGGCCCGGACACCTGGCGCTACTTCAAGCGGCGCCGCCTGACCGCGCTCGCCCTGCCCGGCGCACTGCCCTCGCAGCTCGCCTTCATCCCGCGCAACGCGGCGGTGCGGCGCGTGGCGCGCCGGGCCCGTTCGGTGCAGCGCTCCATCAAGCGGACCGCGCTCGGATGACGGCCCCGGCACCGACGCTCCCGGACATAACACCGGGGGCGGGCACCGGCACGCCCCCGGCCACCATCGTCCCCGCGCGCGCGAAGCCCCGGCTGCGGGCGCTCGACGGACTGCGCCTGATCGCGGCGCTCATGGTCGCCGCCTACCATTACGGCGGCCGTGACGGCGAGATAAGCGAGGCCTGGGGCAGCTCGCCCAAGGCCCAGTTCCCCACCGCGCACGAATGGTTCGCGTACGGCTGTCTGGGCGTGCAGATCTTCTTCGTGATCAGCGGCTTCGTCATCTGCATGAGCGGCTGGGGCAGGCCCCTGCGCTCCTTCTTCGCGTCCCGGGCGTCCCGCCTGCTGCCCTCCTACTGGGCGGCGATCGTGCTGGTGACGGCGGTCTTCGCGCTGCCCGTCGTGGCGTACGACGCGGTCTCCCCCAGCGACGCCCTGGTGAACCTCACCATGCTCCAGCAGCCGCTGGGCGCGGACCGGGTGCTCGGCGTGTGCTGGACGCTCTGGGCCGAGCTGCGCTTCTACGCGCTGTTCGCGCTCTGCGTGGTGCTGCCGGGCGCGACCCGCGCGCGGGTGGTGCTGTTCTGCGCGGTGTGGACCCTGGCCGCGGCGATGGCCGAGGCCGCGGACGAGCCGCTGCTCGACGTGGTCCTCATGCCGGAGTACGCCCCCTTCTTCGTCGGCGGCATCGGCATCTACCTGATCCACCGCGACCGGCGCGACCTCACGGCGTGGGGCATCACGGGCGTGAGCTGGCTGATCGGGCAGCACTACGCGGTCTCCGGGCTGTGGCACGCGCCGGACCCCGACTTCTTCTCGTACCGCTCCTCGCTGGTGATCATCGCGATCGTCACGGCGGGCTTCGCGGCGGTGCTCCTGATCGCGCTCGGCCACCTCCACCGGGCGGACTGGCGCTGGCTGACCGTCGCCGGCGCCCTGACGTACCCCTTCTACCTGGTGCACGAGCACCTGGGCTGGGTGTCCGTCCAGGCCCTGCACCGGGGCCTCGGCCTGCCGTCGTACGCGACGTTCGGCCTGACGGTCGCCGCCATGCTGGCGCTCGCGTGGGTCCTGAACCGGTACGTGGAGGCACGGCTGACCCCGGCGATCCGCACCGGACTCGGCCGGGGCCTCACTCCCCGGAGGTGAGCAGCGTCGCCCCGACCCCCGCCACGACCGCGGCGAGCCCCGCCTCGAAGCCGCGGTCGTGGCCGCGGAACATCTCCTCGCCCGCCGCCGCGGCCAGCGGATACGCCGCGAGGCGCTCGGCGCGCGCCGCGAGGTCGTGGCCGCCCTCGTCGGGGCCCGTGGCCTGTTCCTCGATGACGTATCCGATCGTGTAGCCGTACACCGTGAACCAGGCGCGCGCGGCCGCGCCCGGCGTGAATCCCGCCGCGACGAGCGTCCGCAGGAAGGCTTCCAGGGGGGCCGCGTACGACAGGTCCGTGTAGTGGGTGCCGCTGAACACCTTGGCGCCGTCGCGGTAGCGCAGCAGATGGCCGCGCATCGTGCGCATGGCGTCCGTGAGCGCCTCGCGCCAGTCGGCGGCCGGCGCGGCCAGGAACTCCTCGCCCATGCGCCGCATCATCTCCGTCGCCATCTCGTCGAGCAGCGCCTGCTTGTCCTTGAAGTGCCAGTACAAGGCGGGTGCCTTCACGTCCAGACGCCGGGCGATGGCGCGCAGGGTCAGCCCTTCGAGACCGGTCTCGTTCAGCAGGTCGAGCGCGGTGCGCGCCACCCGGGCGCGGTCCAGCTTCGTCGTAGCCACCTTGACAATTTAACACCGTTAAGCGCACCCTCGGGCCATGGCACTTAACAGCGTTAAGGAGACCGGCGTGCTCGTCGTGGGCGCGGGCCCGAGCGGGCTCGCGCTCGCCTGCGATCTGGCCCGCCGCGGCGTCCGCGCCCTCGTCGCCGAGCGGGCGGCCGCCCTTTTCCCCGGCTCGCGCGGCAAGGGACTCCAGCCCCGCACCATGGAGGTCTTCGACGACCTCGGCGTCGTGGACGCGGTCCTCGCGGCGGGCGGCCCCGCGCCGGTCGGAATGGTGTGGCGGGGCGGCGAACGGCAGGGCGAGCACCGGCTGTTCGACCCGCCGGAGCCCACGGAGACCGCCCCGTACACCACGCCGTGGGTGATCCCCCAGTGGCGCACCCAGGAGATCCTCCTCGCACGCCTGCGCGAACTGGGCGGCGACGTCACGTTCGGCACGGCGGTGACGGGCCTGACGCAGGACGCGGACGGTGTCACCGCCGAGCTGTCGACGGGCGGGACGGTCCGCGCGGCGTACGCGGTGGCGGCCGACGGCGGCCGCTCCACCCTGCGCCGGGCCCTCGGCATCACCATGGCGGGCGAGAGCGTGGACCCCCATCCGATGCTGGTCGCCGATGTCCGCGTCCCCGACCTTGACCGCGACCACTGGCACATGTTCCCGGCCGCCGACGACAGCGGCCTGTACGCGGCGCTCTGCCCGCTGCCCGGCACCCAAGACTTCCAGCTGACCGCCCAGCTCCCGGCCGGAGCCACGCCCGACCTCTCCCTCGATGGCGTACGCGGCCTCGTCGCCGCCCGTACGCATCTGGGTGCCGACGACGTGACCGAGGTCCGCTGGTCCTCCGACTTCCGGCCGCGCGCGGCGCTGGCGGACCGCTTCCGCGAGGGGCGCGTCTTCCTGGCGGGCGACGCGGCGCACGTCCACTCGCCCGCGGGCGGCCAGGGCCTGAACACCAGTGTCCAGGACGCCTACAACCTGGGGTGGAAGCTGGGCGCGGTGCTGCGGCACGGGGCGCCCGACACCCTCCTGGACACGTACGAGGAGGAGCGGCTGCCCAACGCCGCGCGGATGCTCGGCCTGTCCACCCGCATCCACCGCGGCGAGGCCCGGCGCGGGGCGGCCACCCAGCAGCTCGGCATCGGCTACCGCGACGCGTCCCTGGCGGCGGAGACCCGCGAGCGCCTCGCGCGGGACGCGCTGCGGGCGGGCGACCGGGCGCCGGACGGGCCGTGCGGCGCCGGGACCCTGTTCGACGCGTTCCGGGGCCCGCACTTCACGCTGCTCGCGGTGGGCACGGACGCGGAACTGCCGCCGCCGGACGGCGCGTTGCTCCACGTCCACCGGATCCCGCCGTACGAGCCGTACGGCAAGGGCCTCTTCCTCGTCCGGCCGGACGGGTACGTGGGCTGGGCGGGCGAGGACGCGCGGGGCCCGGCGGAGTACCTCGCCTCGCTTGACCTCAAGCGGCCTTGAGGTCCTACCTTCGCAGCCATGACGACCTTCACGTACTCACACAGCGACGAGGACCTGCTCAACCAGCCCATCGGCTACTGGAGTTCGGCCGCGGGGGCGGCCGTGGTCACCCACATCCGCACCGCCCTCGCGGAACTCGGCCTCACCCAGCCCCAGTGGTGGATCCTCAACCAGCTCCTGGACGCGCCGCCGGAGGGCCGCGACGGCGCCGAGGTCGTGGCGGTCCTGCGGGGCTACCTCGAAACCGGCGAGAGCTCTCTGCGGCACAGCATCGGCGCGCTGCACGACCGCGGCCTGCTCACCGAGGACGCCGCGGGCCGCCTCGCCCTCACCGGCGAGGGCCGCGCGCTGCGGGACCGCGTGGCCGAGCGGCAGCGGAGCATCCTCGCGGAGATCCGTGAGGGCGTCACCGACGAGGAGTACGTCCGCACACTCAAGGTCCTCCAGCGGATGATCCACAACGTGGGCGGCTCGGCCTGGCACCACTGAGCGCGCCCGCGCCCGGCGGCCTCACACGCTGCTCAGACGCTACTGAGCGACAGCTTGACCGCGAAGCCGAGGAACAGCGCGCCCGCCGCCGATGTGGCCCCCGCCGAGAGCCGCTTGCGGCGGCGGAAGGCGGACGCGAGCCTGGTGCCGCTGAAGATCAGGGCCGTGAGGTAGAGGAAGCTCGCGGCCTGCGCGAAGGCGCCGAGCACCACGAAGGAGAGCGCCGGGTAGGCGTACCCGGGATCCACGAACTGCACGAAGAAGGCGATGAAGAACAGAATCGCCTTCGGGTTGAGCAGACTGATCACGAGCGCCCTGCGGAACGGCTGCTCCCCCGCGCCCTCACCCGCACCGCCCTCCGGACCGGCCTGCGCCGCCCGCTCGTGCCGCGCCCGCCACATCGCGACGGCGGCCCGCAGCATCCCGAACGCGAGCCAGCTCAGATACCCGGCACCGGCGTACTTCACGATCCCGAAGAGCACGGCGTTGGCCTGCAGCAGCGAGGCGACCCCGGCCGCCGACAGCGTCATCAGCACGGCGTCGCCGACCCAGACGCCGGCGGCGGCCGTATAACCGGCGCGCACGCCCCGACGCGCGGCCACGGAGAGTACGTACAGCGAGTTCGGCCCCGGCAGCAGAATGATGAGGACGAGGCCCGCGAGATAGGTCGGAAGATCGGTGACACCCAGCATGGGCGGGAGTCTCGCACAGGCGTACGGCACGGGGGAGGGGGGTTCCGGAGAACGCCTCAGAACGCGTCCACCGGAACGTACGCCCCCCACACCTCCCGCAGCGCCCCGCACACCTCGCCGACCGTGGCGCGGGCGCGCAGGGCGTCCTTCATGGGGTGGAGGACGTTGCTCTCCCCCGTGGCGGCCTCCTTCAGGGCGGTGAGGGCGGTGTCCACCGCGCTCCGGTCGCGGGTCGCGCGAAGTCGGGCGAGGCGCGCGGTCTGCTGGGCCTCGATGGCCGGGTCGACGCGCAGCGGCTCGTAGGGTTCCTCCTCGTCGATCCGGAAGCGGTTGACGCCGACGACCACGCGCTCGCCGCTCTCCGTCTCGCGCGCGATGCGGTAGGCGTTGCGCTCGATCTCGTTCTTCTGGAAGCCCCGTTCGATGGCGTGCACCGCGCCGCCCAGGTCCGCCACGCGCTCCATGAGCCGCAGGGCCGCCGCCTCCACGTCGTCCGTCATGCTCTCCACGACGTAGGACCCGGCGAAGGGATCGACCGTCGCCATCACGTCCGTCTCGTACGCGAGGACCTGCTGCGTGCGCAGGGCCAGGCGGGCCGACTTGTCGGTGGGGAGCGCGATCGCCTCGTCGAAGGAATTGGTGTGCAGCGACTGCGTGCCGCCGAGGACCGCGCCCAGGCCCTGCACGGCGACCCTGACGAGGTTCACCTCGGGCTGCTGCGCGGTGAGCTGGACGCCCGCCGTCTGCGTGTGGAAACGGAGCATCAGGGACTTGGGGTTCCGCGCGCCGAACTCCTCCCGCATGACGCGGGCCCAGATGCGCCGTGCGGCACGGAACTTGGCGACCTCCTCCAGGACCGTCGTACGCGCCACGAAGAAGAAGGACAGGCGCGGCGCGAAGTCGTCCACGTCCATGCCCGCCGCGATCGCCGTGCGGACGTACTCGATGCCGTCGGCGAGGGTGAAGGCGATCTCCTGCGCGGGTGAGGCCCCCGCCTCCGCCATGTGGTAGCCGGAGATCGAGATGGTGTTCCACCTCGGGATCTCCGTCTTGCAGTACTGGAAGATGTCCGCGGTCAGGCGCAGGGAGGGCTGGGGCGGGAAGATGTACGTTCCCCGCGCGATGTACTCCTTCAGGACGTCGTTCTGGATCGTGCCGGTGAGCCGGTCCCCGTCGACTCCCTGTTCCTCCGCGACCAGCTGGTACATGAGCAGCAGCGGCGCGGCGGGCGCGTTGATCGTCATCGACGTCGAGACCTTGTCCAGCGGGATGCCGTCGAAGAGGACCCGCATGTCCTCCATTGAGTCGATGGCTACGCCGACCTTGCCGACCTCGCCGTGCGCGAGGGGCGCGTCGGAGTCGTGGCCCATCTGGGTCGGCAGGTCGAAGGCGACGGACAGGCCGGTCGTGCCGTGTTCGATCAGCCGGCGGTAGCGGGCGTTGGACTCGACGGCCGTGCCGAAGCCCGCGTACTGGCGCATCGTCCAGGGTCGGCCCGTGTACATGGTGGGGTAGACGCCGCGGGTGAAGGGGTACGCGCCGGGGGCGCCGAGCTTCACTTCCGGGTCCCAGTCCGCCAGGGACTCGGGGCCGTACACGGGTTCGATGGGCAGTCCGGACTCCGACTCGTGTGTCATCCCTCCAGCTTGCGCCCGCCGCCAAGAGGCGTCACTCGCGGCAAACCGGGAAACACTTCCAAAAGTGTTGTCCACAGGCTCGGAGAGGTGTGATGGGCAAGGGCGTGATGTCGGTGGGGGCCGTGACGGTGCTTGCGCTGGTCGCGGGGTGCAAGTCGGTGGCGGTCACCACCGACGGGGCGGGGCCGGGCGAGCAGGAGCAGAGGAGCGCCGCCCCGGCGCCGGGCGCCCGCCGGGAGGTCCGCGTCGCCGCCGGGCACCCCGGCGGCGCGGACTCCCCCGACGGCGCAGGCTCACCCGCCCGCACCGGCGCCCCGCGGCACCCCCGCCCCGAAGGTCTTGATGCGGCAGGGTGACCGCAGCGACCAGGTGCGGACGCTCCAGGCGAGGCTGCGGCAGATCGGCTGGCTGTCGGCGAACCCCTCGGGGCTGTACGGCCCGTTGACGGTCAACGCGGTCAAGGGCTTCCAGGCCAGGCGGGGCCTGCCGGCCACCGGAGCGACGGACGCCGTCACCTGGCAGCGGCTGCTGGCCATGACGCGCGAGCCGACGCGGTACGAGCTGTACCCGGCCGGCGGGATGCCGCCGGCCGCGCCGGACAAGCGGTGCCTGACGGGCCGGGTCCTGTGCCTCGCGAAGAGCAGCCGGACGCTGACGTGGATGATCGACGGCAGGGCGGTGTCGACGATGGACGTGCGGTTCGGCTCGCAGTACACGCCGACGCGGGAGGGCACGTTCACCGTCTACTGGAAGGCCCGCCACCACGTCTCGACGCTGTACCACACGTCGATGCCGTACGCGATGTTCTTCAGCGGCGGCCAGGCGGTGCACTACTCCGCGGACTTCGCGGTCAGGGGTTACGCGGGCGGCTCGCACGGCTGTGTGAACGTCCGGGACGAGCAGAAGATCGCGAACCTCTTCGCGCAGGTGCGCACCGGCGACCGGGTCGTCATCTACAAGTGATCCACGAACATCCACGAGCGGTCGGAGGAAAAGCGGCGTGGGCGGGATCGGGGGAACGTATCCCGCCCACGCCGGTGGCACGGAGCCGAAGGTACGGGGGGAACCCCCGGCTCGTGCGCGGGCCGATGACCAGTCGGCTCACTTCTTACTGCGTCACGCCCTCAAAAAACGTCACACCCTGCGGCGAAATCTTTTCGGCACGGCTGCGACGGGGGTTACGGCAGGTGCGGCAGCGCGCTGTACGAACCGGTGGGCATCGGCTCGGGCAGGGCCGGCGGCGGGACGGGGGCGCCGCCCGTGTCACCGCCCGAGCCGCCGCCCTCCCCGCCGTCGTCACCGTCGCCGCCGTCGTCCCCGCCGCCGTTGCCGCCCTTGCCGCCGCCCTGGCCGCCGTCGTTGCCCTGGCCGCCGCCGTGGCCGCCGAGGACCCGGCCGCAGAACTCCTCCACGCGCCCGGCCCCCTTGGCGACCTCTTCGAGGCGGCGGCGCTGCTCGCCCCGGAGTTCACCGCTGCGGTAGTCGCGGCAGGCGGCGACCACCTTGCGGCGCCAGTCCTTGGCGCCGTCGCGGGGCGGTGTGCCCTCGTCGGCGGGCCGCCGCGTCGCGTCGTCGGGGTGGTCGCCGTCGGCCTCCGCCTCGGGGGGCGTACGGGTCTCGGGCTCACGCGTGGGCTCGGCGCCGGGCTCCGTGCTCCCGTCCGGCGGCGAGCCCTCGGGGCCCCCGGAGGTCTCGGGGCTCTCACCCGCGTCGCCCCTGTCGTCCGCCTCGTGCGAGGGGGACGCCCGCGGCACCTCCGGAGTGTCGACGGGCGACGCGGACGCGGCCGGTAAGCTCGTCGTCTTAGCTGAACGGCGAGGGCAGCACGCCCGCCCCGCGGCCACGGCGACGCCGTAAGCCATGCAGCCCGCGAGCGCCGCGGCGAGCCCGAAGCGCACCGGGCGGCCCCAGCGGCTCGGTTGCGGTAGTAAGCGGTCCTGCTCCTGCGTACGGTCTCGGCGGCGGCGGCCTCATGGGCGGGCGTCGCGTACGCGCCCGAGCGGGGCTGCTTGCGCGGAGGCCGCCCTGGCGGCCCGGAAAGCGGCCAGCGCGGCGGCCTCGCCGGGGAGTTCACCGGGGGCCGCGCCGGAGGCCCCGTCCGGTCCTGCGCGCGTCGCCGAACCGTCCGCGGCGGCCAGTGCGCCGAGCGCCTGGGCGAGCCGGTCGGCCTGTGCGCGTGCGTGAGGGTCGACGCCTTCGAGGGGCTCTCCGCGCAGCAAACGCTCCGCCGCGTCGCGGTCCAGCCACTTGTCCTGCTCGTCGGCCATCACATGTCCTTCTGCGTCCGCGTACGCGTTTGCGTCACACCGGCGGACGTCACCGCGCGGCCGCGCGGTTCTCTCTGAGGGGGTACGGCGCCGAGCGCCTCCGCGGGGTCGGCGGCGTCCGCGCCGAGCAGCTCGGCGAGCCGCTTCAGGCCGCGGTGCGCCGCCGTACGGACGGCTCCCGGGCGCTTGCCGAGGGTCTGGGCGGCGCTCTTGGCGTCGAGGCCCACCACGACTCTGAGCACCACGGCCTCGGCCTGGTCCTGGGGAAGCTTGGCTATCAGCGCCAGGGCCTCACCGGTGGCGAGGGACTCCATCGCCTCGACCGCGGTGTCGGCCTCGGCCGGTTTCCCGGTCAGCTCCGACTCGTCGCCGCCTATCGCGGGGCGGCGTCCCCGCATGCGTATGTGGTCGAGGGCGCGATTGCGCGCGATGCGCGCCGCCCAGCCCCGGAACCGGTCCGCGTCACCGCTGAACCGGTCCAGATCGCGCGCTATCTGAAGCCAGGCCTCGGAGGCGACGTCTTCCGCGTCCGGGTCGGCGACCAGCGTGCGTACGTATCCCAACAGGCGCGGATGCACAGCGCGGTACACAGTCCGGAACGCGGTCTCGTCCCCGTCCTGCGCCGCAAGCACCGCGGCGGTCAGCTCCGCGTCGTCCCCCAGCACTCTCTCAATCCTGCCACTCGGAGATCTGCGCCCGGCCCCGGCGCGAACCAGCACGCTACGGCCTTGTCCGGGCCTACGTCCATGTTTGTACAACGTGCAACTAGCGGGTGACAGAACGCGGTGTGACAGAAAACGCACGCACGGCGCTGAAGGTAGTACGGGCCGCACGCCGGTTCGTACCGTGCGTCGGCCGGGGCCTCTCCTGTGGGGGGTGGCGGCCCCGGCCGCGCACGTTCTCCCGAACATTCCCGCAGGCCGCGTCAGCGCCGCCGGTGTCAGCTGCCGTAAAGGGTGGGCAGGTCGACCAAGACGAGGTCGTCGCGCCGGTTCGCCAGGTCGACCAGGTCCGGGTAGAAGCCGTGCAGGGAGTACAGGGCCAGAGTGGTGGCAGCAGTGTCGTACCCCTGTTCTTGGAGCAAGGCACGGATGCGCTCCAGGCGTTCCAGGTCACCGGTCCCATGGCGGGCGGCCGTCGCCTTGGCCTCGCCCAGCAGCGCGATCCTCGCGCGGGGAGACTGCGGGCGCTCACCGGCAGCCAGGGCGATGACATCGACCTCGTGCTTGGTCCGGGCGGCCTGGTCGGCGACCTCGGTGGTACCGACCGGGCCGGGCAGTCCGCCGGGCAACAGGGTATGGGCGTACCGACGAGTGAAGTCGCGGGCCAGATCCTCGAAGTGCGGGCCGAGAATCTTGGAGTTGAAAGTCGGAGCAGCCTGCTGCCACACCTGCTCGGCGAAACCCTGCTCCACGGCGGCGGCCTGCGGGAGGGTGATGAGCTGGTTGAAGCGGATAACGGGGTCAGCAAGTGTGATGACGGGGTGCCTGGAGCGGAGGACGTCCTGTTCCCGCCGGATGTAGCCGGTGGATTCCAGTACTCCCAGCGGATGGGCGACGGCGTTGCGCGGGCGCTCCAAAGCGGCACCGATCTTGCTGGGGGTGGTGGCGCCTCGCGCGATGGCGGTGAGGATGTCGTAGTACAGCGTGTGCTGGGTGATCCTCGGGTCCTCGCGCAGCAGGTACTCGGTCTCGGTACGCGAGTACACCGCCCGCCCCGGATCGAGCAGCGTGCGGGCAAGCCAGGTGTCGAAGCCGTCGTCCGGATGCGGCCGGGCGGCCACCGGACGGTAGCCGGGGGCCCGCCCACAACCGCGTGCACCTTCAGCGCGGTCAGCGGGTCGGCGATCCGCCAAAAGGTCCGGCTGCCGCGGTAGTCGAAGGCACCCAGCCGCAGATCCACCACGGCACGTCCTCGCAGCGGCTTCGTCCCCGAGAGGAGTTCGTGCATGACGCTCATCGCGGAGCCGCACAGGATCGGACGCGGACCCGGCTCATCGCCGGGCCGGGCACCCCGCTGACGCTCGTCGTAGAGCTGTTGCAGCAGCCCCGGGATTTCAGGCGAGTGCTGGAGCAAGTACGGCAACTCGTCGATCACCAGGAGGGGGTGCGGCGAGCGGGCGGCCACATCGAGGGCACTGGACAGGACGTCACGCCAGTCGGTCAGCCGCAGACTCCCCGGCCGCAGGCCGGCGTGGGCGGCGACCGCGTCACTGAACCGCTGGATCGCAGGCAGCCGCCCCTCCTCCCGGACCGCTGTGACGTACAGGCCGCCGACCTGCTCGGACAGGGCCTGCAGAAGGTACGTCTTCCCATGCCGGCGCCGCCCCGACACGATGCCGAGCCGCATCGCGGGGTCGGGATCAGTGAGGAACTCCGCGAGCAGATCCCACTCCCGGTCCCGGTCGACGACGTCGTCCGGCTTGGTCAGCAGGCTCTTGATCGCTCGCCCCCCCTCTACGTCAACTCGGGTGCGCCCCATTTCGTCTAAGTGCACTTCGACGATTCGCGTCGCACTCGAGGTCGACTCTCACCTGTGCCCCTTCGCCCTCCCGCCGCTCCCGTCTTCGCTCCCCGCCGCTTCGGCGCCCTTGCCTCTGGGCTGGGCCTTGTTCTTGTGGCCGCCCTGGTTCTCGGAGTGCTTCGGGTGCTTGGGGTGCTGTGGGTGCTCGGGGTGCTGTGGGTGCGGGGGCTTGTTCGGGGGCTTCTGGTGCTTCTTCGGCCTGTCCTGGCCCGGCGGCTTCGGCTTGTCCTGGCCCGGCGGCTTCGGCCTGTCCTGGCCCGGCGGCTTCGGCCTGTCCTGGCCCGGTGGCTTCGGCTTCTGCGACTTCTTCGGCTTCTCGGGCGGCTTCGGCGGCTTCCGCGTGTCCTGCTCGCCGCTCGGGCCCGCCTCCGGCGGCGAGGACATGGTGTGGCCCGAAGCCGTGCCCGGGCCGCCGGGGGCGCGCGGGGACGACGGAGCCGGGCGGGGCCGCTCCCGCGGGGCGGGGTCGTCGATCACCGTGCCCACCGCCGCCAGCGACACTCCGCCGAGCAGGCCGTAAGCCAGCACCACGCCCCCGCCGCCCGCAGCGAGAACCGGGCGGGGCGGCGCTCCAGGGGCGCCAGTCGTCGCGGCGCCGGGTCCGCGCCCGGTGCGCCGGCGTCACGCGCCGCGACGAACGCCGCGACCGCCTCGCGCTGCGCGTCCGCGTCCATCGCTCCCGCCGCGTCGGCCCGCACGGCTTCGGCGAGGCGTTCGAGCGGGGAGGGACGGCCCGGCGCGTTCTCGGGGCCCATGGGCTTGTCTGCGTTCATCTCGACTCCCCCAGCGTGCCGGGACCGTCATCCGTCACACCGTCGAGGCCCAGCCGCTCGCCCAGCTTCTTCAACCCCCGGTACGCGGCCGTCCGCACCGCGCCCGGCCGCTTGCCGAGGACCCGCGCCGCCGCCGGACCGTCCAGACCGACGACCACCCGCAGCAACACCGCCTCCGCCTGATCGCGCGGCAGGGTCGCGACCAGCGCGAGCACCTGCTCGGTGGTGACCGCCTCCAGGGCGGCCGCCGACGTGCTGTGCGGACCCGGCAGTTCGAGCAGGTCCTGTTCCAGTGCGGCGGGGCGCGGCCGTGCCTTCTGGCGGCGCAGATGGTCGAAGGCCCGGTTCCGGGCGATGGTCGCGGTCCAGCCGCGGAAGCCCGCCCCGTCCCCCCGGAACCGCCCGAGGTCCCTGGCTATCTCCAGCCACGCCTCGGCGGCGACGTCCTCGGCACTCTCGCCGTCCGTGCCGACGAGGCCCCGCAGGTAGCCGACAAGCCCTGGCTGGACGAGCCGGTACGCGACCGCGAAGGCCGCCTCGTCGCCTTCCTGGGCGGCCGCGACGGCCCTGCCCAGCTCCTCGTCGTGCGCCCTCGCGCGACGAGGCTCCCCACCCTGGCCCAACGCTCTCCCATCCGGCCGAACGCGACACGCTTCGACGTGCCGATGCCCCCCACCGACCCCAGCGTCGCCGGGCGCGGAAATGTCACAGTGCGAGAGCGTACGGCCACCTGGCCCCGGGCGCCCGGCGATCCCGCCACCGGGCGGCTCACCGCCTCGGCCCACGAACCCTCAGAGCCCCCAACCCCCAGACCTCCGAACCCCCAGGCCTCCGAGCCCTCAGACCTCGAACAGCGACCCGCCCGAACCCCCGGCACCCAACTGGGACATGTCGACCGTCATCCCCGCGGCGGGAGCCACCGCGGCGACCGGCTCGTCGTAGTCGGACATCCGCATCGACATGGTCTGGTCGCCCGAGAACATGCCGCCGCTCTTCTTCGCCTCGACGCCGAGGATGTAGGGCTCCCCGGACGCCGCCACGTACACCGTGGTCTCCTCGCCGTCCTTCTTCTCGGAGAGCGGGGTGACGCCGGTGCCGTAGCGGTGGGTGGCGGGCAGGGCGGTGATGACCTCGTCCGGTTCCGGGGTGCCGATCTTCTCGGTGAGCTTGTCGAGGTCGCAGCTGTCCGCCGGCATGGCGCGCCCACGGGTCGCGGGGCCCGTCGGGATCTTCAGGTACTTGCCGCGCGCCAGCGCCGTCCGCTCACGGACGCGCTCCGCGAGCTCGGGGCCGCGCCGGGCCGCCATCTCGCGCATCTCCTCCAGCGCGCCGTCGGTGAACCGTACGTACGTCGCACCGCCCGCGATCATGATCAGGTCGCCGCGCTGCGTCGGTCCCGAGTCGAAGGTGCCCGTGCAGTTGCTCTCGCGGTCCATGTGCAGCGAGAGCTTCTGGCGGCCCTTCTTGGTGTTCATGTCGATGCCGATGCGCACCGTGTCGGCGGACCTGAGCAGTTCCATGCCCTTCAGGGCGAGCTTCCTGCCGCGTGCCTCGTCGGCGGAGGCGGGCCGCTCGTCGCCGTCGGCCGTGGTCTCGGCCCGGTCCACCTTCTCGAACGTGCCGCCGGAGTACGTCACTTCGCCGTCCGAGCCGCAGGAGGTGAGCGTGCCAACCGCCGTGCCCATCGCGAGACAGAGCGCGGCCGCCCGTGTCCACCGACCGCGCTTCGCCGGCCGGCCGTTCACGCGATGTGCCACCTGGTCATCCACCCGAGTCCCCACCCGTTCCGCCACATCACAACTGTCACATGGCCCGGCGCACGCGGGTGCCGCACCGTCACACCTCGGTCATGCGGGATACATCACGCAACAAAAGATCCGTCCGCGTACAACCCTTTGGCCCATCAGAATGTCGTACGAACTCGCTTGATTCACCTGAAATTCGCTAAGGGGTGGGGCACTTGAGCCCGCGCAAACCGCGTGAAAAGGCGCGTACCACACATGCGTACCGACCGCTGAGTCCAAAGCGCCGGGCATGGTTGACGATCGGCGCCGTCGTGCTGGGCGGCGCGGGGGCGGTGACGTACGCGGTGGCCGGACCGAACTCCGGGAACCAGCCCGGCACGGACCCGCGCGCCAAGCGGCCGGCAGGCGTGCACGATCTCGCGCTCAAGGCCGACGGGGCCGCGGGGCGGGGGCTGCCGCGCACGTCGACCGAGCGGTTCTCGCTGCTGGGCGTCTCGTGGAGCGACGCCACGCAGGAGCTTGCGGGCACCGCGCAGGTCCGCACGCGCGCCCTCGGCTCCGGGAAGTGGAGCGGCTGGCGCAGCCTGAAGCCGGCGCCACGGCTGCCGGAGAAGGCCGGGGCTGGCGTGCGTGCCGCCTCCGAGCCGCTCTGGGTGGGGCCCTCGGACGGTGTGGAGGTCCGGGTCACCGCGGCCGACGGGTCGCCGGACCGCGAGCTGCCGAAGGGCCTCGAGGTCAGCCTCGTGGACCCGGGCGTGACGGCCGCGGAGGCGAAGAACCCCGCGCTCGACGGCGGCGCGAACAGAGATGCGGGCACCGCCACCTCCCCGGACGGCACCGTGCCGCCCACGGCCCCCGAGGAGACCGTGCCCCCCACGGTCCCCGGTGAGCCGACAGACGCGCCGTCCTCGCCGTCCGCTCCGCCGTCGGCCTCCGGCGAGCCCGGGCCCCCGAGCGGCTCCCCGGCCCCCACCGGCCCCGCGACCGGTGCCCCCACGGACCCCGCCACCGGCACCCCCACAGGTCCCGCGACGGGCGCCCCCACCGGCCCCCCGTCCGGCTCCCCCTCGTCGACCCCGAAGCCCACCCCCACCAAGCCGACGCCGCCGCCGTCGACGGTCAACCGGCCGCCGGTCATCACCCGCGCCGCCTGGGGCGCCGACGAGTCGCTCGTGAAGGACCCGGCGGAGTACGGCGAGAAGGTCGAGGCGGTCTTCGTCCACCACACGGCCGGCACGAACGACTACAGCTGCGCCGAGTCCCCCGCGCTGATCCGCGCCCTGATGACGTACCAGGTGCGGACCGAGGGCATGAACGACCTCGGCTTCAACTTCCTCGTGGACAAGTGCGGCCGCGTCTTCGAGGGCCGCGCGGGCGGCGCCGACGTACCCGTGCGCGGCGAGCACACCGAAGGCTTCGACGGCGAGTCGACGGGCATCGCCGTCCTCGGTGACTTCGAGGGCGACGCGGCGGCCGGCTTGCCCGCGGGCAAGCCGTCCCGCGCCGCCCTGGAGTCGGTGGCGCGCGTGGCGGCCTGGAAGCTCGGCCAGTACGACGGCGACCCGTCCGGCGAGGTCACGCTGACCGCGTCCGCCGACACGGGCGTGTGGAAGAAGGGCGAGCAGGCCTCCCTGCCCACCATCTCCGGTCACCGCGACGCCTCCGCGACCCCTTGCCCCGGCAAGAACCTGTACGCCGAGCTCGACGAGGTCCGCCGCTACGCGGACAGCGCGGGCGCGAACTCCGCGGCCGCGACCGCCGACTTCAACCGCGACGGCATCACCGACCTGGTCGCCGGCACCCCGAAGGCGTCGAGCGGCCGCGGCCGGGTGACGGTCGTGCCCGGCGGCCTGGACGGCCCGGTGGGCGGCTCGAAGATCTCCCTGACGCAGACGAGCACCGGCGTCCCCGGCGTCTCCGAGGCCGGCGACGAGTGGGGATCGGCCACCGCGTGGGGCGACCTGAACGGCGACGGGCACGCGGACCTCGTCATCGGCGCCCCCGGCGAGGACGACTCCTCGGGCCACACCGACCGCGGCGCGGTCACCATGCTGTACGGCCCGTCCTTCACGTCCGGCACGGACATGCAGCTCTCGGACGACTTCAACTACGCCAAGGCCCGCTTCGGCTCGGCGGTCACCGTCGGCGACTTCAACGCCGACGGCAAGGCGGACGTCTTCGCGGCGGCGACCGGCACGGGCGGCTCGTGGGCCGCGCGCCTGGACGCCGACCGCGAGTCGGGCGGCAGCCTCACCCCGGGCGACACGGCCGTCGCGTACGCCGACGCCGCGTCCGGCGACTTCAACCGCGACGGCTACGCGGACGTGGCCCTCACCTACCGCGACCAGGCGGGCAAGGGCAAGGTCGCGTGGTTCAGGGGCGGCCGCTCGGGCCTGAGCCGGGTGGGCGTCCTGTCCGTGCCCGGCGGCCGTTCGGTCGCCGTGGGCGACGTCAACGGCAACGGCTACGACGACCTGGTCATCGGCCAGCCGTACACCTCCGAGTCCGGCGCGCACGCGGGCGGCCAGGTGACCGTGGTCCCCGGCACGTCGACCGGGTTCACCACGACGGGCATGAAGACGGTCCACCAGGCGACGAGCGGCGTGGTCGGCGCCGCCGAGTCGGGTGACGCCATGGGCTGGTCGGTCTCGGCGGGCGACTACGACCTCGACGGTTACGCGGACGTCCTCACGGGCGCCCCGGGCGAGGACATCACCCGCGCCGGCGTCGACCGCAAGGACGCCGGCACCTCCCTGCTCCTGAAGGGCTCCGCGTCCGGCCTCACCGGCACCGGCGCGCTGGCCTTCTCGCAGGACGAGCCCGACGTCCCCGGCTCCACGGAGACCGGCGACCGCCTCGGCTCCTCGGTCACGCTGGCCGACCTGTCCGGCTCCGGACGGGCGGACCTGGCCATCGGCGCCGAGGGCGAGGACGCGGGCGACGGCACGGTCCTCCAGCTGGACAGCGGCGCTTCCGGCGTACCCGGCGCGAGCGGCGTCTACTACACGCGTACGGTGCTTGGCACCCCGGCGGGGGCCCGCCTGGGCCAGGCGCTGACGCCGTAGCGACGCGGACACCGGCACCGGCACAGTGATGACGCCACGCGCCGTTCCTCCTGGCAGGGGGGCGGCGCGTGGCCGTTCGGCGGATGTCAGCGGGTGTCGCTGGGCACCCGGCAGTCCTCGGGCTGGTGCCTGCCCTCGGGCCAGCCGATGCCGACGAACCGCAACTTCTCGGTGCGCGGCTCCAGTTCGACCACGGCCACCGGCTTGTCGTAGGCGTTGCCCGCGTTGGTCAGACAGATCCAGCCGCTGGTCCCGCGGACCCGGTTGACCGCTTCGAGGCGCCGCCACATGTCGGAGACCCGTCCGAGGGGCGGCACCGTCCCCTCCGTCTGGGCGTTGGCGAGCAGCACGGCCTTGGCGACGGTGCGCACGCCGTCGTACACCAGCATGGTGCGGGAGTCGTCCAGGCTGGTCGGCCCGATCTCCCCGGCGCTCCCCTTCCCGATCAGCGCGCGCAGCTTGTTCAGTTCCTCCTGCGGTTCGGTGAAGTACGCCGGGCGGTCCTTGCGGTCCTTCTTCCCGCTCAGCAGCCTGTCCCAGGCCGCGGGGTGCCCGGGGGCCGCGTACTGCACCGCGATGACGGGTTCCTTCCCGCCGCCCCGCAGCCGCGCCCAGTCGTCGGGCTTCATGTAGCGCTCCAGGGTGGCCGCGCCCGAGCCGCTGATGATGGTGTACTTCTTCCCCCGGCACTGCACGTCGGCCAGCTTCAGGGCGAAGAGCCGCAGGTGGACGGGGCGGCCCGCGAAGTAGACGTAGCGCGCCGTGGACTGGCAGATGTTCTGGGCGATGAGGGTGAAGTCGTTGCCCGTGTCGCCCGGGGCGGTGATCGAGGGGGACTGGAACGTCTGGTCCTTGGGCCCCGGCGGGCCCTTCTCGTCGCGGCCGAACGCCTTGGCGAGCGAGTCGTTGTAGATGTCGTGCGGCCGCTCGTCCCGGACCAGGACGGTCTGCTCGTCCCTGAGTTCGCCGTGGAAGTTGGCCAGCGCGTCCGCCTGCTGGCGGTTGGTCGGGATGATGCGGGCGAGGCCGGGATAGGGAACGTCGCCTGTGCTCTTCTCCGGGTTGGCGAGCTCGTCCGCGCTGACGCGGCCGGCGAGGACGGGGATGCCCAGTTCGTCGGTCAGGCGCGCGATGGCCTTCTCCGTGGCGTCCAGGCTGAGGTTGAAGCCCGTGACGGCCCGGAGGTTGACGTGCTCGTCGCGCGACATGTCCGCCAACTGGTCGACCACCCGCCGCTGCTGGGCGTAGGCGTCGCCCGGGTTGGCGAGTACGAGACGCAGCAGCGGGGTGTTCTCCTCGCGGTTGGCCCGGTACTGGGCGAGGTAGGCGCCCTGGATCTCGCTGCGGAGCTGCTTGCGCTCGGCGGCGAGGTCCGGCTTGAGCGGCAGCATGAGGGCCACGGTGACGTGCGGCTTGTCGCCGACGAACTCCTCGTTCTCCTTCGCGATGGCCCGGGCCACCTTCTCGATCTCCGGCGTGCCGAAGGCGTAGCCGGTGCCGTTGACGCCGACGCACTCACCGTCGTGCTTCTCGACGCCGGTGGCGCAGCTCTCCGGTTCGCCGACCGGGGGCAGGAACACGTAGAGCAGCACGCCCGCGGCGGCGAGGCCGAGCAGCGTGAGGATCCTGCGCGTCCAGTTGGCTCCGAACGTGTTGTACAGCCAGTTCCCGAACTGTCTCAACGCTGCCTTCCCTCTGCCGGTGAAGCCACGTATCGCCTGGTCAGCCGAACCCGATGTGCTCCGTGCACCCGCACCGCCGCAACGGCTGCTTGTCCTGCGCCCGGTCTCCCCACTCCCGGGCCATGCGGACGAGCAGCGCGGCCCCCTCCGCCGCCCTGGCCACGTCCGCCCCTTCGGGGCCCTGGTCGCGCACCGCCTCGTCGGCGATCCGCGCCAGCTCCTCGCTGAGCCCCCGCAGCGGACCGCGCAGCGCGCCCGGCACGGTCTCGTCCAGCGGCTGCGTCCGGTCCTCGGTGAGCCACACCGCGTGCAGCAGCCGGTCGATCAGCCGCCGCCGGGTGTCGCCGTGGACGTGGACCTCACCCAGGGCGCGGGCGTACCGGTCGTCGTCCGCCCCGATCAGCGCGGCGTCCGCGATGGCGAGGAGCTCCTCGCACCACTCGGCGGTGGGGCGGGTGAGGAAGGTCCCGGCCAGATACCGCGTGACGAGGTCCGCGCCGTCGGAGGCGAGGAGGTGGTGCATCCGGTGCGCGCCCGCGGTCCTGAACAGCGCGTCGGGGTGGTCGTTCCCCAGGTCGCGGTAGTGGCCCTGGAGCAGCGCGTGGTCCGTGTGCCAGGCGGCGCCGCCGGGCCGCAGGAGGTGGAGCCGCCGCGTCAGGAGACGGCGCAGGCCGAGGTCGCCGATGAAGTGCCGGGGGCAGCGCGGCCAGCCGCTGTCCTCCAGGAGGTCGGCGATGAGGTACGCGGACAGGTGATCGTCCCGCCCCTCCTGCACCGCGCGCATCAGGGTCTGGGCGCACTCCGCGTCGTGCGCCACCGACAGGTGGGTGAGCAGGTCGAGCCAGTGGCCTCGGTGCTCGGGCGGCAGCTCCTCGGGGCGCTGGCAGGTGACGAGTTCGTCGATGAGTACGTCGGCCACGGGCCGGTCGGCCACCCGGCGCCCCTCGCCGTCGTCCCTCGCGGGGACCCGGGCGTCGAGGAGCGTCCAGTCGGTGCAGTCGGCGCGATCGTCGGTTGCCGGGAACGTCAGGGCGGCGGCCGCCTCCCCGAGCCGGGTCACGAACAGCGGCCTGCCGCCGCTCAGCCGGTGCACACCGCTGTGGATGCGCAGCCGGACGGCGGTGTCCGGCTGCTCCTGGTCCCCCCGCAGCCTGCTCAGCTCGGCCTTCTGCTGGTCGCGGGTGAGCACGGGCATGCGGACGAGCAGGACGCCGCGCCACAGCGGCGCGTGATCGGGCACTCCGCCCGGCGGACGGCTCCAGTCGGGCAGTGCTCCGGTGAACGGCTCCCATCCGGCCATCTCCGCCGGAGCGCCGCCCGCGCGGTGGAGGAAGCGGCCGCCGTCCGCACGCCGGGCGGTCGCGAGGACGACGAGCCGGTCGTGGTGGCCGCGCTCGCGGTCCTCCAGGACCGGTTTCAGCAGCCGTCTGCCCAGGTAGTTGTCCGCGTGGTCGAGGAGCAGGGCGGGCCGTCCCACCCGCGACAGACGCCCTCGTACGGAGCGGTAGGCGGCGTCGACGTCCTGCCGCAGCGCCCGGAAGAGGAAGCCTTCGGCGATCCGTCGCGCCTCCCCGCCCTGCTGGAAGTCACCGCCCAGCGACCGCAGCCCGGCCTGGGGGTTGCCGCCGGCGCCGGGGTAGTCGCCGTAGCACTCCGCGAGGGCGGCCTTGCCCTCCGACGAGAGGCGGGCGAACAGTCCGTCGAGGAGGGCGTTGATGAAGGGCCCCGCCAGCGGCGTGGTGACCAGGCCGCCCAGGAATCCGAGGTAGTTGTTGGCCGCCCCCATCAGCACGCCGTGCCAGAACGACCTGGGCGGCAGCAGGCCCTCCAGCCGCGCCACCTCGTCCACCAGGGGCGCCGCGTGGGCGAGCCGGTCGCTGGCCGCCACTGCCGCGAGGCCGGCGTACAGCCGCGGCACGGCGATCTTGCCGCCGTCCCCCGCCCACTCCCCGTACTGCGAGGCGATCTGGCGCAGCGCCTCGGTCACGTCCGAGCGGCTCGCGGGCCGCTGTTCGGCCTGCTCGCGGCAGTCGCTCAGACCGCAGTCGAGGTAGGCGGTGGGGACGCGCGGCCCGAAGCGGTCCCTCACGCACCGCAGGAGGCGCCCTTTGCCCATGCCCGGCCCGCCGACGAGCAGCACCACGGGCAGGTCAGGACCGTAGAGCAGCCCTCTCTTGCGCCCTGCCGCGGTCCTGCCGAGCAGCCGGGCGATCAAGCCGCCGTCGTCCAGCAGCTCGTCGAATCCGAGTTCATCAGACACGGGACTCTCCGTGGCATTGACGGCCGGGTCGCCGGTGATGGCTCGTCAGGTTAACCAAGGGGTTCGGGCTTTGGTAAGAGACCGCCCGAGAGGTTTGTCCTCGCGCTGGTGAATACGCGCCGAAGTGTTGTATAAACGGCCGGATTTCGGGATCGCCTGTTGTGTTGCGTCGCTCATGGGGTGGGGAAGTTGAACAACGAAAGCACGGCAGCAGATATCACGGTAGATATCGGGGAAGTCGTCGTTCCCGAGGACCCCGACGATCCGACCCTGGTCGGCGAGATCTCGGACCGCCGCGTGCTGGCCGTCGCCGCGGTGCTGTTCGCCGTCTGCGCCGGATTCATCGCGTACGGCTTCCTCGGCGCCGCCTGAGGTGAGCCGCACCCGGGCCACGTGCAGGGCGCCCGCCCCCGCGCGGCCTGAGCACCGTCAGCCGTCAGCCGCACCCCGCGCCCGCCGCGACACCACCGCCCGCAGCACCCGCCGCCCCTCCAGGGAGACGTCCAGCGCCTGCCGCAGGCCGCCCGCCGGGCCCGCGCCCTTGTTGGCCAGGAGCTCCAGGATCTGGATCTGGCGCCGCAGTTCGGCCTCGACCAGCGGTGTCATGCCGTCCGTGCGGCCCTCGCGGCGCGCCGACACGGGGCGGGCCCCGTCCCAGGGCGTGGTGTCCAGCAGGCGGTGGACCTGGAGGGCCGCGACGGAGCAGCCGTCCGCCCACTCCCGTACCGCCGGGCCCGAGTGCGCCGCGGGGACGGCGTCGAGCATGCGCCGGGCCAGCGCGGCGACCTCGTCCGACGGTCCGCCCGCGTCCGCCGGGGCGAGCGCAGACCGGGCCCCGGCCAGTGCCTCACCCCAGTCGCCGCCCTCCGCGAGCCGCGCCCACAGGGGGCGCAACAGGTCGTCGCCGCCGCCGAGCACCGGCACGCAGCGGTCGAGGCAGGCAAGCCCACTGGCCGCGAGGCCCCGGTCGTCGGCCTGCGCGATCAGCTCCACCAGGCTCATGCTGTACGTCTCCCGTCACGGACCCTGCGCTTCACCCTTACTGCGTGCGCTGCGCCGGGAACGTCACTGCCGTCACTGCGGCACGACACCGAGCCGGTCGAGGAAACGGAAGAAGAGCTCCTCCGCCGAGGGTTCGGCGTCGGCGTTCAGCACGTCGAGGAGCGCCCGGGCCCGCACCGTGCGGCCCGACTCGGCGGCCCAGGCGACCGCGCGTTCGGCGGCGTCGGGCGGCTCCAGGAAGTAGTCCTCCACGGTCAGTCCGCCGTCGCCGAGATAGCCGGCCATCGCGCGCCGCGCGAGGCAGGTCGTCCACGCCCCGCTCTCGGGCGCCGCCGCCTCGACGACCACGCAGTCGCTGTCCATCACGTACCCGAAGAGCGCGGGCGCGCCCGTCTGAAGCGCCAGCGCGTTCATGTTTCCGACGTCGCGCGCGCCGTCGCCGCCCGGCACCTCCCAGACCTGCCAGCCGTCGGCCCGCCGTTCGAGCAGGGCCAGGTCGTCCCGGACGCCCGCGACCGCCGGGAACCGGGCGAGCGGCTGCTCGCTCCTGCCCACGACGTAGTACCCCCAGTAGCCCATGACGCGTCCCCCGTCGCACTCCGTACCGTTCCGCCTGTTCTGCCCGCTCTCGGCCGAATACACCACAGGGGCGGGCGAGTTCGCCACCGGACAGGGGGAAGTCACCGAGCGGAGCGGAAGTCACGGGGCGGGGGAGGGCACCGCCTGCCGCGCGGGGTCCGGGCCGGTGCGGGCCTTGGTGTCCTGCATGCGCGTGAGCCGCAGCACGAAGACGATGGCGCACACGGCGGCCGCGATGTCCAGGGCGTCCGTGAACATCATGTTGGCGACGGCCGCCTTGATCTCGTCGGCCTCCTCGGCCTTCATGTACGACTGGGTCGCCCACCGCCCGGCGAAGAGGTTCGCCACCCACAGCGTCCACCAGACGTTGACGAGCCGGTGCGAGCCGCGCTCCGCCGCCGGGTCCGGCGGCATCACGCCGTGGGGCGGCACGGCGCGGGCGGCGCTCGCGTCCCAGATGTCGACGGCGATCCGCCGCGGGAACCAGAAGTTCACGACCGGCACGAACCAGCCCCACACCGTCCAGCCGCGCTTCTTGCGGTGGATGTGCGGCTCGAACACCTCGGCGTTCACCCGCACCCGGTGGAACCAGACGAGGAAGACGACGCAGGTGGCGAGCAGCGCGGCCGTCTGCGCGATCCCGGTGTTCGCGTACAGCGCGTCGGCGTTCTCCGCCTCCCGCTCGATGTCCGCCCCGTACTCCCCGCCGACCAGCTTTCCCAGCACGTCCTGCATGACGGTGCCGGCCCACAGCGAGTAGACGTCGGTGGCGATGACGACGCCGAGCAGCACCGCGGCGGCCCGGCCGAGCCCGACGGGCGAGCGCAGCCAGGCGGGGCGCCCCTCGGCCATGGCGTGACCGGGCGGCGGGGCGGCCTCGGCGGCCGCCTGGGCGCAGACGCCGCAGTACCCCTCCGACGTCATCGCCGTATTGAACTGACATGCCTTGCACAGCATCGCTGAGCGACCCCCCACGGGTGGTTCACGGACGTATCCAGGAAGCCGCCCGCCCGTGTCCCTCCCCAGGGCGCCGGGCGGCGGCTAACGGACCGTATCAGCGAGTTTCACGAATTCGCTCCAGGAAATAGTGGGCGTGCGCGGATCCCAGAGCTTCTGGACGGTGGCCCGCAGCGGCATGCGGATACCCCGCGCGACCTGCTCCTGGGTCTGGGAACGGGCCAGATCGCACCAGACCGCGAAGGAGCCGCCGAGGATCTGGTCGTCGTACTCCGCGCTCACCGGCCGCGTGCCGCGGATCACCCGGGGGGTCCAGCTCTCGTAGATCCGCTGCCCGGTCGGATAGCGGAATTCGTTGGGCTCCCCGAGGACGTAATAGAGATACTCGTCGTTGTAATTGACGAGGTCTCGCCCGGCCTTCAGATACTCCACGGGCTCGCGGGCGCCGATCTCCTTGCCCGTCCAGTACGCGACCTCCAGGTCGTCGGCGGCCTCGGCCCGCCCGCCCCGGAAGAAGCCGTCGTTCCACGCCTTGAGCTTCTTCTCGTACGGGCGCACGGTGTCGGCCCGGTCGTTGAGCCACCCCGTCGCCAGGTCCTGCACCCGGCCGTTCGGCCCGTACCGCTCGCGGGCTGCGGCGGCCAGCTGCGGGAAGGACGCCTCGGGGTTCTCGACCGTCAGGGCGCTGTACTCGTCGGCGCCGAGGTGCCAGTAGCGGCCGGGGAAGAGCTCGGCGTACTCCTTCAGGAGGTCGTCGACGATCCGCGCGGCCTTCGGCTCGGAGATGTCGACCGCGCCGCGCGCGACGGCGCCCCGGGCGTCCCGGAGCTGGAGCGAGGGGTGCGCCCGGATGACGGCGCCGAGGTGGCCCGGCGAGTCGATCTCCGGCACGACGGTGATGTGCCGGCTCGCGGCGAGCTTCAGGATGCCGCGCACCTGGGCCTTGGTGAGGTGGTCGGCGGAGACGATCTCGGGGTGCGAGTCCGACTCGATGCGGAAGGCCTGATCGTCGGAGAAGTGCAGGCCGAGCTGGTTGAACTTCAGGTCGCCCAGCTCGCGGATCCGGTCCTCGATCCACGCCACGTCGAAGTGCTTGCGGGCCATGTCCAGCATGAAACCCCGCTGCGGCTTGGCGGGCCGGTCCCGCACGACGCCCTCGGGGGCCGTCCGGCCTGCCGCCACCTCCTGCTTGAGGGTCCGGGTCCCGTAGAACACACCGGCCTCGTCGGGCGCGGTGATCCGCACCGTCCGCGCCCTCACGGACAGGGTGTACGACTCCGGGCCGGCGTCCGCCCCGGACGTGAGCGCCAGTTCCACGTCACCCGCGCGGGCGCGTCCCTCCCCGGCGTACCGGAGTTTCAGCTCGCCGGCGATCAGGCGGCCCTCGTCGGCCAGGTCCTCGTCCCGGACGTACACGCGGCCCTTGCCCTCGGCGGGGCGCCAGCCAGGGCCGCGGGCGGCGGTGTGCTCCCGCACGGCCGGGATGGTCGCCGGGGCCTTCGACAGGGGGTAGCTCTTGCTGGGGCTCGGCGCGCGCGAGGCGGCGGACTCCTTGTCCGACGGGGGCCGGGGCGGATCCGCCGGGCCGCTCCCGTCACTCCCGCCACCGCCGGGCCACAGCGCGACGGTCAGCGCGACCGCTCCCGCGACGACGGCGCCGCCCGCGGCGGCGACGGGCCCGCCTCACCGCCGCCCCGGGCCCCAGGCGCGCCCGCGTCCTGGCGGGATCACCGCCCGGCCCCGCGACAGGCCGTTCCCGCGCCACACCACAAGCACCAGAAGTCAGAGCCATTACGCCACGCTACGACGCACCCCCGGCGGGCGCCCGTCCACACGACGCGGCGAAACTCTCCCTTCCGGATGAAATTCGCTCATCCATCGGACGCCTCCTCCCCCGCCTCGCTACCGTTACGTCCCACACTGGCACCACCTGTACCACCGGCGCCGCCCCCACCGACGCCACGAGCACTGCCGGCACCGCCAGCGCCCACCGCACCGTCCTCCCGCTGTCGCCGCCCGTCCCAGCCGCCCCCTGCCCAGGAGCACCCGCTGTCCCCGCACCGTTCCTCCCGACTCCCCGGCGCCGGCGCCCCCGCCGCCGCCCCCGTCGTCACGCCGGAACGGCTGAACTCCGCCACGCCGGGCGCGGCCGAGGCCGCCCTCCTCACCTGCTGCGGAAGCCTGCGCTGGGCCCGCCGCGTCGCCGCCCACCGGCCCTATCCGGACCTCGACGCGCTGCTCGCCGCCTCCGACGAGGCGGCGTACGACCTCTCGCCCGCCGACCTCACCGAGGCCCTGGCCCGCGAACCCCTCGACCCGCCGGGCCCCCGGTGGGGAGCGCCCCGGGCCACGTACACCGCCGCGCACACCGCACTGCGCGCCGCCCAGGCCGCGTACGAGAGCCGCTTCGGTCACACGTTCGTGATCTGCCTCGACGACGTCGCCTCCGACGAGGCCCTGGACCATCTGCTCTCCGGCCTTCGGTCACGCCTCGGCAACGATCCGGAGGAGGAACGCGCCATCGCCGCGGACGAACTGCGGCTCCTGGCCCGCGGCCGCCTCACCCGCCTCACCCTGCGCCACACCGGCGCAAACACCGCCGATATCACCGCTGATGACGCCGCGGAGCCCACTCGTCCGCCCTCGCGCCCCGATAGCCCGTACGTGCCTGTTTGACTGCCTGTTTGATCACACCGGCGGCCCCGGCGCAGGGCTACCGACAACTCGTCGATACGATGACGGGCGGCCGGTGGACCGTACCCGGCCGGGCTCGTCCGACACCGAAGCCGGCCGGCCCCAACCCCCGCTCCCGGAGGAACTTCCGTGCCGGCTGGAACGCTGTACCGCGGCCGGGAAGGAATGTGGTCCTGGGTGGCTCATCGAGTCACCGGCGTCCTCATCTTCTTCTTCCTGTTCGTGCATGTGCTCGACACCGCTCTCGTCCGCGTCTCCCCGGAGGCGTACGACGACGTCGTCAGCACCTACAAGACGCCCCTCGTCGCACTCCTCGAGTACGGCCTGGTCGCCGCCATCCTCTTCCACGCGCTCAACGGCCTGCGCGTCATCGCCGTCGACTTCTGGTCGAAGGGACCCCGCTACCAGAAGCAGATGCTCTGGACCGTCGTCGGCATCTGGGTCGTCCTGATGGTCGGGGCGCTCTACCCCGTCCTCGGCCACGCCGTCCGCGAAGTCTTCGGGAGCTGACGCCAGACATGTCTGCTGACACCACGCTCGATAAGTCCGGAACGTCCGGGGCCTCCGGAGTCGGTCCCGTCGAGGGCGCCTCGCTCTACGACGTCGACCACCCGGCCCCGCTCATCGAGGCGCCCCGCAAGCGCACCTCCAAGACCCCGCGCTCGACCCGCGGCAACTTCGAGATGGCCGCATGGCTCTTCATGCGCCTGTCCGGAGTCGTCCTCGTCGTCCTCGTCCTCGGTCACCTGCTGATCCAGCTGGTGCTCGACGGCGGCGTCTCGAAGATCGGCTTCGCGTTCGTCGCCGGCCGCTGGGCCTCGCCGTTCTGGCAGGTCTGGGACCTGCTGATGCTGTGGCTCGCGATGCTGCACGGCGCCAACGGCCTGCGCACGGTCATCAACGACTACGCGGAGCGCCCGAACACGCGTCTGTGGCTCAAGGGCCTGCTGTACACCGCCACGGTGTTCACCATCCTTCTGGGCACGCTGGTGATCTTCACCTTCGACCCGAACATCCGCTAAAGCCGAGGCGACCCCAGTGAAGATTCACAAGTACGACACCGTCATCGTCGGCGCGGGCGGCGCCGGCATGCGCGCCGCCATCGAGGCGACGAAGCGCAGCCGCACCGCCGTGCTCACCAAGCTGTACCCCACCCGCTCCCACACGGGCGCCGCGCAGGGCGGCATGGCCGCCGCGCTCGCCAACGTGGAGGAGGACAACTGGGAGTGGCACACCTTCGACACGATCAAGGGCGGCGACTACCTGGTCGACCAGGACGCCGCCGAGATCCTGGCGAAGGAGGCCATCGACGCGGTCCTCGACCTGGAGAAGATGGGCCTGCCGTTCAACCGCACGCCGGACGGCACCATCGACCAGCGGCGCTTCGGCGGTCACACCCGTAACCACGGCGAGGCCGCCGTGCGCCGCTCCTGCTACGCCGCGGACCGCACCGGCCACATGATCCTCCAGACGCTGTACCAGAACTGCGTCAAGGAGGGTGTGGAGTTCTTCAACGAGTTCTACGTCCTCGACCAGATCATCGTCGAGGTGGACGGGGTCAAGAAGAGCGCGGGCGTCGTCGCGTACGAGCTGGCGACCGGCGAGATCCACGTCTTCCAGGCGAAGTCCGTGATCTACGCGTCCGGCGGCACCGGCAAGTTCTTCAAGGTGACCTCGAACGCGCACACGCTCACCGGTGACGGCCAGGCGGCCTGCTACCGGCGCGGGCTGCCGCTGGAGGACATGGAGTTCTTCCAGTTCCACCCGACCGGCATCTGGCGCATGGGCATCCTCCTCACGGAGGGCGCCCGCGGTGAGGGCGGCATCCTCCGCAACAAGGACGGCGAGCGCTTCATGGAGAAGTACGCGCCGGTCATGAAGGACCTCGCGTCCCGTGACGTCGTCTCGCGCTCCATCTACACGGAGATCCGTGAGGGCCGCGGCTGCGGTCCCGAGGGCGACCACGTCTACCTCGACCTCACGCACCTCCCGCCGGAGCAGCTGGACGCCAAGCTCCCGGACATCACGGAGTTCGCGCGCACGTACCTCGGCATCGAGCCCTACACGGACCCGATCCCGATCCAGCCGACCGCGCACTACGCCATGGGCGGCATCCCGACCAACGTCCAGGGTGAGGTCCTCGCCGACAACACCACGGTCGTCCCGGGCCTGTACGCCGCGGGCGAGGTCGCCTGTGTCTCGGTGCACGGCGCCAACCGCCTCGGCACCAACTCGCTCCTGGACATCAACGTCTTCGGCAAGCGCGCGGGCATCGCCGCCGCCGAGTACGCGGCGAAGGCCGACTTCGTCGAGCTGCCGGAGAACCCGGAGGAGCTGGTCGTCTCCCAGGTCGAGCGCCTGCGCGACGCCACGGGCACCGAGCGGGTCGCCGAGCTCCGCAAGGAGCTGCAGGAGACCATGGACGCCAACGTCATGGTGTTCCGCACGGAGCAGACGATCAAGACGGCGGTGGAGAAGATCGCGGAGCTCCGCGAGCGCTACCTCAACGTCTCGATCCAGGACAAGGGCAAGCGGTTCAACACCGACCTCCTGGAGGCCATCGAGCTGGGCAACCTGCTCGACCTCGCCGAGGTCATGGCGCAGTCCGCGCTGGCCCGCAAGGAGTCCCGCGGCGGTCACTACCGCGAGGACTTCCCGAACCGCGACGACGTCAACTTCATGCGCCACACCATGGCGTACCGCGAGGTCGGCGACGACGGCACGGAGACGATCCGTCTCGACTACAAGCCGGTCGTCCAGACCCGCTACCAGCCGATGGAGCGTAAGTACTGATGGCTACCCCGACCCTCGAGAAGGAAGACGCCAAGCCCGAGGCGGGCTTCGCCGACTCCCCGTACATCACGATCACCCTGCGCGTGCGCCGCTTCAACCCCGAGGTCTCGGCGGACGCCACGTGGGAAGACTTCCAGCTGGAGATCGACCCGAAGGAGCGTGTCCTCGACGCCCTCCACAAGGTCAAGTGGGACATGGACGGCACGCTGACGTTCCGTCGCTCCTGCGCGCACGGCATCTGCGGCTCGGACGCCATGCGGATCAACGGCAAGAACCGCCTCGCCTGCAAGACCCTGATCAAGGACATCAACCCGGGCAAGCCGATCACGGTCGAGCCCATCAAGGGTCTGACGGTCCTGAAGGACCTGGTCGTCGACATGGACCCGTTCTTCCAGGCGTACCGCGACGTGATGCCCTTCCTCGTCACGAAGGGCAACGAGCCGACGCGCGAGCGTCTGCAGTCCGCCGAGGACCGCGAGCGCTTCGACGACACGACGAAGTGCATCCTGTGCGCCGCGTGCACGTCCTCGTGCCCGGTGTTCTGGAACGACGGCCAGTACTTCGGCCCGGCCGCGATCGTCAACGCGCACCGCTTCATCTTCGACTCGCGTGACGAGGCGGGCGAGCAGCGCCTGGAGATCCTGAACGACAAGGACGGCGTGTGGCGTTGCCGCACGACGTTCAACTGCACGGACGCGTGCCCGCGTGGCATCGAGGTCACGAAGGCGATCCAGGAGGTCAAGCGTGCGCTGATCACGCGCCGCTACTGATCCCCGCGCGTCCTCGTACGCGTACGCCGTCATGGGCCCCGCTCCTGCGAAGGAGCGGGGCCCATGTGCGTGGCCGGCCGGACCGGCGATAGCGTCGTCGACGCGCACGCGCATCCCCCACCCCCACTGTCCCGTTCCCCCCACACACCCCAGGAGTTCACAAGTGAATCGCCCCATCCGGCTCGTGACGGCCGCGCTGACCGTGTCGGCGGCCCTGCTGTTGGCCGCGTGTGGTTCGGGAGGCGGCGAGGCCTCCGACAAGATCGAGGGCGCCGACAGCAACGGCGGCGGCAAGGCCTCCGCTTCGGCGCCAACGAGTACGAAGCCCAGCGGGGCGAAGCGGCCAAAGATCAAGCTGCCGGGGTCGTTCCGGGCCGACTTCGTGGGGTGGCACCACAGTGACCCCAAGAAGCAGGCCATCCTGGACGACGGCAAGGAGCGCCTCAGGGCCGAGTACGCGGCCATCATCGAAGGGAACCCGCAGGCGAAGCCGGTGGCCTTCTACACCTCGCAGCAGGCGCTGACGTCCTCCAGGGCATACATCCAGGGGTACGTGGGCAACAACCACACCTTGGTCGGCGAGGCCAGGGTGTTCAACCCCCAGGTATCGCTCTCCGACGCCGGGGGTGGCGTGCTCTTCTACTGCGTGGATGAGAGCAAGGGCTACACCGAGGACCGCGGCACCAAGAAGAGGACGGGTACGCCCGACGACGTGAACCCCGTCCTCCAGTACCGCACCACCCTGAAGGAGACGAAGCAGGGCGTCTGGAGCACCGTCTCGCTCGAGACGGAGCGGGGCGGGTGCGACAAGTGATGCCGTGGAGGAGGGCACTGCCGTTGCTCACCGCGACGGTTCTCGCGCTCGGCGCCTGTCCGACGGCGGCCCAAGCGTTCGGGGAGGACGCCGACCACCCGCCTGCGGGCCCGTCCGGCGGCGCCTCCGGCGACACCCTCACAGCCGGAGTCGGTACGCGCGTCACGGTCCGGCAGGTCAGCGGCCCCAAGGGCGGCTCGTCCGCGAAGCCCGTCGCACCGGTGGACCCGAATTGGAAGCCGCCCGCGTGCTGGTATGAGCCGGTGGCGACCCCCGAGCAGTTGAAGGCCAGTGTCGAGAGTCTCAAGAAGGGTGGCGACCTGGTCCATGTGACGCCTTCGCTCAGCTGGGGTGAGGAACTCATGGTGAACCACTACGAGAAGGGCGAGACCCAGTCGGACGGCGCCGAGGGATACAAGAACTTCAACATCGGCAAGAAAGGCAAGTTCTGGCGCGGGGTCATGAACCCCGACGTCAAGGACACCATTGAAGCCCGGCAGTGCGAGACGAACCTTTTCTGGCAGGACGCCGACACCGTCCCGGACATCGAGAACGCTCCCACGCCCAAGATCCTGGCCGAATACGCCTACAACAAGGTCAAGGTCCCCAAGACCGAGGTCGAGCTGAAGCCCGAGGGCAAGTCGACCGTGAACCTGCCCACTTGGGTGTGGCTGGACAAGGGCGAGTTCGAGCCCGTCAAGGTCCGCGCCGAGCTGCCCGGCACGGGGATCTGGGCGGAGACCACCGCCAAGCCGGTCGGCCTCCACCTGGAGCCCGGCACCTCGGACGCGGAGACCTTCCCCGCCGACGGTGACTGCCCGGCCGACGAGGACGGCGGCATCGGGACCCCGTACACGAAGGGTTCCGCCAAGGAGGACCCGCCGTGCGGCATCAAGTACCTGCGGGCCACCGGAGGGCAGTCGTACGAGATGAAGGCCTCGATCACCTGGGAGATCACCTGGGAGGGGACGGGCCGTGCCGGTGGCCGCCTGCCCAACGGCACCTTCGAGGGCACCCAGGACGTCACCGTCCAGGAGATCCAGTCGATCAACCGCTGAGCGGCCGTCGTCACGCGCCCCTCAATGCGGGCCAGATGGGGGCGCTCAGGGCGCCGTTCTCGCGCGCCTGCGCCCCCGTCGCCGCCACCGTCCTACGCTGACGGGATGTCAGACAACCAGTCGGTCGGCCTGTCCGTTGACCAGTTCACCGACCCGCCCGCGGGCCGCCGCGCCGACCCCGCCGCGGAGCTCCTCGGCTTCGACAACGTCCTGCTTCCCGTGGGCGACCTCGGCGAGGCCGTCGGGTTCTACGAGCGCGCCGGGTTCCCGGTCTCGTTCCGGCTCGACGAGATCGGGCTCGCCATCCTGAAGGTGGGCAAGGAGACCCCGGGCGTCCTGCTGCGCGTGGAGGACGGCATCGTGCCGCGTACGCCGCCGTGGCCCTCACCCCGCGTATGGCTGGAGGTCCCGGACGCCCGCGCCAAGGGCCGGGCCCTCGCCGACGCGGGGGTCGTGCTGCTCGCCGAGCCGTTCTCCGTCGCCACCGGCTGGACCGTGGAGATCGCCGACCCGTGGGGCAACGTCATCGGCTTCACGGACTACCTCAAGCGACCGGAGCTGGCGCGCAGCTCCTGAAGCGGCGGGCGGTCGGCGTCACCCCTCGCTCCCCCGCTCCGCCCCCGCGTCCCGCTCCGCCATCAGCATGATCCGGCGCAGCATGTCGGCCAGGAGCGCGCGCTCCCGCGCGGGGAGCGCGCCGAGCAGGCGCTCCTCCTCGTGGCCGAGGACCGCCATCGCGCCGCGCCACGTCGACCTGCCCGCCGCCGTCAGCTCCACGTCGACCCGGCGGCGGTCCTTCCGCGAGGGCGTACGGCGCACCAGGCCACGGCGCTCCAGGCCGTCCAGGCGGCCGGTGACGGAGGCCGGCGCGAGGTCCAGGTCCGCGGCCAGCTCCGAGGGGCTCGCGGCGCCCCCGCGGCCCGCCAGCTTGTGCAGGGTGTCGAACTCCTGGCGGTCCAGCTCGAAGTCGACGAGGGACTGTTCGCGTACGCGGCGCAGGTGGACGGTGAGCCTGCTCATGCGGGTGACCGCGCCCTCGATGTCCGGGTCGAGCGTGGGCAGCACCGGCAGCCACCGCTCGACGTGAGCGTCGGTCCAGTCCCGGTCCTGCTCCTGCCGCTTCTCCGTCATGTGCCGACCCTAACCCTCTTCCCTTCGGGGTCAGATATTTCGTTGACGAATAATTCGTAAGCGAAATACCGTCCCTGTATGCCGCTGCCGCTGTCCCGCCTCCGGGACCACCCGCTCCTCGGTAACCGTCCCTTCCGGCTGCTCTTCCTCGGCCGCACCCTCTCCCTCATCGGCGACGCCGTCATCCCCGCGGCCCTCGCCCTCGCCGTGCTCCGCGCCACCGGATCCAGCTCCGCCCTGGCCCTCGTCCTCGGCTGCGCGATGGGGCCCCGGCTGCTCCTGCTGCCGCTCGGCGGAGTCGTCGCGGACCGCTTCGACGCCCGTACCGTCGCCCTCGTCACCGACCTGGTGCGCTGCGGGGCACAGCTCTTCGTGGGCATGGAACTGCTGGGCGGCGAGCCCCGGTTGTGGCACATCGCCGCCGCGGAGGCCGTCGGCGGCGCCGCCTCCGCCTTCGCCATGCCGACCCTGCCGCGGCTGATCACCGGCGCGGTCGCCGAGAAGGACCGGCACGGCGCCAACTCCCTGTTCGGCGTCGTCAGGAGCGGCACCCAGCTCGCGGGGCCCGCACTCGCCGGGCTGCTGATCGCCTCGGCGGGCCCCGGCTGGGCCTTCGTCCTGGACGCCGTCTCCTTCGCCGTCAGCGCCTGCCTGCTCTCGGCCGTCCGCATCCGCCACGAGGCGCCCGCGGGGCCGCGCCGCTCGCTGCGCAAGGATCTCGTCGAGGGCTGGCAGGAGGTGCGCCGCCGGGACTGGTACTGGACGAGCCTGGTCGCCCACGCCGCCTGGAACGGCGCCGCCGCCGTCCTCATGACCCTCGGTCCTGCCCTCGCCGTGGAGGAGTTGGGCGGCGAGGAGGTGTGGATCGGCATCCTCCAGGCGGGCGCGGTCGGGCTGCTGCTCGGCTCCCTGCTCGCCGGACGGGCCCGGCCGAAGCGGCCGGTCCTGATGGCCAACCTGGGCCTGGCGACGTACGCCCTGCCGCTCGCGCTGCTCGCCGCCCAGGCCCCCGCGTCCGCCGTCATCGCCGCCTACGGCCTCGCGCAGGCCGGGCTCGGCTTCCTCAGCCCCGTCTGGGCGACGTCGGTGCAGGCGGCGATACCGTCCGGCGTGCTGGCCCGCGTCACGTCGTACGACTGGCTGCTCTCGATGGCCGCGATGCCGCTCGGTTACGTCCTGGCGCCGCTCATGGCGAACGCCTGGGGCGCCGGCCCGCCGCTGTGGATCGCCGCGGCCGTCGTGGGCGTGGCCTGCGCGGGGACGGCGGCGGTGCCGGGCGTCCGCCGGTTCACGCTGCCCGTCAGCACGGCCGAGCCGGAACGGGGGCCGGGCGGCCTCCCGCCGGCCGCCGAGAAGGTCATCCCCCTCAAGCCTCCCGCGAGGCCAGCTCCACCACCGTGATGTCCGACGGCGCCCCCACGCGCACCGGCGGCCCCCACGCGCCCGCGCCCCGGCTCACGTAGAGCTGCGTGTCGCCGTACCGCTCCAGGCCCGCGAGCGTGGGGTTGGCGAGGTCCGCCACGAGGTTGCCCGGCCACAGTTGGCCGCCGTGGGTGTGACCGGAGAGTTGCAGGTCGACGCCGTGCTTCACGGCGTCGTGGATGACCACCGGCTGGTGCGCGAGGAGCACCGAGGCCCGTGAGCGGTCCCGGTCGCCGAGGGCCCTGGCGAAGTCGGGGCCCTCGCCCTCGTCCTCGCCCGCCACGTCGTCGACACCGGCGAGGTCGAAGCCGGGCAGCTCCGTACGGGCGTTCCGCAGCGGGTGCAGGCCGAGTTCGCGTACGTGGTCGACCCACTGCTCGGCCCCGGAGAAGTACTCGTGGTTGCCCGTGACGAAGTACGCGCCGTGCCGCGACCGCAGCCCGGCGAGCGGGGCGGCGGCCGGGCCGAGGTCCTCGACGCTGCCGTCCACCAAGTCGCCCACCACGGCGATCAGATCGGGCTGCGTGGCGTTGACGGTGTCGACCACGCGCTGCGTGAAGCCGCGCCCGAGGATCGGCCCGAGGTGGACGTCGCTGACGACGGCGATCCGGAACCCGTGCGCCCCGCGCGGCAGTTTGGCGAGCGGCACGGTGACCCGCTTCACCTTGGGCCCACTGAGCACGCCGTACGTCCCGTACCCGACGGTTCCCACGGCGGCGGCGGCAACGGCGCCCCCGACGACCCGGGACACGAAGAGGCGGCGGGAGGGAGTGGGGGTGAGGGTGGGGGTGACGGGGGCGGCGGGGGCGGCCTCTACGGAGACGGGCTTTTCGGAACCGGCCTCTACGGAGACGGGCTCCTTGGGCGCGGCCTCTACGGAGGCGCGCTCCCCGAACTCGCCCTCTACGGAGTGCCCCGTCTCCCTCCCGGACCGCGTCCGGCCGATCCACCACCCCAGCAGCGGCCGCACCAACTCCCCCACCAGCAACGCCAGCAGCAGGTAGAGCGAGAGGGCCAGCCACAGATAGCCGGGCCAGGCGAGGATCCGCTGGAGCGGGAAGGGCGCACCGGCCCGTCCGGCCACGAGCGCGGTGAACATCAGCAGCGGCCCGGCCACGAAGACCACCGTGCCGGCGCGCCGGGCGCGCCCCGGCCCGGCCGTCGTGTCGCGCACGAGCCGGCGCCACGCGTACCAGTGGAGGGCGGCGAAGGCCGCGAGCACGGCCAGGCCCACGAGGACCCCGAGAACGGCCATGGCTATGACGTACGGCGCAGAGCGCGGATTCCACGGAACCCGATGGTCCCTACCACCGTCCCCAAGACAAAGGAGACAACGGCGAGCGTCAGGTGCACCCAGAAGTACCCGGTCGGGTCGCCCGCGTCGTCGAAGGCGAGCCCGCTGCCGTCCTTCCACAGGTTCTTGACGAAAGTGATCCAGATGAACCAGCTCCACACCCCGAAGGCGAGCAGGAACCAGGAGACTGGGCGGCTGAGCTTCATGCGTTCAGTATCGCGAGGCCTTCCCGCGGGCCCCCGCCGGGGTGGGGCCGACGGAACACAGCACACCTCGGCGGTGGATCCCACAACCGCGCCCTGTACGTTCTCGTCCGTGTCTGCCACCAGAAGAGCCGCCTTGCTGCTCGCTTCCGCGACCGTGCTGACCCTCTCGGCCACCGCCCCCGCTTTCGCGGACGGCAAGCCGGGTGACGACGACCAGCCGAAGCCGCCCGCCTCGATGTCGACCGTAGGCGGCGCCCTGCTCGGCAAGCCCGGCACCCAGGTGAAGCTCAAGGCGGACGCGCCGGTGCTGCCCAAGGACCTCACGGCGCGCTCCTGGATCGTCTCGGACGCGGAGTCCGGCGAGGTCCTCGCCGCGCACAACGCGCACTGGCGGCTGCCGCCCGCGAGCACGCTCAAGATGCTCTTCGCGGACACGGTCCTGCCGAAGTTCCCCAAGACGCAGAAGCACAAGGTCGCACCCTCCGACCTGGAGGGCATCGGCGCGGGCAGCAGCATGGTCGGCATCAAGGAGAACGAGACGTACTCCGTCCACGACCTGTGGCTCGGCGTCTTCCTGCGCTCCGGCAACGACGCGGTGCACGTCCTGTCCGCGATGAACGACGGCGTCGCACAGACCGTCAAGGACATGCAGAAGCACGCCGAGGAGCTCCAGGCCCTCGACACCCATGTCGTCTCGCCGGACGGTTACGACGCCAAGAACCAGGTCTCCTCGGCGTACGACCTGACGCTGTTCGCCCGCTCCGGGCTTCAGAAGAAGGACTTCAGGGAGTACTGCGCGACGGCCACCGCCCAGTTCCCCGGAGAGACGAAGAAGATCAAGAAGGGCAAGGACAAGGGCAAGACGAAGCGCGGGTCCTTCGCGATCCAGAACACCAACCGGCTGCTCACCGGTGACCTCGGCCTCAGCCCCTACAAGGGCATCGCGGGCGTCAAGAACGGCAGCACCACGAACGCGGGAAACACCTTCACCGGTGTAGCCGAGCGCGACGGCAAGGTCCTCCTTGTCACCGTCATGAACCCCTCCTCCGGAGAGGCCCACGCGGTCTACAAGGAGACCGAACGGCTCTTCGACTGGGGCTTCAAGGCCGCGGGCAAGGTCGAGCCGGTGGGAGAGCTGGTCGCGCCGAAGGGTGCCACGGGCGCCGGCAAGGGCGCACCGGGCGGTGACGGCAAGAACAGCGCCGCCGCGAACATGACGCACTCCGCCGACGGGGGGTCGGGCGGCGGCATGGGCACCGCGCTGGCCATCGCGGGCGGCGTGGTCGTGGTGCTCGCCGGGGGCGTGTTCCTCGTCAGGCGCCGGATGCCGCTGCCCGGTCAGGCCGGCCGGGGTCCGGGTCAGGACTGACGTCGGCGCGGTCCGCTGCTCGTGACGCCTTCTGCGTCGCCGTCCAGGCGGCGCAGAACAGCAGCAGCTTCGCCGTGAAGTTGATCCACAGGAGCAGCGCGACGGGCACGCCGAAGGCGCCGTACATGCTCTTCGCGGCGACGCCCTTCATGTAGCCGCCGAGCAGCAGCTTGAGCAGCTCGAAGCCGGCCGCGCCGATCAGTCCCGCGGTGATGAGGTCGCGGCGGTGCGGCTGGACGCCGGGCAGCAGGGTGAGGACGTAGAGCAGCAGCAGGAAGTCCGCGAGGACGGCGATCGCGAAGGCGGCCGCTTGGAGCAGGACCGCGCCCCAGCCCGTCTCTTCGATGCCGAGGAGGTCGGCGGTGCGGCCGACGGCGGACGAGGCGAGCGCGGAGGCGGCGAACGAGGCGAGGCCCGCGCCACCGAGCCCGATGAGCACCCCGGCGTCCTTGACCTTGCGCAGGACGGGGTTCTCCTCCTCGTCCGCCAGCTCCCAGACGGCCCGCAGGCACTCCCTCATCGAGCCGACCCAGCCGATGCCGGTGAAGAGCAGCAGGGCGCCCGCGACGAGGCCGACGGTGCCCGCGTTGGCGACCAGGGCGTCCAGGTTCAGCTGGTCGGAGATGCCCGGGACCTGCTCGGCGAGTTTGTTCTCCAGGGTGTTCTGCTGCTTCTTGGAGAGCGTCGCCGCGGCGATCGCGGCGGCGACGGTGATCAGTGGGAAGAGCGCCAGGAAGCTGATGAACGTCATCGCGGCCGCGAGGCGCGTCCAGTGGACCAGGTCGAGCCGTTCATACGCGCGCCACGCGTGCGTGCGCATGCCCTTCTCGACGAGCGGCCCGATGCCGGGCAATTTCTTCAGCCAGTCCATGTCGCCTCCGTCGCCTCCCTGCCTGCCGTCCTGTCAGTCGTGCCCGAAGTCCCGCCCGACACGCGGAATACCAGGGTCCGGGTTCCCCAGAACCGTAGAACGGTGGCGAGGGCCATGCCGATCCCGGCGCCCGACACGGTGTCCGCGTGCTGCGAGGTGAAGCCGAGCCCGTAGTGGGACACGGCGATGCACAGCAGTTGGACGAGGGCGCCGGCGATGTTGACGGCGAAGAACACCGCGTACTGGCGCAGCCGTGAGACTCCTGCCGCCTTGCGCCGGTAGGTGCCGAGCGCGTTGCCCGCGTACGCCACGGAGCAGCCCGCTACGAAGGAGAGCGATTTGGCGGTCAGCGGGTCGAGTCCCACGGGCCCGCGCAGCCAGATGAAGAGGCCGAGGTCGGCGGCGTACGCGCAGATCCCGGCGGCGGCGAAGCCGAGCAGCTCGGGCCCGAGCGACCGCAGCCGCGCGCGTAGGGAATTCCAACTCACCGGCGTCCGCTCCCGCCCGGTCCTGGTCGGAGAATCAAACTCACCAGTTCGCGACCGCGAGCCCGTACATGGCGACCCACACCAGGCCGATCACGGCGAGTGCCCTGTCCCGCAGGACGACGTCCTCGGGCTCGCCCGCAGTGCCCCGGTCGGCGAAGACGGCGTAGCGCAGGATCGCCAGGATGAACGCCGTCATGGAGAGCTGCCGCCACGGCAGGACGCTGCCGCTGGCCGCGCTGCCGCCCTCTTCCATGGCCCACAGGCAGTACGCGAGGACCGCGACCCCGGCGGCCAGCTGCCATACGAAGCGCAGGTAGCCGGTGGTGTATTCGGTGAGCAACGCGCGCGTGGCGCCCAGTTTCCCGGAGCTCCCCGACATCTGGACGGCTTCGGAGTAGCGCTTGGCGGAGACCATGAAGAGCGCGCCGAAGCCGGTGGTGATCAGGAACCAGCGCGAGAGCGGGATGTCGAGCGCGATGCCGCCGATCATGGCGCGCATCAGGAAGCCGGTCGTGACGATCGTCAGATCGACGACGAGGACGTGCTTGAGGCTGACGCAGTAGGCGAGTTGCATGCAGACGTACGCGGCCAGGAGCGCGGCCGTCAGCGGGGTGCACAGGAGGGCGGCGGCCGTGGGCGCGAGAACCGCGAGGAGCCCTCCCACGACGTAGGCGACCGGTACCGGCACCTGCCCGGCCGCGACCGGCCTGCGGCACTTGGTGGGGTGGGCGCGGTCGGCGTCCGCGTCCCGCGCGTCGTTGATCAGGTAGACGGCGGAGGCGGCGGCCGTGAACAGCCCGAAGACGATCGCCAGTTGCACGGCGGCGTGGCGCGAGAAGAGCTCGCCGGCCGCCGCGGGGGCCGCGACGACCAGGACGTTCTTCACCCACTGGCGCGGGCGCGCGGTCTTCAGGAGGCCGAGCGGCAGGCCGATGGCGCCCGGGCGTGACGACTGGGGCGGCCGGGGCCGCTCCAGGACGGTGGAGATGCGTTCAGGCATCGACGCGGGCCCCTTTCATCCAGGCGGCTCCCGCGCGCGCGGTGAGCGCGCCGAGCGCCGCGCCCGCGGCGACGTCCGAGGGGTAGTGGACGCCGACGACCATCCGGGAGACGCACATCGCGGCGGCCAGCGGCGGCACGAGCCGGGCGCCGGGCGCAGCGCGCCGTACGCGACGGTGGCCGCGGCGGCCGAAGTGGCGTGCGAGCTGGGGAAGGAGTGCCGCCCGCGGTGCGCACGAGCGGTTCGGCGCTCCCCGTGCCGCCGGGGCGTGGGCGGCGGACGATCCGCTTGACGCCCATGCTGGCCAGGTGGGCGGCGGCGGTCAGCGCGGTGCCGCGCAGCCAGGCGCCGCGCCGCTCGCGGTCCGCGGCGGCGCCCACGAGCCCCGCCGCGATCCAGAGGGCGGCGTGCTCACCGCTCCAGGAGAGGACGCGCGCGGCGGTCGCCACGCGCGGGTCGGTGCCGCAGTCGCGCAGGGCCGACAGCAACCTGTGGTCCATGTCGTACATGTGGCCTCTTTTTCGAAGACATTCGAAGACGTTCGACGTTCGAGAGCTGGGCACCTCGACTCGTCTAGCCAACCTGCCAACCTGCCAATAATTCCGGCAATGTTGAATGACACTCCCTCAATCACCCATTTCGGTGAGAGTACGGATGATCCGTAGCGAAGCACCCTTCACGGGGCGTTACGGTCATTTCCATGCCTGTCGACACCCCCACCCCGCCCCCGACCGAAGCCGTGTCCGTCTCCGGCTGGGGCCGCACCGCCCCGACCACCGCCCTGCTGGTGAGGCCCCGCACACCGGAGGAGGCCGCGGCTGCCGTGCGCGACTGCGGCGAGCGCGGGGGCATCGCCAGAGGCCTCGGCCGGGCGTACGGCGACGCGGCGCAGAACGCGGGCGGCGCGGTCTTCGACATGACGGGCATGGACCGGGTGCGCACCATCGACGCCGAGGCGGGCGTGGTCGTCTGCGACGCGGGGGTCTCCCTGCACCGCCTGATGGAAGTCCTGCTCCCCCTCGGCTGGTTCGTGCCGGTGACCCCAGGGACCCGCTATGTGACGGTCGGCGGAGCCATCGGCGCCGACATCCACGGCAAGAACCACCACGTCTCGGGGTCCTTCTCCCGCCACGTGCTCGCGATGGACCTGCTCACCGCGGACGGCACCATCCGCACCGTCGCGCCCGGCACCCCGCTCTTCGACGCCACGGCGGGCGGCATGGGCCTGACCGGCGTCATCCTGTCGGCGACCATCCAACTCCAGCCGGTCGAGACATCCTTGATGAGCGTCGACACGGAACGCGCGACGGACCTCGACGACTTGATGGCCCGCCTGACCGCCACCGACCACCGCTATCGCTACTCCGTGGCCTGGATCGACCTCCTCGCGCGCGGCACCGCCATGGGCCGCTCGGTCCTGACCCGCGGCGACCACGCCCCCCTGGACGCGCTTCCGGCACGGGCACGCGCGCGTAGAGCCCCCCTTGCCTTCCGCCCGGGACAGCTCCCCGCCGCGCCCTCCTTCGTGCCCGAGGGGCTGCTCGGCAAGACCTCGGTGGGCCTCTTCAACGAGCTCTGGTACCGCAAGGCGCCCCGCTCGCGCACCGGTGAGCTCCAGAAGATCTCCGCCTTCTTCCACCCGCTGGACGGCGTCCCGCACTGGAACCGCGTCTACGGCCGCGGCGGCTTCGTGCAGTACCAATTCGTCGTCGGGTACGGCAAGGAGGAGGCTCTGCGCCGCGTCGTACGACGCATCTCCGAGCGCGGCTGCCCGTCCTTCCTCGCCGTACTGAAGCGCTTCGGAGAGGGCGATCCGGGCTGGCTGTCGTTCCCGATGCCCGGCTGGACGCTCGCCCTCGACATCCCGGCCAACCTGCCGGGGCTCAGCGCCTTCCTCGACGAACTCGACGAGGAGGTGGCCGCCGCCGACGGGCGCGTCTACCTCGCCAAGGACTCGCGGCTGCGGCCCGAGATGCTCGCCGCCATGTACCCCCGGCTGGGCGACTTCCGCGCGCTGCGGGCCGATCTCGACCCGCGCGGCGTGTTCCGCTCGGACCTCTCCCGCCGCCTCGCCCTCTAGGAGACCGGACCTCATGAAAGACGCCTTCGGCACCCCCCAGTCCCTGCTCGTCCTCGGCGGCACCTCCGAGATCGGGCTCGCCACCGCGCGCCGCCTCGTCGCCCGCCGCACCCGTACGGTGTGGCTGGCCGGACGGCCGTCCCCCGCCCTGGAGAAGGCCGCCTCCGGGCTGCGCGACATGGGTGCGGACGTGCGCACCGTCGCCTTCGACGCGCTCGACTCCGAGGCCCACGAGGAGAGCCTCGGCAAGATCTTCGCCGAGGGCGACATCGACATGGTGCTGCTCGCCTTCGGCATCCTCGGCGACCAGGCGCGCGACGAGGACGACCCCCTGGCCGCGGTCCGCGTCGCCCAGACCAACTACACCGGGGCGGTCTCCGCGGGTCTGATCTGCGCGCGGGCACTCCAGTCCCAGGGGCACGGCTCCCTGGTGGTGCTCTCCTCTGTGGCGGGCGAGCGGGCACGCCGCTCGAACTTCATCTACGGCTCCAGCAAGGCCGGCCTCGACACCTTCTCCCAGGGCCTCGGCGACGCGCTGTACGGCACCGGGGTGCATGTGATGGTGGTCCGCCCCGGCTTCGTGCGCTCGAAGATGACGGCGGGCCTGGAGGAGGCCCCCATGGCGACCACTCCGGAGGCGGTGGCGGAGGCCATCGAGACCGGCCTGCGGCGCCGCTCGGAGACGGTGTGGGTGCCCGGAGCGCTGCGGGTGGTCATGGCGGCGCTGCGGCACGTGCCGAGGCAGGTGTTCCGGCGGCTGCCGATCTGAGGGCGGCTGCCGCCCGCGCGGTGAGCGGCCGACCCCGGTCAGTGCGCGGGCAGCGTGCCCCGGGCAGCCGGGGAGGGCGTCTGCGGGGGCACCATAGGGCCGCCGCCGAAGTCGAAGTCGCGCAGCTTGCGCCAGACGCCGTCGGAACCCTGCTCGTACAGGGCGAAGCCGGTGCAGGACCACTCGGCCTCGTACTCCGAAAGCTCCTCGTACGCCCGGTCCATGGCCTCCTCGGCGATGCCGTGCGCCACGGTGACATGCGGGTGGTAGGGGAACTGCAGTTCGCGCGCCATCGGCCCCGACGCGTCCCGCACCTGCTCCTGCAACCAGGAGCAGGCCGCCGCGCCCGACACCACCTGTACGTAGACGACGGGCGACAGCGGGCGGAAGGTGCCCGTCCCGGACAGACGCATCGGGAAGGAGCGGCCGGCCGCCGCGACCGAGAGGAGATGCGCCTCGACCGCGGGCAGCGCGGAAGCCTCCACTTCGGTAGGAGGCAGCAGGGTGACGTGGGTGGGGATGCCGTGCGCCGCGGGGTCCCCGAAGCCCGCGCGCCGCTCTTGGAGCAGGCTGCCGTGTGGCTCCGGGACCGCGATCGAGACGCCGATCGTTACGGTCCCCACGTCGTACTCCTGTCGTCGTGTCGATGGGCGGGTGCGCAGCCCTCCGGGCAGCGCGGTGCGCTTGTCGTGCTCGGTCCGGTGCAGCTCAGTGCTTGGCGGGCAGGAAGCCCACCTTGTCGTACGCCTGCGCGAGGGTCTCGGCGGCGACGGCACGCGCCTTCTCCGCGCCCTTGGCCAGGATCGAGTCGAGCGTCTCCGGGTCGTCCAGGTACTCCTGGGTGCGGTTTCGGAACGGGGTCACGAACTCGACCATGACCTCGGCGAGGTCGGTCTTCAGCGCACCGTAGCCCTTGCCGGTGTACTTCTGCTCCAGTTCGGCGATACCGGTGCCGGTGAGCGTGGAGTAGATGCTGAGGAGATTGCTGATGCCGGGCTTGTCGGCCACGTGGTAGCGGATGACCGTGTCCGTGTCGGTGACGGCGCTCTTGACCTTCTTGGCGGTGGCCTTGGGCTCGTCGAGGAGGTTGATGAGCCCCTTCGGCGTGGACGCCGACTTGCTCATCTTGATCGACGGGTCCTGAAGGTCGTAGATCTTCGCCGTCTCCTTGAGGATGTACGCCGACGGCACCGTGAACGTCTCCCCGAAGCGGCCGTTGAAACGCTCGGCGAGGTCACGGGTGAGCTCGACGTGCTGGCGCTGGTCCTCGCCGACCGGGACCTCGTTGGCCTGGTACAGCAGGATGTCCGCGACCTGGAGGACGGGGTACGTGAACAGGCCGACCGAGGCGCGGTCGGCGCCCTGCTTGGCGGCCTTGTCCTTGAACTGCGTCATGCGGGAGGCCTCGCCGAAGCCGGTGAGGCAGTTCATGACCCAGGCCAGCTGGGCGTGCTCGGGCACGTGGCTCTGGACGAAGAGCGTGCAGCGCTCCGGGTCGAGCCCGGCGGCGAGCAGCTGGGCGGCGGCGAGCCGGGTGTTGGCGCGCAGCTCGGCGGGGTCCTGCGGGACGGTGATCGCGTGCAGGTCGACCACCATGTAGAAGGCGTCGTGGGACTCCTGCAACGCCACCCACTGGCGGACGGCGCCGAGGTAGTTGCCGAGGTGGAACGAGCCGGCGGTGGGCTGGATTCCGGAGAGCACACGAGGTCGTTCAGAGGCCATGCCGCCCATTCTCTCAGGTGAGTCTCATAGCTCGGAAACAGGCTGGGGACGGGTGGGAGCCGATCACACCCGTCCGGTGTATCAAGAGTGTGAGGACACAGGGTGGCCGATGAGACGAGGAACACAGTGCCGAGGACCGAGCCGTCGAAGGCTTCTGGCACAAGGCCGAGGACCCGGCCGCGCTGCGCGCGCTGCTGAAGAGGATCGACGTGCTCGGCAAGGCCTCGGCCGACGGCAGGGCCGGGATACCGCCGCCGACGTGGTCGCGGCCGGATGGGCAGATCCCGCCGACACGCGCGGCCGACCGGGCGGAAGGTACGGCGGGAGACGCGGCGGAAGGACCGGGGGCCGACGGCGGCATGGGCTGGCGGTGGGCGATACCGGGCGCGGCCGGCGGTGTGGTGGCGGGGGCCGCCGGGGTGCTGCTGCTCCGGCGCCGGGAGCCTCGGGTCGCGGACCCGGGCCCCCGGCAGGAGATCGTGGACGTCCAGGAGGTGTCCTGGCGCCGGGAGGGAGGGGCGGGCGTCAGTCCGTCGGCAGGCCCGGGGCCGGGTGGGCGGACATCAGCTCGGCGACCTCGGCCCTGATCTTCGTCAGGGCGGCCTCGTCACCGGTGCCCGCGGCGGCGACACCGCGGTCGATCCAGTCGGCGACGGTCGCCATGTGCTCGGTGCCCAGACCGCGGGAGGTGAGGGACGGGGTGCCGATGCGGACGCCCGAGGGGTCGAACGGCTTCCTCGGGTCGAACGGCACGGTGTTGTAGTTGACGACGATCCCGGCCCGATCGAGGGCCTTGGCGGCGACCTTGCCCGGGACGTCCTTGGGGGTGAGGTCCATCAGGATCAGGTGGTTGTCGGTGCCGCCCGAGACCAGGTCGAAGCCGCGGGCGAGCAGGGCCTCGGCGAGGGCCTTGGCGTTGTCGACGACCGCGTGGGCGTAGTCGCGGAAGGAGGGGCGGGACGCCTCGTGGAGGGCGACCGCGATGGCCGCGGTGGTCTGGTTGTGCGGGCCGCCCTGGAGGCCGGGGAAGACCGCCTTGTCGATGGCCTTGGCGTGCTCCTCGCGGGACATGAGCATGGCGCCGCGCGGGCCGCGCAGGGTCTTGTGGGTCGTCGTGGAGATCACGTCGGCGTGCGGCACCGGTGACGGGTGGGCGCCGCCCGCGATCAGGCCGGCGATGTGCGCGATGTCGGCGACCAGCACGGATCCTGCCTCGCGGGCGATCTCGGCGAAGGCGGCGAAGTCGATGGTGCGAGGGAGGGCGGTGCCACCGCAGAAGATCAGCTTGGGGCGTTCCTTCAGGGCGAGGTCGCGGACCTCGTCGAAGTCGATGAGCCCGGTGTCCTGGCGGACGCCGTACTGCACGCCGCGGAACCACTTGCCGGTGGCGGAGACGCCCCAGCCGTGGGTGAGGTGGCCGCCCATGGGCAGGGCCATGCCCATCACGGTGTCGCCGGGCTCGGCGAAGGCGAGGTAGACGGCGAGGTTGGCGGGGGAGCCGGAGTAGGGCTGGACGTTGGCGTGCTCGACGCCGAAGACGGCCTTGGCGCGGGCGACCGCCAGGAGCTCGACGGGGTCGATGTTCTGCTGGCCCTCGTAGTAGCGGCGGCCCGGGTAGCCCTCGCTGTACTTGTTCTGAAGGACGGTGCCGGAGGCTTCGAGGACGGCGGAGGAGACGTAGTTCTCGCTGGGGATCAGCCGCAGCGTGTCGGCCTGGAGCTGCTCCTCGGCGCCGACGAGGGCGGCGAGTTCCGGGTCCTCGGCGGCGAGGGCGGGGTGATGCTGAGCGGAAGAGGAAGGGAGAGTCATGGCGTCCTCCGGGGCGAGCGGTGAGTGTCCGGTCGTGGTCCCGGGGTGCCCAGGCGGGCGGCACCTCGAAGGTTCTGCCTCGCACGGCTTCCTCGGGGTTCATTCCCCGTGCGCCAGTCGCCGTGCTGTTGGAGCCACCATAGCTGGCACGCCGTTACGGCAGGTTTCTTCGTCCGCGATGCGAGCGACGATGGAACGATAGGACCGCGCACTCGGAACACCAGGCAGAACGTGCACCACCCGGCAGAACTTGGACCACCCGGCCGCCACCATCGCGCCGCGCCGCAGGACGAACGGAGACCCCGTGTCGACTATGCCAACCCCCTTCGCGTCACCTTCCGCAGGTTCGTCAGCACCCTCATCGGGGACGATCGGCGGCTCGGCCACCAGTTCGGCCGCCGGCTCGGCCACCGGCTCGGCCACCGAGAAGTTCATCGCGTCGGCCGAGGCGCACAGCGCGCACAATTACCACCCGCTGCCCATCGTGGTCGCCTCGGCCGAGGGCGCCTGGATGACCGATGTCGAGGGGCGCCGCTACCTCGACATGCTCGCCGGGTACTCCGCGCTCAACTTCGGGCACGGCAACCGCCGCCTGATCGAGGCCGCCAAGGCGCAGCTGGACCGCGTGACGCTGACCTCGCGGGCCTTCCACCACGACCGTTTCGCCGAGTTCTGTACGCGCCTGGCCGAGCTGTGCGGCAAGGAGATGGTGCTGCCGATGAACACGGGCGCGGAGGCCGTCGAGACGGCCGTGAAGACCGCGCGCAAGTGGGGGTACCGGGTCAAGGGCGTGCCGGACGGGCGGGCGAAGATCGTCGTCGCGGCCGAGAACTTCCACGGCCGGACCACGACCATCGTCAGCTTCTCCACGGACGAGGAGGCGCGGGCGGACTTCGGGCCGTACACGCCGGGGTTCGAGATCGTGCCGTACGGGGATCTGGCGGCGCTGCGGGCCGCGGTCACCGACGAGACGGTGGCGGTGCTCCTGGAGCCGATCCAGGGCGAGGCAGGGGTGCTGGTGCCGCCCCCCGGGTATCTGGCGGGGGTCAGGGAGCTGACCCGCGAGCGCGGGGTGCTCTTCATGGCGGACGAGATCCAGTCGGGGCTCGGCCGGACGGGCCGGACGTTCGCGTGTGAGCACGAGGGCGTGGTGCCGGACGTGTACCTGCTGGGCAAGGCGCTCGGGGGCGGGGTCGTGCCGGTGTCGGCGGTGGTCGCGGACGCCGATGTCCTCGGGGTGTTCAAGCCGGGTGAGCACGGGTCGACGTTCGGCGGCAACCCCCTCGCCTGTGCCGTGGGCCTTGAGGTGGTCGACATGCTCTCGACGGGCGAGTTCCAGCAGCGGGCGACGGAGCTGGGCGACCATCTGCACGCCGAGCTGGGCCTGCTGACCGGGGCCGGCAAGGTGACGGAGGTGCGTGGGCGCGGGCTGTGGGCGGGCGTCGACATCGCCCCGTCGCACGGCACGGGCCGGGAGGTGTCCGAGAAGCTGATGGAGCGCGGGGTGCTGGTCAAGGACACGCACGGCGCGACGATCCGTATCGCTCCCCCGCTGGTGATCAGCAAGGAGGATCTGGACTGGGGGCTCGACCAGCTGCGGGCGGTCCTGAGCTGACGGGGGCGGGGCTCCGCCCCGCCGGCCAGGCTGCCGACCGGCTCGGACCCTTCCGGCTCGGGTCAGAGGATCACGTGGGGGAGGAACCGCGCGTACTCGTCCGTGATCAGGCCCGAGGACTCCCTGATGCCGAGCCCGGCCGCCTCGTCCTCGACGACCCAGGCGCCGAGGACGACCCGGTTGCCGTCGAAGTCCGGCAGGGGGGCCAATTCCTGGTAGCAGCAGGGCTGTTCGGGCCGGACAGGGGCGGAGTCCGGTTCGTGCACCGTGACGCCGGCGCCCTCGCGGCCGAGGAGGGGCTTGGCGACGTAGCCGCGCGTGGTGGCCAGTTCGCGGGGGCCGTCCAGGTAGGCGGGGAGCAGGTTCGGGTGGCCCGGGTACAGCTCCCAGAGGACGGCGAGGAGGGCCTTGTTGGAGAGGAGCATCTTCCAGGCGGGTTCGATCCACAGCGTCGAGCCGGTCCCGCCGCCGTTGTCGAGGGTCTCCAGGACGTGCGGCGCGAAGCGGTCCGTGGTCAGCCATTCCCACGGGTAGAGCTTGAAGCAGGAGCGTATGAAGCGGAGCTTCTTGTCGACGAAGCGGCGCGAGAGGCGGTCCCAGCCGATGTCCTCCATGGAGATGGAGTCCGTGGCGAGACCCGCCTGTTGGGCCGTCTCGCGCAGATAGGCGACGGTCATCAGGTCCTCGCCGAGTTCGTCGGCGGCGGAGTGCGCGAAGTAGAGGGGGCCGCCGGGCGGCAGCAGGTCGGCCTGTTTCCGCCAGGCGTCGACGAGGCGTTCGTGGAGGGAGTTCCACTGGTCGGCGCCCGGGAAGCGCTCCTCCATCCAGAACCACTGCGGGCTCGCGGCCTCGACGAGGGAGGTGGGGGTGTCGGCGTTGTACTCCAGCATCTTGGCCGGGCCCGTGCCGTCGTAGCGCAGGTCGAAGCGGCCGTAGAGGGAGGGGAGTTCGGCGCGGCGGTGCCAGGCCTCGGTGACGGCGTCCGCCACGCGCGGGTCCGTGATGCCGAGGTCGGCCAGGCGGTCGTGATCGACGAGGTGCGCGGCGGCGGCCAGGCACATCGCGTGGAGTTCCTCGACGATTTCCTCCAGTGCCTCGACCTCGGGGAGCGAGAAGACGTAGTAGGCGCTCTCGTCCCAGTAGGGGCGCAGGGTGTCGTCGGGGTAGCGGGTGAGGGGGTAGACGAGTCCCTGGTCCTCGACGGTCCGCTGCCAGCCGGGGCGGGGTTCGATGGTGCGGCGTTCCATGGTGTGCGGAGTCCCTGCCGGTCAGCCGCCGCCGCTGCCGCTGCCACCGCTGCCGTCGCCCGAGCAGCCGAAGCCGTCGCGGTCCACGGCCTCGCTGCGGCTGAAGGTGCCTAGGTCGGCGTAGCGGCCGTCGACCTCGGCGTCGTAGTACCAGGCGGGGTCGATGCGGCCCGGGGTCCTGCCGGTGCCGTAGGAGCCGGTGTTCGACTTGCGGCCCTTGCCCGTGGAGGACCCGGCGGTCGTCTTGCAGTGCTTGTCACTGACGATCTTGTAGCCGAGGAAGCCGTCGTAGCTGTCCCGGTCCACGCAGCGGCGGTCCGGTTCCGAGCCGCAGGAGGTCAGGGCCGCCGCGAGGACGCCCATGCCGCCGAGCACGACCGTGCTGGACCGCAGGCGGCGCGGCTTCGTCTGTTTCATCCGTGCCGGCTGCGGTTGTTCGGTTCGCTGCGGCGGCTGCCGGTCTGCTTGTCCGGTCGGCGGCTGGTGCTCGGGCGTCCGTATCTGTTGCTGGGCCGTGGGCGTCTGTGGCTGGGCCGTCGGCGGCTGTTGCTCAACCATCCGTTCTGCTCCCCCGTGGAAGTTGGTGCGTGTGATCGGCGGTCAGCCTAGTGGCCTGCGTCTCTGCGGCCTCTTTGGCCTCCCTCGACCATCCCCTGCGGGCGCGTCGTGGTTGCTCGCGCCGTTCCCCGCGCCCCTGACGGGGGCGCACCCCCGCCCGGCCGAGCCGCACCGCCGAGGCCCGGCACGCGCCCCGCCCCTCCCCGGCCTACTTCCCCAGCAGTTCGAACAGGCTGGAGAAGCCCTGGTCGCCATGGCCCTCGGTTATGCGGCGGGTCATCAGGGTCTTGACCTCCCGCATCCGTACCGACTCCACGCCGACGGACTCCCGGTGGCTGATCAGGTCGTCCATCAGGGCGGCCTGGACGTCGAGCGAGCCGAGGTCCGGCCCGTACTCGCCGCTCTTGACCGCCTCGGCCATCGAGGTCAGCAGTGGCGGGTAGGCGGCGACCGAAGCCGCGAGGCGGTCGGTGAACCCGGTGACGTCGACGCCCTCCGCCTGGACCAGCTTGAGCGTGTGGAGAAAGCCGATGAGCAGCTCGAAGCCCATCGCGACCTGGGCCATGAACTCCACGGCCGCCGCACCGGGGTCCTCGCCGTGGTACACGACGCCGCCCAGCACCCGAAGCGTCGGCTCGTGGGCCTCGTAGGCGGCGCGGGAGCCGCTGAACGGGAACACGACGTGGGGCTTGCCGACGTCCGGCGGGTCGCCCATGACCTTGCCGTCGATGTACTCCGCGCCGCGCTCGCCCGCCCAGCGCTCGTACGCCCGCGCCTGGGCGGGAGAGCCGCTCGTGACGTTCACCAGGACCTTGCCCGCGACCGCCGTGTCGACCGAGGCCAGCACCTCGTCGACCGCCGTGCCGTCGAGCAGGCAGATCACGACGAGCGGGCTCGCCGCCACCGCCTCCGCCGCCGTGGCGGCCGCGGTGGCACCCGCCTCGACCAGTGGCGCGCTCTTGGACGCGGTCCGGTTCCAGACCGTGGTGCGAAATCCGTGCTCCACGAACGTCCGGGCGATCGCTGAGCCCATGTCACCGAGCCCGAGCACGGTGACCTTCCTTGCCGCACCCTCTGCCGGCACCGACGTCGTCGTCATGCTGTCCCCCTTCTCCGGCGGCGGGCCGGGAGCCCGTTCCGCTCGCGGGGAACGCTAGTTGGGCGCCTCGGGGGCGGGATCAGCCGCAGGGCCGAGGGGGTCTAGGGCTTTGGGCTCGGGCCCACCGGACGAGGACGTACCCGTCCCGCCACATCACGGCAGCACCCGGCACAACGCCTCCAGCGCCCCCGCCCACGCGTGCTCCGCGGGCGTCCCGTACCCCACGACCAGCGCGTCCTGCCGCCGCACCGCCGCGAGCGGATGGCGGAAGCGGGAGAGCCCCTGGACCGCGAGCCGCTCCCAGTTGGCGGCCTGGACGACGGATTGCTCGGTGCCCGGCGGGAGTTCGAGGACCGCGTGGAGGCCCGCGGCGATGCCCGTGGCGCGGGTCTCGGGGGACCGTTCGGCGAGAGCGGCCACCAACTGGTCGCGGCGGCGCCGGTAGCGCAGGCGGGCGGCGCGGACATGACGGTCGTACGCACCCGAGGTGAGGAACTCCGCGAGGGTCAGCTGGTCGAGTGCGCTGCCCGACCATCCAGCGGCGTCCTTCTCGCCGACGACCTCGTCGCGCAGCCCCGAGGGCACCACCATCCAGCCCAGGCGCAGGCCGGGGGCGAGGGACTTGCTTGCCGTGCCGAGGTAGACCACGCGTTCGGGGTCGAGGCCCTGGAGCGCGCCGACGGGCTGGCGGTCGTAGCGGAACTCGCCGTCGTAGTCGTCCTCCAGGATCACCCCGCCCTCGCGCCGCGCCCAGTCCACGGCCGCCGCGCGCCGGTCGGGGTGCAGCGGCGAACCCATCGGGAACTGGTGCGCGGGAGTGAGCAGCACCGCCTTCGCCGGGCCCCGCTCCAGCCCCGCGACGTCCGTGCCGAGCCCGTCGAAGGCGAGCGGCGCCGTGCGCAGCCCGGCGCGGTGCAGGAGGTTCCAGTGGATGTCCAGGCCGTACGACTCCACGGCCGCGTCCCGCAGCCCGCGTGCCCGCAGGACCCGGCCGAGGATGGACAAGCCGTGCACGAACCCTGCGGTGATGACGGTGCGGTCGGGGTCCGTGGACACGCCCCGGGCCCGCGCGAGGTAGCCGGCGAGGGCCTCGCGCAGTTCGATGCGGCCGCGCGGATCGCCGTACCCGAACGCGGCGTTGGGCGCCGCCGCCAGCGCGCGGCGGGCCGCCTTGAGCCACTCCGCGCGCGGGAAGGAGGAGAGGTCGGGGTGCCGGGGTGCAGGTCGTACGTCGGCGCCCCGGCGGGCCTGCGGGCGGGCGCGGGCCGCACCGGCGGCGCGACCGGGCGCTCGGCGACGCGCGTGCCCGAGCCCTGGCGGGCGGTGAGCCAGCCTTCGGCGACGAGGTCGGCGTAGGCGTCGGCGACGGTGTTGCGGGCGATGCCGAGGTCGACGGCGAGGGAGCGGGACGAGGGCAGCCGGGTGCCGGGAGCGAGGCGGCCGCCGCGGACCGCCTCGCGCAGAGCGTCGGTCAGGCCCTTGCGCACACCGCCGCGGGCGGCGTCACCGCCCGTCTCCAGGTGCAGGTCGACGCCCAGAGTGGCCCAAGATTCTCCCATGGAAATGGACCATACCGGTGGGCGACCACGCCCGTAGGGTCGTCGTCATGACGACGAACGAGCACCCCGCCACCACCACCGCCACGAAGGAGTACGTCCACGAGCACACCCCCCGCCTGGCCTGGGCCCAGCACGCCCCCGAGGTCTTCAAGGCCATGATCAGACTCGACGCGGCGGCCCGTAAGGGGCTCGACCCGGTGATCTACGAACTCGTCAAGATCCGCGCCTCGCAGATCAACCGCTGCGCGCTCTGCCTGGACATGCACACCAAGGACGCCCTCGCGGCGGGCGAGAGCGTCGAGCGGATCATCCAGCTCAGCGCGTGGGAGGAGTCTCGGCACTTCTACACGGCCAAGGAAGTCGCCGCGATCGAGCTGACCGACGCGGTGACCGTCCTGACCGACGGCTTCGTGCCGGACGAGGTGTACGAGCGGGCCGCCCAGCACTTCGACGAGGCGGAGCTGACCCAGCTGATCGCCGCGATCGCCGTCATCAACGCGTGGAACCGCTTCGGCGTCTCGACGCGCCAGGTGCCGGGCCACTACAAGGCCGGGGACCACAAGTGACCGCTCGTACCACCTACTTGGACAAGGGCGTCGCCTCCGCGATGTCCGCGCTGAGCGCCGCCGCCAAGCGGGGCCTCGGCGATCCGGCCCTCGCCGAGCTGGTGATGATCCGGGCCTCGCAGGTCAACGCCTGCGCGTTCTGCCTCGACATGCATGTGGAGATCGCCCTCAAGAACGGCGAGAGCGCCAAGCGGATCGCGCTGCTCGACGCGTGGGAGGAGGCCGGTGCGCTGTTCGACGAGCGGGAGCGCGCGGCCCTCGCCCTGACCGAGGCCGTCACCGTCCTCACCGAGGACTTCGTGCCGGACGAGGTGTACGAGCGGGCCGCCCAGCACTTCGACGAGGCCCAGCTCGCCCATTTGCACGGCCTGATCGCCGTCATCAACAGCTGGAACCGGCTGATGGTCAGCCGCCGCATCGAACCCGGGGGGACCTTCTCATGACCGCCGCCACCAACGCCGTCGACACCCTGCGCGCCCTGCACCACGACCGCGCGCCCGGCGACCCGCTGATCCTGCCCGGACCGTGGGACGCCGCGAGCGCCCGGGTCTTCGAGGAGGCCGGCAGCCCCGCGCTCGCCACGCCCAGCGCGGGGATCGCGCTCTCGCTCGGATACGAGGACGGGCAGGTGCCGCCCGACGAGATGTTCGCGGCGGTCACACGTGTCGTACGGTCCGTCTCCGTGCCCGTGAGCGCGGACATCGAGGGCGGCTACGGCCTGCCACCGGAGGAACTGGTGGAGCGGCTCCTCGCGACCGGGGCGGTCGGCTGCAACCTGGAGGACTCCGTCAAGGCGGAGGACGGGACGAGCACGCTCAAGGACCCCGCCGAGCACGCCGACTTCCTCGCGGAGGTACGGGCCGCCGCGGGCGACCGGCTCTTCGTCAACGCGCGCGTGGACACGTTCCTCAGGGGTGTCCCCGGGCCGGAGGCCGCGATCGAGCGGGCCCGCCTGTACGTGGCCGCCGGCGCGGACTGCGTGTACCCGATCCTGGCGCCCGCCGAGGCGATCCCCGCACTGCGGGCGGGCATCGAAGGCCCCCTCAACATGGTGGCGGAGCCGGTCGGCCCGTCCCCGCGGAAGCTGGGGGAGCTGGGCGCCACGCGGATCACCTTCGGGCCCGGCCTGCTGCACCGGAGCCTGACGGCACTGCGGGACATCGCCGACGAGCTGGCCCGCCCCTGAGCCCGGGCTGACGGACCGGCCCTGACACGGCTGTGCCGGGCGCCTTGCCCACAAAGCGCCCGGCACACCCGGCCACCCAGCACACAGGGACGGCCCGCGTGGACGCCTACTCAGGAATCCACGCCCGCCACTTCGCCTCGTTCTGCTCGACCCACTTCTTCGCCGCCGCGTCCGGCGACATCTTCTTGTCCGCGATCATCAGGGAGACCTCGTTCTGGTCCTCCTCCGACCACTTGAAGTTCTTCAGGAACTTCGCGGCGTCGCCGCCCTTCTTGGCGAAGTCCGCGTTGAGGTACTTCTGGAGCGGCGTGTGCGGATAGGCGCACTTGATCTCGGCCGGGTCGGCGTCGCAGCCCTCCGTGTACGCGGGCAGCTTCACCTCCGTCATCGGCACCTTCTCGAACAGCCACTGCGGCTTGTACCAGTACGTCAGGAACGGCTTCTTCTGCTTGGCGAACTGCTCGATCTGGGTGATCTGCGCCGCCTCCGAGCCGGCGAAGACGACCTCGTAGTCCAGGCCGAGGTTCTTGACGAGGGCCTTGTCGTTCGTCACGTACGACGGGGAGCCGTCCATGAGCTGGCCCTTGTCGCCGCTCTCGGAGGTGCGGAACTGGTCGGCGTACTTGTTGAGGTTCTTCCAGTCGGTGACGTCCGGGTGCTTCTTGGCGAAGTACGTGGGGACGTACCAGCCGATGTGGCCCGTCACGCCGACGTCGCCGCCGGGGACGATCGTCTTCTTGTCCTTGACGTAGCGCTGTTCCTGCTCGGGGTGGCCCCAGTCCTCCATGATCGCGTCGACGCGGCCCTGGCTGAGGGCGTCCCAGGCGGGGACCTCGTCGATCTGGACCTTGTCGACGCGGTAGCCCAGCTCGTTCTTGAGCAGGTACTCGGCGACGGCGACGTCCGCCTGCGCGCCGACCCAGGACTGGACCGAGAGGGTCACCGTCTTGGCCCCGGCGGCGTTCGCGTACGGCGACGCCTGCTTGGTCATGTCGGCGGCGCCGCAGCCGGAGAGCGCGAGCAGCGCGCCGCCGGCCGTGACGGCGCTCAGGACACGCGTACGAATCACGTGCGTACGAGTGCGCATGTCACGCTCCCTTCTTGACGCGGCGCTCGGTGGGCTGCGTGACCCGGTCGAGCATCAGGCCGAGGCAGACGATCGCGGCACCGGCCACCAGGCCGGTCGCCAGGTCGCCCTGCGCGATGCCGAACACCACGTCGTAGCCGAGCGCGCCACCGCCGACCAGACCGCCGATGACGACGACGGCCAGGACCAGGACGACGCCCTGGTTGAGGGCGAGCAGGAGCGCCGGGCGGGCCAGCGGCAGCTGGACCCTGCGCAGCTGCTGCCAGCTGGTGGCGCCCAGCGAGCGCGAGGACTCCATCGCGGCGCCGTCGACCTGGCTCAGGCCCTGCGTGGTGATGCGGACGACGGCGGGCAGCGCGTAGACCACGGCGGCGGCGACCGCGGGGGCCCGGCCGATGCCGAAGAGGGCGACGACCGGGATCAGGTAGACGAACTGCGGCATCGTCTGGAAGACGTCCAGCACCGGTCGGAGCATGCGTTCGAACCGCTTGCTGCGCGAGGCGAGGACGCCGATGGCGAAGCCGAGGACCAGCGTCACGGCGACACCGGCGAGGACCTGCGAGAGCGTGTCGAGGGACTTGTTCCAGACGCCGAGCACACCGATCGCGGCCATCGCGGCGACGGCGGTGAGCGCCGTCTGCCAGGTGCCGATCAGCCAGGCGAGCGCGGCGACGATCAGCAGGACGGACCACCAGGGCAGGCCCTGGAGACCGTCGCGGACGGGGTTGAGGATCCAGGTGGTGAAGTGCGCCGCCCAGTCCGCGGTGCCGCCGACGACGGGCACGTCGGTGTACAGGTGGTCGACCATCCAGTCCTTGGCGGTGTTGACCGACGGGGCGATGTTGACGACCCAGCCGGTCGGCCAGTCCACGCGGTCCGCGAAGCGGGCGGCGAGCGCGGCGACGACCGTCACGGCGGCCACCAGCGACCAGCCGCGCCAGCCGCGCAGCGGCGACGCGTCGGCCTCGGCGGTCTGCGTGCCCATGCGCTCACCGGCGGCTCCGGTCACCCGGTCCAGGACCACGGCGAGCAGCACGATCGGGATGCCTGCGGCGAGCGCCTGGCCGACGTCGACGGTCGAGAGCGCCTGGTAGACGCGGTCACCGAGGCCGCCCGCGCCGATCACCGAGGCGATGACGGCCATGGAGAGCGCCATCATGATCGTCTGGTTGACGCCGAGCAGGAGTTCCTTGAGGGCGAGCGGCAGGCGCGCCGAGAGCAGGCGCTGGCGCCCGGTCGCGCCGAGCGAGGTGACCGCCTCCATGACGCCGCTGTCGGCGCCCCGCAGGCCGAGCGCGGTGAGCCGGGCCATGGGCGGCGCCGAGTACACGACCGTGGCGAGGACGGCCGCCGGGACGCCCATGCCGAAGACGAGGGCGAAGGGGAGCAGGTAGGCGTACGCGGGCAGCACCTGCATGGTGTCGAGGACCGGCCGCAGGATGCGGAAGACGCGGTCGCTGAGCCCGCCCGCGAGGCCGAGGAGCAGGCCGACCACGACCGAGGCGAGGACCGCCACGATCATCAGGGCGAGGGTCTGCATGGTCGGCACCCACATGCCGAGCAGCCCGCACACGGCGAACGACACGGACGCCATGACGGCGAGCTTGACGCCCGCCACGCGCCAGGCGATGAGCCCGGCGGCGACGGTCACGCCGGCCCAGCCGGCGCCGAGCAGCACCAGGTAGACGCCGCGCACGGAGAGCACGATGGCGTTGCTGACGTGCCCGAAGAAGTAGGTGAACAGCGGGTGGCTGTCGCGGTTGTCGATGATCCAGTCGGTGGTCCTGCCCAGCGGCTCGGTCAGGTCGACGGTGAGGGCGTCGGGCCAGGCGCCGGAGGCCCACTTGGCGTTGAGGATCGGCACGATCACGGCCGCGGCGACGGCGAGGAGCAGGACCTTGCCGACGGCGCGGTGGCGGAGGAGGGCGCCGATTCCCGTATCGCGGACGGGACCGGAGGCGGTGGCGGTGGCCATCAGGCGACCACCTCGCCCTTGCCGGGGACGTTTGGCGCCGGGGCCGCGGTGGTACCCGCGACCACGGCGAGCAGCCCGGCGTGGTCGACCACGCCCAGGCAGCGCGCGCCGTCCATCACGCGCACCGGGGAGCCGGTGCGGGCGACGGCCTCGATGGCCTCGGTGACCTTGGCGTCGGGCGCGAGGGCCGCGCCCGTGGTCTCCTCGTCGGCCTCGGCGGGGCGCATGGCGCTGCGCACGCTGATCACGTCGGCGCGGGCGACGTCGCGCACGAAGTCGCGGACGTAGTCGTCGGCCGGGGAGCCGACGATCTCCTCGGGGGTCCCGAGCTGGACGACGCGGCCGTCGCGCATCAGGGCGATGCGGTCGCCGAGCTTGAGTGCCTCGCTGAGGTCGTGGGTGATGAAGACCATCGTGCGGCCCTCTTCACGGTGCAGGCGGACGACCTCCTCCTGCATGTCGCGGCGGATCAGCGGGTCGAGGGCGCTGAACGGCTCGTCGAACAGCAGGACTTCAGGGTCGACGGCGAGGGCGCGGGCCAGGCCGACGCGCTGCTGCTGGCCGCCGGAGAGCTGGCCGGGCTTGCGCTGTTCGAGCCCCTGGAGGCCGACCTTCTCGACGACTTCGAGGGCCTTGGCGCGCCGCTCGGCCTTGCCGACGCCCTGGATCTCCAGGCCGTACGCGACGTTGTCGAGGACCGAGCGGTGCGGCAGCAGGCCGAAGTGCTGGAAGACCATGGCGGCGCGGTGGCGGCGCAGTTCGCGCAGGCGGGCCTTGTCCATGGCGAGGACGTCCTCGCCGTCGATGGACAGCTCGCCGGAGGTGGGCTCGATGAGCCTGGTCAGGCAGCGTACGAGGGTGGACTTGCCGGAGCCCGACAGGCCCATGACGACGAAGACCTCGCCCTTGTTGACCTCGAAGGACACATCGCGCACGGCGGCGGTGCAGCCGGTCCGCTCACGCAGCTCGGCGGGGCTCAGGCCGTGCAGCTCCGTGTCGCCGGGTATCCGCTCGGCCCTGGGGCCGAAGACCTTCCAGAGGTTCTTGACGGCGAAGACGGGCCCTTCGGCGGGCGCCTGAGCCGTGTCCGCGATCGTCGCGGTGGCCTCGCTCATCGGCCGTCACCACCAAGGATCTCGGCACATTTCTCCCCGACCATGAGCACTCCGATCATCGGGTTCACGGCGGGCATCGTCGGGAAGACGGATGCGTCCGCGATACGGATTCCTGCCAGGCCCCGGATCCTCAGCTCCGGGTCGACCACGGCGAGTTCATCAGTGGAAGCACCCATTCGGCAGGTGCCGGCCGGGTGGTAGACGGTGTGCGCGGCCTTGCGGACCAGTTCGCCGATCTCGGCGTCGTCGGTGACGTCGGGGCCGGGGAAGACCTCGCGCTTGAGCCACTTCTTGAACGGCTCGGCCTGCGCCACCTTGCGCGCCAGCTTGATGCCGTCGACCAGGGTCTGCCCGTCGTAGTCCCCTTCGTCCTCGAAGTACCGGAAGTCGAGGGCGGGCTTGACCTCCGGGTCCGCCGACGTCAGGTAGAGGCGGCCGCGGGCGCGGGACTTGGGGATGTTCGGCGTCATCGACACGCCGTGCTCCGGGCGTTCGTAGCCGAGACGCTCCGGATTGTCGGTGAACGGGATCTGGTAGAAGTGGAACATCAGGTCCGGGCCCTTGTGGTCCGGGTCCCGCTTCACGAACAGACCGGCGTCCGAGTCCATCGCGGAGTTGCCGGGGATCGGCCCGTTGGTCTCCCAGACGATGACCGACTCGGGGTGGTCGATGAGGTTCTCGCCGACGCCCGGCAGGTCGTGCACGACCGGGATGCCGAGGGCTTCGAGGTCCTTCTTCGGGCCGATGCCGGAGTGCATGAGCAGGCGCGGGGTGTCGACGGCGCCGGCGCAGACCAGCACCTCGCGGCGGGCGGTGAGCAGCGCCTCGGCGCCGTCCTTCATCCGTACGTGGACGCCGCGCGCGGTCTTGCCGTCCAGTTCCAGCTTGGTCGCCCAGGTCTCCAGGAACAGGTGGAGGTTCGGGCGGTCACCGGCCTCCATGTGGGGGTGGAGGTAGGCGACGGAGGCGGAGGAGCGCTTGTTGTTCTCCGGGTGGTACGCGAGGTCGAAGAAGCCGACGCCCTCGTCGAAGGGCTTGTCGTTGAAGCCGACGACCTCGGGGACGCCGAGGGCGGTCTTGGTGGCCTCGACCCAGTCGGTGGCGATCTGGTTCTGGTCCTTCTTGGCGACGCGCACGATGTTGTTGCGCAGCTTGCCGAAGTAGGGGTCCATGGCCTTGGCGTTCCAGCCGGTGGCCCCGGCCTCCTCCCACTCGTCCCAGTCGGACGGCAGCGGCTTGAAGGAGATCAGGGTGTTGTGGGAGGAGCAGCCGCCGAGCACCTTGGCACGGCTGTGCAGGATGTGGGAGTTGCCGCGTGGCTGTTCCGTGGTCGTGTAGCCGTAGTCGAGGTCGCCGCCGAGCAGGCCGAGCCAGCGGCGGAGCGTGAGGACGTCCTCACGGTCGATGTCGCTCGGGCCGCCCTCGATGACGGCGACGGTGACGTCCGGGTTCTCGGTGAGGCGGGAGGCGATCACCGATCCCGCGGTGCCGCCGCCGACGATCACGTAGTCGAACTCGGTTGCGGACTGGGGGGTTTCAGCCATGGGGTGGCTACTCCTCTTCCTGCGAGGTCGTACAAGGTGCTTGCGCGTGATGAGCGGGCGGATCAGCCCGCGAACCAGCGGACCGGGCGCGGCGCCAGGTTCTGGTAGATGTGCTTGGACTCGCGGTACTCGGCGAGTCCCGCGGGGCCGAGCTCGCGCCCGACGCCGCTCTTGCCGAAACCGCCCCACTCCGCCTGCGGCAGGTAGGGGTGGAAGTCGTTGATCCAGATGGTGCCGTGGCGCATCCGGCGGGCCATGCGGCGGGCGCGGCCCGAGTCGGCGGTCCACACGGCGCCCGCGAGGCCGTACTCGGTGTCGTTGGCGAGCGCGACGGCCTCGTCCTCGGTGCGGAAGGTCTCGACGGTCAGGACCGGCCCGAAGACCTCCTCCCGTACGACCTTCATCTCGCGGTGGCACTGGTCGAGCACGGTCGGCTCGTAGAAGTAGCCGGTGGCGGGCCGTACGTCGCTCGGCTCGGGGCGCTTGCCGCCGCAGCGGAGCACGGCGCCCTCCGCCAGGGCGGAGGCGACGTACATCTCGGTCTTCTCGCGCTGCTGCTGCGAGACGAGGGGACCGCACTCCACGCCGTCCTCGGTGCCGCGGCCGAGCTTGATCCGCTGGGCCCTGTCGGCGAGTTCGGCGACGAAGCGCTCGCGGACGGACTCCTCGACGATGAGGCGGCCACCGGCGGAGCAGACCTGCCCGCTGTGGATGAAGGCGGCGTTGAGCGCCTGGTCGACGGCGGTGTCGAAGCCCTCTTCGGTGGCGCAGGCGTCGGCGAAGACGACGTTGGGGTTCTTGCCGCCGAGTTCCAGGGCGACCTTCTTCACGCCGAGCGCGGCGGCCTGGGCGACCTTGGTGCCGGAGACGAGGCCGCCGGTGAAGGAGACCAGGTCGACGTCGGGGTGGTCGGCGAGGCGGGCGCCGACGGTGTGGCCGGGGCCGGTGACGATGTTGGCGACACCGGCGGGCAGACCGGCCTCGACGAGCAGGTCGATGAGGGCGACCGTCGTCAGCGGGGTGACCTCGCTGGGCTTGATGACGAAGGTGTTGCCGGCGGCGAGCGCCGGGGCGATCTTCCAGCTGGCCTGGAGGAGCGGGTAGTTCCAGGGCGTGATCATCGAGCAGACACCGACGGGCTCGTGCACGACGACGCTGTGGATGTCGTCGCTGCCCGCGTCGACGACGCGCCCGGCGCCCTCTCCGATGACCAGGTCGGCGAAGTAGCGGAAGGCGTCGGCGACGCAGTCCACGTCCACGCGGCCCTCTTCGAGGGTCTTGCCCGCGTCGCGGCTCTCCAGGAGGCCGATCTCCTCCCGGTCGCGCACGAGGAGGTCGGCGACCTTGCGCAGCAGGGCGGCACGCTCGGCGACGGGCGTGGTGGGCCACGGCCCCTCGTCGAAGGCCTTGCGCGCGGCGGCTATGGCCGCGTCGGCGTCCTCGGTCCCGCCCTCGGCGATGAGCGCGAACGGCTTGGCATCTGCCGGGTCGAGGATCTCGCGGGTGGCGCCGGAGGCGGCGCTCAGCCACTCTCCGCCCACATGGATGGTCTGTTGTGCGGACACGCCCGTATGCCTTCCGTTCCTGGTCATCTGCACCGCCCGTTACACGCGGTAGCCGGGAGCCCCTGCCCAGGGGCGGAGAAACCATGCGCATCCGGTGGCTGAAAGTGCGCTGTGTCACTGCGCGGGTGGGCACTCGGGGCGAAACGCACAGTCGATACACGTTCTGTCACCGGAGGTGACGCAATGAGCCGAATGTCCCGAGTTTCCCGGAAGCGCGTCTGGAGCGGTGCGCTGTGCTGCGCGGTCGCCCTGCTGACCGTACCCGCGTGTTCCTCGAACGGCGACGACGGAGACGGCGCCGGAGACGGCGGCAAGGCCCGCGGCGGGGGCGGCAACGGTGTCGCGGACCTGAGCGCCCGGAAGATCTCCGACAAGGCGAAGCAGGAGCTGTTGGACGCGGAGTCGGTGCACATCTCGATGAAGCGGACGGGCGGGGACACCACGGCGAAGGGCAGCGGCCGCGACGCGGATGCGGACTCGGACGCCGACTCGGGCTCGGACGACCCGGCCTCCCTCGAACTGACCCTCGACCGCGACGGCAACTGCGCCGGCACCATGAAGGACGCCCGCGGCGCCTCGCTGGATCTGGTCAAGCGCGGCGACAAGGTGTGGATGAAGCCGGACGAGGCGTTCTGGAAGACCCAGGCCCCCGGCGGCGACGGCAAGGCCGCCGCCGAGCTCTTCAAGGGCCGCTACATCCACGGCACCACCGGCGACGCCATGCTCAAGGACGCCGTCGGAGTCTGTGACCTGAAGGAGCTCCAGCGGGAGATGCGGGACGCCGACGACACCGATGACACCAAGTCGCTGAAGAAGCGCGAGCCCACGACGGTCGACGGCATCGACGTCGTGCCGCTGACCGAGACGGAGGACGGCAGGAAGAACACGATGTACATCGCGGCCGAAGGCAAGCCGCGCCTGGTCAAGTCCGTGAAGAACGACGACGGCGGCGAGCGGACGACGACGGGCTTCACCGACTACGGCGAGCCGGTGCCGGCCAGGACGCCGTCGCCGAAGGAGTCGGTGGACGTGGCGAAGCTGAAGGAACACCTCCAGAAGGCGTGACTCACAGGGCTCCGGCAGCCCCTACGGCCTCGACGATGTCATCGTCATCGTCGAGGTCCGGCTCGTCCCCTGCCGTGAGGCCGGCCACCCAGAGCGGCATCAGCCAGTGCACGACGAAGACGCTGAACAGGACGGGGAAGACCAGGCCCCCCAGCTTCTGGCCGGCGAGCCCCGCCGCACCGACGGCGACGGCCGCGCCGAGGAGCAGCCACATCATCACGCCGTGGGCGCGGGCCACCACGCGGTCCTTCTCCGCCCGCTGACGCTCGTCGAGGACGCGGGAGCGCAGTTCGAGCAGACCGCGGGTGGCGCCGTTGATGACGCCCGTCGCGACGCACCACGGCAGCAGGAGCCCGAGCATGACGTAGACGGCCCACTCCTGGTGCCCGAGGACCGTGCCGAGCCAGGCGACGATGCTCGCACCGGTCAGCGCCATGTGGACGACGACCGCGGTGCGGCGACGGGCCGCGGTGGCGTAGAGCGAGGCCCCCTCGCGGCGGTTCATGATCGCGTACATCCGCCGGTCGTAGCCGGTCACCGGACGCTTCTCGTCGGTCGTCATCATGGGTTCCTCCCGTAGACCTGATCCGTGAGCGGGCGAAACGGTTCGAGGGAGAACAGCGCCTCGACCGGCAGCCCGAAGAACTTCGCGATCTTCAGCGCGAGGTCGAGGCTCGGGTTGTACTGCCCCCGCTCGATGTAGCCGATGGTCTGGTAGTGGGCCCCCACTGCCTCGGCCAGGCTCTGACGCGACACCTTCCGCTCGGCGCGCACCATCGCCAATCTGTTGTGCACTTGCTCGCTCATGTATAAGAAGTACTACATTCAGAAGCAGGTCAGCAAGAGAAGCCGCCGCCGGGTACCTTGCGCCCCAGCGACTCCCCCGTCACATGAGCAACTCCCGCGCACACTCCCGCAGCCACGCGTGCGCCGGATCCGCGTCGTGCCGGGGGTGCCAGGCCATGCCGAGCGGCAGCGGCGGCAGGTCGAGGGGGATCTCGAAGGTGACGAGGCCGAGCGTGTCCGTCAGGGGGCGGGCCCACGACGTGACCAGGCCGACCAGATCCGTACGCAGCAGCATGAAGGCGGACGCGGCGAAGGTCCCCACGCTGCCCACCACCCGCCTGCTCAGGCCGAGTTCGGCGAGCGCGGCGTCCAGCGGCCCGGTCAGACGCCCCCGGCGCGAGACGGTCACATGGTCGGCCGCCGCGAATCGATGCACCGTCAGCTCGCCACGCAGCAGCGGGTGTTCAGGTCGTACGACGCCGAGCATCCGGTCGTCGCGGAAGTGCTCCACGCGCACCTCGGGCGCGGTCTCACCGATCACGCCCAGCTCCAGGTCGGCGGTGCCCTGCCGCAGCAGGGGCGCGTCCTCGTGGCTCTCCCCCAGGAAGCGGAGCCGGACGCCCGGCGCTTCCCGCGCGGCGCGGGCGAAGAGCGCGGGGCCGTAGGCGCCGACGAGCGCGTCGTTGCCGAGGATCGTCAGCGTGCGGGAGACCGTACGCAGGTCGACGGCGCCGGGCCCGGCGAAGAGCGCGCGGGCCCGCTCCACCACGGCGCTCACCTCGGCCTGGACGGCGAGCGCGTGCGGCGTCGGCACCATCTGCCGCCCCGCGCGTACGAGGACGGGGTCGCCGAGGGCCTTGCGGATGCGGCCGAGCGTGCGGCTCATCGCGGGCTCCGAGAGGTGCAGGCGGCGGGCGGCACCGGACACGCTCTGCTCGTCGAGGAGGACGTCGAGGGCGAGGAGCAGATTGAGGTCGAGCCCCGCCCCGCCCGCACCGGGCACACCTGGTCCGCAGCTGGATTGCGTCACGCGCATTCATTCCTTGCGAAAGTTGCACTGGAAAGCAGGTCGGGCCCGAGCCTACGGTGGCCGCACATCCCACGTCAGACGCTCCCCAGGAGGAGCCTTGCTCTCGCCTGCCCGCACCACGATCCGGCCGCCCGCCCCGCGACCCCCGCTGCCGCGGTCGGCCCTGCTCGCCCTCTGCGCCTGCGTCCTCGTCGCGCAGAGCATGGTCGCCGCCATCAACCTCCTTGTCCCGCAGCTGAGTTCGTCCTCCCTGCACCCGTCCTCCAGCGAGCTGCTGTGGACGGTCGACGCGTATGTCATCGTCTTCGCGGGGCTCCTGATCCCGGCCGGCGCGCTCGGTGACCGGTACGGCCGCAAGGGCGCGCTGCTCTGCGGACTCGGTCTCTTCGCGGCCGGGGCCACGCTCAGCGCGCTCGCCACCACTCCGGCGGTGCTGATCGCCGGGCGCGGCGTGTCCGGCGCGGGGGCGGCGCTGATCACCCCCGCGACCATGTCGATCCTGCTGCGCGTCGCCGCGCCCGCGCACCGGCCGCGCGCCCTCGCCGCCTGGACGCTCGCCGTCGGCCTCGGCGGTCTGGCCGGCAACCTCGGCGGCGGGCTGATCGGCCAGTACCTGTCCTGGCGCGCGCTGTTCTGGGTGATGGTGCCGCTCGCCGCACTGCTCGCGGCGGCGGTCGCCCGCACGACCCCCCGTACGGACAAGGCCGTGGAGACGCCCGCACCGGACCCGGTGGGCACGCTACTGCTGACCGGCGGGCTGTTCGCCCTCCTCTTCGGCATCATCGAGAGCCCGCTGTACGGCTGGGCGTCCGCCCGCATCCTGGCCGCCTTCGCGGTGGGCGCCGTGCTCGTCGCGTCGTTCGCCGCCCACGCCCTGCGCTCGCGCACCCCGCTTCTCGACCCCCGGGTCTTCGGCTCACGGCGGCTGCGCGCGGCGTCGCTCGGGACGGCCGCGTGCTTCTTCGGGCTCTTCTCGCTCTTCTACGTCAACTCGCAGTACTTGCAGTACGTGAAGGGGTACGGCGCCGCCCGCGCGGGCCTCGCCATCATCCCCCTCACGGTCGGCATGGCTCTGGTCCCCAGGCTCGCGGCCCGCTGGTCGGGCCGGCCCCGGCCCGTGGTGGGCGGCGGGCTGCTCCTGATCGGTCTCGGCCTGCTCGGCGCGTCCACCGCGGGGGCCTCGACCCCCTACGCGCTGTACGCCTGCTGGCTGCTGGTCATCTCGGCGGGCACCGGACTGTGCATGCCCGCGCTCACGCTCGGTGTCGTCGGCTCGCTCCCGGCCCACCAGGCGGGGCTCGGCTCCGGCCTCAGCACCTCGGCCCGCGAGGTGGGCGCCGCGCTCGGCGTGGCCGTCACCGGAACGACGCTCGCCGCCCACGCCTCGGGCGGCTTCGCGGACGGCATGGCGGCGGCGCTGCGGGTGGTGGCGCTGGTGGTGGTCGCCGCGGCGGCGGTGGTGACGGCGGGCTACGGCAAGTCCGGATCCGGTTCGGGACAGAGGGCGAACGGCGGGCAGAACCACTCCAGCGCGGCCGCCGGCAACTCCTCCTCGTCCTGCCTGCCGTCGTCCTCCGCGCCGTAGACGGCCAGGGCGTCCCCTTGGCCTTCTGGACCCCGGAGATCTCTGAAGGGGCGAAGAGCGCCCCGGTCCCGCGAACCGGTGAACACCCGGAACGGGAACCGCCCCCGGCGGCCGGTGAACGGCTGCCGGGGGCGGGGCACCCCGAGGGGTGACGTCAGATGAGGCCGAGACCGCGCACGGCGTCGCGCTCCTCGGCGAGCTCCTTGACGGACGCGTCGATGCGCGCACGCGAGAACTCGTTGATCTCCAGGCCCTGGACGATCTCGTACTTGCCGTCCTTGGCGGTGACGGGGAAGGAGGAGATGAGCCCCTCCGGAACGCCGTACGAACCGTCGGACGGAATGCCCATGGAGGTCCAGTCGCCCTCGGCCGTGCCGTTGACCCACGTGTGGACGTGGTCGATGGCGGCGTTGGCGGCGGAGGCGGCCGACGAGGCGCCACGGGCCTCGATGATCGCGGCGCCGCGCTTGGCGACGGTCGGGATGAACTCGTCGGCGAGCCACGCCTGGTCGTTGACGACCTCGGCGGCGTTCTTGCCGGCGATCTCCGCGTGGAAGATGTCCGGGTACTGGGTGGCCGAGTGGTTGCCCCAGATGGTCAGGCGCTTGATGTCGGCGACCGACGAACCGGTCTTCTTCGCCAGCTGCGACAGGGCGCGGTTGTGGTCCAGACGCGTCATCGCGGTGAAGCGCTCGGCCGGTACGTCCGGGGCGGCGGCCTGCGCGATGAGCGCGTTGGTGTTGGCCGGGTTGCCGACGACGAGCACCTTGATGTCGTCGGCGGCGTTGTCGTTGATGGCCTTGCCCTGCGGCTTGAAGATGCCGCCGTTGGCCTCCAGGAGGTCACCGCGCTCCATGCCCTTGGTGCGGGGGCGGGCGCCGACGAGCAGCGCGACGTTGGCGCCGTCGAAGGCGACGTTCGGGTCGTCGCTGATCTCGATGGAGTTCAGCAGCGGGAAGGCGCAGTCGTCGAGCTCCATGGCGGTGCCCTCGGCGGCCTTCAGCGCCGGCGTGATCTCGAGAAGGCGCAGGTTGACCGGCACGTCAGCGCCGAGCAGGTGGCCGGAGGCGATGCGGAAGAGCAGCGCGTAGCCGATCTGGCCGGCCGCGCCGGTGACGGTGACATTCACGGGAGTGCGGGTCATGGCGATCTCCGTAAGACAGCTGGCGGTGGGGTCCCGTGTCCCTCGTACTGGATCCCCTGATTCCTGGATCCCCGCCGACGCCTCTTCGAGTTCTCGATCGCCTCTCGATGATCGATCTCTTGGCATCAAGAGAGATCCGCCCGTCAGGCTATCGCGCCCCGGCCACCCCTCGCCGCCGGGTCCGTGTGGCCCCGCCCACAGCGTCACCCCGGGGGGGCGGCCGCCACCTCGGGGGAGGGAGCGTGGCGGCCGCCGTGGGGGTGTTGACCACTCCCGTGGGGGTACGGTGCGCCTGCCCGCGCACCTTCATCTCATGCGCGCGGCGCCCACCTTTTTCCGCCCCGCCCGCTGCCTTACTCCGTACAGCTACTCCGTAGAGCTATTTCGTGCAGCCGGTCTGCCCCGAGGCCAACGCCGCGCAAGCCTTCGCCGCGCTCCCCGTCTTGACCGCCACCATCGGCGTGTACGCGTCGAAGTCCTCGTCCACCGTGCCCTTCTGCTCGGCGGACGCGCCCCCGCCCGACCCCGTGACGGTGACCTCGTCACCCGGTGACGCCTGGGTGATCCGGGCCCACGCGGCCCCGCACGTCTTGCTGTACCGCACCTCGACCAGCGCCCCGCCCACCGTGGCCCGCGAGGTCGTCTTCGCCAGTTCCCCGCCGCAGCCCATGTTCTCGGGGTCCTTGCCCGCGCAGTCCGCCCCGCGGCACTCCACCCCGTCGGGCAGCTTCGCGTCCCCCTTGCTGCTCGGCGTCACGGACGACTTGGCCGCCTCGCCGCCCTTGCCGTCGTCCCCGAGCCCGGGGACGAGGAGGGCGACCGCGATGACGACGAGCGCACCGACCACGCCCGCGAGGAACATCGTCGCCTTCCGCCTGCGCCGCTGCCCGTCGGGCGAGCCCCCGGCGGGCACGGGCCCGGCATCCGCAGGCACCCCGGCACCCGCCGCGCCGAAGGGCGACGCGGAGGCATCACCGTACGAGGAGGACGTGGCCTGCGGCGGCACGGTGGGCGAGACCCCCGCCGGCCCGGCCACACCGGTCAGGCCTCCCACGCCCGCGGTGCCATTGCGCGCCGGCCGCGCGGGCTTGCCCTTCTTCGCGACACCCGGAGCGGCGGCCCCCGAAGGCGACTTCTTGGCCGTGCCCGCGGCCGCATCGGCCCCCAACTCCCCCAGAGCCGCCCGCGCCTGCGAGATCCGTATCGCCTGCATGGTCATGTCGTGCCGCATCTCGGAACGGCTCCAGGCCCGCTCCGCGAGCTCCCACAGGGTGATGAGATGCACCGGCTGCGTGCCCGTGACCTCGGCCAGCGCGACGACCGCGCCCTTCGGCGCGAGCAGCCGCCCGTTCAGATAGCGCTCCCACGACGTCTTGCTGTAGCCGGTCCGGTCCGATACGGCCGCGATGCTCAGGCCGCTGCGGTCGACGAGCGCGCGCAGCCGGCCGACGAACTCCCTGACTTCCGGGTCGAGTTCATCTGGTAGCGCCTTCCAACGAGGCATTGCTCCCCCTATTCCCCTCCGGAACTACCCAGAGGGATGCGCAAAGCCAGGATGTCAGTTCCCGGGGCGGGGGCGCACGGGTTCGTTATGGGCCACGGGCGCGTCACAGACATCGGGGCAGGCTCGTTGCAGGCCGAGAACACCGTTGCGGAATGGTCACCTCCGTGCCACAGGGACCTGGCATCCCTTGAACGAGATTGGCGCGTCCATGACTCTGGATCTCGAGCGGAACGCACCGCTTACATCGGGAGATTCCATAGGAAACACACCTCCCTGAACGGCGGCGCCCGTCCTCCCACGGGGGAGAGGACGGGCGCCGTCTCTTTTACCCGAAAGGGCGTACTTCGGCCGAGTTCGTGGCAGCGGGCCGGGCCGGGTCGGCAGAGTCTGTGAGGCGGCGCCCGCAGCAGCGGACCGCGCCTCCTCACGAAGGGAACCCGGACATGCAGTACGGCAAACGCCTCGCCGGCGGCCTGATCACCGCAGCCGCCCTCCTCGGCACCGCCCTCGCCGCCTCCCCCGCGGCCACGGCGGCCCCGGCACCCCCCGCGTCCGCCACGGCCCACGCGATCCGCGGGACGGCCCCGGCCTGCGTCAAGCGGGACGTCATCAAGCACCGCAAGTACGTGAAGGTCACCAACCTCTGCGGCCGGGCCATGCACCTGAAGGTCGTCATCGACTGGGGCCCCGACTCGCGCTGCCTCACCTACCAGCACAAGCAGCAGTGGGAGTGGAACTGGGGCCGCGGCTCCTACGGCAAGGTCGTCACCTGCTGATCAGCCGCCCGCCCCGCCCGTCCCTGGCGTGACGAGCCCCGTCTCGTACGCCACCACGACCGCCTGCGCCCGGCTGTCCAGGCCGAGTTTGCTCATCGTGCGGTTGAGGTGCGTCTTGACGGTGGCCTCGCTGATGTAGAGCCGCTCGGCGATGTCCGCGTTGGTCAGGCCGCGCGCGATCAGCTTCAGGACCTCGACCTCACGCAGGGTCAGCGCCGCGAGGCCCGGCGGCGGCCGGCACTCGTCGCCGCCGGGCCCCGACCCCGAGGCCTGCCGCGAGAACGCCTCGACGAGGCGCCGCGTCACGCTCGGCGCGAAGAGCGCGTCACCGCAGCCGACCGCGGCCACCGCGGCCAGCAACCGGTCGGGACCCGAGTCCTTCAGCAGGAACCCGGAGGCGCCCGCGCGCAGCGCCCCGTACACGTACTCGTCGAGGTCGAAGGTGGTCAGCACCAGGACGCGCGGCGCCGGTTCGGGCGCCTGGGCGAGGATCTTCGTGGTGGCCGTGATGCCGTTCATCCCCGGCATCCGGATGTCCATGAGGACGACGTCGGGCCGGGTCCGCGCGGCGAGTTCGACGGCCTCGTCGCCGTCACCCGCCTCGCCGACGACCTCGATGCCGGGCGCGGCACGCAGCAGGCCGACGAGTCCCGCGCGGATGAGGAACTGGTCGTCGACGACAAGTACCCTGATGGAGCCGGTCATCCGGTCATTCCGCCCCGTCGTCCCCCGAAGCCGCGGCCTGCGCCGAGGTCGGCAGCGTGAGCCGCACGGCGAATCCCCCCTCGCTCAGCGGGCCGATGCTGATCGTCCCGCCGTAGAGCTTGGCCCGCTCCCGCATCCCAAGCAAGCCGTGTCCACTGCCGGTTCGCACTCTGTCTCGATTCACCCCCTTCCCGTCGTCGATGACCGAAACCTCTATGTGCCGCGCGCGGTAGGCGAGTTCGACGACCGCGCCCGCTCCCCGCGCGTGCTTCATCACGTTGGTCAGCGCCTCCTGCACCACGCGGTACGCGCACAGTTCGACGCCGGGGGCCACCGGCCGCGGGGTGCCCGTGACGCGCAGGGTGACGGGGACGCCCCCGGCGCGGACCCGCTCGACCATGTCGTCCAGGCGTGCGAGCCCAGGCATCGGCGCCTCGGGGGCCGCGTCGCCGTCCCGCTCGCCGTCCTCGGCGCGCAGTACCCGCAGCATGCGGCGCAGCTCTTCGAGTGCCTCGCCGCTCGTCCCTGAGATGGTGGTGAGCGCGGCGCGCGCCGTGGCCGGATCCGAGCCGAAGACGAACGTGGCGAGGCCCGCCTGCACGGATATCACCGACATGTGGTGGGCGACTACGTCGTGCAGTTCGCGGGCGATCCGGCCCCGCTCCTCGGCGACCTCGCGCCGGGCCCGCTCGTCCTGCTCCCGCTTGAGCTGGCGGGCCAGTTCGGCGGTGCGGCGGGCGGCATATCCGAAGCGCCAGATCACCAGCGGGAAGCCGATGGCCTGGGCGACGACGGACGGCATCCCGGCGCCGCCGCTCACCACTCCCGCGAAGATCCAGACGGTGCCCATCAGGGCCGCGCAGGGCAGCGAGACGCGGGTGGGCCGCAGCGACCCGACCGTATAGACGGCGAGCATGGGCGCGAAGGTGTTCAGGACGGGCCAGTAGCCGGCCAGTACGTAGACGATCCACACCACGTGGATGAAGAGGAGCACGGCCACCGGTGCCTTGCCGCGCAGCACTGCCGGAGCGTTGGCCAGTACCACCAACGCGTATCCCGTGGCGTCGAGTTCCGGCCAGCCCTGCCGTACGGACTCCTGGCCGAGCAGCACGGCCACCGTGGTCAGGGCGACCGCGATGAGCGCGTCGACGACGAGGGGGCGGATCCGCATCGCCGCAGCGTAACCCCGGTGCGGGCGGCGGACGTCAACCATGCGCGGTACCGCGGTAGTTGCAGGGACCGCGCGCCTACCGCCGCCGGAGCATCCGGATGTCAGCCGGGCGGCTGACGACGCGCCCGCCGTGCCGCCCGTAACGTCGTGGACCGGCGGTGGCCCGGCGCTTCGGGGGAGGACGGGCCACCGTCGCGGGGGGGGGCGCCGGGCGCTAGCTGCTGATCGTGAAGTGCAGCGTGTCGTCCAGGAAGGGGATCTCCAGCCACGGTTCGGGCTGCGCCATCATCGCGAGGAGCACGATGGCGGTGCCGAGCGCCCCGTAGGTGACCATGTCCGTGAAGCGCGAGCGCACCGCCAGCATGCCGACGTCCGGCACGGCCCACCGCAGCAGGGCACCGCCGACGAGCGCGAGGCCGACCAGCATGGTGCCGACGCGGAACACGTCGAGCGCGGTCAGCAGCAGCCCGAGCCCGACCAGCGAGGCGACCCCGAGCAGCGGCCACTGCCGGGCGGGCGCGGGCGCGTCCCCGGACGCCGCACGGCCGCCACCCTCGGGCCGCGCGGTATCCCGAGTGAACAACGGAAACCGCCGCGAAACCTTCCGCGGCTGCCCATCGGGGCCGGGGGCGCTGACGGCACCCTTTGCCTGGACGGTTTCGGGGGTCTCGGGGGTGGCTGTGGCGCCGTGGGCTTCGGGGGTGGCGGTGGTCTCTGCGGCCCCGGGGGCCTCAGAGGACCCGGAGGTCCCAGCGGTCCTGGAAGCCTCGGAAGTCCCGGAAGCCTCCGCCGCCTCCGCCCCCGCAGAAGCCCCCGACGACTCGGTCACCTTTGGGGCACCCGGAGCCTTCGCGATCTCCGGAGCCTTCGGCATCTCCGAGGCCCCCGGAGTCTTCGGGGGCACCGGAGTCTCCGGGCGCCGCGGAGCCGGCCCGGCCCCCCGCTCGGGTTCTGCGTTCATGAGCTGCTCGCCCCTTCCCGGGTCAGCTCGCGGCAGCGATTCGCTCGGCGGCCTCGACGACGTTCACCAGGAGCTGGGCGCGGGTCATCGGGCCCACCCCGCCCGGGTTCGGGGAGATCCATCCGGCGACCTCGGCGACACCCGGGTGGACATCGCCGACGATCTTGCCGCTGTCGTCGCGCGAGACGCCGACGTCCAGGACGGCCGCGCCCGGCTTCACGTCCTCGGGCTTGATGAGGTGCGGGACGCCCGCCGCGGCCACGATGATGTCGGCCCGCTTCAGGTGCGCCGCCAGGTCACGCGTACCGGTGTGGCACTGCGTGACCGTCGCGTTCTCGGACTTGCGGGTGAGCAGGAGCGGCATCGGCCGGCCGATCGTCACGCCGCGGCCCACGACCACGACCTCGGCGCCCTTGATCTCCACGTCGTGCTGCCGCAGCAGCCGGATGATGCCGTACGGAGTGCAGGGCAGCGGCGCCGGCTCGTTCAGGACGAGGCGGCCGAGGTTCATCGGGTGCAGACCGTCGGCGTCCTTGTCCGGGTCCATGAGCTCCAGGACGCGGTTCTCGTCGATGCCCTTGGGCAGCGGCAGCTGGACGATGTAACCGGTGCACGCGGGGTCTTCGTTGAGTTCGCGGACGACCGCCTCGATCTCCTCCTGGGAGGCGGTGGCGGGCAGTTCGCGCTGGATGGAGGCGATGCCGACCTGCGCGCAGTCGCGGTGCTTGCCCGCGACGTACTTCTGGCTGCCCGGGTCGTCACCGACCAGGACGGTACCGAGTCCGGGCGTGACGCCCTTCTCCTTCAGGGCCGCCACGCGGGCGGTCAGTTCGGACTTGATCGCGGCTGCGGTGGCCTTGCCATCGAGAATCTGGGCGGTCATGACCCCATCTTCCCGGATGAGACCCGCCCGGTACCAATCAGGGCGCCCCCTCGGCCGCACGGCGGCCCACCGGCTGATCAGCGAGGTTGCACTTGCACAACACATACGGAATGCGGCTGGACAAATAAGCCGCGCCTAAAGAACGATAAGCGGCACAGTGCCGCGGGCAGTGTCGGGGGGACGGACCGCATCTGTAAGACCTACCTCCGTGATGTGCCGCGTCGTCCCCGCACCACCCGACGGAGGAAGACCGCCATGAGTTACGGCGACCCGAACAACCCCTACGGGCAGCCGCCCCAGCAGCCCCCGGCCGCTCCCGGGTACGGCTATCCCCAGCAGGCCCCGCCCGGCGTCCCGCCCCAGCAGGGCTACGGCTACCCGCAGCAGCCGGCCTACCCCGGCTACCCGGGCGGCAACATGATGCCGCAGTCGATGCCGGGCCTCCTGGTCACCGCGCGCGTCTTCCTGTTCCTCATCTCGGCGGTACAGATCCTGGCCGCGATCGGCTATCTCTACGTCGCTGCGGTCGCGAACGACGTCTCCGACAGCGCCGACGAGTTCGGGCTCAGCGGCGCGGGCGACTTCGGCGACGCGGCCGCCGGCATCTTCGTCGTCATCGCGCTCATCGCGGCCGGCTTCGCCGCCCTGTCGATCACGCTGGGCGTGAAGTTCAGCCGCGGCGGCCAGGGCGTGCGGATCACCACCGTGGTCTACGGCGCGCTCGGCGGCATCCTCGGTCTGATCGGCCTCTTCATCGGCCTCGACTCGGGCCTCGCGACCGCCGTCATCTTCCCGCTGATCTGGGTCGTCTTCGCCGTCATCATCACGATGGCCCCGGTCGTCCCCAGCGGCACCGCGTGGTTCAACCGCCCGCGCTACTGAACGGCTTGGCCCCCCGCACGGGGCACGACCGGTGGCCGCGTCCTCCCCGAGGGGAAGGACGCGGCCACCGTCATGCGGTCATACGTAGGTCAGGTGCCGCTCAGTGGAAGAAGTGCCGCGTCCCCGTGAAGTACATGGTGACGCCCGCCTTCTTCGCCGCCTCCACGACCAGCTCGTCGCGGACCGAACCGCCGGGCTGGACCACGGCCTTGACGCCCGCCGAGGTCAGGATCTCCAGGCCGTCGGGGAAGGGGAAGAACGCGTCGGACGCGGCGTAGGAACCACGCGCCCGCTCCTCGCCCGCCCGCTCGACGGCGAGCTTCGCGGAGTCGACGCGGTTGACCTGGCCCATGCCGACGCCGACCGAGGCACCGTCCTTGGCGAGCAGGATCGCGTTGGACTTGACCGCGCGGCACGCCTTCCAGGCGAACGCCAGCTCGGCGAGCTCACCCGCGTTCAGCGCGTCGCCCGTGGCGAGCGTCCAGTTGGCGGGGTCGTCGCCGTCGGCCTGGAGCCGGTCGGTGACCTGGAGCAGCGCGCCGCCGTCGATCTGCTTGACCTCGACCGGGTTCGCCGGCGCCCGGTGGGCGCGCAGCACGCGGATGTTCTTCTTCTTGGTCAGGACGTCCAGGGCGCCGTCCTCGTACTCGGGCGCGACGATGACCTCGGTGAAGATGTCGGCGACCTGCTCCGCCATCTCCTTGCTCACCGGGCGGTTCACCGCGATGACACCGCCGAACGCGGAGAGCGGGTCGCAGGCGTGCGCCTTGCGGTGCGCCTCGGCGACGTTCGCGCCGATCGCGATGCCGCACGGGTTGGCGTGCTTGATGATCGCGACGCAGGGCTCGTCGTGGTCGTACGCGGCACGGCGCGCGGCGTCCGTGTCCGTGTAGTTGTTGTACGACATCTCCTTGCCGTGCAGCTGCTCGGCCTCGGCGAGGCCGCCCGTGCCGTCGACGTAGAGGGCGGCGCCCTGGTGCGGGTTCTCGCCGTAGCGGAGGACGTTCTTGCGCTCGTACGTGGCGCCGAGGAAGCCGGGGTGACCGGAGTCGTCCGCGGCCGCGTAGTCCGCGGCGAACCAGCCGGCCACCGCCACGTCGTACGCGGCCGTGTGCTGGAACGCTTCTCCCGCGAGCCGCTTGCGCGCGGTCAGGTCGAAGCCGCCGGCCCTGACCGCCGCGAGGACGTCCGCGTACCGCTTCGGGTCGGTGACGACCGCGACGGAGGGGTGGTTCTTGGCGGCGGCGCGGACCATGGACGGGCCGCCGATGTCGATCTGCTCGACGCACTCGTCGGGAGTGGCGCCCGAGGCGACGGTCTCCTTGAAGGGGTACAGGTTCACGACGACGAGCTGGAAGGGCTCGACGCCCAGCTCGGCGAGCTGGTCGCGGTGGTCCGCCAGGCGCAGGTCGGCGAGGATGCCCGCGTGGACCTTGGGGTGCAGGGTCTTGACCCGGCCGTCCAGGCACTCGGGGAAGCCGGTGAGCTCCTCGACCCTGGTGACGGGGACGCCCGCGGCGGCGATCTTCGAGGCGGTCGATCCGGTCGACACGAGCTCGACGCCCGCCTCGTGCAGCCCGCGCGCGAGGTCTTCGAGGCCGGTCTTGTCGTAGACACTGACGAGCGCGCGCTTGACGGGGCGCTGCGCGGCGTTCGAGTCGGCAGCGTTCATAGCTTCGGCGGTCACGGGATAAGAACCTTTCGTCCCTCAATGCGGTAGCCGTGCCGGGCCAGACGCCCCACGACATCGACGAGCAGCGTGCGCTCGACTTCCTTGATGCGCTCGTGCAGAGCGCTCTCGTCATCCTCGTCCCTGACCTCGACCACGCCCTGGGCGATGATCGGGCCGGTGTCGACGCCGTCGTCGACGAAGTGGACGGTGCACCCGGTGACCTTCACGCCGTACGCGAGCGCGTCGCGCGCGCCGTGGGCCCCCGGAAAACTGGGCAGCAGGGCGGGGTGGGTGTTCACGAACCGCCCGCCGAAGCGCGCGAGGAACTCCTTCCCCACGATCTTCATGAACCCGGCGGAGACCACCAGGTCCGGTCCGTGCGCGGCCGTCGCCTCGGCCAGGGCCAGGTCCCACTCGTCGCGGCTCGCGTGGTCCCTCACCCGGCAGACGAAGGTCGGGATCCCGGCGCGTTCGGCGCGCTCCAGGCCCGCGATGCCCTCGCGGTCGGCGCCGACGGCGACGATCTCGGCGCCGTAGGCCTGCGCGCCCACGGCGTGAATGGTGTCGATCAGGGCCTGGAGGTTCGTCCCCGACCCGGAGACCAGCACGACGAGTCGCTTGGGGCGCGCGACCACGGCGCTCTCGGCCACGGCGCTTTCGGCCACAGCGGGGCCCTTTCTCGGGAGGTGCGTCTTTGTACGGTCGTACGAAGGCTTCGAGCCCCGCGATACGGGGAACTCTACGAAGCGGCCGACCGTCAGCAACGATACCGGCACACGGAACCGCCCCTCACGGGACGGGGGCGCGCGCGGAAGGTAGCGTCTGTGGAAAAGGCGCCAATACCGACGATCGCCGGGTGGCCGAGCCGCACACGGTCCCGCATGCGGGCTCCACGGCTCTCCACCACGGCTCTACCAAGGGGAAGACGCACACCAGATGCCGGACCGTAGCCGCCCTTCGTCTCCACCGCAGGACTCCGACTCCCAGGGACCGGAGTCCCGGGGTTCGGGCTCCCAGGGCACGGGCAAGGACGACGACAACCCCTTCGCGCCGCCGCCGGAGGGGACTCCGGACCGGCCGTGGCAGCCGCGCCGCCCCGCCGACGGCCCCGAGGGCTCTTCGCCCGACGGCTCCGGTGAGGGCCACGGCTCTCCCTGGGGCAGCCAGTGGAGCGACCGGCAGCCCGGCCGCTCCCCGGGCGGCTTCGGCGAGCGCCCCGGTCAGCGGGGCGGTCCCGGCCAGGAAGGCCCCTCCGGTCCCGGCGGCGGTGGCCTGCGCTGGGACCCGACGGACCCGTCCCAGCGCCACGCGCGCTACGCCCTGCTCTCGGGCATGTGGGCCTTCTTCTTCGCGCTGTTCGGCTGGCGGTACGTGGCGTTGCTGCTCGGCGCCCTCGCGCTGATGTGGGCCATCCAGTCGCTGCGCGCGAAGCCGCGTACGCCGGACCCGACGCGGCCCGCGGCCGGCGCCGCCGCCCAGGGCGGTCGGGCACAGGGCGAGCCGTCGTCCACGCGGCCGCAGACGACGGCCGCGATCAGCGGTCTGGTGACGGGCGCGCTGGCGCTGGTCATGGTGGCGGGGACGTTCACGGCGCAGCTGGTGTACCGCGACTACTACACGTGCGTGGACGACGCGCTCACCACCACGTCGAAGCAGTCCTGCGAGGATCTCCTGCCCGAGCAGCTGCGTCCGCTCCTCGGCGAGCAGGACGACGACTGACCGCTGCCGCTCTGCCTCACCGCTGTCTCACGGCTCGGGGGGCCGTTCCCCGGCCTCCCGCAGCGCCCGCCGACGGGCTTCGCCGGACGCTTCCTCGGCCGTCGGCAAGAAGGGGTACCGCTCGGAGCCGTGCCGCTCGGAACCGTGCCGGTCGGTGGTGGTTCCGGGAGGCGGAGCCGGGGCCGGGCCCGAGGCGGCGGCCGGGGCGGGCGTCGTCACCTCGGCCGGGGCGCCGCCGCGCCGCGTGAGGACCGCGCGGGAGAGTCCGAGGCGGGCAGGCCCAGGCCGGTAGCCCCAGCGCGGCAGCCGGGGCCGCGGCAGGCGCGCCCTCGCGGCGACGGCAGCGTGAACCGCGGCGTCCACGCCCGGCGTCCGGCGCCGGAGGCCTCCCCCGCGTCGGACCGTGCCGCCGCGTTCGCACTCCCGTCCCCTTCCCGGTCCCGTTCCCCGTCCCTTCCCCGCCCTGCCCCGCGCCCCACCCGGCCGCCGGTGCCGCCACCGCCACCCGTCCCGGACCTCTCCCTCTCCCCGCCCTGGGCGCCGCCGCCCGCGCCCCGCGCCCGACCGCTTCCGCAGCCGCCACGCGCGCAGGATCACCGCCGTCGGCACCGCGATCGGCAGGGTCCAGCACAGCGCCGCCGCCCCGGTCCGCCACCACACCGGCCCGAACTCCGCGAGCACCGCCACGCCCATCGGCCCGCCCGCCGACGCCGCGAGGCCCGCCGTAGCCACCCGCACACCGCCGCCGCCCCGCCGCCCCGGCAGCCGTGCGCCCCAGCGACCAGGCCTCGTCCCGCTCCCCGAAGGCGGGCGCCGCCGACTGGACCGTGCAACACGCCACCACGAGCCCCGCCACCACCGGCACCACCCCCACCGCCCAGTCGAACGGCGTCCCGGGCCCCGCCTCGGGCAACGCCTCCAGCAGCGGGATCCGCGGCAGCCGCGGGCCCGCGTCCACGGCGACGGGGGCGGCGACGCTTCCCGCGCCGACCGCGAAACCTGGGCCGAGGCCGTACGCCGCGCCCCACACCGCCGCGTTCGGCACCAGCGCGAGGGCCAGCAGCAGTACCGCGAACTGCCCCGACCGCACCTCCGTGACCTGCGCGAACGCCTCCGTCACCGGCCCTACGCGCAGCACGAGCGCCACCGCGACCAGCAGCGCGCCGCCGCCGACGAGCGCCACCGCCCCGGCCGCCCCGGCCCGCGCCACGGCGAGCGTTCCGCCGCGTACGAAGAGCCCGTGCACAAGACGACTCCGCAGTACCCGGGGAAGCACGGCGAGCGGGGGCCGCAGGGGCGCCGGGAGGGGACCGCGCGGGCGGCCGAGCGCCGCCCACACCCCGCACGCCGCCGCACCCGCCGCGAAGACGGGCAGGTGCAGCAGCGCGTCGAGGAGGTCCGGCCGCAGCTCGCCGCCCGACGCGTACACCGTCGCGGCGATGCCGACCAGCAGATAGCCGCTCACCACCCCGCACCACGCCGTGCCCACCGGGTGGCCCAACTCCTCCGGGTCGGCCGCGTCCCGCGCCGCCCGGTACACGAGCCAGGCCGGCAGGGCGGAGAGCAGCAGCGGCGTCACGCCGACCGGCACGGACGCCCCTGAGAGCGTGTCCGCCCGGACCAGCTCCGTGCCGTGGGCGAGCAGCCACAGGCTCGCCGCGATGTGCAGGGCCCCGTCGGGGCCGCTGTCCGGATACGGCGAGCTGATCCACAGGGCGATCACCAGCACGGCGAGCGAGCCGAGACCGAGGCCCGCCGCGACGGCCCCGCCCGCCAGGCAGGTCGCCAGTCCGGGGGAACGGTCACGGGACTGTTCGCTCAACAGCTTCACGAGGGGCGGCGAGGCGCTGTGATCGGTCGTCTGGGTCACCCGGCCATGCTCCCAACGACACGCGCTTTCTCCTCGTAACAGGCGAATACCGGATGTGTCGCCCAATATACGTTTATGTACTTTTTCGTTCGGCGGCTCGGCTGCGCCCTGCCCTCCGCCGCACGTCGGCCCACGGTGCGGAGAGTCCGACATGCCCCAGAGCCCTGCCACGTCTCTGCCGTCCCCCAAGGAACGCCGCAGGCTGCGCGAGGCGAAGTCGCTGAGCCAGGCCGCCCTCGCCGCGAAGCTGGGCGTCTCGCGCGAAACGGTCCGCTCCTGGGAAAGGGGCCGCACGCACCCCCAGGGCCGCACCCATGAGGCGTACGCGGAATTCCTGACCGCGGTCGCCGAGGAGCAGACCGGAAAGGCGGCACCCGAAAAGGCGGCACCCGAGGAGACCCCACCCGCACCCAAGGCCACCCCCGGCGCCTCGCCCGCCCGCCGGAACCTGCGGACGCAACCCGCCGAGGCCGCGAGGTCGACGACGCGGCCCGAGGCCCCCGCCAAGCGCGCGGCGGGGCCCCAGACGCCCACCGCCGTGGCCGCCGCCCCGGCCGCGGTGACCGGCCACCCCCATCGCGGCCCGGCCCCCGCGCGCCGGGCGGATCTCACCCCTGCCCAGGCCTTCGACGCCCTCTGCGAGGACACCGCTCCCGCCCTGGTCCGCCAGACCTATCTGCTCACCGGGCGCCGCACCCTCGCCCAGGAAGCCGTCGAACGGGCATTCCAGCAGGCCTGGCACCGCTGGCCGGAGGTGGCCGTGGACCGTGACCCGGCAGGCTGGGTCCGCGCCGCCGCGCACGAGTACGCGATGTCGCCCTGGCACCGCTTCCGGCCGCGCCTGCACTTCCCGGACGCCCCGCCCGCCGAACCGGCCGACCGCGTCCTCTTCGGCGTACTCCTGAGCCTGTCGCCCGCCCAGCGCCGCGCCCTGCTGCTCTACGACGGCCTCGGCCTCGACCTGCCCGACACGGCGGCCGAGACGGAGGCGAGCACGCCGACCACCGCGAACCGCCTGCTGTACGCGCGCGAGGTCATCGCCGAGCGGCTGCCCGACCTGGCCGACCCCGAGACCCTGCACCGGCGCCTCGGCGAACTGGCCGCCACGGAGAAGCTCCGGTCGCCGAAACCGGAACGCGTACGGATCACCGGTGAGCGCCGCGCCCGCCTCTGGACCCGGGCGGCCATCGCCCTCACGACCCTGATCGTCGGAGCCACGGCCCTGACCCTGCGCACGGCCCCGACCCGGTACGAGCCGCCGCAGTCCCCGGGCAAGGCCATCAGCGGCGTACCGGCCCGGATGGGCCCGGGCCCTCTCACGTACCAGGACACGAAACTGCGCGAGAAGCTCCGCGCGGAACTGACGACGGGCCGCCACCGCCTGGCCCCGCAGCCGAAATGACGCCCCTGTAAGGGGCTCCCTTCCAGGGCGCGGGGAACCGCGCGACCGGCCCCCACCGGCCCGCAGGTGAAAAACACGAAGTGGGCCCGCACCTCAACAGAGATGCGGGCCCACCTTCAACGGCGGAGGTGAGCTCAGCCCGCCAGGATGGCCCGCGCCAGCTTGGCCGTCTCGGTCGGCGTCTTGCCGACCTTGACGCCCGCGGCCTCAAGGGCCTCCTTCTTGGCCTGCGCGGTGCCGGAGGAGCCGGAGACGATGGCGCCGGCGTGGCCCATGGTCTTGCCCTCGGGCGCCGTGAAGCCCGCGACGTAGCCGACGACCGGCTTCGTCACGTTGGCCTTGATGTAGTCCGCCGCACGCTCCTCGGCGTCGCCGCCGATCTCGCCGATCATGACGATCAGGTCGGTGTCAGGGTCGGCCTCGAACGCCTCCAGGGCGTCGATGTGCGTCGTGCCGATGACCGGGTCGCCACCGATGCCGACGGCCGAGGAGAAGCCGATGTCACGCAGCTCGTACATCATCTGGTACGTCAGCGTGCCGGACTTCGAGACCAGGCCGATGCGGCCCGGCTTCGTGATGTCGCCCGGGATGATGCCGGCGTTCGACTGGCCCGGGGTGATGAGACCGGGGCAGTTCGGGCCGATGATGCGGGTCTTGTTGCCCTTCGACTTCGCGTACGCCCAGAAGGCGGCGGAGTCGTGGACGGCGATGCCCTCGGTGATGACGACGGCGAGGGGGATCTCGGCGTCGATCGCCTCGACGACGGCGGCCTTGGAGAAGGCCGGCGGCACGAAGAGGACGGAGACGTTGGCGCCCGTCTTCTCCATGGCCTCCTTGACGGTGCCGAAGACCGGTACCTCGGTGCCGTCGAAGTCGACGGACGTGCCGGCCTTGCGCGGGTTCACGCCGCCGACGATGTTCGTGCCGTCACCCAGCATGAGCTTGGTGTGCTTCATGCCCGTGGCACCGGTCATGCCCTGGACGATGACCTTGCTGTCCTTGTTGAGGAAGATAGCCATGGCTGTTCTGTCCCTCGTCCCTTACTTCGCGGCCGCGAGCTCGGCGGCCTTGTCGGCCGCGCCGTCCATGGTGTCCACACGCTGCACGAGCGGGTGGTTGGCGTCGCTCAGGATCTTGCGACCCAGCTCCGCGTTGTTGCCGTCGAGGCGCACGACCAGCGGCTTCTCGACCTTCTCGCCCTTGGAGGCGAGCAGTTCCAGGGCCTGCACGATGCCGTTGGCGACCTCGTCGCACGCGGTGATGCCACCGAAGACGTTGACGAAGACGGACTTGACGTCCGAGTCGCCGAGGATGATCTCCAGGCCGTTCGCCATGACCTCGGCGGAGGCGCCGCCACCGATGTCGAGGAAGTTGGCGGGCTTCACGCCGCCGTGCGCCTCACCGGCGTACGCGACGACGTCCAGGGTGCTCATGACGAGACCCGCGCCGTTGCCGATGATGCCGACCTCGCCGTCGAGCTTCACGTAGTTGAGGCCCTTGGCCTTGGCCGCAGCTTCGAGCGGGTTAGCTGCGTCCTTGTCCTCGAGCGCCTCGTGCTCCGGCTGGCGGAAGTCGGCGTTGGCGTCCAGGGACACCTTGCCGTCCAGGGCCAGGATGCGGCCGTCCTTGGTCTTCACCAGGGGGTTGACCTCGACGAGGAGCGCGTCCTCGGCGACGAAGGTGTCCCACAGGGTCACCATGGCCTCGGCGACCTTCTCGGCCACGTCGGCCGGGAACTTCGCCTGGGCCACGATCTCGCGGGCCTTCTCGATGTTCACGCCCTCGACGGCGTTGACCGGGACCTTCGCGAGGGCCTCGGGGGTCTTCTCCGCGACCTCCTCGATGTCCATGCCGCCCTGCACCGAGGCCATGGCCAGGAAGGTGCGGTTGGTGCGGTCGAGGAGGTACGAGACGTAGTACTCCGCCTCGATCTCCGGAGAAAGCTCGGCGATCATCACCTTGTGGACCGTGTGGCCCTTGATGTCCATGCCGAGGATGTCCGTCGCGCGAGCGACGGCCTCGTCCGGATTCGCCGCCAGCTTCACGCCGCCGGCCTTGCCGCGGCCACCGACCTTCACCTGCGCCTTGACGACCGACTTGCCGCCCAGTCGCTCGGTGGCCTCGCGCGCCGCCTCAGGCGTGTCGATGACTTCACCGGCCAGCACCGGTACACCGTGCTTGGCGAAGAGGTCCCTCGCCTGGTACTCGAACAGGTCCACGCGCGTCCGTCCCTAATCCGTGATCTCGCTGCGATCTCGCTGCTTTGGTGTCAGCTGTCTGCGTGGGCGTGCCGCGGAGGGCAACGTGACTGCGCTGTCACAAGGGAGGCGTAGGACGGAGTCCAATACGCGGCATGTCCGTCTCGCAGGTTATCGCCGTGGGCCGTGGGTCCCTAAATCGCAGATCACATTTGGGCGGTGATGACGGTCACAGAGCGGCCCCTTACGGCGTGACCGGCCTCGCCCGGCCGCGGCGGTCACCACGGCAAACGGGCGGCCCCCGCTGCGTCAGGGGCCGCCCGTTTACTTCAGTTGCTCCAGTTGCTCCCGCGATCAGGCGGTGTACGACGTGTACGGGGCCTGGGGGGTCTGCGGGGCCTGGGGGTCTGCGGGGCCTGCGACGCGAGCGGGGCCTGCGGCGCGTGCGGGGTGTAGGACGCGATCGAGTCGTACGTCGGCAGGTAGTCCGGCGTGACGTCGGCGCCGACGCGCTGGACGCCGGTGACGGCGTTACCGGCGAGCGCCTGGGCGTCGGGGGTGACGGTGCCGGTCAGGTCCTGCGCGAAGGGCTGGACGTGTGAGACGACTCCGCCGGCGAACGGCCGTACGTCGCCCGTGACCCCCTGCGCCAGGCTGTCCGCGCTGCCGCCGACGCCCCGCACGACGGGGTTCACCTGGTCCACGACGGTCTGCACGAGCGGCGTGACCGAGCCGATGACGCCGCCGGCGAACGGCCGCACGTCCTCGTCGACGACCGCCTGCGCGAACGGCGGCACCTGTCCGACGACCCCGGCCGCGAACGGCTGCACGTCGCCGACCACGCCCTGCGCGAGGTACGACGCGTCCCCGACGGCCTGCCCGGCGACGGGCAGGAGCCCCTCGACGGCGGTGGCGGCGATGGGCGGCAGCACGGCGGCGGCGGTCTCGTCGACGATCGGCGAGGCGGGGGTCATGGTGGCTGCCGTGGCGGTGGTGGCGGCGCCCTGGGTCTGGACCGCGGTGCCCTGGGTGTAGGCGGCGGCGTCCTCGGCGTAGGCGCCGGTGCTCTGGGCGTAGGTGGCGGTGTCATCGGCGTAGGCGACGGTGTCATCGGCGTAGGCCGGGGCGTGCGCGGCGGCGCCCTGGGCCTCGGCGCGGGCCTGGGTGAGATCCGGGGCGAAGGCGGAGAGGGGGCCGAACAGGTAGTCGACCTCGTCCGCCGCGTCGACCTGCGGGAGCGCGCCGTCGACGTACTGGCGGACCTGGTCCTGGAGGTGGCCCGGGAGCGCGGTCTTCCTCTCGGCCTGGACGGCGGTCTTGGCCGCGGTCTTCTTGGCCTGGGTCGCGGTCTTCTCGGCCTGGGCCGTGGTGGAGCCACCGGTGGCCTTGGAGGCCTTGGCCTGGACGCCGGACGCCTTGGCCTTGGCCTTCGCCTCCTGGGCCTTGATGCCGGTGGCCTCGTCGGTGACGTCGGAGACCGCGTCCGACGCCTGGTCCGGGAGCGCGACGGAGTGCTGGGGCAGCTCGTCGGCGCTGGCGACGGCGGAACCGAGCGCCCACGCACCGGTGACACCAGCGGCTATGACGATGGAACGACGGATGTTCTTGTTCATGCTCGCGTGATCCTTCGAATTCTTGCTCTGGCTGTGGATCCGGTCCGCGGGAGTCCTTCGCAGGAGTCCGGCGGCCGACGGGCAGACCTGTCCCGCCCCCGCGCGGCAGGTCATCGCGGGGAAAGGGCTGCCCTAGCCAGGGAATTCGGGGATGTCACGGTGCCGGTCGCGGATCGGCGCGCAGTCCGCGGGACGCCCGGGCCCCGCGAGCAGCCGGACCGGCGCGCGGCTGTCGAGCGCGGCGGCGCACTGATCGCCGTGGCGCGACGCGTTGCCGTCCACGGCGGTGGCGTTGCCGAGCCTGCCTCCGGGGGCGGCGGGCGAGGGCGTGTGGCCCGCGCCGTATTCACCCACGGCCTTGCCGCTGCCGCTGTGGGCGCCGACGCGGTGGCCCGGGAGCCAGGCCCCGGTGGCGTACGGCGACTCTGCCCGCGGCCCGGCCGACCGCTCGGCACGGTGCTTCGGCCCGGAAGCGGAACCGTCGTCGCCCCGCGCCCCGCCCTCCGAGGCGGCCTCGGGCGCGGGCATGGGCGCAGGCGTGGCTCCGGGGGCCGGGGCGGGATCGGCGTCGCGGCCGGGGCCCTCCCCGTCGCCGACGCCCCCGTCGCCGAGGCCCGGAAGCTGCGGCTCCGGAATCCACCGGGTCGGCGGCGGCGTCTCGCGCAGGGCGTCGGTGACGTCGTCCACGGCCTTGCCGACCGGGAGTTCGGTTCGCGGTACCTCGGGCTTCACGACCGGCTCGATGCTGTACCGCAGGGCGGCGGCCCGGGTCACCGGCTTGGTGGCGGGCTCGGCTGCGGCTGCGGTGGCCGCCTCGGTTTCGACTGCGGCTTCGCTGGCCGCCTCGGTTTCGGCTGCCGCTTTGGTGGCCGCAGAGGCAGTGATCGACTCGGCGACGGCCGCGCCGCCCGATTGCCGGGCAACCGGAACCGGCTCGGCAGACCGCGCCGACTGGACCCCCTCCAAGGGGCGCGACGGAACGCCTTCCACCGCCTGCGCCCGCTCCCCGAAGAGGAGCCCGAGAACCAGCAACCCCAGCAACCCACCCAGCACCAGCGCCACGCGCAGCACACGTCGCCCGGTCACCGTGTACGCGAGGCGCACGGCGGCTCCGGACGGAGCGGCTGCGGAAGCGGGAGTCAAGGCGGGGAGAGTCCTCTGCTGAGGGGAAGGTCCGTCTCACGGCGCGGCGGAACGCATCGCTCCGCAGGTGAGGCGCGTCGATCCTCGCACGGGACGCCCGCCGTCGCGCAAGCCCCCTGCTACCGATGGGCAGTCATGTCCGGTTCCCCCCACTGATGTCCGGTATGGGAAGCGGGCGCCTCTCGATCGCCGCGGCCATCACCTCCGGGAAGAGGTCCGGCGTACAGGCGAAGGCCGGCGCGTCCAGCGCGGCGAGCGCGGCCGCGTGCTCGCGGTCGTACGCGGGCGCCCCCTCGTCGGAGAGCGCGAGCAGCGTCACGAACTGCACTCCGGAGGCCTTCATCGCCGCGACCCGCTTCAGCATCTCGTCGCGTATGCCGCCTTCGTAGAGGTCGCTGATGAGGACGACGACCGTCTCGGCGGGCCGGGTGATCTGCGACTGGCAGTACGCCAGGGCGCGGTTGATGTCCGTCCCGCCGCCCAGCTGCGTGCCGAACAGGACGTCCACCGGGTCGTCGAGCTGCTCGGTGAGGTCCACGACGTTGGTGTCGAAGACGACGAGGCGTGTGTTCAGCGAGCGCATGGAGCCGAGGACGGCCCCGAACACCGAGGCGTAGACGACGGACGCCGCCATCGAGCCCGACTGGTCGACGCAGAGGATGACGTGCTTCTTCACGGACTGCGACGCACGCCCGTACCCGATGAGCCGTTCGGGGACGACCGTCCTGTACTCCGGCAGGTAGTTCTTGATGTTGACCGCGATGGTGCGGTTCCAGTCGATGTCGTGGTGGCGGGGCCTGCTGACGCGCGCGCTGCGGTCGAGCGCGCCGGTGAGCGTGGAGCGGGTCCTGGTCGCGAGCCGCTTCTCCAGTTCCTCGACGACCTTGCGCACGACGGCCCGTGCGGTCTCCTTGGTCGTCTCCGGCATGGCCTTGTTGAGGGAGAGCAGCGTGCCGACCAAGTGCACGTCCGCCTCGACGGCCTCCAGCATCTCGGGCTCCAGGAGCAGCGTGGAGAGCCCGAGCCGGTCGATGGCGTCGCGCTGCATGACCTGGACGACGGACGAGGGGAAGTACGTCCGGATGTCGCCGAGCCAACGCGCGACGGACGGCGCGGATCCGCCGAGCCCCGCCGAACGGTCCCGCCCCCGGCCCTCCTTCCCGTCCCCCGCGCCGTAGAGCGCGGTGAGCGCGCCGTCCATCGCCGCGTCCTGCCCGGCGAGCGCGCGTCCCGTCCCGTCGGCGCTGTCCCCGCCGAGCACGAGGCGCCACCGCCGCAGCCGCTCATCCGTCGTGCCGGTCATCCCGCCACCCCCATCGTGTCGTCGCTCTCCCTCTGTGCCATGCCGAGCAGCAGCCGCACGGTCGGTACGGCGGCGTCCGCGCGCGCGGCATCGATCACCTCGCCGAAGCCGGGCACGCCGCCCCCGCCCACCACGGGCCCTGCCCCCGGCGTCCCACGCCGCACCAGCTCCCCCAACGTCCGCCGCACCCCGGGCTCGTACGCCGAGAACGTGCGCCGCAGCAACGGCAGTACGTCGATGAAGGCGTCGTCCGACACGCCGCTCAGCCAGTCGTCGACCAGGCCGAGCAGCCGCTCGTCGTGCACGAGGAGCATCCCGCCCCCCGACCCGCCCCCGACGAAGCCCTCGATCCAGGCGGCGGCTTCGGCCGGTTCGCTCCCCCGTGACAGGGCGAGCCCCATCAACCGGGCGACTTCGTCGCCCGCCAACTCCCCACCGTCCAACAACAGCCGCACACACCGCCCCCGCACAACCCCGGCAACCGTGTCCCGCCGCGCGATCACACGCAACACGGAGCCCCACCGCGCCCGCATCCCGTGCACGCGGTCCCTGCCGGGGACGGCCGGCCCTCTCCCCTGGGCACCGTCCGCCGGTATCCCGCCAGGGCCAGCCGGCCCACCTGTGACGCCGTCCCGTTCACGCCCGGCCTCGGCAGAGCCCGCAGGGGACTCCTCGGCAGGGCCCCCGCGGAACTCCCCGAGCAGCCCGACCGCCTGGTGGACGGCGTCCACATGCCCCCGCATCTCCAGGGCCGCGTCCGTGCCGAGCCCCACGCAGGCGCCCGGCAGCCCCACGAAGACCCGCTCGGCCAGTCCGAGGGCGACCTCGCCGAGAGCCCCCGTGTCCGTCCCCCGCACGTCCCCGTAGCGGAGCGAGCGCACGAGGGCGGGCAGGGCCTGCGCGAGGTGCCCGACGTCCGCGTCCAGTGCCGCCCGGTCGGCGAGCACCCGCATCACGACGGGCAACGCCTCCGGCAGCTCCGCCAGCAGACACCGCTCGGCGAGCGCGGTGACATCGGCGAGGCCCGCCGCCCCGACCGCGTCGGCCGACGCCTTGCCGGAGGCCGCGCCGAGGACCGTGGTCCCCCACACCCCGGCCTCCGCGACCCGCACGGACAGCTCCGGCTCCCACCGCAGCCGCCAGGTCTCCCGGAACGTCCCCGTGCTCCCCCGGGACCGCTCCGGCCGACCCCAGTCGACGCCGAGGAGCCGCAGGCGGTGCAGCAGCGTGCTGCGGGCCGCGTCCGTCTCCTTGCGGAGGTCGAGCTCCACCTCCCGCTCCAGCGCCTCCGGTTTGAGCCGCAGCCTGCGCTGCGCACGCGTGAGGTCGCGCTGGAGCGGCACGGCGGGCGCCGACTCGGGGACCTCCCCCAGCACGTCCCCGACGACGAGCCTGTCGTGCACGAGGGCGAGCGGCACGTCCGAGCCCTCGCACATCACCGCCCGCACGGCGTCGGTCGTCTCGCTGAGCCCGGCCAGCGGCCGCCCCCGCATCGCGGCCAGCGCCTCGGCGAGCCGTACCGCCTCGATGACGTGCGCGGACGACACGAGCCGGTCCTCGTCGCGCAGGAGCCCCGCGACCTTCGTCATCCAGCGCTCCAGGGGCCGGTCGGCCGCGGCGAACAGGTGGCCGTACCAGCCGGGGGAGGCGATCCCCGCCCCATACCCACTGGCACGGGAGAGGCGACGGTGGGTCCAGGGGACCCACGTCATCTCGGCCTTCACCTTCGGGAGCCCCTTGAGCAGCGCCCGGTCGGCGGCCACGGTGGCCTTGCGCCGCAGCGCGGGCACATGCCAGGCCCCGCACACCACCGCCACGCGGTCGGGGCCGAACTCCTTCTGGGCGGCGCGCATCCGAAGCCTCATGTGGGCCTCGCGGACCAGGTCACGGCTGTGCCCGCCATCTCCGTAGACCTCGCGCAGCGCCTCCATCGCATCACTCACCGCCTCGAACGGCGCGAACGCGTCACCGCCCGCCTCCCGGTGTTCGACGACGTCCTCCCACCAGCGCTCGGGGTCGTCGTATCCGGCCGTCTCGGCGAGGACTGCGATGGGGTCGATCCGTACGGCGTCCTCACCCTCCTCGGGCACATCACTCCCCTCAAGCACATCACCCCCCTCGGGCACATCAGGCTCGTCGGACTCATCAGACTCGTCGGACTCGGCAGGCTTCTCCGCCCGCGCCAGCGAGTGCGCCGCCGGCAGGTCGATGAAGCGGACCGGTACATCCCTCTCCACGGCCCACCGGATGGCCACCCACTCCGGGGAGAACTCGGCGAGCGGCCAGAACGCCGAGCGACCCGGCTCGTCCACGACGTGCGCGAGCAACGCGACCGGCGGCCGCATCCCCTCGTCACCGGCCAGCCGCACCAGGGGGTCGGCCTCCGGCGGTCCCTCGACGAGGACGGCGTCCGGCCGCGCCTCGTCGAGCGCGGCCCACACCGCGCGGGCCGACCCGGGCCCGTGGTGCCGCACCCCGAGCAGCAGCGTCCCACCCGCCCCCGTCATGCGCTCACCTCTCGGCACGCGCGGTAGAAGTCCTTCCAGCCGTCCCGCTCCCGCACCACCGTCTCCAGGTACTCCTGCCAGATCACGCGGTCCGCCGCCGGGTCGCGCACCACGGCGCCGAGGATGCCCGCTGCCACGTCGCCGGGGCGGAGGACGCCGTCTCCGAAGTGGGCAGCCAGGGCGAGGCCGTTGGTGACGACGGAGATCGCCTCGGCCGTCGACAGCGTGCCGCTGGGCGACTTCACCTTCGTACGCCCGTCGGCCGTCACGCCGTCGCGCAGCTCGCGGAAGACGGTGACGACACGGCGTATCTCGTCGAGGCCCTCAGGGCCCGCGGGCAGGTCGAGCGCGCGGCCGATCTGATCGACACGGCGCGAGACGATGTCGACCTCGGCGTCGGCGCTCTCCGGCAGGGGCAGCACCACGGTGTTGAAGCGGCGGCGCAGGGCGCTCGACAGGTCGTTGACCCCGCGGTCGCGGTCGTTGGCAGTGGCGATGAGGTTGAAGCCCCGTACGGCCTGGACCTCCTGGCCCAGCTCGGGGATGGGGAGGGTCTTCTCCGACAGGATCGTGATGAGCGTGTCCTGCACGTCGGCGGGGATGCGGGTCAGCTCCTCGACGCGCGCCGTCATCCCCTCGGCCATCGCCCGCATCACGGGGCTCGGCACGAGCGCGTCACGGCTCGGGCCGTGGGCGAGGAGCTGGGCGTAGTTCCACCCGTACCGGATGGCCTCTTCCGGGGTGCCCGCCGTGCCCTGCACGAGCAGTGTCGAATCCCCGCTGACCGCGGCCGCGAGATGCTCGGACACCCAGGTCTTGGCCGTGCCGGGCACGCCGAGCAGCAGCAGGGCGCGATCTGTGGCGAGCGTGGTGACGGCGACCTCGACGATGCGGCGCGGACCCACGTACTTCGGCGTGATCACGGTGCCGTCGGGCAGCGTGCCGCCGAGCAGATACATCGCCACGGCCCACGGGGAGAGCTTCCACCGCTGCGGCCGCGGCCGGTCGTCCTGCGCGGCGAGGGCGGCCAGCTCGGCGGCGAAGGCGTGCTCCGCGTGCGGCCTCAGGACCGTGTCCTGATTCGCGGTCGCGGACGTCGTCGAGTCGATGGAAACGGTCATGGAGCGATCCCCCTCCAGCTCGTCCGGGCACATCTGGCCCGGATGTGTCTCCACCGTGCACCACGCCACTGACAATCGACCCGCGCACGGCGCTGACCTGCCCCAATCCCTGTCGGCGGACCGATTGTCAGTGGTGGCGCCTACCTTCGAGACATGACTCAGCAGGGGGTGCGCTGGACGGTGGACCAGGTGCTGGCACTGGCGCCTGACGCCTCGTCACGCAGGGCGGGAAGCAAACTGGGCGTCGCCGGACCGTGGTCGGAGACGGGCAGTTCCGGCGAGGGGGTGGTGTGGGGACTGTGCAGGGGCAGTGGCAGCAAGCCGTATCAGACACTCATCGACATCACGGGCGTCACAGGCAATACAGGTATCGCGGGCGTCACAGCCGCAGCGGGCCCAGCGGACGGGGCGGGTCCGGCGTACAAGTGCAGTTGCCCGAGCCGCAAGTTCCCGTGCAAACACGCGCTGGGACTGCTGCTGCTCTGGGCGGGCGCGGACGGCACCGTGCCGGGCGGGGAGCCGCCCGAGTGGGCCGAGGAATGGCTGTCGTCCCGCCGCAAAAGAGCGGAGGACAAGCGGAGTTCGCAGGCCGCGCCCCCCGCGCCGGCCGACCCTGAGGCGGCCCGCAGAAGAGCGGAGAAGCGGGCCGAGCGCATCACGGCAGGGGTGACGGAGCTGGAGCAGCGCCTGTCCGACCTGCTGCGCTCCGGTACCGCCTCCGCCGAACAGGCGGGGTACGGCCTGTGGGAGGAGACAGCCGCCCGCATGGTCGACGCACAGGCGCCAGGACTGGCGGCGCGCGTGAGGGAGTTGGGGTCCATACCCTCCTCGGGCCCCGGCTGGCCGGTACGCCTGCTGGAGGAGTGCGCCCTGCTGCACCTCCTCGACCAGGGCTGGCTGCACCGCGACGCGTTGCCGTCCGGCCTGGCCGCCACGGTCCGCTCCCGCGTCGGCCTGCCCGCCCGGCCGGAGGGTCCACCGCTGCGGGACCGCTGGCTGGTCCTCGCGCAGTACGACACCGCCGACAGCAAACTCACCACGCGCCGCGTCTGGCTGTACGGCACGGCCTCCGGCCGCACCGCGCTGCTCCTCTCCTACGGAGCGGCCGGCCGCGCCCCCGCGCTCACCCTGCCGGTGGGCCTCGCGCTCGACGCGGAGCTGACGGGATACCCGGGCGTGCGGCAGCTACGGGCCGACCTGGGCGAACAGTTCAGCACCCCGGCACCCACCGCCGAGCGGCCACCGGGCGTACGCACGGACGAGGCGGCCGCGCGCTACGGCGAGGCGCTCCGTCACGACCCGTGGCTGGAGTCCTGGCCGGTGACGCTCTCCGAGGTCATACCGGCCAAGGCCGACGGCGCTTGGCAACTGGCCGACGCGGGCGGCGGCTCGGCGCTGCCGGTGACGCCCGCCGCCGCGTCCGGGCCGGGCCTGTGGCGGCTGGTCGCCCTGTCCGGAGGAGCACCGCTGACGGTGTTCGGCGAGTGCGGCCACCAGGGCTTCACCCCGCTGACGGCCTGGCCGCGGGACGCGGAAGAGACGGTGCCGCTGTGCTGACCGACGAACGCCAGGAGGAGCAGATGCCGACCACACCCACGGCGCCTGGGGCACACACAGCGCCCGGAGCACACACAACGCCCGGGACACCGACGGCAGCCGGGACAGCGACGGCACCCGTGACACCCCCGGCAGCCGGGACACCCCGGCCACCCGATGCCGCCTCCATACGCCCGCCAGATGCCGCCTCGACGTCCCCCCGCGTCGCCTGGGAGGACCTCGTCTCGGCGGCGCTGCTCGGCACCGACCGCCGCGCACTGCCCGACCCGCTCCACACACCCGGCAAGGAGCCACCACTCGCCCTCCTCGACGAGGCGGCGGTGCAGACGGTCCGCCGCAGGGCGGGACTGCGCCCGGCACCGGCCGCCACCCCGCCCAGTAAGCGGCGCGGGACCCAGGCCGCCGGTGCCGCCCGCGGCCCGTCGCAGGCTCGCCACGCTGCTCACCGACCAGCCCGGCCTCGGGAGCGGCGGCCGACGCGGCGCGACGCCGGACCTGATGGAACTGCTCCCCCAGTGGCTCGCCCTGGCCAACGCCCGGGGGTACGGCGCGCCGCCCGAACTGCTCCCCGCCCTCCTGAACGCGGCGCGCGGCCGTACGGACCTGCGTCCCCAGGCGCTCGCCTTCGCGGGCCCCAGGGCCCTGTGGCTGGCCCGCCTGAATCCGGACTGGAAGTTCGCGCTCCGGGCCACTCCGGGAGGCGGCGTGGCCCTGCCCTCCACGGACGACGCGCCCAAGGTCCGCCAGCTGTGGGAAGAGGGCCTCTTCGCCGAACGGGTCGCGCTCCTGACCACGCTCCGCGCACGCGACGCGCATGCCGCGCGGCAGCTGCTCGCCACGACCTGGCCGACGGAGCGTGCGGAGGACCGCCTGATGTTCCTCGATTCGCTCCGCACGGGCCTGTCCGCCGCGGACGAGCCGTTCCTCGAGCAGGCCCTCACCGACCGCAGCCGAAACGTCCGGTCCACGGCTGCGGAGTTGCTCTCCGCGCTCCCCGACTCGCCACTGGCCGGGCGGATGGCCGCGCGGGCGGCCTCCTGCGTGGCCGTGGACCACGTGTCGAGCACGCCGACCCTCACGGTCGAGGCCCCGCACGAGTGCGACGCGGGCATGGAGCGGGACGGCATCGTCGCCAAGCCCCCGGCCGGCCGGGGCGAGCGCTCGTGGTGGCTGGGCCAGCTGGTGGAGGCCGCGCCGCTCACCACCTGGCGCACCCGGCTGGGGAATCGCACACCGGCCGAGATAGTGGCGCTCCCGGTGGCCGACGACTGGCGCGGCGAGCTGCACGCCGCGTGGTGCCGCGCGGCCGTGCGCCAACGGGACGCGACCTGGTCCAGGGCCCTGCTCGGCATGCCCGCGTCCCCCGACGCCGCGGGCCCCGGAGCCGTGTCGCTCGCCGAGCGCGCCAAGCTCCTCGCCTCGCTGCCCGCGACGGACCGGGCGGAGTGGGTCGCAGGTTTCATCGCCGCGCACGGTCTGTCCGAGGCGTTCCAGCTGCTCGGGGTGTGCGCGGTCCCCTGGGCCGAGCCCCTGGGCCGCGCGGTCGTCGACGCGTTGAACATCGCGCGGGACGCGGGCAGCTACCCCTGGAGCTTCAGCGGGGTCATGGGCCTCGCGGAGCGCTGTCTCGACCCCTCCGAAGCGGTCCGCCTGGAGGCGCTCACCGCGATCCCGGACGAACCGGAGGACGCGTCACCGGGCGCGGGCAGCTACTGGTCGGAGGCGTTCCAACGCCTGGTCACCACGCTGCGCCTGCGCGCGGCCATACGCGACGAGCTCCCGCCGCTCCCCGAACCCCGCACGGAGCGCGGGATCACGTGAGGGGGCAGGCGGGAGCCCCAGGGCCACCGCCCTGGAACAGCCGCAGGATTCAGGCCCCGGCGGGCTGCTGCACGTTGGCCCGCACCCATTCCACGATCGAGGTCGTGGTGGCTCCGGGGGTGAAGATCTCCGCGACGCCCTTCTCCTTCAGCGGCGCGATGTCCGCCTCCGGGATGATCCCGCCGCCGAAGACCAGGATGTCCTGCGCGTCCCGCTCCTTCAGGAGTTCGAGCACCCGCGCGAACAGCGTGTTGTGCGCCCCGGACAGGATGGAGAGGCCGATCGCGTCGGCGTCCTCCTGGATCGCGGTGTCCACCACCTGCTCGGGCGTCTGGTGCAGCCCGGTGTAGATGACCTCCATACCGGCGTCACGCAGCGCCCGCGCGATCACCTTGGCCCCGCGGTCGTGCCCGTCGAGCCCCGGCTTGGCGACCACCACGCGGATCGGCCCGGCTGCCACACCCATCACTGCCTCCATGTACCGATATCCGTACCGACAACCATCTGTCCAAGCACAGATACCCCGCACCACACCGGCCGGGGAAGTGAACGAACGTTATCCACAGCATCGCGCAAGCGGCAGTTTCACGGTGGAGAGGGAGGGGGAAATCACACGTTGGGACATGTTCGCTGCGCGCCGTCCACCAACCAGGGGTTCACGCTCCGCATCCGGACCAGGCGCGAGGGGAGCCGCAACGAGATCGCCGCACCACCATGCCGTCAGCCGCACGGCATGGTGGTCCGGTGCACCGGCGACGTCACGGGGGTACGGAGCCGCCACACCACGGCGGCACCGCACGCCTTCGCGGAGCCGGCTCCTCGCCCACGACTCCCCCTAGGGCGCACGGGGGACGAAGACGCCCTCCCGTGCGCCGTCGGGAGGTCGACGATGCCGGTCACAGGGGCCCGCCCCTTTCGCTTCCGCAGCTTTCCGCTGCCAGACCTGCCCGCACTGCCGGCCCTGCCCGCGTTCCTGACGCCGTCGACCCTGCCCGCACTGCCCCCGCTGTCGGCACTGCCCGCACTGCTGGCGCTGCCCTCGCTGCCCGCAGTACCGACGCTGCCTTCGCTGCCCGCCCTGCCCCGGCTGCCTTCCCTGGCCGCCCTGCACGCCAAAGCGGCAGGCCGTATCTCCCTGGCCCTCCTGAAGTCAACCGCCCTGGAACTGGCGATCCTCGCGGGCCACCTCGTCCTCTACCCCTCGGGCATCGCCCAGGAGCGCCGGACGGCCCCCGTCCAGCCGCCGCCCGACGCCCCTCGCCTCCCCGCGGACGACAGGCCTCCGGTTCTTCTCCTGCACGGCTTCATCGACAACCGCTCCGTCTTCGTCCTGCTCCGCCGCGCCCTCGCCCAGGACGGCGGACGCCGCGTGGGGTCCCTCAACTACTCCCCGCTCACCTGTGACATCCCTGCCGCCGCCGAGCTGCTCGGCCGCCACGTCGAGGAACTCTGCGAGCGCACGGGCCACCGCCGGGTGGACGTCGTCGGACACAGCCTCGGCGGCCTGATCGCCCGCTATTACGCGCAGCGCCTCGGCGGCGACATACGCGTACGCACGCTGGTCACGCTCGGCACTCCGCACGCGGGCACGCGGGTCGCGCCGCTCGCCGACGCGCATCCGATCGTGCGGCAGATGCGCCCGGGCTCCGCCGTGATCGAGGAGCTGAAGGAACCGGCGCCGGACTGCCGCACCCAGTTCGTGAGCTTCTGGAGCGACCTGGACCAGACCATGGACCCGCTGGAGACGGCGTGCGTCGACCACCCCGACCTGCTCGTGCAGAACATCCGGGTAACCGGAATCGGCCATCTCGCGCTGCCGGTGCACCCGGCGGTGGCGAACGGCGTACGTCAGGCACTCGACCTGGCGAATCCAGGAGCCGACGCGAGGCAAGAACCGGGCGGACTCACGGTCGCCTGACCACGACCGGGCATCGGGTCACGGACCCGATCCACGCCCCCGGACATCGAACGCGGCTCGAACGCAGGGCCAAGGCTGTGCCCACAGTCCCCCGAAAGACGGCCGAATGCCCGTTTCCTGAGAGGGCGAAACCTGCCGAAGATTGTCGCGCCCGTATACCGCCGGGTACAGTCGCCGCACTGCTCTGCCCCTGCTGCCGAGGCGAAAGAGAAGTTGGTGAACGACCGTCACCCGTCGGGGAGCTCGACTCCCCAGCCCTCGGCACCTGGCGCCGACTACGCGACGTACGATCCACACAGCGCCGAGCACGGCGGCTACGGCTACGACGCCCACTCCACCGGCACTTTGGACACCGGCAGCTTCAGCACCGGCAGCTTCGACACCGGTACGTTCGCCACCGATCCGCTCTTCGGCGACATGCCCGGCACCGAGTACGGCACGGGCCAGTGGGCGACCACCACCACCGCCCAGCAGCAGACGGCCGACTACGACGCGTACGCCGGGCAGCACCACGCCGCCGCGTACGACACCGGCAGCTACGACACCACCTCCGCGTGGACGACCGGCGACTACCAGCACCTCGCCGACATTCCGGCCCAGCAGGGCCCGGACAGCTCGGGTCAGTGGGACGCCACCGCCTGGAACCAGGGACCCTCGACCGGCCAGTGGGAGACGCAGGTCTTCGAGACGCAGACCTTTGAGACGGGCGCCTTCGAGACGGGCACGTTCGACTCGGGCACGTTCGACGCCGCGGCGTGGAACTCGCCCGACGAAACGCACGGGACATCCGAGGCGCACGAGGCAAACGAAGCGCACGAAGCAAACGGCGCGCCCGCGAACCAAGGGGCGCACGACACGTCGCACGAGCCGCACGACGCGCCCCACCCGTACGAGACCGCGGAATCCGAGAATCCGCAGCCGTACGAACTCACCGAGCAGTACGAGATCGCCGCCGACGCCCCCTACACGGCCACGGAGCCGGAGCCGGCTCCGGAAGGCCCGGCTCCGGGGTCCCGCGCCGCCGCCCGCGGCAAGAACGGCGGCTCCGGCGCGGGCCGGTCCCGGACCCGCCGCCGCACCCCCGCCAAGCGCTCCGCCCTGTTCACCGTCGCCGTGCCGTCCGCCTGCGTGATGGGCGTCGCCGGAGTGGCCGCCGCCTCCGTGGGCAGCTTCGGCGGGGACGAGGCCAAGGACACGACCGCCTCGGCCCCGGACACCACGTCCGTGAAGCCCTCCACCGCCAACAACAAGCTGGACACCCAGCTGGCGAACCTCTCCGCGGACGCCGGTGACTTCGCGGACCGCGCGAGCCGCACGCAGGAGCGCATCGACCTCAAGGCCGAGCAGGTGGCCGCCGAGAAGAAGGCGGCCGCGGAGGCGGCACGCAAGGAGCGGCTCCGCCCCAAGTTCGCCCTGCCGGTCAAGCAGCACGGACTGAGCGCGTACTACGGACAGGCCGGCGTCAACTGGATGTCCGCCCACTCCGGCATCGACTTCCCCGTGTCGTACGGCACGGAAGTCCTCGCCGCCACCGACGGCACCGTCTCCACGAAGTGGAACAGCGCCTACGGCAACATGGCGATCGTGACCGCCAAGGACGGCACGGAGACGTGGTACTGCCACCTCTCCACGCACAAGATCTCCACCGGGCCCGTGAAGGCGGGCGAGGTCATCGCCTTCTCCGGCAACTCCGGCAACTCCACGGGACCGCACCTGCACTTCGAGGTGCGCCCCAGCGGCGGCTCGGCGATCGACCCGCTGCCGTGGCTGCGCAGCCACGACCTCGACCCGACGTAACGTAACTCCGGCCGCCGCCCGGGGCGTTACAGCTTCTCGACCGGCGCGTACCGCAGCAGGAGCCGCTTCGGCTTGGGCTCGCCGAAGTCCACCGTCGCCTCGGCGTTCGCACCCGTGCCCTTCACTCCGACCACGGTCCCGAGGCCGAACTGGTCGTGCGTGACCCGGTCCCCGACAGCCAGCGAGACCACCGGCTTCTCCGAGGCGCGGCGCGTGGCGAAGCCCTGCGCGCCGCCCGTGCGCGAACGCGACGAGGACAGCGACGAGGTGATGCCCGCGGCGGGACCCGACGACGCGGGGGCGCCGACAGAGCCCTTCCGCTTCCAGTCCAGATACGTATCCGGAATCTCTTCGAGGAAGCGCGACGGGGGGTTGTACGAGGGCTGGCCCCAGGCGCTGCGCATCGAGGACCGCGTCAGATAGAGCCGTTCACGCGCGCGCGTGATGCCCACGTAGGCGAGGCGGCGCTCCTCCTCCAGCTCCTTGACCTGCCCGAGGGAGCGCATGTGCGGGAAGACGCCGTCCTCCATGCCGGTCAGGAACACCACGGGGAATTCGAGGCCCTTGGCGGTGTGGAGCGTCATCAGGGTGATGACTCCGGAGCCGTCGTCCTCCTCATCCGGAATCTGGTCGGAGTCGGCGACGAGCGCGACGCGCTCCAGGAAGTCGGAGAGCGTGCCGGCCGGGGCGGCGGCCCCTTCGTCGCCTTCCGCTGGGCCTTCCGCCTGGCCGTCCTCCTGAGCACCGGCCGCCTGGGCGTTCTCCTGCTCGAACTCCAGCGCGACGGCGGCGAGTTCCTGGAGGTTCTCGATACGGGTCTCGTCCTGCGGGTCGGTCGAGGCCTGCAACTCGGCGAGGTAGCCGGTCCGTTCGAGTACGGCCTCCAGGACGACGGCCGGGCCCGCGCCGGACTCGACGACGGTCCGCAGCTCCTCCATGAGCGTGTTGAACCGCTTGACGGCATTGGTCGAGCGGGCCGCCATTCCGTACGCCTCGTCGACGCGGCGCAGCGCCTGCGGGAAGGAGATCTTCTCGCGCTGCGAGAGCGCGTCGATCATCGCCTCGGCGCGGTCGCCGATGCCCCTCTTGGGGACGTTGAGGATGCGGCGCAGCGGGACCGCGTCCTCGGGGTTGGCGAGGACCCGCAGGTAGGCCAGCACATCGCGGACCTCCTTGCGCTCGTAGAAGCGGACGCCGCCGACGACCTTGTAGGGCAGGCCGACACGGATGAAGATCTCTTCGAAGACACGCGACTGGGCGTTCGTGCGGTAGAAGATCGCGACGTCGCCGGCCTTCGCGTCACCCGCGTCCGTGAGCCGGTCGATCTCGTCCGCGACGAACTGCGCCTCGTCGTGCTCGGTGTCTGCCACGTAGCCGGTGATGCGGGCGCCCGCGCCCTGGTTGGTCCACAGATTCTTCGGGCGGCGGCTCTCGTTCCGCTCGATGACCGCGTTCGCGGCGCTCAGGATCGTCTGCGTGGAGCGGTAGTTCTGCTCCAGGAGGATCGTGGTCGCGTCGGTGTAGTCCTCCTCGAACTGGAGGATGTTGCGGATCGTGGCGCCGCGGAAGGCGTAGATCGACTGGTCCGCGTCACCCACCACGCACAGCTCCGCCGGGTCGTCGCCCTCGCCACCGGAGGGTCCGACCAGCTCGCGCACCAGGGCGTACTGCGCGTGGTTGGTGTCCTGGTACTCGTCGACCATGACGTGCCGGAAGCGGCGGCGGTAGTGCTCGGCGACGTCCGGGAAGGCGCGCAGGAGGTGGACCGTCGTCATGATCAGGTCGTCGAAGTCCAGCGCGTTCGCCTCGCGCAGGCGTGACTGGTACATGGCGTAGGCCTGGGCGAGGGTCTTCTCGAAGCCGTCGGCGGCCTGGGCGGCGAAGTCCTCCTCGTCGATCAGCTCGTTCTTCAGATTCGAGATCTTGGCGCTGAAGGACTTCGGCGGGAACTTCTTCGGGTCGAGGTCCAGGTCACGGCAGACCAGGGCCATCAGGCGCTTGGAGTCCGCGGCGTCGTAGATCGAGAAGGAGGACGTGAAGCCGAGCTTCTTGTACTCGCGGCGCAGGATGCGGACGCAGGCGCTGTGGAACGTCGAGACCCACATCGCGTTGGCCCGGGGGCCGACGAGCTGCTCTACGCGCTCCTTCATCTCGCCCGCGGCCTTGTTCGTGAAGGTGATCGCGAGGATCTGCCCCGGGTGCGCGCCGCGCTCCGCCAGGAGATACGCGATGCGGTGGGTCAGCACCCGGGTCTTGCCCGAACCGGCGCCGGCCACGATGAGCAGCGGGGAGCCGGCGTGCACGACCGCCGCACGCTGGTTCTCGTTCAGCCCCTCCAGGAGCGTCGCCGGGTCGATGACCGGGCGCGGGGCCCCGTCGCGGTAGTGCGTGTCCCGGGTCATGGGCACGTCGAACTTCCCGTCGAACAAGTCGTCCGGAACCGGTTCCGGAGCGCTGTCCTCGGGCGGCGGCGGGGGCTCTTCGTCCGTGGCCCGGGAAGGCCGGAGGTCCGCCAGGAAGCTGTCATCAAAGAGGCTGCTCATCGCCTCCCGAGTCTAGGCGGCCCCACTGACAACCCGCCCCGGGTTCCGGCCACCTTCCTCCCGGGCCCGTCCGGCGTGCGCCTGTCTACGCCTCACCTACGCCACGCCCACACCCGGTCACGCTCCGCAACAGCGCCGCCTGCCCGACCCCGGCGCCCCGGAAAGTAACGGAAATGTATCGGGCATAAGGAACATCAACCTTCACACGCGCCACACGAGTTGGCTAGCGTGCTCCGCGGGCCGCTCGTCCCCCCACCGGCGAATCCCGCCGGGAACGGGTTGCCTCCGCCGAGTCCGACCTGTTCGGAGCCGGGGACCCACCGAAAACCTGGGGTGAATCGGCCCCGTACGCAGTACGGGACCGTAGGGCAACCTTCCGGACCATCCGCCCGAACCCGACAGCTAACCCGGTAGGCGGTCTACGGAAGGAGTCGCCTCCCTTGGCGTCGCACCGCAAGCCGCGGACCCGGACAGCCGGAATACGCACCGCCCCCGCCGTCGGCATCACGACGGCCGCCCTCACCTCCGTGGCGCTCCTGTCACAGGCCGCGCAGGCGGCCCCCTCCGCACCGGCGAAGCCCAGCCTCGAAGAGGTGCGGAAGAAGGTCGACGACCTGTACCACCAGGCGGGCGTGGCCACCCAGAAGTACAACTCGGCCAAGGAGAAGACCGAGAAGCAGCGCAAGAAGGCCGACCGGCTGCTCGACGACGTGGCCGAGCGCGCGGACAGGCTGAACGAGGCGCGCCAGAAGCTCGGCTCCATCGCCGCCGCCCAGTACCGCACCGGGGCCGTCTCCCAGACCGCCACGATGATGCTCGCCAAGGATCCGCAGGGTTTCTTCGACCAGAACCACCTGGCGGACAGGCTGACCAAGCGGCAGAAGAAGGCCGTCGACGACTACCAGGCGCAGCAGGCGTCGGCGACGAAGCAGCGTACGAAGGCCGCGCGGAGCGTGGAGACGCTGAGCGACTCGCGGGACGATCTCAGGACGAGCAAGGAGACCGTCCAGAAGAAGCTGGGCGAGGCGCGTGAACTGCTCTCGGAGCTGACCGCCGAGGAGAAGGCCCGGCTCGCCGCGATCGAGCGGACGAAGGAGCGGGAGGCCAAGCGCAAGGCCGAGGAGCTGGCCCGCAAGGAGGTCGCCGAGGCGGAGCGCAAGCGCAAGGCGGAGGAGGCGGCCAGGAAGGAGCGGGAGGAGCAGGGGCAGGGGGAGGGCCAGGATTCCGGGTCGGGTTCCGGATCGGGTTCCGGCGCCGGTTCGGATGCGGGTTCAGGCCCGGGCGGGGGCTCAGGCTCCGGTGGCGGCTCGGGCTCCGGAAGCACCGGCGGAAGTTACGCCACCAAGGCCGCGAAGGTCATCGACTTCGCGGAGGCACAGATCGGCAAGCCGTACGTATGGGGCGCGACCGGGCCCGACTCCTACGACTGCTCCGGGCTCACCCAGGATGCCTGGAAGGCGGCGGGGATCACCCTGCCCCGCACCACGTGGGACCAGGTGAAGGCCGGCACGACCGTGAAGACCGCCGACGCCGAGCCGGGCGACCTGGTCTTCTTCTACGACGACATCAGCCACGTGGGGATCTACATCGGCGGCGGCAAGATGATCCACGCCCCGAAGCCGGGCGCGAAGGTCCGCGTCGAATCGATCTACTACATGCCGATCCACAGCGTGGTGCGCCCGGCGTAGCCGCGGAAGGTCACCCTCTACGCGCGCGTGGCCCGCACTCCCGAAGGAGCGCGGGCCACGCGCGTAACCGGTTCGGGGATCAGGTCCACAGCACGGCGATGAAGACGTTCGCCGTGGTCAGCAGCCCCACCGCGCCGAACACACCCTTGTCGATCTTCTCCTCGTCCCGCTTCACATAGACCAGCGCGAGGATCACGATCAGCACGGCCATCTTGATGCCGATCTTGACGTTGTTGACCGCGTTGCCGTCCGCCTGGTTGAGACCCACGAGGGCGACGCCGGTGACGAGCATGATCAGCGCGCCGTGCAGCATCGCGGGACCGAAGCGGGCTGCGCCCTGGCCCATCTGCTTCATCTGGGTCAGGAAGCCGCCCAGGAGCGAGGCGATGCCGATGATGTGCAGGCCGACGAAGAGATGGATGAGTACGTCCATGGGGCCGGAGCCTAGCCCGGACCCGTACCGCTCCCCGCAGGCGGCCCCATAGCACCCTCCGCCGGGCCACCAGGGCGCGAACCGTCACATTGGTCACGGTCGCCCGCCAAGCCGTCACCGACCCGTCAGCAGCGCGGACAGGCGCAGTAACGATTCCGACCTTCTCCGGCAGTTGCGCACAATCCGCCTCCACGCCGTGACGCCCACGTTTAGCGTCCTCACCAGGTGACCGGCTCCCCACCGCCGCCCCGCTCAGGGCGGCAGTCGGCCACCACCGCCGAGAAACCCGGCGGCGGCCCGCTCCCCCTTTGCGGGCCGCCGCCGGCCAGGTAAGGAGCTCCTCCGTGGCAGCGCACCGCAAGCCCAGACAGCGCTCGCTCAGCGGCCACACGGCCCGCACCGCCGCCACCCTCGCCCTCGCGGCAGCCGCCTCGGTGACCGCGCTCGACGGCTCCGGGCACGCGGATCCCCGGCCCGGCCCCGCCGAGGTGAAGTCCAGGGTCGACGCGCTCTACCGCGAGGCGGAGATCGCCACCGAGAAGTACAACGGCGCGAAGGAGAAGGCCGAGAAGGCCGAGGAGTCGCTCGGCGAGCTGCGCGACGAGGCGGCCCGCAAGGCGGAGAAACTCAATGCCGCCCGCAACAGCCTGGGTTCGTACGCGACAGCGCAGTACCGCGCGGGCGGCATCGACCCCTCCATGCAGCTCGCGCTCTCCTCGGACCCCGATCAGTTCCTGGACCGCGCCTCTCTCGCCGACCGGGCGGGCAGCCGCCAGGCCGCGGCCATCGGCGGCGTACGCAAGAGGCTCCGGGAGTTCGACCAGCTGCGTACCGAGGCTGACGACCGTCTGGCCACCCTCCGCGCACGCCAGGCGGACCTGAAGAAGCACAAGAAGACCGTCACCGGCAAGCTCGGCGAGGCCAAGCGGCTGCTGGCCCGGCTCACCGAGGAACAGCGCGTGGAGTTCGCGAGGCTCGCGGACGAGGACCAGGGCGGTCACAGCGGCCGGGCCGACCGTTCCAAGGCCCGTGACACACCCCCGAGCGGCGCTGCCAAGGCCCCCAACGCCCGCGCCGCCACCGCCGTTTCCTACGCGTACAAAGCCATCGGCAGCCCCTACGTGTGGGGCGCGACGGGCCCGAGCGCCTTCGACTGCTCAGGGCTGATCCAGGCCGCGTACCGCTCGGCGGGTGTGTCGCTGCCCCGCACCACCTACGCCCAGATCGCGGCGGGCGAGCGTATCCCGCGCTCCGCTTTGCGCCCCGGTGACCTGGTGTTCTTCTACTCGGGCATCACCCACGTCGGCATGTATGTGGGCAACGGCCAGATGATCCACGCTCCCAACCCGAGCGCCCCGGTCCGGCTCGCCCCGATCGACCAGATGCCGTTCGCCGGTGCCACGCGGGTGGCGTGAAGCGGCCCGGCGGCCCCCAGTACTGTCGGGTCCATGCCCAGCCGTACGTTGCCGCCACCTCCCCCGCCCCCGTATCTGCGTACCTGGCCGGACCGGCAGGCCCTGCTGACCGACCGCGGCCTGGCCCTTCACGAACTGCGCAGGCGGCACCTGGGAGTGCACCGGCTCCTCTTCCTGTGGCTGTGCGCAGCCGCTGCCGTCATCGGCTGGGCGCTGCTGATGCAGCCGGTCAAGCTCATCGAGGACGACGATGCCACGGGCATCATCCTCGGCCCGGTCCTCGCGGTCCTCGGCCTCGCGGCGCTGGCCCCCGCTGTGGTCGGCGTCGTCTTCAGCATCCGCCGCGACCGGCGGATACGGGAACTCGCCGATGCCTGGGTCACGTTGGACCGCCACCCGGCGTCCGACGCCCGGCTGCGCGCCCCCGGCCTCAGCCTCCTCTGGATCCTGTCCTCCCTCGCCGTGTGCGCCCTCGGCCTGTGGGTGTCCTTCGCGTCGGCCGCCTACGCCGAACCGGGCCGCCAGACCTACGCCGACGTCGTCCTCGGCATGGGCGCCGGCCTGATCCTGTGGCTGACGGGCCTGCTGGGCGCGGCCAAGGCCCTCGGCCACTACCGCTGGGCCCTGCGGAGGCTCGGCGCCGCCCCTGCCCCGACACCGGCCCCGACACGTGGCGGCATCCCTCACTGAGGCCCGCAGGTCTCACGGCGCAGGCCATGCCCCCTCAGACCAGCCGTCGCGCCGTCGCCCACCGCGTCAGCTCATGGCGGTTGGACAACTGGAGCTTCCGCAGGACGGCCGAGACATGCGACTCGACCGTCTTCACGGAGATGTAGAGCTGCTTGGCGATCTCCTTGTACGCGTACCCGCGCGCGATGAGCCGCAGGACCTCCCGCTCGCGCTGCGTGAGCCGGTCCAGGTCCTCGTCGACCGGGGGCGCGTCGGTGGAGGCGAAGGCGTCCAGCACGAAACCCGCCAGCCGCGGCGAGAACACCGCGTCGCCGTCCTGCACACGGAAGATCGAATCCACCAGGTCGGTGCCGGTGATGGTCTTGGTGACATAGCCGCGGGCACCACCCCGGATGACACCGATGACGTCCTCGGCGGCGTCGGACACCGAGAGCGCCAGGAAGCGCACGGGGTTCTCCGCGTCGGACATCAACGGCGCGCAGCGACGCAGCACTTCCACGCCGCCACCCCCCGGAAGGTGCACGTCGAGGAGGACGACCTCGGGGCGCGCGGCCGTGATGACCGTGACCGCCTGGTCGACGTCGGCGGCCTCACCGACCACCTCGACGCCCGTGATCTCGGTCCGGCCGATCTCCGCCTGCACCCCGGTGCGGAACATCCGGTGGTCGTCGACCAGGACGACTCGCACATGACGCCCGCCCGCACCGCCTTCGTCCGACCCGGTCGGCTCCGCGGGTTCCCCCGCCTCGGTCGCGTCGCTCATGTCGTCGCCGTCCTCTCCATCTCCAGCTCGACTTCCGTGCCGCCACCCGGCACCGCGCGCAGTCGCGCCGTGCCGCCGTTGCGCTGCATGCGGCCGATGATCGATTCTCGTACGCCCATGCGGTCGTCCGGTACCGCGTCCAGGTCGAATCCGGGGCCGCGGTCCCGGACGGACACGAACACCGTCTCTCCCTCGACTTCGGCGAAGACCTGCACCGCACCGCCCTCGCCACCGTACTTGGCGGCGTTCACCATGGCCTCCCTCGCGGCCTGCATCTGCGCGGTCAGGCGGTCGTCGAGCGGGCAGTCGCCGACGACGACGACCTCGATCGGGACGCCGTGCTTGTCCTCGACCTCCGCCGCGCTGTGGCGCACCGCTTCGGCGAGGGTGTCGGGCTCCTCGTCCTCGTCCTTGCCGTTGCCCTCGGGTTTGTAGAGCCAGGCCCGCAGGTCACGCTCCTGGGCCCGGGCGAGGCGGCGCACCTCGCCCGGGCTCTCCGCGTTGCGCTGGATCAGGGTGAGGGTGTGCAGCACGGAGTCATGGACATGGGCGGCGACCTCGGCTCTCTCCTGGGCACGGATGCGCATCAACCGCTCCTCGGAGAGATCCTGCGCCATGCGGACGAGATAGGGGCCGGCGAGGAGCGCGATGCCGACGAGCACGGCGAGGGCGGCCTGGAGCACGGCGCCCAGGTGGGCGGCGGAGCCCTGGAGCACGAAGATGCCGGTCACCCCGGCGCCGACCAGGAGGACACCGGCGGCCGAGCGGGCGAGCGTCAGGGTGCGTCTGCGTCTGCCCACGGCCATCCAGCGGGCCCGGCGGGCGTTGTCGGCCTGCCGCCAGACCAGGGCGACGCCCGCGGCGACGAGCAGGGTCGGGACGACATACGCCTTGGTCGAGCCGTCCAGGTTCACGTTGCCGACGAAGACCATGGAGACGACGACCATCGCGAGGAGCGCGACGATCTGTCCCTTGTCCGGCTTGCGGGCCACGAGTCTGCGGCGGCCGTCGGCCGATGTCTCGCTCGTGACGGCCGCGGGTGGCCGCTCGGCGTCGACACCGCCGATACCGAGCGGGACGAAGAACCAGAACGCCGCGTACAGCAGAGCGCCGAGGCCGTCCGCCGTGAACAGGCCGACGAAGACGAGCCTGACCCAGATCACGGGCAGTCCGAGGTGTCCCGCGAGACCGCGTGCGACACCGCCGAGCCAACGCCCGTCACCGCTGCGGTAGAGCTTGCGCAGCGGTCGGACGTCGTCGAGGGGAGGTGCGGCGGCTTCCGGCATGCCTCGATATTCACACGCGGGCGCGGACGGGGGCATCAGGGTCGATCCCCGAGACTTCCCTGATCTCGACCCCTGCCCCGCCCCTGTCAGGGTGGGAGCCCGAGGAGTCTCAGGGGAGATATCAGGGTCGGGCCAGGGTCTTCCCGACTGCCGCGGCGGGCTCGGGGCGGTCACCATGGATACATGACAGATCAGCAGCCCGCCGAGACGGAGACCGAGGCCGCCATCCGCGACGCCCTGCGCGATGCGTACGGCGCGCCGGACGCTCCCGCGGCCGGTCATGGGCCGGGCCTGCCCGTGGAGGAGCGCAAGTTCCGCCGCGACCGTCGGCACAGAAGGCTCGGCGGCGTGTGCGCGGGGCTCGGGCGGCACTGCGACATGGACCCGGTGATCTTCCGCATCGGCGTCGCGGTCCTCGCCATCACGAGCGGCCTCGGCCTGGTCTTCTACGGCTTCGCCTGGCTCTTGGTGCCGTACGAGGACGAGGAGGAGAACGAGGCGCGCAGGCTCCTCTCCGGCCGGGTCGACGGCCAGGCGCTGACGGCCGTGCTCTTCGCGCTCGTCGGCTGCGGCGTCTTCCTCACCTTGTTGAACAACGGCGGGGCACTCACCTTCGCCGCCGTCCTGACCCTGCTCCTCGCGGGCGCGGGGTATTGGTCGCAGCAGCGCGGCACCCCGGACTCGGACCCGGTCGCCGCACAGGCCGCGGCGGACGCCCCGCCCGAGGCGAAGGCCCCGCCCGTCGCCAGCAGCCCTTCCTGGTGGCGTGACCCGATCGTCAAGGACGGCACACACGACGGACTCTCCGGCTACTTCTGGGGACCGGAGGGCCTCGACATCGCCTACCAGCCGACGGGCCACCAAGGCGTGCCCCGGGCCGAACCGGCTGCCGCCCCGCCGCCCAAGCCGCGCGGGCCGCGGTGGATCGGCGGCTGGGTGTTCCTCCTCGCCCTGGTCGCCGGTGGTTTCGGCACCGGCCTGACCTGGGAGAGCCAGCCCCTCGGCACGACGCTTCAGACCGGCCTGGCCTGCGCGCTCGCGGTGTTCGGTCTCGGCATCGCGATCAGCGCCTTCCTGGGGCGCACGGGGGCGGGTTCGATCGTGCTCGCGGTGCTCACCGCCGGGCTCCTCGCGGCCACGGCGGCCCTCCCGAAGAACATCACGACGCACTACGCCCGCACCCACTGGATACCGGCGACGGCGGCGGACGTCCGCCCCCAGTACGAACTGGGTCTCGGCACGGGCACACTCGACCTGAGCAAGATCGACATCGGCAAGGGCCGGACGCTGGAGACCAGCGCCGAGGCCGGCGCGGGTGACCTCAGAGTGATCGTGCCGAAGGACGCCACCGTGCGGCTGCACGCGGAAGTAGGCGTCGGCGACATCGTGTTGCCGAACGACAAGGGCAAGGATCTGGACATCGCGCCGGGCCGGGAGAAGAAGGTGACGCTGAAGCCGCCCACCGGTGGCAAGGACGGCGGCACGCTCGATCTGCGGCTCGAAGTGGGCGTCGGACAAGCGAAGGTGACCCGTGCTACGTCATGAACTTCACCCCGGCAAGCTGGTGGCAGGCCTCTCCCTGCTGGCGGTCGCCGTCGTGTACGCGGGCGACGCGGGCGGCGCGTGGGAAGCGCCGTGGTTCGTGGCGCTCCCCCTGGTGATGGTGGGCCTGCTGGTCGCGTGCGTGGCGGCGGCGATCCATGGGATACGCCCGCACGGCCCGGCCCGTCGCAGCGGCCGTGCCCGGGGCGGCGAGGAGCCGCGGCTGCGGGAGTAGGCCCCGGTCATCGGCGGCCGCGCACCTGGGGCTTGGCGGAGTCCCAGGGCTCCCCTCGGCGGGCGGCGAGCATGGCGTCCACGGAGAGGACGGAGGCCCCGGCGAGCACCAGCGGCAGCCATGCCATCAGGTACGCCAGGTCGTTGCCGTAGTAGTAGGGCTCCTCGGCCCAGCTGACGGTCAGCCACAGGCTGAGCGAGATCAGCGCACCGCCCAGAGCGGCGACGCGGGCGAACAGGCCGAGCAGGGTGCCGATGCCGACGACCAGTTCACCTAGGGCGATGGCGTAGCCGAAGCCGACGGGGTTCTTGAGGGAGAGGTCGACCAGAGCGGGGATCGCGGAGATCTCGCGGACGCCCTCCATCGTCGCGCCGATCGAGCCGACTCCGTCGGCGCGCATGAAGGCGCTGTCCGTGAGTTTGTCCAGGCCGGCGTAGATGAAGGTGACGCCGAGGAAGATCCGCAGAGGCAGCAGGGCATAGCGGGTGGCGGACTGCCGCCAGTCGTCCCGCCGTCGGTATCCGGTGTGGCTGTCCGTCCGCATGCCGTGAGCCATGGCTGTGCCGCCTCTCCCGTAGCCCCGTCTTCCGACCATACGTAGGAGAAGGGTCCGCTGCTCACCGCTCTGTGGCGGGAATTTCACGACACCGAACATCGACGTCAAGGGGGATCTGATGCGTCAGCCGAAGTGGGTCGGCCGATGGCTGGGGGTGTGGGCTCAGTCCGTGACGTCGATTGTGACGCGGTTCGTCTCCACGCCCGCGGCGGTGACGACCTGCACGTCGACACGGCCCGGCTCGACATCGACCGGGACGGGCACGGTCAGCGTCGTGTCGGCCGGGTTGCTGAAGCCACCGGGCACCGGCACGAGCGGTACGTGGACGTGCACGGCGCCGATCCGGACGACCATGCGGGCGAGCCGGTCCGCGTCGCCCGCACCGGGTGGCACGAAGCCCGCGCCGCGGATCTCGATGTCGTCGCCGGTGCGGATCGGGGCGTCGAGATCACCGGCCTCCCGCGCCCGGACGACGGAGAGGATCACGGGACGGCCGCCTTCGGAGTACTTCCCCGCGAGGTATGTCGCGGCAGACACCAGGACCAGTACGGCGAGTCCCCACGGAAGATCGGGCAGTTGCTCGGGCCGCCGCGCGAGGCGGACGGCGGCGAAGACCACGGCGACGGCGCTGACCAGGACGTACTGCGCGTCGGTGAAACTGCCGCGGCCCGCGTCGTCGGTGAGCGGGTCGGCGGCCCGGGGCCGGTCCGCGGGCACCTTCTGGAGCCGCTGGCCCAGGACGCGCAGGCCGACGACCCTGCGGACGAGGACCGCGACCCCGCACACCACGGCGAGGACGGTCACGACCCCCGCGGCGCGGCCGAGTTCCAGCCCGGCGATCAGCTCGTCTCGTCGTCCGTGCCCGGAGGCCAGGGCCAGCTGCCCGGCGAGGACCAGCACCGAGAAGATGACCAGGAGCACCCAGCAGGCCGCCACGGCACGCGACGTGGAGAGCCGGTTGTCCTCGCCGATGACCGGTGCGAGGACGCCGCCGCGCTCCCGGTGGACGTATGCCGCGCCGGTCAGCAGCCCGCCCACGACCAGCGCGGCGAGTAGGCCCGCGGTGCGCGCAGCCGTCCAGCCGGTGCCGATCGCGGTGAACGCCTGGACGAGGAGGAGGGCGGCGAAGCAGCCCCAGACGAGGCCGAGTGTGCGTGTCCACAGGCGCCGCAGCCAGGCCTCGCCCTCTGCCCTGCCGCGCTCGGCGACGGTCCGGGCGGACTGCGTCAGCTCGTCCGACACCCACTGGCGCGACGCCCCCGCCGAATGGGCAACGGCTGCGGGCAGCCCGTGCCCGGCCGCCAGTTCGTCCCGTTTGGTGAGGAACGCGGCCACGGCGCGCCGGTGCCCCTCGCTCGCGCCGTGTGGGCAGCCGCCGCAGGTGCAGCCTCCCCCGTGCGCGTCTTGTCTCGCCTCCTGCACCGCCACCGCGTACGCCGCCTTCCCCAGCCTCGAAGCCTGTGAGGCCTGTCGTGAACTTCCTTGCAGAGAAGGGGAATTGTGCCGCACTGAAAGGCGAACGAATCCCACGGGTCAGGTCAGCGGGGGTGAATGGGCCACACGCGCGTTGACGGGGTGGCCGAGGAGGCCGGCCGGTGGCTCAGGCCAGCAGGTCCGGTTCGCTGCGGCTGATGTCCTGCCACAGCGACTGGTAGTTGATCCACGCGACCAGGTCACTGCCGAGTTGCTCGCGGGTCCGCACCGCCTGCTTGTGGCCGATCATCACCGGGCGGCCCGCGGCCCGTGCGCTCAACTGGACCTGGCAGGAGCGCTCCATGGAGAGGAACCACCAGGCCGCGGCGTCGACGGAGTCCCCCACGGTGAGCAGGCCGTGGTTGCGCAGGATCACCGCCTTGTGGCCGCCGAGCGCGGTCGCGATCCGGTGCCCCTCCTCGGTGTCCACGACGACGCCCGTGTAACCGTCGTACAGGGCGTGACTCTCGTAGAAGGCACAGGCCTCCTGGGTGATCGGGTCGAGGAGTTCACCGAGGGTGGAGAGAGCGCGCCCGTGCAGCGAATGGCAGTGGGCGACGGCGACGACGTCGGGCCTGGCCAGGTGCGCCTGGGCGTGCACGGTGAAGGCGGCCTGGTTGACGTGATACCGCCCTTCGACCACCTGCCCTTCGGCGTTGGCGAGGACGAGGTCGCTGACGGTGATGTGCTTGAAGGGCATCCCGAAGGGGTTCACCCAGAAGCAGTCCCTGTGCTCCGGGTCCCGCGCGGTGATGTGCCCGGAGACCCCGTCCTCGTACCCGAGCCGCCCGAAGATCCGCAGCGCTCCGGCGAGGCGCTCCTTCCGGTACCGCCGTTCGTCCGCCGGCGAGTCGTGCGCGGGCGGCATCGCGAACTGCAACCGTTCGACGGGTATCGGTGTGGGCGCCTGCATGTGTCCTCCATCCCTGGCTGTACGAGGCGGAAGGTACCGGTGGTACGTGCAGGTGAACAGGGGGGCGCCGCCCGGTGGGAGGGACGGGAGCGCGGGAGCGTGGAAGCCCCGGAGAGTGGGGCGAGCAAAGGCGACAGGAGATGTCTGGTATCGGCGCCACACTCGATGCATGTCGTACAACTGGGAAGCCTTCGCCGCGGCGGAGCCCGGACTCGCCGAGATCGTCGAGAAGCGCTTCGGGGCGTTCACGCACCATGTCCTCGCCACGTTGCGCAAGGACGGGTCGCCGCGTACCAGCGGGCTCGAAGTCCGTTTTCTGTCAGGGGAGTTGTGGTTGGGCATGATGCCCGGCTCCCGCAAGGCGCTGGACCTGCGCCGGGACCCGCGCTTCGCGCTCCAGTCGAATCCGGGGTCCGATCCGGAGATGGCGGAAGGCGACGTCCGTATCGCGGGCCGGGCGGTCGAGGTGCGGGACCCGCAGGTCGTCGCGCGGTATGCGGACGCGGTCAATCCGCCGGATCCGACGGCGTTCCATCTCTTCCGCACCGAACTGACGGAGGTGGTCCGCACGTACATCGAGGACGGGAAGTACCTGGCGGTGCAGCTGTGGAAGCCGGGCGCGCCGCTGCGGACGACACGCCGGACCTGACCCGGCGACCTCCCGCCCGGCGGCCTCCCAGCCGGCGGCTTCCCGCACCCCGACCAACGCCGCACCCCGAAGACCCCCGCACACCCCGCACCGCACTCCCCGCACCGCACACCCCGCAAAGCAGCGAACGGCGCCGTCTGCCTCGGGGGAGGCGGACGGCGCCGTTCAGGGCATGCGGGAGGTCACTCCCACTCGATGGTCCCCGGCGGCTTCGACGTGACGTCGAGGACCACGCGGTTCACGTCGGCGACCTCGTTCGTGATGCGGGTCGAGATCTTGGCGAGGACGTCGTACGGCATGCGCGTCCAGTCGGCCGTCATGGCGTCCTCGGACGAGACGGGGCGCAGCACGATCGGGTGGCCGTAGGTGCGGCCGTCGCCCTGGACGCCGACGCTGCGGACGTCCGCCAGCAGCACGACCGGGCACTGCCAGATGTCGCGGTCGAGACCGGCCTTCGTCAGTTCCTCACGGGCGATGGCGTCGGCCTCGCGCAGCAGGTCGAGGCGTTCCTTGGTGACCTCACCGACGATGCGGATACCGAGGCCGGGGCCCGGGAACGGCTGGCGCTGGACGATCTCGTCCGGCAGGCCGAGCTCGGCGCCGACCATCCGGACCTCGTCCTTGAACAGCTTGCGCAGCGGCTCGATGAGCTTGAACTCGAGGTCCTCGGGGAGGCCACCCACGTTGTGGTGGGACTTGATGTTCGCCGTGCCGGTGCCGCCGCCGGACTCGACCACGTCGGGGTAGAGCGTGCCCTGGACCAGGAACTCGACCGGCTGGTCGCCGGGGGCCTCGGCGATGATCTCCGCCTGGGCCTGCTCGAAGACCCGGATGAACTCGCGGCCGATGATCTTCCGCTTCTCCTCGGGGTCGGAGACCCCGGCGAGCGCGGCGAGGAACCGCTCCTGGGCGTCGACGACCTTCAGCTGCACGCCGGTCGCGGCGACGAAGTCCTTCTCGACCTGTTCGGTCTCGTCCTTGCGCATCAGGCCGTGGTCGACGTACACGCAGGTCAGCTGCGAGCCGATGGCCTTCTGCACGAGGGCGGCGGCGACGGCGGAGTCCACACCGCCGGACAGGCCGCAGATCGCGCGCTTGGTGCCGACCTGCTCGCGGATCGCGGCGACCTGCTCGTCGATGACGTTGCCGGTCGTCCAGTCCGGCTTGAGGCCGGCGCCGCGGTAGAGGAAGTGCTCCAGGACCTGCTGGCCGTGCGTGGAGTGCATCACCTCGGGGTGGTACTGCACGCCGTACAGCTTCTTCTCGTCGTCCTCGAAGGCGGCGACCGGCACGACGTCCGTGGACGCGGTGACCGTGAAGCCCTCGGGCGCCGCGCTGCACGCGTCGCCGTGCGACATCCACACGGACTGCTCGGTGGGCGTCCCCTCGAAGAGGGTGGAGCCGGCCTTGGAGACGGCGAGCGGCGTACGGCCGTACTCGCGCGCGCCGGTGTTGTCGACGGTGCCGCCGAGGGTGGCCGCCATCAGCTGGAAGCCATAGCACATGCCGAAGACGGGGACACCGGCCTCGAAGAGGGCGCGGTCCAGGGTGGGCGCGTGCTCCGCGTACACCGAAGACGGGCCGCCGGAGAGGATTATCGCCGCGGGCTTCTTGGCGAGCATCTCGGAGACGGGCATCGTGCTCGGCACGATCTCGCTGTAGACCCGTGCCTCACGGACGCGACGGGCGATGAGCTGGGCGTACTGCGCTCCGAAGTCGACGACCAGAACGGTGTCGGGAGCGGCGGCAGCGTGGGGCGCTGATGGCACGGCGGCGGCCTTCCGGCGTTGAGCGATGAGCGAGAGGCTCAGTGCGTGTGCAGGGGGTCTGTTTTGTCGATTCTACCGGGCTCGACGTGGCCTTCCTCGTCGCATCCGACGGACCTTGCCCCCGGTGAGCACTGTCTGGACAGCCGTCTCAATATCCGAGCCGCCCGCCGAACGGATTGACCCGGCCCACGGGCGTGGGGGCATACTGGCCCCGTGAACAAGCACCTCGCCTTCCTCTTTACCTATGGCAACCGGCCCGCCGGCTGCCATGGTCGAGCTGCTTGATCCACTGACAAGCGACTTCCCAGGCGCCCCGGGCCGACAAGGCCCGGGGCGTTCTGTCATTTCCGGGCCTTGTCGCTCCGGGGCACCTCATCCGTCAACGGATCAACGGATCAACGGATCACGGGAATCACCGCCACCTCAGGAACCCGAAACCCGAACCCCGAACCCCGAACCCGACAATCACCTGGAGCCCCACATGACCGCCACCGCCACTGCCACCGCCACCACCCCCGCCGAGAAGACCGGCGCCCGCACCCCCGAAGCCGCCGGTGTGATCGAGAACGCCCGCGAGCGGATCGACGCGCTCGACGACCGGATCATCGGCCTCGTCCAGGAACGGATGGCCGTCTCGGCCGTGATCCAGGAGGCCCGGATCACCTCGGGCGGGCGCCGCGTGAACCTCTCCCGGGAGATGGAGATCCTCGCCCACTACAGGGACGCGCTCGGCAAGCCCGGCACGACACTCGCGATGACGCTCCTGGAGCTGAGCCGCGGCCGTGTCTGAGCAGGCGTTCTGCGGACCGGACCTGAGTTCGGATCGCTTCTCACCCGTACGGCGCGTGACCGGTTCCGGCCGGGCTTCGTTGGTCCCGATGTCCGTGCCAGCCAGGGGCGGGCCGTAAGAACCACGCGTGGCTCCGCTGGAGCGATGAGGCGTACGGATCATGTCGTACGCCGTGGGACCTCGCTCCAGTGATGTGACCGGACGGCAGGGGACAGCAGCCCGGTCACCCAAGAGAACGGTCGGCTCCGGGGACGCCCGGGGCCGACCGGCCTCCGTCCCGACGGACCTCGAAGAGCGCCGCAACCCCTCCCCCGGCCCCACCCCGCAGCCCGCTTCCCTCGCGCCTCTGCCGCGGTGCCGCCCCGATCCCAGAGCTCCGGCCCTGTCCGGAATCCACCGTCCGGCCACCCGACCCTTATCGCTATAGATCGCTATAGATGGGGTCGAAATAGATGCGTCGAAATGGTTGCGTCCCCGAGAACCCATCGAGCACGATGCCTGGGAGGGCGAGCCGCAGGGCCCGTCCATCGCCTCACTGCCATTGGTCGATACCACGCGCGCGCCCTCAGTGCGCCGGGGCGGCCACCGGCGCCTCGAACTGCGGCGCACTCCCCCCGGCGCCGCCCCGAGGCATCGACGCCGCCCTGACGTCGGTGCCGACAGCGAAGGGCCCCGCGGATCCGTCCCGCGGGGCCCTTCGCTCTTACAGGCTCTCGCAGGCGGCGACTCGTGGCCTACAGCTTCTCGACCTTGGCGACCTGCGCCTCGACGATCTTCTCCGGCACGCCGAACTCCTTCGGCTTGAGCAGGTTGATCGAGTAGAAGGCGGCAAGCGTCGAACCGCTGCGCACCACCGTGAAGCTCATCGGCGTCTTCTGGCCCTCGATGAGACCCACGACCTTGTACGAGACCGCCTCGTCGCCCGCCTTCGGGGCGGTCAGCGCCGCGACCTCGCGGTACTTGGAGCCGGCGTGCTCGTACGCCTTGCACTTCTGCGTGGCCGTGCGGAGACCGTCCATGACCTTCTCCGCGTCGTCCTGCTCATGGGCGAGCAGCGCGAGCGTGATGATCGTGGCGTCCAGTTCGTCGGGACCGGTCATGGTCCGGCCGAGGCGGGCCTTCGACGCCGGGTCGGTGGCGAACATGAACATGTCCGCGAGCGGCTGGCAGGTCGCCGGGGCGGCGGCCACGGTCTGTGCGGGCATGTCCGCGGCGGACAGCTTCTCGATCTTGTAGCCCTTGAGGTCGCCCTTGGCCAGCACCGCCTTCTCCAGGTCGGCTGCGGACAGCGCGGCCGCCTTCGTGGCGGACGGCTTCGAGTCCTGCGCGGACTTGGCCGGTTCCGACGGCTTCTTGCCGTCGTCGTCACTCCCGCACGCTGCCGTCAGGCCCAGCGCGACCGTGACGGACGCGGCCACGACGGCCCGAGACACAGATGACTTCACGTTTCCTACCTTCATTCGCACGGCGCGGGGACAGACCCGCGCCGAGGCGAAATGAAAGCGGCAAACTCGCCAACTTTGCCAGCGATTTGCGTAACGATCAGGAACCACCGAAAAGGTTGTACGGGACGCGTGTGAAACGCGTGTGAAATCAGAGCTTGCGGAGCTGCGCCTCGACGATCGCGGCCGCCACCTTCGGGTCCTCGTCCGCCTTGGGCGTGCCGATGCCCTCCATGCCGTTCCGCTCGGCCTCCTTGTCCTCCTGGACACCGGCGGGGTCATACAGGTTCGACGCGTCGAAGACCGCGAGTGTGCCGCCGTCGCGCACGACCGTGACTGTCTGCCGGGCCACGTACTCGCCCTTGGGGTGGGCGAGTTTGTACGAGACCGCCTCGTCCCCCTTCTTGTCCGGTGTCTGCGGCTTGCCCGGCGCGGACAGCGGCCTGACCCCGAAGTAGCGGTGGCCGCCGACGCGGAAGGTGGCGCACTTCTTCGACTTCGACGCCGCGCGCAGGCCGGCCATGACGCGCTCCGCATCGGCCTCGGCATAGGCGGCCAGCCTGACGTCGGTCGTCGTGAGGTCCTTGCCGTCGGCGCCGGTCAGGATGCGGCCGACGTGGGCCTTCGCCTTCGGGGAGTTGGCGGCGCCAGGGCCGGTGCCGGTGTCGGGGCCGAGGAGCGCGGCGAGCGGAGCGCACACGGCGGGGTCGGTCTTCCTGGCCGCCTCCGGAGCCTTCGGGGCCTTCGAAGGCTCCACGCCCGCGGAACCGGAGGAGGCGTCGCGAGCCACCGGCTTCTCCACCCTGTAGCCCTTGACGTCACCCGCGACGAGGGCCGCCTTCTCCAGCCGGGTGGCAGCGCCGCCACCGCCCTTCGCGGAACCCGCGCCCGGCTTCGCCGACTTCTCGCCGCCGTCGCCGCTTCCGCCACAGGCCGCGGTCGCCCCGAGGGCGGCCACGACCGACACGGCCACCACGACACGCGACACAGCTGACTTCACGTTCTCTCCCCCATCGTTCCCGGTCCGGCCGAGGACCCACCCTTCTACGACGGAAGAAGATCGTTTCCGGTTCCCCCCTTCCCCCGGCCCCCCCCAACAGCCGCTCCCCCTCACCAGCCCGCGAGCCAGAACCGGAACGGACTGAGCAGCACGATCGCCAGCGCCATGCCGCCGATCACTATCACGACGCTCCACACCCGGCGGCGGCGCTCGGAGCGCGGGTCGCGGCGCGGCCCCGTGGGCGCCGCGCGCCAGTCGTCGGGCCGCCACCGCACGGGCTCGGCGTCACGCCTCGCGCGCCGACGGCGCAACCGCCCCATGCGTTCGGCCTCTTGGCGCGCGGCCTCCTCGTCGAGGCGCCGCAGCCTTTCGGCCACCATGCGGGCCCGCGCGGACGGCTCCTTCGGCGCCGTCGAGCGGATGTCCCGCTCACTGTCCTTCTCGAACTGCTTCCACACCTCGTCGGGTATGGCCAACGCTCTTCCCTCCCCGTGTCTCCCTGTGGTTCCCCGTATCCCCATCGCCCCCTCGGGCGGGGGCAGTTCTACGGCACCCCGCCACAGGGACACAACCCATGTGATCCACACCACATAAGAATTCTGTGAAAGCAAGGACAACCATTCACAGGGATCACAGGTCATGCATGAAGTAACAACAGACACATCCGCGGTCCCGCCGCGGGAACTTCCCTTTCCGCGCTGCCGACCGGGCGGCGCGCCGGACTTTATGAGGTCTCATGAAGCTTCGCCGTGCCATGGCAGCAGCGGCCGCCACGGCTGTCGTAGCGCCGCTGGCGCTCCTGGCCGCACCGGCCGCGTCCGCCACCGGCGGATCCGCCTTCTCGGTGGGCGCGCCGGCCGGGCAGGGCGAGGCCCCCGCTCCCACGAACACGACCACCGACGCGCCCAAGCAGCCCCCTGCCCCGACACAGGACCCGACGCGGGACACGCAGGACCCGACGCACAAGCCGACGCACAAGCCGACCAAGAAGGCTCCCCTGCCGAAGCCGAAGCTTCCGGTCGAGAAGCCGACGAAGCCGGGGGAACCGGGTGAGCCGGGCGGGACCGCGGAGGACGAGGACGAGGGCGAGAGGAAGCCGGCCCCGTGCAAGGTCGAGGGCGGCGACGTGCAGGACCCCGACTCCGTGCTGGAGATCGAGCTCTCGGGCCTGCCCGAGAAGATCGTCGCGGGCAGCGGCTGGCACCCGTTCGAGCTGTCCGCCACCAACCCCACCGACGAGCCGCTCGGCGAGGTCGAGTGGACCATGTTCGTGAACGGCAGGTCGAAGACCGCCGACGGGCAGAGCCGGCTGCGGAAGTACGCCACCCTCCAGTACCTCGACCCCGAGACCGAGACCTGGAAGTCGACCAGGGGCGGGGGCGGCGGCCTCGCCTTCGACGTCATCGAGCTCGGCACCGAGGAGACGGCCGACATCGAACTGCGGCTCAAAGTCGACGCCAAGGCCCCGGCCGGCAAGGGCTACGCGATCGGCCTCGGCGATTACGTGGACTCCGAGCTGGACTGCACGCGCAACTCCTTCGCGAACCAGCCGCTGACCATCCGCAGGCCCGGTGACCAGGCCGAGCACCCGGGCACACCGAAGCCGAAGCCGACCCTGACGCCGACCGTGCGGCCCTCGGCGACGCCGTCCGCGACCGCGACCGCCGCGCCGCAGCCGCAGGGCACCGCCAACGGGCCGGTGAACGGCAGCCTCGCCGAGACCGGTTCCAGCTCGGCACTGCCGGCCATCGGCCTCGTCGGCGGCGCCGCCGTGGTCATCGGCGCGGGCGCGGTGTTCGTCGTACGTCGCCGCAAGGCCGACACCGCCGCGTAGGCGGCACAGCCGCGTAAGTCACAGCGGCACCTGATCACGCGGAAGGACCTGCGCTCGGAGGGGGGCGCAGGTCCTTACGTGTATCAAGTTCCGCTATAGGTGCATCAAGTGCCGCTATCAGTACCGCTACTGCTCGGGCGCCGCCGACGGCATCGCCGGCATCCCCAGGAACGGCAGCTTCAGCGCGCCGAAGGCGTCCGCCGGGACCGCCGGGGTCTTCGGCTCCACGGCCGCGAGCCGCTCGTACGGCCGGCCCTGCGCCGGACGCGGGTCCTCGCCACCCTTGTTGGGCCAGAACGACATCGCCCGCTCGGCCTGCGCGGTTATCGTCAGGGACGGGTTCACGCCGAGGTTCGCGGAGACCGCGGCGCCGTCGACCACCGAGATGCCCGGGTGGCCGTAGAGCCGGTGGTAGGGATCGATGACGCCGGTCTCCGCCGAGTCGCCGATGGGGCAGCCGCCGAGGAAGTGGGCGGTCAGCGGAGTGCCCATCAGCTCGCCTATGTTCGAACCCGCGAAGCCGTTGATCTCCTGGGCCAGGAGCGTCGCCGCGCGCGTGGCCTCGGGGATCTGGTCGGGGTTCGGCGCGCCGTGGCCCTGGCGGGCGGTGAGCAGGCCCTTCCCGAGGCCCTTCTCCTTGCGGTACGTGGTCAGGGAGTTGTCGAGCGACTGCATGACCAGGCCGATGATGGTCCGCTCCGACCAGCGCCGGTTGGAGAGCGAACGGAACAGGAGCGAGGGGTGGCGGGCCACGTTGCCGAGCCAGCCGGTGACCCGCGCCTTGCCGCCCCGCACGCTGTACGGGACCTGGAGCACCGTCAGGCTGCCCATGGCGTTGGACTTCTTGCCGTAGCGGACGGGCTCGATGTGCGTGTTCGCGTTCGGGTGGATCGACGAGGTGATGGCGACGCCCCGGGTGAAGTCGACCCGCTTCGCGCCGTGCCGCTTGCGGTAGCGGCGGTCGGTGGTCTGGGCGCCCACGAGCGCCTCGGAGTTGGTGCGGGTCAGCGTGCCGAGGCGCGGGGAGACGCGGGGCAGCAGGCCGCTGTCCTTCATGCGGTGCAGGAGTGTCTGCGTGCCGTACGTACCGGCGGCGACGACGACCTTGCGGGCGCGGAACGTACGCCCCTTGCCCTTGCGCTTGGCGTCGGTCGGCAGCGTCCCGACGGCGAAGCCGCCGCGCGAGTCCTCGGTGAGGGTGACGACGGAGGTCATCGGGTGGATGACCGCGCCCGCCTTCTCCGCGAGGTGGAGGTAGTTCTCGTTGAGGGTGTTCTTCGCGCCGTGCCGGCAGCCGGTCATGCACTCGCCGCACTCGGTGCAGGCCCGCCGCGCCGGTCCCGCGCCGCCGAAGTAGGGGTCGGGGACCTCGCCGCCGGGCCGCGTCGTCGCCGTACCGTCCGCGTCGTCCTTGTCGCCGAAGAAGACGCCGACGGGCGCCATGTGGAAGGTGTCGCCGACGCCCATGGCCTCGGCGGTCGCCTTCAGGTGGACGTCGGAGGGCGTCGTCGTCGGGTTGAGCCGCACGCCGAGCATGCGCTTGGCCTGCTCGTAGTAGGGGCGCAGCTCGTCCTGCCAGTCCGTGATGTCCTTCCACTGCGGGTCTTCGAAGAACGGGGCGGGCGGTACGTAGAGCGTGTTGGCGTAGTTCAGTGAGCCGCCGCCGACTCCGGCGCCCGCGAGGACCATCACGTTGCCCAGCAGGTGTATGCGCTGGATGCCGAACAGGCCGAGCGCCGGGGCCCAGAGGTAGTTCTTCAGGTCCCAGGAGTTCTTGGGCAGCGTCGCCCGCGTGAAGCGCCGCCCGGCTTCGAGCACGCCGACGCGGTAGCCCTTCTCCGTCAGGCGCAGCGCGGACACGGCGCCGCCGAAGCCGCTGCCCACGATGACTACGTCGTAGTCGTACTCGTCGTCGCCCGCCTGGATCCGGGCAGAGCTCTCCTGTGACATCGACTCTCCTCGTCAAATTGCCCGCGGCCGTCTGTGGTTGCTCGTGCAGTTCCCCGCGCCCCTTACGGGACGCTGCTAACGCAGTCGGAACGCCTTCATGACCTTCAGGCTCGTGGTCATGAACGCCGCGTACTTCTCGTCGTCCAGGCCGAAGGAGGGGGCCAGCGGCACCAGCCGCTGCTGGGCGACGGTCTGGGCCTCGGTGAACTTGAGGATGCCCTCGGAGCCGTGTCGGCGGCCGAGGCCCGAGTCCTTCATGCCGCCCATCGGGGACTGCACGCTGCCGTAGGCGGGCGCGTAGCCCTCGTTGACGTTGACCGTGCCGGTGCGCAGGCGGGCGGCGATCTCGCGGCCGCGGCGGCCGTCCTTCGTCCAGACCGAGGAGTTCAGGCCGTACGACGTGGAGTTGGCCAGCTCGATCGCCTCGTTCTCGTCCGTGAAACGGTAGACGGAGACGACCGGGCCGAAGGTCTCCTCGGTGCAGACCGCCATGGGCGCCTCGACTCCGTCCAATATGGTCGGCTCGAAGAAGTACGGGCCTATGTCGGGGCGTGCGACGCCGCCCGCGACCAGCGTGGCGCCCTTGGCGACGGCCTCCTCGACGTGCCGGGTCACGGTCTCCAGCTGCCGTTCGCCGACGAGCGAGCCCATGTCGGCGCCGTACGTGAGGGACGTGCCGAGCCGCATCGCCTTCGTCCGCTCGGCGAAGCGCTCCAGGAACCGGTCGGCGATCGACTCGTGGACGTACAGCCGCTCGATGGATATGCACAGCTGGCCCGCGGAGGAGAAGCAGGCGCGCACCGCGCCTGCGGCGGCCTTGTCGACGTCGGCGTCGTGCAGGACCAGCATGGCGTTCTTGCCGCCGAGTTCGAGCGAGACGCCGACCAGGCGGGCAGCGGCGCCCTGCGCGACCGCGCGGCCGGTGCGGGTGGAGCCGGTGAAGGAGACGTAGTCGGCGTGCCTGACGACCTCGGGGCCGACGACCGGGCCCTCACCGAGGACGACCTGGAAGACCTCGGACGGCAGCCCCGCCTCGATGATCAGGTCACGGGCCCACAGGGCGGTCAGGCAGGTCTCCGTGTCCGGCTTCATCACGAGGGCGTTGCCCGCGACGAGGGCGGGCAGCGCGTCGCCGATGGAGAGTTCGAGCGGGTAGTTCCAGGGGGCGATCTGCCCGACGACGCCGCGCGGCTGGCGGTTCTCGGTGACCTTGGTGAGCGTCGGGACGACGCCGGTGTGCCGCTTGGGGCTCAGGTACGAGGGGGCCTTGCGGCCGTAGTGCCGGGCGGCGACCGCGACGGCCTGGATCTCCTCGTGGGCGTGGAGGCGGGCCTTGCCGGTCTCCAGCTGGATCAGGTCGAGCACCTCGGCCTGGCGCTGGAGCACCAGGTCGTGGAAGCGGAGCAGGACGGCCGCGCGCTGCCGCACCGGGGTGCGGGCCCAGGCGATCTGGGCGGTGCGGGCCCGCTGGAAGGCGGTGGCCACGTCCTCGGGGGTGGACTCGGGCAGGTCGGCCAGCTTCTCGCCGGTGAGCGGCGTGTGGTTGGCCGTGCGCCGCGACCCGATGACGTCACGGGTGAGCTGGGCTATCAGCTCGGGCGTGACCACGTCGGCGGCGGTACGCGCGCCTTCGGGGGCCGGGGCGGTCGGGTTGGTTCCGAGGGGCGCTGCGGTGGCCTGCGAGTCCGTCATGCTCGTGAGAGTAGGCCCACGTCAGGGTTTTGGGTACCCATCGGTAACGGGCTTCACGGGCCACTCGCACGGCGCCAGTGATTGCTGGCGGCAAAGCCGCTGATCAGGGCGTTGTCACGGCCCGCACCCCTCCTGGGGCCTTTTCAGAGCTTGTCGATCTCCAGCTCCGCGATGGCGGTCTCCGCGACCTCGCGGCCGCGGGCCGTGAAGTCGCCCTTGCCCGGGTAGTCGATCCACAGCCGGTACATGTCGCCCGACCTGGTCCGGTAGTAGAAGATCTTGGCCTCGTGCGGCAGCTCGGTCTGCGAGTCGGTGTACGTGACCGTGTTCACGGCGGCGGCCCGGTCCTTGAACTTGGTCTCCTTGGTCTTCCCGTCCGGCGCGGGATCGCTGTCCATGTCGCTGAACAACGACTCGCCGCTCTCCTTGAACTTCTCCATGTCGGCGTACGCCTGGGCCGCCGAGGACCCGGCGATGTCCTGGGACGTGTCGGTCTTCTCGGCGCGGTCGAGCGTGATGAAGATGGCGCCGCTCGGGTCGTCGTAGCGGATCCAGCTCTCGTTCGTGTCGGTCGGTTCCGGCTTGCTCTCCACGTAGTGCGCCGGCGCGGAGACGGTGGCGGCGACCACTGCCGCCTTGTGCTTCTTCCAGCCCTCCGCCTGCGACGCGCCTTCGAAGGGGTTCACGGCCACCAGCACGCCCGCCGCCACCGCCGCGACGACCACTCCGGCTATGACGGCCAGCGCCTTGCGGCTCAGGAAGACGCCCTTGCCGTTACGTCCGTCGCCGCCGCCCGCGACCGTGACGACCTGCGTCGGCGCGGGCTGCGGCGGCTTGGCCGCTTCCTCCAGGAGGGCGCGGACCCGCGCGGCGTCCGGGCGCTGCGCGGGGTCCTTGGCCAGCAGGCCGTTGATGGCGCGGGCGAGCGGTCCCGAGGCCGAGGCGGGCGCGGCGGGCGTCGCGTTGAGCACCGACTGGAGCGTCGCCGGGGTGTTGCTGCGGCGGAACGGCGAGACGCCCTCCGTCGCCGCGTACAGCACGACGCCCAGCGACCAGAGGTCGGAGGCCGGTCCTGGCCGCTGCCCGAGGACCCGCTCCGGGGCGATGAATTCGGGCGAGCCGACGAAGCCGCCGGTGTCGGTCAGGTTGGTCTCGCCCTCGATCTGGGCTATGCCGAAGTCGGTGAGGATGACCCGGTCGTGCCTGCCGAGCATGACGTTGTCCGGCTTCACGTCACGGTGCAGGATGCCCGCCTGGTGCGCGGCGTCCAGGGCGTTCAGGACCTCCAGGCCGATGCGCGCGGCGTCACGGGCGTCCAGCGTGCCCTCCTGGAGCGCGGCGCCGAGCGAGCGGCCCTGCACCAGCTCCATGACGATCCACGGCTGCCCGTCCTCGACCGCCACGTCATGGACGTCGACCACCGCGGGGTGGTCCAGGCGGGCGGCGGCGCGTGCCTCGCGGCGCATCCGCTCGAAGGCGTTGGCGCGCTCGCGCTCGGGCAGGTGGTCGGGCAGGCGCGGCTCCTTCACGGCGACCTCGCGGTCCACCGTCTCGTCCCTGGCGCGCCACACGGTGCCCATGCCGCCGTGGCCGAGCTTGGCGAGCAGCCGGTAGCGGCCCGCGATCAGCCGCCCGGCGCCGGGGTCTGGGGCGGGGTGAGGGGCGGGGTGAGGGGCGGGGTGGGGCTGCGCGTACGGATTGGGCTGCCCCGGAACACCAGGCTGCCGCGGCTGCTGCAAGCCGAAACTCGTGGGCTCGTACGGGCCGTAGGAGGCTCCCCCGTCATGACTCATGCCCCCATGCCTACCCTGCCGGGCACCTCCGTTTCCAGCCAGCCCCCCCCACTTGTGACCTGGGTGATGCACGCGACGGGACACCGTCCACGTACGTGTCCAGTCGCCCGCGTACGTGCCTGGTCACCGGCGTACGAACGTGTCCACCGCCGTGTCGAAGTACTTCCGCGTCTGATCCGCCTCCGCCGCCGGTCCCGAGACCCACACGTCGTACATCCGGCCGCCCTCCTCCCAGCACAGGTCGTACGTGTGCCGCTCGCCGGCCGGTTCCTCGAAACCGTCCCACGTGAACTCCAGGAGGGCGGCCGGGCGGCCGTTGCGCGTGGTCTGGGTGATCTCGCCGCCGCGGTAACCCGGGTTGGTCCGCGGCCCCTCGGCATCCGCGCGGCGCTGCGCGGCGAGCGGGCCGCCGGGCTCCCGGGCGGACTCCTTGATGCCGATGCGGTAGGTGCCGCTCGGCGAGACGTAGAAGACGCGGGGGCCCTCGCTCTGGCGCGTGAAGCCCTTCGGCACGGCGATCGTGAAGCCCTCCGGGTCCTTCGCCAGGCGGTAGCCGTCGGGCGGCTGAGGGGCGGGCGGCCGGGGCGTACGGGTGCTCTGGGTGACCGTCACGGTGGGCGTCGGGCCGCTGACGGAGGTGGAGGGCAAGGCCGAGTTCGCCGGCGTACCGCCGTCCCCGTCCCGGCCGAGCAGCAGCGCGGCGGCCGAGACCCCGGCCCCCGCCACGGCCGCCGCCAGCGCCCCGGCGATCAGCATGACCCGCCCCTGACGGCCGCGCGGCGCCGGCTCCGGGAGCCCGGCGCCCGGCCTGCCGTGCACCGGCCGCGCGGGCATGTGCCCGGTGTCGACGTACGCCCGCAGCAGCCGCTCCGCCCCCGCCGCGTCGAGGCGTCGCCGCGGGTCGCGCTCCAGGAGGCCGAGGACGACCGGGAGGAGCGGCGCCGCGCTGTCCGGCGGGCGTATCTCCTCGTAGACCACGGCGTGCAGGACACCGCCGATGGAGTCCCTGCGGAAGGGCGACTCACCGGCCAGCGCGGTGACGAGCAGCGCGCCGAGCGACCACAGGTCCGACTCCGGTCCGGTCCGCTCCCCCGCGATGCGCTCGGGCGCGGTGTACTCGGGCGAGCCCACGAACGACCCCACCTCCGTGAGCGTCGTCGCCCCGCTGACCTGCGCGATCCCGAAGTCGGTGAGGACGACACGGCCGGTGGCCCGCTCCACGAGTACGTTGGCGGGCTTGAGGTCCCGGTGCAGGATGCCCGCCTCGTGGGCCGTACTCAGGGCGCCGAGGAGGTTGATGCCCATCCGCGCGACCGCCTGCGCGTCCAGCGGTCCGGCCCGCGCGATCTGCCCCGCGAGGGAGCCGCCCTCGATCAACTCCATCACTATGTAGGGCTGTTCGTCCTGTACGACGACGTCGTGGACGACGACGATGTGCGGATGCCGCAGCTGCGCCACCGCCCGCGCCTCACGCAGGGTCCGCTCGCGCGCCTGGGTGGCCTCGGTGTCGGAGAGCGACTCGTCCCGCTCCAGTTCCTTGACGGCGACCTGGCGCGCGAGCAGCAGATCGGTGGCCCGCCACACGACCCCCATGCCGCCCCTGCCGAGCCGCGCCTCCAGGCGGTAACGGCCCGCGATCACACGGGCGCTGCTCCCACCTGCGTGGTCACCCAGGCTCCCCATGCGGCCATCATGCCCCACACGTGTGCGAACGGAATGCGTGTCACCCGGCGGCTGGCGGGTTCCGGCCGCACTGGCCGGGCGCGCCGGGGGCGCACCACGCGCCTCGGGGGCGGACGCGGGCGCTCAGCCCTTGTGCCCCTCCCGCCATCCCAGCAGCATCGCGTCGAACTGCTCGCGGGCGGTGTCCCAGTCGTCGGCGGGGGCCGACATGTAGATGGCGTACTCCACGCCATCACGGCTGAGATACGTCTGTTCGATGGCGCGGCGCGGACCCCTCGTGGTGTCGTTCGCCCCGGCCCGCCAGCTGAACTCCCAGAGCGCGCCCGGCCGGTCGCGGAAGGTGTTGGAGTTGAGGTGCAGCCGCCGGTAGTCCGGGAGCCGCAGGGTCTTCTCCAGCGCCAACAGGTGCAGGTACGAGGTCTCGTACTGCGGGTCCCTGTCGACGCCGATGCGCAGGAAGCGGCGGCCGCCGTCGGGGGTGTAGTCGATCTGGTTGCCGTCCATCTGGCGCTTCCAGCCCTTGGGCAGCATGAGGCTGAAGCCGCCCGGGTCCTTCACCCGCCGCCAGTCCGCGGGGATGCCGCCCACGCTCTCGGCCGCGTCACGGCCTGCCGTGGACCGCTCCTGGCCGCCGCCTCCGGTGACGTGCAGATAGCCGAAGACACCGCCGCCGCCGAGCAGCGCCGCCGCGACGGTGAGCGCGACCACGGCGAGCCTGCGGCGGCGCCTCCCGGCCGGGCGGGCGGGTCGGGAGGGTGCCCGCCGGGCACCGTGGGGGCGGCCGCGGCCCCTCGGCCACGGTGGCGGCATCGCGTCGCGGCGTGGAGGCTTACTGCCCGTGGCGTGCGTCCGCGTCGGCGCGTAGGGCCGCGCCGTGTTCGGCCGCCTGCCCTCCGCCGCCTCGGCGAGCATTCGCTCGGCCTCCTCGGCGCCGGGCCTGGCCGTCGGATCCTTGCGCAGGAGGGCGCTGATGACGGGCGCGAGGACCCCCGCGTGCCCGGGCGGCGCGGGCTCCTCGGTGACCACGGCCTGCATGGTGCCGATCGGCGACGTGCGCCGGAACGGCGAGTTGCCCTCGACCGCCGTGTACAGCGTCGCGCCGAGCGCCCACAGGTCGGACGCGGGGCCGGGGTTGGCGCCGCTGACCCGCTCGGGCGCCAAGTAGTCCACGGAACCGACGACTTCCCCGGTCCGCGTGATCGTCGAGTCCCCCTCGATCGCCGCGATCCCGAAGTCGGTGAGCAGGACCCGCCGGTCCTCCGCCAGGAGTACGTTGCCGGGCTTGACGTCGCGGTGCAGCACCCCGGCGGCGTGCGCGGCGCGCAGGGCCTTGAGCGTCCACAGGCCGATGCGGGCGGCCTCGACCGCGTCGACGCGGCCCTGCTCCTTGACGGCGTCGGCCAGCGAACAGCCCTCCACCAGCTCCATCACGATCCAGGGCCGGTCGTCGTACTCCAGGACGTCATGGACGGTGACCACGGCGGGGTGGTTGATCCGGGCGGCGGCCCGCGCCTCGGCGTGCGTACGCGCGAGGAGGATCGCGCGGTCGGCCTCCTGCACGTACTGCGCGGCCGTCAGCTCCTTGACGGCGACGGCACGGTGCAGCACCTCGTCCCGGGCACGCCACACCCGGCCCATGCCACCGCGGCCGATGGACTCCCCGAGTCGGTAGCGGCCCGCGAGGAGCAGGCCCTGGCTCTGATTCACGTTCCCCCGCAATGGTCTTGACAGGGCCCAGGTTAAGGAGAGGGGAGCGCGCGCGGAACCACAGGGGGCCTACGGAGACCTCAATGTGACGCATGCCGTGCATGTACCGGCGTGGGCTAGTCAGTGACCTGGTACGTCTTCGACGCCTGCTCGAACAGCCGTGTCACTTCGTCCCGCTCGGCCTCGGGTCCCCGCACCTGCACCACGTGGTACTTCCCGCCGACGATCATCGCGAGGTTGCGCACATAGACCTCGCGGCCCTCCCCGTCCTGCCAGGTGAACTGCCCCTCCGCCATGGCCCGCCCGCCCACGTCGATGCGGCGCATGCCGCTGGAGGTGGCCCAGGAGGAGTCGCGGAACGGCTGGAGCTCGCGCTCGTGCTCACGCTGGTAGCCTTCGGGGTCGCTGAACCGTTAGCCCACCGTGTGTCCGCGCCCCGGCCACCACGGCGACGCTGCGCGAAGCCCGACGTCGGTCCGGGCTTCCTGCGAACTGGGGTCGTTGGAGCCTCTCGTCGGCGCCCGCTTCGCCTCGGGCCGGCTCGGCGGCGCGGCGCCCGCGATGCCGCCCCGGCCTGGCGGCCGTGGCCCCCGGTGGTGGCGGGCACGGCGGCGCGGCGCCTGCGCACGACCTCGCCGCGACGGCGTACGACGGGCAGTCGTCCTGCGTCGTACGGCGGCACCGGCACGACATGTGCCCCGGCCTCCGGCTCCGGGGCCGAGCGCACCAGGGAGCGGAGCCAGCCGCTCAGCTCCTCGAAGTCGAGCCGGTCGGTGGGGTCCTGACGCAGCAGGGACTCGACGACGGGCCGCAGCGGGCCGCACTCCTCGGCGAAGGCGGGCGGCTCGGCGCACACGAGCTGCACGAGTTCAGCGGTGCTGTCCTCGGGGTAGGGCGCGTGTCCCTGCACGGCGCGGAAGAGCAGCGCCCCGAGGGCCCACAGGTCGGTGGCGGGGCCGATCGGCGCGGCGAGCTGCCAGTTCTCGTGCACGGGCCCGGCCTGCTCGGGGGCCCACCGTTCGGTGACGGCCCCGACGACCACCATGCGCGCGTGCCGGGCCCGCTCGGCGGCCAGAGCGGTGCCGGGCCCACGCGGCCCTCCCGCCTCACCGTCGGCCACGTCCCACGCAGCGCGCTTCTCGCGGGCGCTGGCGGGGGTGGGCGCGGGGGGCTGGTGGCGGTTGGGGGGCTCGTGTGGTGCGTGGGGTGGCTGAGGCTGGTGGGGAGCACGGGGCTGGTGGGGTACAGGGGCCCGTTGCTGCTGGCCGGGCTCGTAGGGTGAGCGGCGCTCATGGGGTGCACGGGGTCCTTGCTGTGCGCCGGGCTCGTAGGGTGAGCGGGGCTCATGGGGCGCGCGGGACCCCTGCTGCACACCGGGCTCATGGGGTGAGCGGGGCTCATGAGGTCCGCAGGACCCCTGCTGCACACCGGACTCGTAGGGTGAGCGCGACTCGTAGGGTCCGCCAACGCCCCGCCCGCCGGGCCCACGGCGCTCGGCGCCCTCCACCGCGCCCCGCTGACCGCCGCCGCGCGGAACCGCGCCGTGCCAGGGCTTCGTGTCGCCGACTCCATAGGGGTCCGAGATCCGTCCGGCCGTCCCGGGCTGCGTATCACCGCCCCGAGGGCCCGGCACGCCCGCGGAACCAGGCCCGGTGCCACCCGCGTCCGCCCGGGCGGCGGCTCCTCGACCCGGGCCGAGGCCCGCGCGGCCCCGCGCGATACGCCGCGATGGACCCGCCGCGCGCGGCCCGCGCCTCGCCCCGAGCGGAGCCCTCGGCTTCGGCCGCCTCCGCCGCGTCCACGGCCTGGCCGGCCCGCCGCACCGCGGCCCGCGAAGCACCGCCGTCCCGCGAGTACCCCGCGAACTCCCCGCCCCGCTCGACCTCTTCGTACGCCTCCGGAGCGGGCTCAAGCGGCATCCCTCGGTCCTCGTACCCCACCTCCGAGGCGCCCTCAAACGCGGCCACGTTCCCGACCGACCCCGCCGAACCGGTGGCCTCCCCCGCCTCCACGGGCCGGGGGTCGTACCCGCACAGGGCCTCCTCGGCCGCGCCGGCCGCGAGTCCCGTCAGCATCACGCGGCCGTCGTCGCAGATCAGCACCGTGCGCGCGGTGATGTTCCGGTGCACCCAGCCGTGCGCGTGCAGCACGCGCAGCGCCGCCAGGACGTCCGCCGCGACCTCCGCCGCCCGGTACGGGCTGAGCGGCCGGTCCGCGAGGAGTGCCGCCAGCGGCCTCGCCGCCACCAACTCGCTGACTATCCACAGCGAACCACCCTCGGCGAACACGTCGAACACCTGGTCGAGCCGCGGATGGTCCGGAATCTGCGCGGCCGTCTGCGCCGCCTCCATCGCGCGCCGCACGGCCGGATCCGTGGGCCTGCGCGTCGTGCGCGCCGAGGCCCGCCGCGCTCCGGCCCCTCCCGGACGTGCGCCCGCCCGAGGCACGAAGCCCTCGGGCAGGTCGTCCTCGTCGAGCACCTCCGCCTCGACGACTTCGGGCAACGGCACCTGCCTGACCAGGACTTCCTGCCCGCTGTAGGTGTCGAAGGCACGGGCTTCGGCGAGCTCGTACTCGTCCGAGGGAGGCAGCGGCAGGCGGTAGCGGTCGGCGAGCACCCGTCCCGCATAGTCGTCCACGATGCCTCCCCCGTCCGCCCGGTGGTCAATTCCGTTCGACTTGCGGCTCGTTACGGCTGTGTACGGACCGCAAGCATTCACGATACGTGCCGTGGGCGAACCGCAATGAGGGGATACGAGATCTCAGCTCACGACTTCGGCTGGAACGTCCTCGTGAAGGTCCGCCACGCGGCCCGCCGCTGCTCGCCCTTCCAGTCATCGGCCTTGGCGGTGTACATCATTCCGTAACCGAGCCCGCCGTTGACGACGAAGCCGCGGTCGACGGAACGGTACTTCGTGCCGCCGTCCACGTAGGTGAACTCCCAGTCGGCGGTGTTCCACCCGCGGAAGTCCACCTTCTCGATCCTTATCCGGTCGTACTGCGACCGGACCATGTAGTTCTCCTGGTTCTTCCAGTCGCTCACCGGGTTGTCCTTGGGCGTGGTCGTCCAACCGATCAGCAGCTTCTGGCTGTTGGGCCCGGTGAACCGCGCGCCCGCCCTGCCCGTGGACTGGTACTTCCACCCCTTCGGCAGCCCGATCTTGAAACCCTGGTCGTGCTCGTACGTCGACGCCGCGCCGTCACCCGGCTTCTTGCCGTCGTCCTGGCTGGGGTCGTGCCCCTCGCCCTCGTCCGAGTCCGCCTCGTCGTCCTTGCCCGGGTCCTTGCCCTGGCCCTGGCCCTGCCCCTTGTCGCCCTCGGAGCCGGCACCGGAACCGGAGCTGCCGCCCGTCTCCTTGCCGGTGTCCTTGCCGTCCTCGCGCTGGTCCCCGCCCCCGGACGCCCCGCTGGACGCGGCCTTGTCGCCGCCCTTGCCGCCCTGGGCGGAGCCGCCGTCACCGCCGTTCGACAGCGCGAAAGCCAACACCGTGCCCAGCACGGCGAGTACGGCCACCACGGAGACGATGACCAGCGTCCGGCGCGGCACCACATCGGTGAGCGACGCCTTGGGCGGCACCCGGGGCGCCGTCCGCGGCGGCGCGCTCGGCGCCTGCGGCACGGCGGCACCGCTCCTGTGCCCGGCCACGCCGGAGGCCACAGGACCAGAACCCGAGCCCGCGGCGCCCGCAGCACCGGCCCCCGTGGCCGACGCGGCGGCCTTGCGGACCGACCGCAGCGCACCCTTCAGCCGATCGGCGGCCTCCTCGCCCTTGCGCCCGGCGACGGACCCGGAGGCGGCGGACGCACCGGCGGCACCGGCGGCCGCGCCCGCCTTCTTCGTCAGCCTCGCCGGCATGCCCGGCCCGGAAGCCTTGGGCGCCTTGGGCGGCTTGGACAGCCTGCTGGTCTTCGCCGGCTGCGGCGGCGCCGGAGGCAGCGGCACGACCTTGGTCGCCTCGACCGGTTCCGGCTCCGCCCTGGTCTCCGGCGCGTGGATGACGTCCCTCAGGAGCGCCCGCGCCCCGGCGTCGTCGAGCCGCTGCTGGGGGTCCTTGGCGAGCAGGCCGTAGATGACCGGCTCCAACGGCCCCGCGTTCTTGGGCTTGTCGACGTCCTCGGTCATCACCGCCGTCAGGGTCGCGATGGCCGAGCCCTTGTCGTACGGAGGGACGCCCTCCACCGCCGCGTACAGCAGGCCGCCCAGCGACCACAGGTCGGCCGCCGGGCCCGGCTTGTGCCCGCGCGCCCGCTCCGGGGAGATGTACGAGGGCGCGCCGACGAGCATGCCCGTCGACGTGATGGACGGGTCGCCCTCGACCTGGGCGATGCCGAAGTCCGTGAGCACGACCCGGCCGTCCTCGGCGATCAGCACGTTCGACGGCTTCACGTCGCGGTGCAGGATCCCCTCGCGGTGCGCGGACCGCAGCACGTCGAGGATGGCGAGGCCGACCTCGGCCGCCCGCCTCGGCGTGAGCACGCCGTCCTCGCGGATCGCCTCCGCGAGGGACTTGCCCTCGACCAGCTCCATCACGATCCACGGCCGGTCGTCCTCGTCGACGACGTCGTAGACCGTCACGGCGCTGGTGTTGCGGATCCGCGCGATCGCCTTGGCCTCGCGCAGCGTCCGTGTGATGAGCCGCCGCTTCTCGTCCTCGTCGATGCTCGTCGGGAACCGCAGCTCCTTCACCGCGACCGTACGGCCCAGCGTCTCGTCCTTGGCGCGCCACACGGTGCCCATGCCGCCGCGGCCGAGCACCTCTCCCAGCCGGTACCGGCCGGCGAGGAGACGTTCGCTCTTGTCCCGACGGGCCTCACCCGTCTGCTCCGCGTCCGACATGCGTCCCCTCTGCTGCTACCGCTGCTACCCGAGCAACCCGCCCTGACAGAGCCTTCATTGTCCCTTACTCAAGGACCGGCCGGCGCCCAGGGTCCACCGTCCCTCATGAGGGACCGCGTACCGGGAGGAAGTGCCATGCCGACACCGCGCTCACCGGCGACCGTGATCCTGGCGGCGATCCTCATCTGCCTGACGGCAGGCCCACCGCACCGCACGGCGTCGGCCACGGATGCCACTCTTCCGCTGCTCACCGGTCCCGGCAAGGCCCCGGCCGCGGCCCTCCTGCCCCGGGAGCGCTCCACACCACCCCCACGCCCCTCGGCCCCCGCCGTCAATCCTCCCTCACAGGGCCTCAACAACCCTGTGGGACAAGGCCCGTAACCCCGGCGCGCAGCTTTCCGGGGCCAGCGCTCGGAATCCGCCCGGCTGAAACTGCCCGGCTGAATCCGCCCGGCTAACCGAGCGGCGCGATGTCCGGCGCGCCCAGCCGCGCCGCGTCCGCCGTCAGGTCGTCCGGTTGGCGCTGCGACTCCCGCTCGGCCTCCACCCGCTTCTCGTAGTGCTGCACCTCCCGCTCGATCTGGTCCTTGTCCCAGCCGAGGACCGGCGCCATCAGCTCGGCGCACTCCCGGGCGCTGCGCGTGCCCCGGTCGAACGTCTCGATGGAGATGCGGGTCCGCCGGGTCAGGACGTCGTCGAGGTGCCGGGCGCCCTCGTGTGACGCGGCGTAGACGACCTCGGCCCGGAGGTAGTCGTCGGCTCCCGGCAGGGGCTCGCCCAGCTTCGGGTCGGTGGTGATGAGTTCGAGCACCTCTTCGGCGAGCGAGCCGTAGCGGTTCAACAGGTGCTCCACGCGCACGACATGAAGACCCGTCTGGGCGGCGATCCTCGCGCGGGCGTTCCACAGCGCTTTGTACCCCTCGGCACCGACCAGCGGGATGTCCTCGGTCACGCAGTCGGCGACCCGCTGGTCAAGGCCGTGCACGGCCTCGTCGACGGCGTCCTTGGCCATCACCCGGTACGTCGTGTACTTGCCGCCCGCGACGACCACCAGGCCGGGTGCCGGATGCGCGACCGTGTGTTCGCGCGACAGTTTGCTCGTGGCGTCCGACTCGCCGGCGAGCAGCGGCCGAAGGCCCGCGTACACCCCCTGGACGTCGTCGCGGGAGAGCGGCACCGCGAGCACCGTGTTCACGTGTTCGAGCAGGTAGTCGATGTCGGCGCTGGAGGCGGCCGGGTGGGCCTTGTCGAGGTCCCAGTCCGTGTCGGTCGTGCCCACGATCCAGTGCCGCCCCCAGGGGATGACAAAGAGGACGCTCTTCTCGGTCCGCAGGATCAGGCCGGTCGAGGAGCTGATCCGGTCCTTGGGGACGACCAGGTGGATGCCTTTGGACGCCCTGACGTGGAACTGGCCGCGTTCGCCGACCATCGCCTGGGTGTCGTCCGTCCACACGCCCGTGGCGTTCACGATCTGCTTGGCGCGGACCTCGTACTCCCCGCCGCCCTCCACGTCCTGCACCCGGGCGCCGACCACGCGCTCGCCCTCGCGCAGGAAGCCGGTGACCCGCGCGCGGTTGGCGACCTTCGCCCCATACGCCGAAGCGGTGCGCACCAGGGTGGCGACATAGCGGGCGTCGTCCATCTGCGCGTCGTAGTACTGCATCGCGCCGACCAGCGCGTCCTTCTTCAGGCACGGGGCGACGCGCAGGGCGTGGCGGCGCGTCAGATGGCGGTGCATGGGCAGGCCGCGGCCGTGTCCGCGCGACATCGACATGGCGTCGTAGAGCGCGACGCCCGAGCCGGCGTACAGCCTCTCCCAGCCCTTGTGCTGCAAGGGATAGAGGAACGGCACCGGCTTCACCAGATGCGGGGCGAGCCGCTCCAGGAGCAGGCCGCGCTCCTTCAGCGCCTCCCGGACGAGCGCGAAGTCGAGCATCTCCAGATAGCGCAGCCCGCCGTGGATCAGCTTGCTCGACCGGCTCGACGTGCCCGAGGCCCAGTCACGGGCCTCGACGAGGCCGGTGGACAGGCCGCGGGTCACCGCGTCGAGGGCGGTCCCGGCGCCGACCACCCCCGCGCCCACCACCAGGATGTCCAGCTCCCTCTCGGCCATTCCCGCAAGTGACTCGGCACGCTCCGCCGGCCCCAGTGTCGCTGTCCTCACCGCTGCCTCCCGCTGTGATCGGGTGTGGTCGGACTCACATCATGCCCAGATTTCTCCCGCGCCCGCCGATCTCGCCCGCAGCCTGTGGACAACACTCCGGACCGGCATGGCAGTGCAATGCCACAAAACGGTCATATTTACTCCTAGTCTGACATTGCGCTGGTCCGCCTTGTCCACAGGGCTTGCGCGCTCGTCCCGCTCCGGCTACTGGGAGGACGGCCCACCGCCATGCCCGCAGATCTCGCCGTCATCGGTCTCGGCCACCTCGGCCTGCCCCTCGCCCAGGCCGCCGTCGCGCGCGGCATCGCCACCATCGGCTATGACCCCGCCCGCGCCCCCGACCTGGCGGGCGGCCGCCTGCCCTGCGACGGCGCCGAGGGCACCCTCACCGCCGCCGACGTCCGCCGGATGCTCTCGGGGGGCTTCCGGCCGACCACCGACCCGGCCGAGCTCGGCCGGGTGCGCACCGCCGTCATCTGCGCGCCCACGCCGCCCGCCGCCGACCGCTCGCTCGACCTGAGCCAGGTGGCCGACGCCGCCCGGGCGCTGGCCGTGCGCCTGCGCCCGCACACCACCGTGATCCTCGAATCCCCCGCGTACCCGGGGAGCACCGAGGAATTCGTCCGTCCGATCCTCGAATCCGGTTCGGGCCTGCGCGCCGGCCGCGACTTCCACCTCGCCTACTCCCCGGGCCGCCTCGACCCCGGCAACCGCTCGCACGGCTACGCGGGCACCCCCAAGGTCATCGGCGGCCTCACCCCGGCCTGCACCGAATCGGCGGCCGCGTTCTACGGCCGCCTCACCGACAAGGTCGTACGCGCCCGTGGCCCCCGCGAGGCCGAGACCGTGCACCTCCTGGAGACCAACTACCGGCACGTCAACATGGCCCTGGTCAACGAGATGGCGGTGCTCTGCCACGACCTGGGCATCGACCTGTGGGACGTCATCCGGTGCGCGGAGACCAAGCCCTTCGGCTTCCAGGCCTTCCGTCCCGGCCCCGGCGTCGGCGGCCACGGCGTCCCCCTGGACATCCCGAACCCGTCCCGCGGCGCCCGCCCCCTGCGCATGGTCGAACTGGCCCAGCAGGTCAACGACCGCATGCCGAGTTACGTCATCCAGCGCTCGGCGACCCTGCTCAACGAACACGGCAAGTCCGTCCGCGGCGCCCGCGTCCTGCTCCTCGGCGTCACCTACAAGCCGGACCTCGCCGACCAGCAGGGCGCCCCCGCCCAGGAGGTGGCGACCCGCCTGATGGAGCTGGGCGCGGCCGTCAGCTACCACGACCCCTACGTGCCGAACTGGAGCATCCTCGGCCGTCCCGTCCCGCGCGCGGACACCCTCTACGAGGCGGCGGCCGACGCCGACCTCACGATCCTGCTCCAGCACCACCGCACGTACGACCTGCAAGGCCTGGCCGTGAAGGCGCAGCTCCTGCTCGACACGCGCGGCGCGACCCCGGCGGGCGCGGCGCACCGCCTCTAGGCACGCGCGCGTGCACGTACGAGAAAGGGCCCCGGTACACCTACCGGGGCCCTTCTACGACGTACGGAGTGTCACCGCTTGTGCTGCGAGTCCGCGACCGTCACCTCGACGCGCTGGAACTCCTTGAGCTCGCTGTAGCCCGTCGTGGCCATCGCGCGGCGCAGCGCCCCGAAGAAGTTCATCGAACCGTCCGGGATGTGCGAGGGACCGGTGAGGATCTCCTCGGTCGTGCCGACCGTGCCGAGGTCGACCTTCTTGCCGCGCGGCACGTCCTCGTGGACGGCCTCCATGCCCCAGTGGTGGCCCTTGCCGGGCGCGTCCGTGGCGCGGGCGAGCGGGGAGCCCACCATCACGGCGTCGGCGCCGCACGCAATGGCCTTGGGCAGGTCGCCGGACCAGCCCACGCCGCCGTCGGCGATGACGTGCACGTAGCGGCCGCCGGACTCGTCCATGTAGTCGCGGCGGGCGGCCGCGACGTCGGCGACGGCGGTGGCCATCGGGACCTGGATGCCGAGGACGTTGCGCGTGGTGTGCGCGGCGCCGCCGCCGAAGCCGACGAGGACACCGGCGGCGCCCGTGCGCATCAGGTGCAGGGCGGCGGTGTAGGTGGCGCAGCCGCCCACGATGACCGGCACGTCGAGCTCGTAGATGAACTGCTTGAGGTTCAGCGGTTCGGCGGCGCCGGAGACGTGCTCGGCGGAGACGGTGGTGCCGCGGATCACGAAGATGTCGACCCCGGCGTCCACGACGGCCTTGGAGAACTCGGCGGTGCGCTGCGGGGAGAGCGCGGCGGCGGTGACCACACCGGAGTCGCGCACCTCCTTGATGCGCTGCCCGATGAGGTCGGCCTTGATCGGCGCGGAGTAGATCTCCTGGAGGCGCCGGGTGGCGGTCTCCGAGTCAAGACCGGCGATCTCGTCGAGCAGCGGCTGCGGGTCCTCGTACCGCGTCCAGAGGCCCTCCAGGTTCAGGACGCCGAGGCCGCCCATCTCACCGATGCGGATGGCGGTCTGCGGGGAGACCACCGAGTCCATGGGGGCCGCCAGGAAGGGCAGCTCGAAGCGGTAGGCGTCGATCTGCCACGCGATCGAGACCTCCTTCGGGTCGCGGGTGCGCCGGCTCGGTACGACGGCGATGTCGTCGAAGGCGTACGCGCGGCGGCCGCGCTTGCCGCGCCCGATCTCGATCTCAGTCACGTTGTGGGGCCTTTCCCTCTTGGTCTGCCTGTCCAGTATCCCCGACACACACGGAAGGGGCGGCCCCGGTGAGCGGGACCGCCCCTCCACGCGCGCGTGGAGCGCAGGAGACTACTTGCTACGGCTGTAGTTCGGCGCCTCGACCGTCATCTGGATGTCGTGCGGGTGGCTCTCCTTGAGGCCCGCGGACGTGATGCGGACGAAGCGGCCGTTGGCCTGGAGCTCGGGGACGGTGCGCCCGCCCACGTAGAACATCGACTGGCGCAGGCCGCCGACCAGCTGGTGGACGACCGCGGAGAGGGGACCGCGGTAGGGCACCTGGCCCTCGATGCCCTCGGGCACCAGCTTCTCGTCGGAGGCGACGCCCTCCTGGAAGTAGCGGTCCTTGGAGAAGGAGCGCTGGTCGCCGCGGGACTGCATGGCGCCGAGCGAGCCCATGCCGCGGTAGGACTTGAACTGCTTGCCGTTGATGAACATCAGCTCACCCGGGGACTCCTCGCAGCCGGCGAGCAGCGAGCCCAGCATGACCGTGTCCGCGCCGGCGACGAGCGCCTTGGCGATGTCTCCGGAGTACTGCAGGCCGCCGTCGCCGATGACCGGGACACCGGCCTCCTTGGCGGCGAGCGAGGCCTCGTAGATGGCCGTCACCTGCGGTACGCCGATGCCGGCGACGACACGCGTGGTGCAGATGGAGCCGGGGCCGACGCCGACCTTGATGCCGTCGACACCGGCGTCGATGAGCGCCTGGGCGCCCTCGCGCGTGGCGATGTTGCCGCCGATGACGTCGACGCCCGGGGCGTCCGACTTGATCTTGGCGACCATGTCGCCGACCAGGCGGGAGTGGCCGTGCGCGGTGTCGACGACGATGAAGTCGACGCCCGCGGCGACCAGCGCCTGGGCGCGCTCGAAGGCGTCACCCGCGACACCGACGGCGGCGCCGACCAGGAGGCGGCCCTCGCCGTCCTTGGCGGCGTTCGGGTACTTCTCGGCCTTCACGAAGTCCTTGACCGTGATGAGGCCCTTGAGGACGCCCGCGTCGTCGACCAGCGGAAGCTTCTCGATCTTGTGGCGGCGCAGCAGCTCCATGGCGTCCACGCCGGAGATGCCGACCTTGCCGGTGACCAGCGGCATCGGCGTCATGACCTCGCGGACCTGGCGGCTGCGGTCGTTCTCGAAGGCCATGTCGCGGTTGGTGACGATGCCGAGCAGCTTGCCCGCCGCGTCGGTCACCGGGACGCCGCTGATGCGGAACTTCGCGCAGATCGCGTCGGCCTCGCCGAGCGTCGCGTCCGGGTGCACCGTGATCGGGTCGGTGACCATGCCGGACTCGGAGCGCTTCACCAGGTCGACCTGGTTGGCCTGGTCGGCGATGGAGAGGTTGCGGTGCAGCACGCCGACGCCGCCCTGGCGCGCCATGGCGATCGCCATGCGGGCCTCGGTGACCTTGTCCATCGCGGCCGACAGCAGCGGAACGTTCACGCGCACGTTCTTCGAGATGAACGAGGAAGTGTCGATCTGGTCGGGCGCCATGTCCGACGCGCCCGGCAGCAGCAGCACGTCGTCGTAGGTCAGCCCGAGTGTCGCGAATTTCTCGGGCACCCCAGTCGAAGAACCGCCGTTTGCAGTCATGACACCTTCCCCAAATGGCCTTGATCGGTGCGGATGTCCATGCTAACGGGAACGGAGGGTGTCTCATTCCACGATCAAGATCATCGGCGTTCTTTGTACGTTCGTACGTCTGCCCGCGGGCAGGTGCCTACTGCTCGGCGAGCGCCCTCAGGCGGCTCAGCGCCCGGTGCTGGGCCACCCGCACCGCGCCGGGCGACATGCCCAGCATCTGTCCGGTCTCCTCGGCCGTGAGCCCGACGGCGATCCTGAGCAGCAACAGCTCGCGCTGGTTCTCCGGAAGGTTGGCGAGGAGCTTCTTGGCCCACTCCGCGTCACTGCTGAGCAGGGCGCGCTCCTCCGGGCCGAGCGAGTCGTCGGGCCGCTCGGGCATCTCGTCGGAGGGCACGGCGGTGGATCCGGGATGGCGCATCGCCGCGCGCTGCAGATCGGCCACCTTGTGCGCGGCGATCGCGAAGACGAACGCCTCGAAGGGCCGCCCGGTGTCCTTGTAGCGCGGCAGCGCGAGGAGCACCGCGACGCAGACCTCCTGTGCCAGGTCCTCCACGAAGTGGCGCGCGTCACCCGGCAGCCGGGACAGCCGGGTGCGGCAGTACCGCAGGGCCAGCGGGTGCACGTGCGCCAGCAGGTCGTGCGTGGCCTGTTCGTCGCCCTCAACGGCGCGAAGGACGAGGGCACCGATCACCGTCGTCTTGTCATCGCGCATCGGTCCATGGTGCCTTGGTGGCGACTGATCCGTGGCACCGCGTCCGTAGTTGTGCACTGAAGCGTTATGAGCAGGTGCGCCGGAACTCATCTCCTGCGCCCTCCCCTCCCGCTCGATCGACTCGTCCCCGAGGAACTCCACACCTCAAGGATGCGGCATCGGCGGCGAAGCGACGGCAACCGCTCTCGAAAAGGTCGAAAGCGGGCGTCCGTCGCCCCGCCCACCGAGCGGCGGGCGGGGAGCGCCACGCCCCCGCTGCGGCGCACTCAGCGGACCAGACCCCAGCGGAAACCGAGCGCGACCGCGTGCGCCCGGTCCGAGGCACCGAGCTTCTTGAAGAGCCGCCTGGCGTGTGTCTTCACGGTGTCCTCGGAGAGGAAGAGCTCGCGCCCGATCTCCGCGTTCGACCGGCCGTGGCTCATGCCTTCGAGCACCTGGATCTCGCGCGCGGTCAGCGTGGGCGCGGCGCCCATCTCGGCCGAGCGCAGTCTGCGCGGGGCGAGCCGCCACGTCGGGTCGGCGAGCGCCTGCGTGACCGTCGCGCGCAGTTCGGCGCGCGAGGCGTCCTTGTGCAGATAGCCGCGGGCACCGGCGGCGACCGCGAGCGCGACCCCGTCGAGGTCCTCGGCGACGGTGAGCATGATGATGCGCGCACCGGGGTCGGCGGACAGCAGCCGCCGGACGGTCTCCACGCCGCCCAGACCAGGCATGCGTACGTCCATCAGAATCAGGTCCGAGCGGTCGGCGCCCCAGCGGCGGAGGACTTCCTCGCCGTTGGCCGCCGTCGTCACGCGCTCGACGCCGGGCACGGTCGCGACCGCCCGGCGGAGCGCCTCTCGGGCAAGCGGGGAGTCGTCGCAGACGAGGACGGATGTCATGACTGTCCTCCGCGGCTCTCACAGCTGCTGCGCGTCACCTTGAGCCTCCAGGCTGGTACTTATTCGTCACCTGTGCGGTTGACGCTCTCGGACACCTGCCCGAGCGCTTGTTCTTTCAACCGCCTCCGCACTCTCAACGACGGTCACCCGAAAGAGTTACGGGGCTGTCAGTCATCTTCGGCACTCTACGTGAGGGCCCGGACACGGAGCAGAGCGCGCGGGAGACCCTCAACGTTTCATCACAAGCTATGCCCCATTTAGCGGCTTTTCTTCCCATTTACCGGTGTCTATGGCTAGATTCGCAATGAGTCATATTTTCATCTCCTTAGACAGTAGATGTACGGTCGTGGGCACCTATCCGCGTCAGAACGGCTTCAAGGGGACCAGCAATGGCAGATTTCTCCCGCCTTCCCGGACCGAACGCAGATCTGTGGGACTGGCAGCTCCTCGCGGCCTGCCGCGGGGTCGACAGCTCGCTCTTCTTCCACCCGGAGGGCGAGCGGGGCGCGGCGCGCAGCGCACGAGAGAACTCCGCCAAGGAGGTCTGCATGCGGTGCCCGGTACGCGCGGAGTGCGCCGCTCACGCGCTCGCGGTGCGCGAGCCGTACGGCGTGTGGGGCGGACTGACGGAGGACGAGCGCGAGGAACTCATGGGGCGGGCGCGCAACCGCCTGGTCACGGCGACCGCGTCGCCGGGGAGAGCCCCGTCCCACCACTGAAGTAACGTTTCTTCGGATTGGGCCCGGTTTCCCGGTGGGGCCTGGCCCCTCGGAGCCTCACGGCCCCTCGGTGCGCCGCGCTCAGCGGGCCGCGGCCCGCGCGAGGTGGTCCAGCGTGGCGGCGACGGCCGGCACCTGCGCCAGGTCCGGCAGCGTGAGCGCCACGATCTCCCGCCGCACGGCAGGCTCCACCGTCACCGTGCGGGCACCCCTCGGGCGCACCGACTCGATCGCGAGCTCGGGCAGCACGGCCACCCCGAGGCCCGCGCCGACCAGGCCGATCACCGCCGGATAGTCGTCGGTCGCGAAATCGATCCGGGGCACGAAGCCGGCCCCCTCACAGACCTCCACCAACTGCCGTCGGCAGCGCGGGCAGCCCGCGATCCACGGCTCATCGGCGAACTCCCCGATGGTGACCGCGTCGGCCCCCGCGAGCCGGTGCCCCTCGGGTACGAGCCCGACGAGCCGGTCCGCGAGCAGGGGGCGCACGACGAGGTCGTCCCACTCCTCGGCGGCGGCCACACCACCGCCCCTGCCCTGAGGCGCTTCACGCCGCCCCTCGTACCGGAAGGCCAGCGCCACGTCGCAGTCGCCCTCGCGCAGCATCTCCACCGAGCGCGGCGGCTCGGCCTCCACGAGGGACACGCGCGTGCCGGGGTGTGCCGCGCGCAGCGCCGCGAGGGCGCCGGGCACCAGCGTCGAGCTGCCGCTGGGGAAGGAGACGAGACGGACCCGGCCCGCGCGCAGGCCCGCGATGGCGGCGATCTCCTCCTCCGCGGCGGTGAGCCCGGCGAGGATGCCCGTGGCGTGCCTGACCAGGGCCTCGCCCGCCTGGGTCAGGCGCATCTCACGGCCGGTGCGGATCAGCAGCGGCGTCCCGGTCGAGGCTTCGAGGGCCTTCATCTGCTGGCTCACGGCGGGCTGGGTGCAGCCGAGCTCGCGGGCCGCCGCCGAGAAGGAGCCGGTGGTGGCCACGGCGCGCAGGACACGGAGATGACGGGCCTCGATCACGGTCCGAGCATAAGCGATGCTTGGGCATGAAGCGAAATATTCGGTCGCGCCTTTGAGGCCGTTGCGCCTACGCTGCCGCGTCATGAAGCTTCTGTCTGTGAACCTGGGCCGTTCCGAAGCCGTCCCGTACACCGACGCCCCCTCGGGCCGCACCGGCATCGCCAAGCGCCCGGCCGCAGGACCGGTCAAGGTGAGCGCACCGGGCCCCAAGGGCGTCGCCGGCAGCGGTCTGGCCGGTGACTCGGTCAGCGACCTGCGCCACCACGGCGGAGACGACCAGGCGGTGTACGCCTACGCCCGCGAGGACCTCGACGCCTGGGAGCGCACGCTCGGGCGGTCCCTGCCCGACGGCTCCTTCGGCGAGAACCTCACGACGTCCGGGATCGACGTGAGCGGCGCGAAGATCGGCGAGCGCTGGCGGATCGGCTCCGGTCTGGTGCTCGAAGTGACGAGCGGCCGCATTCCCTGCCGTACGTTCCAGGGCCATCTCGGCGAGCGGGGGTGGGTGAAGCGGTTCACCCGGGAAGGCGTTCCCGGCGCCTATTTCCGGGTGATCGAGCCGGGTGAGATCAAGGCCGGGGACGCCGTCGAGATCCTGCACCGCCCGGCGCACGAGGTCACCGTCGCCCTCCAGTTCCGCGCCGTCATGACGGAGAACACGCTGCTGCCGCGGCTGCTCGACGCGGGCGAGGCGCTGCACCCCGAGGTGGCCGAGCGGGCGCGCACATACGCGGCGCGCTCCGGCGCGGGGGCCTCGTGATCCGGAGGCCTGACGTCCGCGCGGCACGGCCGTCACCGGATCTCACTAGCCTTGGTCCATGACTACGGCTCTGATTACGGGATCAACCGCCGGCATCGGCGCCGCCTTCGCGCGACGCCTCGCCGGTGACGGCCACAACCTCGTCCTGGTGGCGCGCGACACCAAGCGGCTGCGGGAGCAGGCGACCGAGCTGCACGACCGGCACGGCATCGAGGCGGAGGTGCTCACCGCCGACCTCTCGACGGACGACGGCATCGAAGCGGTCGAGAAGCGGCTCTCGAACCGCAGGGACGCGGTCGATCTGCTGATCAACAACGCGGGCTTCGGCAACAAGGGCCGGTACCTGGAAGTCCCCATGGCCGACGAGCTGACCATGCTCAAGGTGCACTGCGAGGCGGTGCTGCGGCTGACGTCGGCGGCCGTGGAATCGATGCGGGAGCGGGGCCGGGGCGGTGTGGTGAACGTCGCGTCGGTCGCGGCGTTCCTGCCGCGTGGCACGTACGGCGCTTCGAAGGCGTGGGTCGTGCAGTTCACGCAGGGCGCGGCGAAGGATCTGGCGGGCAGTGGGGTGCGGCTGATGGCGCTGTGCCCCGGCTTCGTCCGTACGGAGTTCCATGAGCGTGCCGGCATGGGCACGTCCAACATCCCCGACTGGATGTGGCTCGACGCGGACAAGCTGGTCGCGGCGGCGCTGGCCGACTTGGCCCGGGGCAAGGTCGTCTCGATCCCCGACCCCCGGTACAAGGCCCTGATGGGCGTGGCCAAGCTGACGCCCAGGTCTCTGCTGGGCGGGGTCACGTCGCGTACGGGACGGAAGTACGGCCCCCAGTAGCCCTGGCCCTGGGCGGGGCCGGGGCCACGCCCCGTCAGGGGCGCGGGGAACTGCGCGACCAGCCAGAGACGACCTGCACCCGGCAGAGGCAGAGCCACCCGGCAGACGCGCCCCCGGAAAGGGCCGAGGCCCGGCTCCCCGCAAGGGGGGAGCCGGGCCTCGGTACACCGTTCAGGCAGAGCGCAGCGGTCAGTGGGAGTGACCGTGGCCGTGGCCGTGACCCGCGTCGCCCTCGTCCTCCGCCGGCTTCTCGACGACCAGCGTCTCGGTCGTCAGCAGCAGCGAAGCGATCGACGCGGCGTTCTCCAGGGCCGAACGGGTGACCTTGACCGGGTCGATGACGCCGGCCTTGACCAGGTCGCCGTACTCGCCGGTCGCGGCGTTGAAGCCGAAGCCCTTGTCGAGCTCGGCGACCTTGGAGGTGATGACGTAACCCTCCAGGCCGGCGTTCTCGGCGATCCAGCGCAGCGGCTCGACGGCGGCGCGGCGGACGACGGCGACACCGGTGGCCTCGTCGCCCTCCTTGCCGAGGTTGCCCTCAAGGACCTTGACGGCGTGGACCAGGGACGAGCCACCACCGGAGACGATGCCCTCCTCGACCGCGGCGCGGGTCGCGGAGATGGCGTCCTCCAGACGGTGCTTCTTCTCCTTCAGCTCCACCTCGGTGGCGGCGCCGACCTTGATGACGCACACGCCGCCGGCCAGCTTCGCGAGGCGCTCCTGGAGCTTCTCGCGGTCCCAGTCGGAGTCCGTGGCCTCGATCTCGGCCTTGATCTGGTTGACCCGGCCCTCGACGTCGGCCTTGTTGCCGCCGCCGTCGACGATCGTCGTGTCGTCCTTGGTGATGGTGACGCGGCGGGCGGTGCCGAGCACGTCCAGACCGACCTGGTCGAGCTTGAGGCCGACCTCTTCGGCGATGACGGTGGCACCGGTGAGGGTGGCCATGTCGCCGAGCATCGCCTTGCGGCGGTCGCCGAAGCCGGGGGCCTTCACCGCGACGGCGTTGAAGGTGCCGCGGATCTTGTTCACGACCAGGGTCGACAGGGCCTCGCCCTCGACGTCCTCGGCGATGATCAGGAGCGGCTTCGAGGAGTTGGCCTGGATGACCTTCTCGAGCAGCGGCAGGAGGTCCTGGATGGAGGAGATCTTGCCCTGGTGGATCAGGATGTACGGGTCGTCGAGGACGGCCTCCATACGCTCCTGGTCGGACACCATGTACGGCGACAGGTAGCCCTTGTCGAAGGCCATGCCCTCGGTGAAGTCGAGCTCCAGGCCGAAGGTGTTGGACTCCTCGACGGTGATGACGCCGTCCTTGCCGACCTTGTCCATCGCCTCGGCGATGAGCTCGCCGACCTGCGGGTCCTGGGCGGACAGACCGGCGACGGCCGCGATGTCGGCCTTGTCGTCGATCGGACGGGCGGTGGCGAGGAGCTCCTCGGAGACGGCCTTGACGGCGGCGTCGATGCCCTTCTTCAGGGCGGCCGGGGAGGCGCCGGCGGCGACGTTGCGCAGGCCTTCCTTGACCAGGGCCTGGGCGAGCACGGTGGCGGTGGTGGTGCCGTCACCAGCGATGTCGTTGGTCTTGGTCGCCACCTCCTTCACCAGCTGGGCGCCGAGGTTCTCGTACGGGTCCTCGACCTCGACCTCACGGGCGATGGTGACGCCGTCGTTGGTGATGGTGGGGGCGCCGAACTTCTTGTCGATGACGACGTTGCGGCCACGGGGGCCGATCGTCACCTTGACCGTGTCGGCAAGCTTGTTGACGCCGCGCTCAAGGGCGCGACGGGCGTCCTCGTCGAACTTCAGGATCTTCGCCATGGGAGCGATTCAGCCCTCTCGAAAACTCGGGTGAACGAACTGCGCCCCTCGCCGCCCGGCAATCAGCGGGGTGACCAGGGGCGCAGCTCGAAAGCAATGCTTCTGCTTCGGGTGAACTACTTCTCGACGATCGCGAGCACGTCGCGAGCCGAGAGGACGAGGTACTCCTCGCCGTTGTACTTCACCTCGGTGCCGCCGTACTTGCTGTACAGCACGATGTCGCCGGTCTTCACGTCGAGCGGCAGGCGCTCGCCGTTCTCGAAGCGGCCCGGGCCCACGGCCAGGACGACGCCCTCCTGGGGCTTCTCCTTGGCGGTGTCCGGAATGACCAGGCCGGAGGCCGTGGTCTGCTCGGCATCGAGCGGCTGGACCACGATGCGGTCCTCAAGCGGCTTGATGGCAACCTTGGAGCTGGTGGTCGTCACGATCCGGTCTCCCCCTTCGGAGATCTCACGGGGTCAAGTCTGAGTGTGGCGACCAGGTGGATCCGTCGTCGCGGGTGCCGGACCTGCCCGTCGCTGTTGGCACTCTCCAACGGGGAGTGCCAGAAGCGAGACTAGGACGGCGATTAGCACTCGGTCAAGCGGAGTGCCAACCGGCTGCGTCGGGCCTCACGGGGACGCGGCGCTCCTCGGCCGGGCGGGCACAGGACTGGCCTTGCCCGGGCAACGGGTTTCCGGGGCCCCGAGTTCCCCCGTGGGTGTTGCCGCGGCGCGCGACTGCCCTGCCTCCGGGGCCTGCCGGCAGCCGGGCGTCCCCGGCTTCTCCTTGCGCGGCATCTTCTCGGCCGCCTTTCTGCCGAGACGCTCGATCGGGTCCACCGATTCCGCGCAGGACGTCAACAGCGCGGGCGCGAGTACTCCGCACAGCACGGCCCCGGCGAGGAGGCGGCGGTGTGCCCGCGCCCGCCGGGTCACAGGTAGTCCTCCAGCCTGGCCACCGCGTACCCCTTGCTCGTGACCGTCTTCATGACCCGGCGGACCATGTCGGGCATGGTGCCCTTCCAGTCATCGCGGCCTCGGAAGTGGGTGAGGATGATGTCGCCGGGGTGCAGGTCACGGTCCCACTCGCGGTAGTCCATGCGGTTGGCGAAGGCCTCCGCGTTCCACAGCGGCACCGCCTTGATGCCGCAGGACTTGGCGGCCCGCAGCGTGTCCCGGTTGTAGTTGCCGTACGGCGGCCGGAAGAGTTCGGGCCGCTTGCCGTAGCGCTTCTCGATGACCTTCTGCATGCCGCAGATCTCGTGGCGTTGCCGCTTGTACGAGAGTCCGGGCAGGTACGGGTGGTTGAGGGTGTGGTTGTTCAGGGCGACACCGCGGTCCTGCATCTTCCTGAAGTAGCCGTAGTCCTCCTTGACCAGGTAGTTGCTGAGGAAGGCGGTGTACGGGATCTTCAGGTCGCTCATCATCCGCAGAAACGCCCGGTCCTTTTCGGCGCCGTCGTCGATGGTCAGGAAGACGACCTTCTTCTTGGTCGGGATCGTCGTGAAGACCGGCGGCAGCTTCGCCTGGCCCCTGACCTCGAACCCCTTGCGGGCCTTGATCCGCGGCTTGGTCGCGGGCGGCTCGGGCGCGGTCAGCGGTGTCTTGGCCAGCCCCCAGCGCTTGGCGGCGGCGACGCGCGCGGCCTGGGCGGCGCCGAGCTGGCGGGCGTAGGAGTCGAGGGCCCGGGCGGGCGGTGCCTGGAGCGGCTGCACGCCGTGGGCGGGCCGCACGGCATCGGAGTCACCCTCGGAGACGCAGCCCGAGGCGATCGCCGCGACGGTCAGGGCGGCCACCACGGCACGCGCCTGATTCTTCCGTCTTACGGCGCATTCTTCGTTTTGTCGTACGAGTTGCATGGCGCCGGATCCTCGCAGTTCACCGCCCGGCCGGGGGGCCGACACCGCCGCCCGCCGCACACCGTCCACCGACTGGCCCACAATGGGGCAGGTGAACGCCCCGAACACGCCGAGCAGCCCCGCAGCCGACCACGCCGACGGCGACGCCGGCCTCGGCGATCCCCTCGCCGCCTTCGCCGCCCTGCGCACCGGCACGGGCCGGGCCCTGCTCGACCAGGTGCGAGACGTCGAACCCGCGCAGGAGCTCGCCGCCGCCACCCGGCTGCGCCGTACCTACCCGGCGCCGCTGGTCTCCGCCGCCCTCGCCCAGGCGCGGCTGCGCACGCGGGCCGCGGCGAAGTTCGGCGCCGAGGACGCGGCCCGGATGTTCTTCACGCCGAACGGGGTCGAGCAGTCCACCCGCGCCTCCGTCGCCACGCACCGCGCGGAGCGTTTCAAGGCCCTCGGGGTGCGCTCTCTCGCGGACCTGTGCTGCGGCATCGGCGGCGACGCGATCGCCCTGGCGCGGGCCGGGATCTCCGTACTCGCCGTCGACCGTGACCCGTTGACCTGCGCGGTCGCCCGGGCCAACGCGGAAGCGCTCGGCCTCGCCGACCTGATCGAGGTGCGCGAGGCCGACGTCACCGACGTGGACACCTCGGCGTACGACGCGGTGTTCGTCGACCCGGCGCGGCGGTCCTCGGGGCGGGGCCGCATCTTCGACCCGGAGTCCTACTCCCCGCCGCTGTCGTGGGCGGTCGAGGCGGCCCGCAAGGCCCCGCGCGCCGCGCTGAAGATCGCCCCCGGCATCCCGCACGAGGCGGTCCCCGCCGAGGCCGAGGCCGAGTGGATCTCGGACGGCGGTGACGTGAAGGAGGCCGTGCTGTGGTTCGGCACGGACTCCCCCGCCTCGCACCGCGCGACGCTGCTGCCCGGCGGCGCCTCCCTGCGGAGCCCGCTCGCCACGATGCTGCCCGACCCCGAGGTGCGCCCCGTGGGGCGGTACCTGTACGAGCCGGACGGCGCCGTCATCCGCGCGCATCTGGTCGCCGAGGTCGCGGCCCGGGTCGCCGGCGGACTGATCGACGAGACCATCGCGTACGTCACCTCCGACGAGCTGCACGCGACGCCGTACGCCGTCGCGTACGAGATCACCGATCAGCTGCCCTTCGGCGTGAAGAAGCTGAAGGCCCTGCTGCGGGAGCGGGAGGTCGGGATCCTCACGGTGAAGAAGCGGGGCTCGGCGGTGGAGCCGGAGGAACTGCGGCGGAAGGTGAAGCCCCGGGGCAAGAACGCGGCGACGGTGTTCCTGACGCGGGTGGCGGGGGCGCCGATGATGCTGATCGGACACCCGACGGCTCCGGTCTGACCGGGCGTCTGTTCTGCCTGCCGGGCGCCTGGGGGCCGTTCTTGCCCGCGGGCCGTCCCGGGTTGACCGCGCGGTTCCCCGCGCCCTTTACGGGGCGCCCCCGGAACTGAGCCTTGCTCTGCCAGGCTCGCCGCCATGCCCTTCGACCACAACGACCACTACCACCCGCTGCTCCTGAGGCACCTGCCGCCGCACGGCCGCACCGCCCTCGACGTCGGCTGCGGCACCGGCCGCTTCGCTCGGCGGCTCGCGGCGCGTGGTTACGAGGTCGACGCGCTTGATCCGTCGCAGGAGGTCATCGCCGCGGCCGAGGCGGCCGGCGGAGGCCCCCGCTAGGCAGGCGGACGTGACCGCACAGGATCTTCCCGAGGGCCGCTACGACGTGATCACCTGTCTGGCGAGCCTGCACCACATGCCGTTCGCCACGGTCACACGGCTGCGCGCGGCCCTCGCCCCCGGCGGCACCCTGCTCGTCCTCGGCTGCTACCGCGGGATGACGTGGTGGGACCTCGCGGCGTCGCCCGCCAACGCCGTGGCGCGGGCGGCGGTGTACGCGGGTGAGCGCCTGCGCGGCACGTACGCGCCCCCGCTCAAGGCCCCCGTACGGCAGCCCGACATGACGCTCCCGCAAGTCCGAGCCGAGGCAGCGCGCCTCCTGCCCGGCAGCAGCGTGCGGCAACTGCTGTTCTGGCGGTACCTGCTGACGTACCGCAGGAGCTGATCCTCAGCCCGCGTCCACCGACTCGAACCGCCAGCGGTGCACCGCGCGCGTCACCAACTCCGGCGCCGGTTCCGGCAGCTCCGGAAGGTCGGCGTCGTACGCGGCGTCCCACCAGGTGATGACGAGGACCCGGTCCTGCGGGGCGCGGAAGTACTCCCGTCGCAGCGGCGCGGCGTCGAACCGCTGTTCCCGCGCCCATGCCAGCAGTTCCTCGCCCCGCCCGTCGGCGGCACGGGCCTCCCACATCAGCGCGACGGTCACGAGTACAGGTTCTCCTTGCTGACCTCGTGCACGTGATCGTGGTCGTGCGCGTGGCCATGGCCGTGGCCCGGCACGTGCGGCTCCGTCACCGGCAGCGACGAGTCCGCCGACAGGTCGAGGGACGAGGCCGACCGGTTGCGCGCCACCATCTCCGCGCCGAGGGCGGCGACCATCGCGCCGTTGTCCGTGCACAGCTTCGGCCGCGGCACGCGCAGCCGGATGCCCGCCTTCTCGCACCGCTCCTGGGCGAGGGCGCGCAGCCGCGAGTTGGCGGCCACACCGCCGCCGATCATGAGGTGGTCGACGCCCTCGTCCTTGCAGGCGCGGACGGCCTTGCGGGTCAGCACGTCGACGACCGCCTCCTGGAAGGAAGCCGACACGTCCCGCACCGGCACGTCCTCCCCCGCGGCCCGCTTCGCCTCGATCCAGCGGGCGACGGACGTCTTCAGGCCGGAGAAGGAGAAGTCGTACGCGGGGTCGCGCGGCCCGGTGAGCCCGCGCGGGAAGGCGATGGCGTTCGGGTCGCCCTCGCGCGCGTACCGGTCGATGACGGGGCCGCCCGGGAAACCGAGGTTCAGCACCCGCGCGATCTTGTCGAAGGCCTCGCCCGCCGCGTCGTCGATGGTCGAGCCGAGCGGCCGCACGTCCGAGGTGATGTCGGCGGAGAGCAGCAGCGACGAGTGGCCACCGGAGACCAGGAGCGCCATGGTCGGCTCGGGCAGCGGCCCGTGCTCCAGCTGGTCCACACAGATGTGCGAGGCGAGGTGGTTGACGCCGTACAGCGGCTTGTCGAGCGCGTAGGCGTAGGCCTTGGCCGCCGAGACGCCGACGAGCAGCGCGCCCGCGAGGCCGGGCCCGGCGGTCACCGCGATGCCGTCGAGGTCCTTCGCGCTCACCCCGGCTTCCTTCAGGGCGCGGTCGATGGTCGGCACCATCGCCTCCAGGTGGGCCCGGGAGGCGACCTCGGGGACGACACCGCCGAAGCGGGCGTGCTCGTCGACGCTGGAGGCGACGGCGTCGGCGAGCAGGGTGGTGCCGTGGACGATGCCGACGCCGGTTTCGTCGCAGGAGGTCTCGATGCCGAGGACGAGGGGTTCGTCGCGCGAGTCAGCCATGAATCTCGGTTCCTTGTACGCCTGATACGGGGGTGGAGGGATCGGTGCGACGCATGACCAGGGCGTCCACGTTGCCCGGTTGGTAGTAGCCGCGCCGGAAGCCGATGGGTTCGAAGCCGAAGCGCTCGTACAGCTTCTGTGCGCGCGTGTTGTCGACGCGCACCTCCAGCATGACCTCGGCGCACTCGAAGGCGGTGGCGGCCTGGAGCAGGTCGGTGAGCAGCCGGGCGCCGAGCCCGGTGCCCCAGTGGTCGCGGGCGACGGCGATGGTCTGGACGTCCGCCAGGTCGCCCGAGGCGGCGAGGCCCGCGTACCCGACGAGACGGTCGCCGTCCATGGCCACCACGTAGCGGCGGGTGGCCAGCGGCCCGCGCGCGTGGGCGAGCTCGGACCAGAACATGCCGCGTGACCAGGCGTCGTCCGGGAAGAGCTCCTTCTCCAGGGCGAACACCGCGTCGATGTCCCACCAGCGCATCTCGCGCAGCACGGCGGCCGCGTTCACCTGGGTCACTGGGGAGTGACCACCTTGTAGTTCTTCGGCACCTGCGCGTCGGGGCGGCGCAGGTACAGCGGCCTCGGCTCCAGGAGTTCCTCGCCCGCGGCGAGCCGCTCGGCGGCGAGGGAGGCGAGGGCCGCCGCCGAGACGTGCTCGGGGGCGCGGGCGTCGGGGAAGGTGTCGGGGTAGAGCAGCGCGCCCGCGCCGACGGCGGGCAGGCCCTGGACCTCGGCGGCGATGTCCGCGGGCCGGTCGACGGCGGCGTCGGTCACGCGCGTGCGCGCGTCGGCGTAGCGCGCCCAGTAGACCTCCTTGCGCCGGGCGTCGGTGGCGACCACGAACGGGCCGGTCTCGATGCCACAGGCGTACGCGAGGCCGTCCAGCGTGCACACGCCGTGCACGGGGACGCCGAGCGCGAGGCCGAACGTCTCGGCGGTCATCAGGCCGACCCGCAGCCCGGTGTAGGGGCCGGGACCGACCCCGGCGACGATGCCGGTGACGGCGTCGAGTCTCAGGCCGGCGTCGGCGAGGACGCGGTCGACGGCCGGAAGCAGCAGTTCCCCGTGTCGGCGGGCGTCCACCTGGCTCGATTCGGCCACGACGGAGGAGCCGTCGTGCAGGGCGACGGTGACGGCGGGCGTTGCGGTATCAAGAGCGAGCAAGAGCACGCGAACAGCCTACGGCTCCGGCGCCCGCCGCACGGCCGCCCCGGGATGAGGGGCCCTTCCTGCTACCGTCACTTCATAGTCGTCGCAGTACGAAAAGGTGGGTGGCGCAAGGTGTCAAGGAGCAGCTCGGGATTCGTGGCCGGGCTCACCGCCGCCGCGGTCGCCGCGATCGGCTTCCTCGCCTATCAGGCCTCGGCCAGCGTGCCGGAGGACCTCGGCAAGCGTCCCGAGAAGTCCCCCGGCGCGTCCGCCCCGCGCAGCCCCGAGGAGAAGGCGGACCCGACGGCGGTGCCGGCGCGGTCCGGCGCGGGCGAGCGGGTCGTGTACTCCCTGGCCGAGGACCGCGTCTGGCTGGTCGAGGCCTCGGGAAAGCCTCGGATCACGTTCAAGGTGACGCCGGGCACGGTCGACCCGGCGCCGGGCACGTACGCCGTCACCTCCCGCTCCGGCTCCGTCACCGGCACGGACGGCGTGCCGATCGAGCACGTCGTGCGGTTCACGAGCGTCGACGGCATCACGGTCGGCTTCAGCGCCGCGGTCGACAACTCCACGCCGAAGCCGGACCCGTCGAAGAAGACCGGCGGCATCCGCGAGTCGCGCGCGCACGGCAACGCGATGTGGGAGTTCGCGACGATCAGCAAGAAGGTCGTCGTCGTTCCGTAGCCACCTCGGGCCTGCGTCCGGCGGGCGCCGGATACCTGGGCGGCGTGGAGATGGCCGTGGCGGCGGCGCACGAAGCCAGCAGATCACTCATCGACAGGTGCGCCGGGTCCGAGACGGCCAGAGGTCCCGGCAGCCCGTGCGGCTGCGGCTGTGCGTCACGTTCTGAAGCCGACATGGATGCCTCCTGGGCTCCCGGGGGCAAACGTGGTTAGGTAGACCTAACCAGTACCGGTATCCATGTGACCACGCGCGACGCACGCGACGCAACATCTTGCCGACGACTTGTCGGAACCTTCGGGTGAACGTACGAGTCCGTGCCGCGCCTAGGCCGCGAGCGACGCCAGATCCGCGCCGGCCCACCGCTCGCCGAGCCCGGTCAGGGTCACCTCGCGCACCTCGTCCGTCGTGTCGCCGACGGCCCGGTGGATGACGACGTGCAGCCGGTCATCCGTCAGCTCCTCGACCTTGCCCTCGCCCCACTCCACGACGATCACCGATTCGGGGAGCGAGACGTCGAGGTCCAGGTCCTCCATCTCGTCGAGGCCACCGCCCAGGCGGTACGCGTCGACGTGCACCAGCGCGGGGCCCGCGCCGAGCGGCGGGTGGACGCGGGCGATGACGAAGGTCGGCGAGGTGACGGCGCCGCGCACCCCGAGGCCCTCACCGAGGCCGCGGGTCAGCGTGGTCTTGCCGGCACCGAGCTCACCGTTGAGCATGACGAGGTCGCCGGGGTGCAGCAGTTTGGCCAGGCGGCGGCCCAACTCGCCCATCTGTTCGGGGGAGTTGACGGTGATCTTGAGTACGTTGGCGGGGGCCTGGTGGTGCGGTGCTTCCATACCGACCACGTTAGCCGCTGGAGGACCCCGCATCGGCTGCCGCCCGGCCACCGGCGCCCGCCCTGGACAGCAGCTCGGCGAGCCGGTCCGTGACCACCTCCGGGTGCTCCAGCATGACCAGGTGCCCGGCGTCCGGGACCAGGACCAGCTCGGCGTCCGGCAGCAGCGCGGCGATCGCCTCGCTGTGCTCGCTCGGCGTGACGAGGTCCTTCTCGCCCGCGAGCACCAGCACCGGCAGCCCCGCGAAATGCGCCAGGGCCGCCGCCTTGTCGTGCTCGGCGAAGGCCGGGTAGAACTCCGCGACGACGTCGATCGGCGTCGACTCGATCATCCGCTCCGCGAAGCGCGCGATCGCCGGGTCGACGTCCTTGCGCGAGAACGAGTAGCGCTTGATGACGCCGGCGAAGAGGTCGGCGGTGGCCCGCCGCCCGCGCTCCACCAGCTCGGCCTGCGAGCCCAGCGCCCGCAGCACACCGGGCAGCACCCGCCGGACCGCGTTCATCCCGGCCACCGGCAGCCCGAAGTTCACCTGACCGAGCTGCCCCGAGGACGTGCCGACAAGGGCGACGCCCACGACGCGCTCGCGAATCAGCTCCGGGAACTGGTCGGCCAGGGCCATGGTCGTCATGCCGCCCATGGAGTGCCCGACGAGGACGAGCGGCCCCTCGGGGGCGGCCGCGTCGATGACGGCCTTCAGGTCGCGCCCCAACTGGTCGATGGAGACCGGCACATCGCGCTCCACCTGGTCGACGCCCCGGGCCGAACGGGCGTGGCTGCGCTGGTCCCAGTAGACCGCCCGGACCACCCCGCGCAGGGCGGCGCGCTGGAAGTGCCAGGAGTCCTGGTTCAGGCAGTAGCCGTGGCTGAAGACGACGGTGACCGCGTCGCGCGGCGCGTCCTCGACCTCTTCGACCTCGTAGGCCAGCTCGGTGCCGTCGTCCGCGTACGCCGTGCCGGGCATGCCGCGCAGCGAGCCGTACGGCCCCGCGGCGTCCAGGGCGAGGCGGGCCTTCTTGCGCATGCCCCGGCCGACGGTGAGCCGCTCTATGGCGACGCCGGCGGCGGCGCCCGCGGCGATGACACCCAGCGCCGCGCCGGCCACCCCGGCCCGGCGCCAGCTCCCCGCCACGGCGGCGGCCTCCGTCACGACTTCCGTCACCGCTTCCGCCGCGGCAGCCCCCGTGCTGCTCTCGCTCACGTGCCGCTCCTAGTCAGTGGTCGGACTGCTCGTTCACATCTCTCCGGTGCCGGGCCGCTCATTCACGTACAGCCGCGGGACGCGCGATCCGATGCGGGTGACGATCTCGTACGCGATGGTGCCCGCCGCCTGGGCCCAGTCCTCCGCGGTCGGCTCCCCCCGGCCACCGGGCCCGAACAGCACGGCCTCGGCGCCCACTTCGGGCTCGTCCCCGCCGAGGTCGACCACGAACTGGTCCATCGCCACGCGGCCCGCGGCCGTCCGCCACTTGCCGCCGACGAGCACCGGGGCCGTGCCGGAGGCGTGGCGCGGGATGCCGTCGCCGTACCCGGCGGGGATGAGGCCGAGGGTCGTCTCCCCCGGAGTGACGTAGTGATGTCCGTAGCTGACGCCGTGACCGGCCGGGGCGCGCTTCACGTGGGCGAGCGAGGCGGTGAGCGTCATGACGGGCCGCAGCCCGAAGTCCTCGGGGGTGCCCACCTCGGGGCTCGGCGAGACGCCGTACGTCGCGATGCCCGCCCGTACGAGATCGAAGTGGGCCTCCGGGAGCGTGAGCGTCGCCGGCGAGTTGGCGATGTGCCGCACCTCGGGGCGTATCCCCTGGTCCTCGGCGTACGCGACCATCTCCCGGAAGACGGTGAGCTGGGCGGCGATCGAGGGGTGCCCCGGCTCGTCGGCGCACGCGAAGTGCGACCAGAGGCCGGTGACCCTGACCAGTCCCTCGGCCTCGGCGCGCAGGGACTCGGCGATCAGCTCGGGCCAGTCGGCCGGCATGCAGCCGTTGCGCCCGAGGCCGGTGTCGGCCTTGAGCTGGATACGCGCGGGGCGCCCCGCCTCGCGGGCCGCCGCCGTCACCTCGCGCAGCGCCCACAGCGCGCTCACCGCCATGTCCAGGTCGGCCTCGACGCCCTCGCGCCAGGGGCCGCCGGGCGTCCACAGCCAGCACATGATCCGCCCCGGCAGGCCCGCGGCGCGCAGGGCCAGGGCCTCCTCCGGCGTCGCGGTCCCGATCCACGTGGCGCCCGCCTGGACAGCGGCCCTGGCGCAGGGCACCGCTCCGTGGCCGTACCCGTCGGCCTTCACCACGGCCATGAAGGCGGCTTCCGGCGCACGGGCGCGCAGCGAGCGCACGTTGGCGCGGAGGGCGGCGAGGTCGATCTCGGCGCGGACACGGAAAGGGGCTGTCTCGTTCATCGCGGACCAGTGTCTCAGAGCGCACCGACAGCCCCGCCCGCACGGCTGGGCCTCGGCGGGCGGGCGGAGCCGACCACCCGAACCATGTCCACCAGCCCGCCTACGCCACCCATCGCAACCGGTCAGCCGGGGCGCCGCACGTCCCGCCAGGCCGCGGGGATCGCGTCGGCCACGTCCTGCGCGGCCACGGGCGCCCCGTCCGCGGCGTGCCGGGCGGCGAGGCCGTGCAGGTAGGCGCCGACGGACCCCGCGTCGCGCGCCCCGAGGCCCGCGGCGAGCAGGGAGCCCGCGAGACCGGACAGCACGTCGCCGCTGCCCGCAGTGGCGAGCCAGGGCGTGCCGGTGGCGTTGACGCGCACGGCGCCCTCGGCCGAGCCGACCAAGGTGGTGGACCCCTTCAGCAGAACAGTCGCGCCGAACCGCCCCGCCAGCTCCCGCACCGCGGAGAGCCGGCCCGCCTCCACCTCCTCACGCCGCACACCGAGCAGGGCGGCGGCCTCCCCGGCGTGCGGTGTGAGCAGCGTGGGCGCGTGGCGCTCCCGCACCGCCCGCTCCGCCACCAGCCGCAGCCCGTCGGCGTCGATCAGCACCGGCACCTCGGCGCCGACCGCGTCCCGCAGCCGCTCCTCGTCGTCACCGAGGCCGGGCCCCACGACCCAGGCCTGCACCCGCCCCGCCTTCGACGGCGGCCCGGCGGAGACCAGCGCCTCGGGGAACCGCGCGATGACGGCGTCCGCGGCGGGCCCCACGTACCGCACCGCGCCCGCGCCCCCGCGCAGCGCCCCGGCCACGCAGAGCACGGCGGCGCCGGGATACCGCGCGGAACCGGCGACGATGCCGACGACCCCGCGCCGGTACTTGTCGCTCTCCCCTCTCGGCAAAGGCAGCAGCCCCGCGACATCCGCGTACTGCAACGCCTCCAACACCCGCTCCCCGGAAGCCAACTCCAGCCCGATGCCGACAAGCCGCACCGCTCCGGCATACTCCCGCCCGGGATCGATCAACAGCCCCGGCTTGTACGCCCCGAACGTCACCGTCACATCGGCCCGCACCGCCTCGCCGTGCACCTCGCCGGTGTCCGCGTCGACGCCGCTCGGCAGATCCACGGCGACGACCAACGCGTCCCGCGCGGCGGCGGCGACAAGCTCGGCCGCCCGCTCCCGGAGCCCGCCGCGCCCTCCGATCCCCACGATGCCGTCCACGACAAGCCGGGCCCGCGCGACCACGTCCTCCGCCCGGTCGGCACCACCGTCCACGACCACGCCCCCGGCGCCCCGCAACGCGGCGAGCCCTCCGGCATGGGCCCGCTCCGGAGCCAGCAGCACCGCGCTCACACCCGCCCCCCGCCGGGCCAGCCGAGCCCCGGCGTACAGGGCGTCCCCACCGTTGTCCCCGCTGCCCACCAGCAGCGTGACCCGGGAGCCGTACACCTTGCCGAGCAACTGCGCACACTCGGCGGCAAGCCCCGCGGCCGCCCTCTGCATCAGGGCCCCTTCGGCCCCCCGAGCCATGAGCTCCCGCTCCGCCGCCCTGACACTCGACACTCCGTACGCATCACGCATGCCCCTCAGTGTCCCCCCACGCCCACGGAAATACCCGGCGCGGTGTGGCAGGCGTGACGGGAAAAGCGACGACGGCCCGCACCCGCGAGCGCACCCGAGGGGACACGGGGGTATGTGCGCGCGGAGCACAGTGGTGGTCATAAGGGCGCCGAAGCAGCACAGGCCCCACGCCAAGATGGCGAGCACGGACATACCCCCGGGGCCCCGCCCCCAAAGACGCACCCGAGGCACCCCACGGCACAACCCGCACCCGCACCCACGGCCGCCCCACCTACCCCTCAGCGATCACCACCGCAGAAGCAACCCCCGCATCGTGGCTGAGCGACACATGCCAGGCCCGCACCCCCAACTCCGCAGCCCGCGCCGCCACAGTCCCCCGCACCCGCACCCGCGGCTGCCCACTCCCCTCGACATACACCTCGGCATCGGTCCACCGAAGCCCCCCCGGCGCCCCCAACGCCTTCGCCAAGGCCTCCTTCGCCGCGAACCGCGCCGCCAGCGAGGCCACCCCCCGCCGCTCCCCACTCGGCAGCAACAACTCGCTCTCCAGGAACAGCCGTTGGGCCATCCCCGGCGTCCGGGCCAACGCCGCCCCGAACCGCTCGATCTCGGCCACGTCGATGCCGACCCCGATAATCACAGGCCCACTCACCCCAGAAATCGCCCGAAAAACACCGGGTCAGCGTGACACACCCCACCACACGCCCCGCCCCACGGCCGTTCAAACAGCCGTAACAATGGACTGTGATCTCTTCGGTCTCCGCGCCAGACAAGGCGCAGCGGAGCGCCCACCGGCACAAACCGGAGGCGACTCCCTACCTCGACCTGACCCGCGCCGAGTGGAGCGCTCTGCGGGAGAAGACGCCCCTGCCCCTGACGGCGGAGGAGGTGGAGAAGCTGCGCGGCCTCGGTGACGTCATCGACCTGGACGAGGTCCGCGACATCTACCTCCCGCTCTCCCGCCTCCTGAACCTCTACGTAGGAGCGACGGACGGCCTCCGCGGCGCCCTCAACACCTTCCTCGGCGAAAAGCGATCCCAGTCCGGCACCCCCTTCGTCATAGGGGTCGCCGGCTCCGTGGCCGTCGGCAAGTCAACCGTCGCCCGCCTCCTCCAGGCCCTGCTCTCCCGCTGGCCGGAGCACCCTCGCGTGGAGCTGGTGACGACCGACGGCTTCCTCCTCCCCACGAAGGAACTCGAAGCACGCGGCCTGATGTCCCGCAAGGGCTTCCCCGAGTCGTACGACCGCCGCGCCCTCACCCGCTTCGTGGCGGACATCAAGGCGGGCAAGCAGGAGGTCACGGCCCCGGTCTACTCCCACCTGATCTACGACATCATCCCGGGCAGACGCCTCACCGTCCGCCGCCCCGACATCCTCATCGTGGAGGGCCTGAACGTCCTTCAGCCCGCCCTCCCCGGCAAGGACGGCCGCACCCGCGTGGGCCTCGCGGACTACTTCGACTTCAGCGTGTACGTCGACGCCCGCACCGAGGACATCGAGCGCTGGTACCTGAACCGCTTCAAGAAGCTGCGCGACACGGCCTTCCAGAACCCGTCCTCGTACTTCCGCAAGTACACGCAGGTGTCGGAGGAGGAGGCCCTGGACTACGCCCGCACGACCTGGCGCACGATCAACAAGCCGAACCTCCTGGAGAACGTGGCGCCCACCCGGGGCCGCGCCGCCCTGGTGGTCCGCAAGGGCCCCGACCACAAGGTGCAGCGCCTGAGCCTGCGCAAACTCTGAAGGGACACACGCCCCGCCCGACTACCCTGCGCACATGCTGCACCTACGCCTGATCTCCCCCGCCGACAAGACCGACGACGTACTGCGCCTGATCGAGGGGACGACGGGCACCACGCACCTCGCCGTGGTCCCGGGCGCCGCCCGCAACCCCACGGGCGACGTGATCATGTGTGACGTCGCACGCGAGGCGGGCGACGAGCTGATCGGCGGCCTGCGCGCGCTGGACCTCGACAAGTGCGGGTCGATCGCGGTGGAGAACATCGATCTCTCCCTCTCCGACCGCGCCGACAAGGCGGAGCACGAGGCTCCGGGCGAGGCGGCGGACGCGGTCCTGTGGGAGCAGCTGTCCGACGCGACGCACGAGGAGTCGACGCTCTCGATCACGTACGTCGCGTTCATCACGCTCGCCACGATGATCGCGGCCTGCGGCGTCGTGCTCGACAACGCGATCCTGATCGTGGGCGCGATGGCCGTCGGGCCGGAGTTCGGCCCCCTCGCCGGTTTCTGCACGGCCCTGGTGCGGCGCGCGCCGAGGCTGGCGCTGCGCTCGCTGATCGCGCTGCTGGTGGGCTTCCTGGTGGCGATGGCGGTGACGGTCGGCTTCAGCTACTTCATGGACGCCACGGACCTGTTCAGCGACGAGGCCCTGAGGGCGGAGCGGCCGAACACGAACTTCATCTACCGCCCGGACTGGTTCTCGTTCGTCGTCGCGGTCCTCGCGGGCGCGGCGGGCACGCTCTCCCTCACGTCGGCGAAGTCGGGCGCCCTGGTGGGCGTGGCGATCTCCGTGACGACGGTCCCCGCGGCGGCGAACGCCGCGGTCGCCTTCAGCTACAGCGAGTACAAGCAGGCGTGGGGCTCCACCGAGCAGCTCCTGCTGAACCTCCTCGGCATCGTCCTCGCCGGTACGCTCACGCTGCTGGCCCAGAAGGCGCTCTGGGCCACGCAGCGCGACCGTACCGCCAAACCCCGGCGCGCCTAGCCGAGCGCGGACTTCACCGAGTCCGCGAGCCTCTCGGCCACGGACCGCGCCTGCTCGATGTCGGCGGCCTCGACCATGACCCGCACCAGCGGCTCCGTACCGGAGGGCCGCAGCAGGACCCGGCCGGTGGAGCCCAGCTCGCGCTCGGCGTCGGCGACGGCGGTGGCGAGCTCGGCGGAGGTCTTCACACGCGACTTGTCGACGTCCGGCACGTTGATGAGGACCTGCGGCAGGCGCTCCATGACACCGGCGAGGTCGGCCAGCGTACGGCCGGTCTCGGCGACCCGCGCCGCGAGCAGCAGCCCGGTCAGCGTGCCGTCGCCGGTGGTGGCGTGGTCGAGGATGATGACGTGCCCGGACTGCTCGCCGCCGAGGGCGAAGCCGTGCTCCTTCATCGACTCCAGGACGTACCGGTCGCCGACGGCGGTCTGCACCAGCGAGAGGCCCTGCCCCTCCATGGCGAGCTTGAAGCCGAGGTTCGACATGACGGTGGCGACAACGGTGTCGTGACGCAGCGTGCCGTGCTCGCGCATGGCGAGGGCGAGCACGGCGAGGATCTGGTCGCCGTCGACCTCGGCGCCGGTGTGGTCCACGGCCAGGCAGCGGTCGGCGTCGCCGTCGTGCGCGATGCCGAGGTCGGCCTTGTGCTCGACGACGGCGGCCTTGAGCAGGTCCAGGTGGGTGGAGCCGCAGCCGTCGTTGATGTTCAGACCGTCGGGCTGCGCGCCGATGGTGATGATCTCGGCACCGGCGCGCGTGAACGCCTCGGGCGAGACGCGGGCGGCGGCGCCGTGCGCCTCGTCGAGGACGATCTTCAGTCCGTCGAGGCGGTTGGGCAGGACGCCGAGCAGGTGCGCGATGTACTGGTCGAGCCCCTGGTCGTACGACTTGACGCGGCCGACGCCGGCGCCGGTGGGCCGCTGCCAGGGAGCTGCGGTGCGGTGCACGAACTGCTCGTCGTACTCGGCCTCGATGCGGTCCTCCAGCTCGTCGGCGAGCTTGTGGCCGCCGCGGGCGAAGAACTTGATGCCGTTGTCGGGCATGGCGTTGTGACTGGCGGAGAGCATCACGCCGAGGTCGGCGCCCAGCGCACCGGTGAGATGCGCCACCGCGGGGGTGGGCAGCACACCGACGCGCAGGACGTCCACGCCCGCGCTCGCGAGGCCGGCGACCACGGCGGCCTCCAGGAACTCCCCGGACGCGCGCGGGTCCCGCCCGACCACCGCCACCGGGCGATGGCCTTCGAAGGTGCCCACCTCGGCCAGTACGTGCGCCGCCGCCACGGAGAGTCCGAGCGCGAGCTCGGCCGTCAGATCCGCGTTGGCGACACCGCGCACGCCGTCCGTGCCGAAGAGTCGTCCCACTGCTGTCCTCCGAACGTTTGTTCTTGATAGACGAACGCCCCGGCAAGCACAGGATGTGCCGCCGGGGCGAACGAAAAGTACAAGCAGGCCAAGCAGGCAGCGATTAGCGCTTGCTGTACTGCGGGGCCTTGCGGGCCTTCTTGAGACCGGCCTTCTTGCGCTCGACCGCACGGTCGTCACGCTTGAGGTAACCGGCCTTCTTCAGGGCGCCGCGGTTGTTGTCGACGTCGGCCTCGTTCAGCGCACGGGCGACACCGAGACGGAGCGCACCGGCCTGACCGGAGACGCCGCCACCCGAGATGCGGGCGATGACGTCGTAGCGGTTGTCGAGCTCGAGCACCTTGAAGGGCTCGTTGACTTCCTGCTGGTGGACCTTGTTCGGGAAGTAGTCCTCGAGCGTGCGCCCGTTGACCTTCCACTTGCCGGTGCCCGGGACGATCCGGACGCGGGCGATGGCGTTCTTGCGACGGCCCAGGCCGGCGGCCGGCTGCGGGTCGCCGAAGCGCGCGGCGTTCGACTCCGAGGTGTACTCGCCCTCAAGGGGAGCCTCGGACTCGGTGGTGTACTGCTCGACGTCAGCGATCTCGGTCTCTTCGACCGGCTGCTCAACGGTGGTCTCGGCCACGATTCTCCTCAGATTTCTTTTCGTCTTTGGGGGTGGCCGGAACTACTGCGCGACCTGGGTGATCTCGAACGGGACCGGCTGCTGAGCGCCGTGCGGGTGCTGGTCGCCCGCGTAGACCTTCAGCTTCGAGAGCATCTGACGGCCCAGGGTGTTCTTGGGGAGCATGCCCTTGACGGCCTTCTCAACGGCCTTCTCGGGGCTCTTGGCGAGCAGCTCGTCGTAGCGGACGGAACGCAGACCACCCGGGTAACCGGAGTGGCGGTACGCCATCTTCTGGGTCTTCTTGTTGCCGGAGAGGTGCACCTTCTCCGCGTTGATGATGATGACGAAGTCACCGGTGTCAACGTGGGGGGCGTAGATCGGCTTGTGCTTGCCGCGCAGGAGGGTGGCAGCGGTGGTCGCCAGACGACCCAGGACGATGTCCCGGGCGTCGATGACGTGCCACTGGCGGGTCACATCGCCGGGCTTGGGGCTGTACGTACGCACTTAGTAGCCTTCGCTTCTTCAGTGGATGGGGTCCAGACACACGGCACCCAGGAAGCGATCATGCAGCTGGGGCCCACAATGCCGGGGACGCTGCCCGTATGCGAGCCACTGGTAACTGCTCCAGGGAACCTACGTAAGGGCCCTTTCGCGTGAGATCGAGGACACCAATACGTATCAATCCCCGAGAGTACCTGCGCCGCCCCGTACCGGTCAAAACGCGGCCCTGAAGACCGGCACCGGCGACTCACACATCACGGACAGGTCTGTACTCATCAGGGTAACCGCCCGCCCGCTCCACCCCGTACCGACCGCACAGCGCCCCCGCCGCACACGCCCACCCGACCGTGACCGCGAGCAGACACAGCGTCGCCGCGTCCTTGAAGGCCCGCCGCGTCATCGGCTCCAGCCAGGGCCAGGTGAAGCCGGGTACCTGCGGGACCAGCGCCACCCAGAACCACGGACTGCGCCCCGGCGCCCCCGCACTCAGCACCCCCGCGAGCAGCAGCGGCAGCACGACGAGGAGGTAGTGGTCGTAGGAGGGCCGGGAGACGAGGAAGGCCGAAAGCATCAGCATCGTGGCGCACTCCACCACCCGGGCCGGCCCCTCGTCCCCTCTCCCCCACCGCCGCCAGGCGCACCACACCCCGGCACCGGCGGCACACCCCGCGAGCAGCGCCGCCCCCGACTGCGGTACCCCGACCCGCGCGAGGACCGCCGCGGGCGACGCCTCGTAGAGCCGTACGAAGGCGTCGTCGCCGCGCAGCAGGAAGGGCAGCGTCCGCGTGAAGAACCCGGCGGGGTCCGGCATCGCCAGCGCGGCCCCCAGCGACGCCACCACCGGGACCGCGACCGCCGCCCCGAGCGCCCGCCACCGCCCCGCGAAGACGAAGAGGAGCACGACCGGCGCGAGCAGCGGCTTCACGGCGACGGCGGCGCCGATGACGAGCCCGGCCGCGGTCCACCGCCCGCGGCACACGAGCAGCAGGGCGAACGGCAGCGCCGCCGCGGAGGCCACCGTCCAGTTGCCGAGCGCGATGAGGTGCCCGAAGGGCGTGAAGCCGAGCGCGAGCCCCAGCAGGCCGTACGCGGCGAACCGGCTGCGCCACGGCACGTCGTACAGCCGCAGCGCGCACAGCCAGCCGGTGACGAGGCCCGCGCTGACGCCCGCGGGCACCAGGAAGCGCACCACCCCGGGGGGCAGCAGGGCCTGCGGCACCGCCGCGAGGACGGCCGCGGGCAGATAGAGGAAGTGCCGGTCGGCGTAGGGCGAGCGCCCGTGGATCCACGCCTCGGCGGCCCGCACCACGATGGCGTTGTCCATGCCGCCGTCGGGCGACCGCAGCCCCACCCGGACGGCCCCGGCGAGCAGCACCAGAGCGAGCACGGCCCGGACATGCCACCCGGAAGGCCGCAACAACCATCCACTTACCGCCGATTTGCCCGTATTCATACGGCTCAGGCTAGGCCGGGAACCCCACGCGACCCCGCCTCAACATCCCCAACTCCCCGTCTAAGATGCGCCCCATGAGCTTTGGGCAAGGGGGACCTCAGTGGGGTCCGGGCGGAACGGGCGGACCCGGCGGCGGACCCACGCCCGACTGGGCGGCGCTCGCCGAAGCCTCCGAGGCACGCACACGGCGCCGCAAATGGCTGATGATCGGCGGCGGCGCGCTCGCCACGATCGGCATCGCGGCGGCCGTGGCGATCACCGTCGTCTCCGCGAACAGCGACGACGCCACCGCCTCGAACAAGCCGGCCAGTGAGCTGCCGGCGACAGCGGACATCCCCGGAGCGAGCGACGACCCCGGCCCGACCTTCAAAGAGACGACGCCGCCGCCCCCGCCGAACCCCAAGGACTTCATCTCCAGCGCCAAGAAGGACAAGGCGCCGCTCACCCCCGAGGGCCTCTTCCCCGGCAAGACGTTCACCTCGGGCGAGACGGTCTACAAGAAGGGCGCGACGGCCGATACCCAGAGCTGCGCGTCCGTCACCCAGCCCGCCCTCGGCACGATCCTCACCAAGCACGACTGCTCGCGCATGATCCGCGTCAGCTACCTCAAGGGCGGCGTCGCGGTCACCATCGGCGTCGCCGTCTTCGACACCTCGGCCGAGGCCGCGAAGGTCAAGGACGAGGTGAAGAAGGGCCTGGTCAACGCGTTGTCGGGCAAGGGCGTGCCGGGCTTCTGCCAGACCGGGGTGTGCCGCGGCACGTACAACGCGTACGGCCGCTACGCGTACTTCACCACCACGGGCTACACCAACGGCAAGAACGTGACGACGGGCGACAGCAAGGCCTACGCCGCCGGCGACACCCTGGCCCGCTTCGCCTTCCAGCGGATCAACCAGCGGGGCGAGGCCCAGGCATCGGCCGCGGCCGCCGCCCCGCAGTAGCGACCGGCTGCCCGGCCCCGGCTCAGCAGCAGCCTGCGTCGGCGCCGGGCAGCGTCCGCTTGTTGCGCGCTTCCTTGCTGCGCGCGGCGAGCAACTCGTCGGCGGGGTAGCCGACTTCCTCCAGCGTGAGCCCGTGGGGCCGCACGACGTGCACCGCCGAGTCCCGCACGCGCGCCTGAAGCACCTTCCCCGGCCACTCCACGGGCCGGTGCCCGTCCCCCACGAAGAGCATGGCACCGACGAGCGAGCGCACCATGTTGTGGCAGAAGGCGTCGGCCCGGACGGTCGCCTCAAGGATCCCGTCGGGCCGCCGCTCCCACCGCAGCTCCTGGAGCGTACGGATGGTGGTGGCCCCCTCACGCCGCTTGCAGTAGGCCGCGAAGTCGTGCTCGCCGATCAGGTGCTCGGCGGCGGCGTTCATGGCGTCGAGGTCCAACTCCCAGTCGTGCCACAGCACATGACCGCGCAACAGCGGGTCGACACCGCCGGGGTGGTCGGTCACGCGGTAGGCGTACCGCCGCCACACGGCCGAGAAGCGCGCGTTGAACCCCGCGGGCGCCTCGGCGACCTTCCACACCCGCACGTCGTGCGGCAGCCGCCCCGCGAGCCGCCGCAGCAGCTTCTCGCGGTGCTCCTCCCACACGGCCTCGGGCAGATCGACGTGCGCGACCTGCCCGCGTGCGTGCACTCCGCTGTCGGTCCGCCCGGCGACGGTCAGCTCGTACGTCTCCTGGGAGCGCGTCACGGTCCGCAGCGCGGCCTCGATCTCCCCCTGGACGGTCCGCTGCCCGTCACGCTGCTTGGCCCAGCCGGAGAAGCCCTTCCCGTCGTACGACAGGTCCATCCGTACCCGCACGAACCCGGGCTCTGCCTCATCACTCACTCGTGGATCCTCTCAGGCAACAAAAAAACGGGCCCACCCCGGCAAGGGGCGGGCCCGCGACGCGCCCTGAAGGGGCGCGGGGAACTGCGCGACAAGCCACGACGAGGCCGCGGCCGACGACGCGCAGTCCCCGGCAGGACGCTTACGCGTCCTTCGACTCCTCGGCCGGAGCCTCGGCAGCCTCATCGGCCTTGGCCGTGTCGACCTTGGCGTCGGTGGCCTCGGCGTCCTTGGCGGCGCGCTTGGTCGCGGCCTCGGCCTCACCGGTGGCCTCCTGGGCCACGGTCAGGGCCTCCACCAGCTCGATGATCGCCATGGGCGCGTTGTCGCCACGACGGTTACCGATCTTGGTGATACGGGTGTAGCCACCCGGGCGGTTCTCGTAGCGCGGGCCGATCTCCGTGAAGAGCGTGTGCACGATGCTCTTGTCGGTGATGACGGACAGCACCTGGCGGCGGTTGTGAAGGTCGCCCTTCTTCGCCTTGGTGACCAGACGCTCCGCGTACGGACGCAGGCGGCGGGCCTTCGCCTCGGTGGTGGTGATGCGGCCGTACTCGAAGAGCTGCTTGGCGAGGTTCGCCAGCAGAAGCTTCTCGTGCGCGGCGCTGCCGCCCAGACGGGCACCCTTGGCAGGCTTCGGCATGGTGTTTCTCCTAGTGATCTGCCCCGGCCGTATCAGGTACCGGAGTCAGTGGACCCGAGCCCCGTCAGGGGCGCGGGGAACTGCGCGATCAACCACAACGATCCCGCAGCCAAATTCAAACCGTCGGTCCCGAGCCCTTAGTACTGCTCGGTCTCGACGAACCCGGCATCCGCGTCGTCGTCCGCGCCAAACGCGTCCGCGGCGGCGGTCGGGTCGAAGCCGGGAGGCGAGTCCTTCAGCGCGAGACCCATGCCGTTCAGCTTCATCTTGACCTCGTCGATCGACTTCGCACCGAAGTTGCGAATGTCGAGCAGGTCCGCCTCGGAGCGGGCCACGAGCTCGCCCACCGAGTGAATGCCCTCGCGCTTGAGGCAGTTGTACGACCGAACGGTGAGCTCAAGCTCCTCGATCGGCAGCGCCAGATCGGCGGCCAGGGCGGCGTCCGTCGGGGACGGGCCCATGTCGATGCCCTCGGCGTCGATGTTGAGCTCGCGCGCCAGACCGAACAGCTCGACCAGGGTCTTGCCGGCCGACGCCATGGCGTCACGCGGACGCATGGCCTGCTTGGTCTCGACGTCGACGATCAGCTTGTCGAAGTCGGTGCGCTGCTCGACACGGGTCGCCTCGACCTTGTACGTGACCTTGAGCACCGGGGAGTAGATGGAGTCGACCGGGATACGACCGATCTCCTGGCCGACCTGCTTGTTCTGCACGGCGGAGACGTAGCCGCGACCGCGCTCGACGGTCAGCTCCATCTCCAGCTTGCCCTTGCCGTTGAGCGTGGCGAGGACGAGGTCGGGGTTGTGGACCTCGACACCGGCCGGCGGGGCGATGTCAGCGGCGGTGACCAGGCCCGGACCCTGCTTGCGCAGGTACATGACGACGGGCTCGTCGTGCTCGCTGGACACGACCAGCTGCTTGATGTTGAGGATCAGGTCGGTGACGTCTTCCTTGACGCCCGGCACGGTGGTGAACTCGTGCAGGACACCGTCGATGCGGATGCTGGTGACAGCAGCGCCGGGGATCGACGAGAGGAGCGTACGACGCAGGGAGTTGCCGAGGGTGTAGCCGAAGCCCGGCTCCAGCGGCTCGATCACGAACCGGGAGCGGAATTCGTCGACGACCTCTTCGGTCAACGAGGGACGCTGAGCAATCAGCATGTTGCGATCCTTCAGTCAGGGGCACCCACTATTTGATGCCCTGAATTCACTACAAGGGTACGGGCGGCACGCCTCCGAAGAGCCGTACCGCCCGGAACCTCAAGAAATACCGTGCGTCAGACGCGACGGCGCTTGGGCGGACGGCAGCCGTTGTGCGGCGTGGGCGTCACGTCCTGGATCGAGCCGACCTCAAGGCCGGTCGCCTGGAGCGAACGGATGGCGGTCTCGCGACCGGAACCCGGGCCCTTGACGAAGACGTCGACCTTGCGCATGCCGTGCTCCTGCGCGCGACGGGCAGCCGACTCGGCGGCCATCTGCGCGGCGAACGGCGTGGACTTGCGCGAGCCCTTGAAGCCGACGTGGCCGGCGGAGGCCCACGAGATCACGTTGCCGGTCGGGTCCGTGATGGACACGATCGTGTTGTTGAACGTGCTCTTGATGTGAGCGTGCCCGTGAGCGACGTTCTTCTTTTCCTTGCGGCGCACCTTCTTGGCAGCGCCCTGACGACCCTTGGGGGGCATCTATAACTCCTACGGGAGGTGGTCGGTCCTGCAGCGACAGCTGTCGATAGACCGCTGAGCGAGGACTACTTCTTGCCCGGCTTCTTCTTACCGGCGATGGCGCGACGCGGGCCCTTGCGGGTGCGGGCGTTCGTGCTGGTGCGCTGACCGCGGACGGGCAGGCCACGACGGTGACGCAGACCCTGGTAGCAACCGATCTCGACCTTGCGGCGGATGTCGGCCTGGATCTCGCGGCGGAGGTCACCCTCGGTCTTGATGTTGGCGTCCACGTACTCGCGGATCTTGACGAGGTCTTCCTCGGTCAGGTCGCGGACGCGGGTGTTGCGGTCCACCTCGGTGGCGTCCAGCGTCTGCTGGGCCAGCGTGCGGCCGATGCCGAACACGTAGGTGAGGGCAACCTCGATGCGCTTTTCGCGCGGGAGGTCAACGCCTTCAACGCGTGCCATTCATGGCTCCTGTTGATTCTTCGGAGGTCTTCAGCAGAACCACTCCCAGCCGCCGTCCCCTTCTGCTCGAGAAGAGTTGGTACGTACTGGGTCCCCGGCCTCCGACCGGGGGTGTCGCCCTCCATTACCAAGGGAATTGAAGAGGGACGGGTCCTGCATATGTGCTTACTTGCGTCGCGCGAAACTCTGCGAACTGCAGTCGTACGTCAGCCCTGGCGCTGCTTGTGGCGCGGGTTGTCGCAGATGATCATGACCCGGCCGTGACGGCGGATCACCCTGCACTTGTCGCAGATCTTCTTGACGCTCGGCTTGACCTTCATTGGGTGAGGTTCTCCGGGTCAGTGCCACCACCCCGCCGCGGCGGAGTGCGGGCAAGATCTACTTGTACCGGTAGACGATCCGGCCACGCGTCAGGTCGTACGGAGACAGCTCCACCACGACCCGGTCGTCAGGGAGGATGCGGATGTAGTGCATGCGCATCTTGCCACTGATGTGTGCCAGGACCTGGTGGCCGTTCTGGAGCTCCACCTTGAACATGGCGTTCGGAAGAGACTCGACGACAGTGCCTTCGATCTCGATGGCACCTTGCTTCTTGGCCACGCTTCGCCCTTCGAATCGACTACCTTGATCGACTTCATGCTCCGTATGCAGGCACACGGATGCACGAGAGCCGACGCGTCAGTCTACGTCAGTGCACTCCGAAAGACGAATCGAGAAAGTCTGCCCCACGACGAAGATCCTTAAGCAAGAGGGGAGAACCCCCTCAGCCCAGCGGATCCGGCGCGACAGCGACCCCGTACTCCGCCAGCCTGGCCCTGCCGCAGTCCGGAGCCGTCAGGACCAGCGGGCCCTCCTCCGTCAGCGCCACCGAGTGCTCCCAGTGCGAGGACCACGTGCCGTCCGTGGTGATGACCGTCCAGTCGACCTATCCCAGACGCCCCCCTCGCGGGCTCGGCGCCGGGGCGCCTCACAGGCTTCGGGCGGCTGCGCCGGACTCCGTCCGCCGGGCGGCCCGCCTCAGCCCAGCGGATCCGGCGCGACAGTAACCCCGTACTCCGCCAGCCTGGCCCTGCCGCAGTCCGGAGCCGTCAGGACCAGCGGGCCCTCCTCCGTCAGCGCCACCGAGTGCTCCCAGTGCGAGGACCACGTGCCGTCCGTGGTGATGACCGTCCAGTCATCCTCCAGGACCTCCGTGCGGGGGGTGCCCAGGGAGACCATCGGCTCGATGGCCAGGCAGAAGCCGGGGACCAGCTTGGGGCCCTTGCCGCGGCGGCGCTCGACGTAGTTCAGGAGGTGGGGGTCCATGTGCATCTCGGTGCCGATGCCGTGCCCGCCGTAGTCCTCGACGATGCCGTACTTGCCGCCGCCCGGCTTCGGCTGGCGGCGGATGTACGTCTCGATGGCGCGGGAGATGTCGACGAGGCGGTTGCCCTGCTTCATGGCCGCGATGCCGGCCCACATCGACTCCTCGGTCACCCGGGACAGCTCGACCAGCTCCGGGGCGTGACCGGTGCCGACGAACGCGGTGTACGCGGCGTCGCCGTGCCAGCCGTCGATGATCGCGCCGGCGTCGATGGAGATGATGTCGCCGTCCTTGAGGACGGTCTTGTCGTCGGGGATGCCGTGCACGACGACCTCGTTGACCGAGGTGCAGATCGTGGCGGGAAAGCCGCCGTACCCGAGGAAGTTGGACTTGGCGCCGTGCTCCTCGATCACCTTGCGGGCGACCTCGTCCAGATCCTTGGTGGTGGCGCCGGGCACCGCGGCCTCACGTGTGGCGGCGTGAATCGCGGCGACGACAAGGCCCGCCTCACGCATCTTCGCGATCTGCTCGGGGGTCTTGATCTGCACCATGGGGCTTCCGCTCTCCGTCATCCGTCGACAAACCGGCTACGCACACGAACCGGGTACGTAGACAACAGTACGGCCGCGGTCCCCTCACGGGCACCGCGGCCGAAACAGCGTACTGACTACTTGTCGCCCTTCAGGGCTTCCATCGCACGCTCGGTGACCTCGTCCACCTTGCCGAGCGCCGAGATCGTGACGACCAGACCCTGGGTCCGGTAGTAGTCGATGATCGGCTCGGTCTGCGTGTGGTAGACCTCAAGGCGCTTGCGGACGGTGTCCTCGCTGTCGTCCTCGCGCTGGTACAGCTCACCGCCGCAGACGTCACAGACGCCTTCCTGCTTCGGCTGCGAGTACGTCACGTGGAAGACGTGGCTGGAGTCCTTGCGACAGATCCGGCGGCCGGCGATCCGCTTGACGACCTCGTCCTCCGGGACCTCCAGGTCCAGGACGGCGTCGAGCTTCACGTCATCGGCCTTGAGGGCCACGTCCAGCGCCTCGGCCTGCGAGACATTGCGCGGGAACCCGTCGAGCAGGAAGCCGTTCTCGGCGTCCGGCTTCGCCATGCGGTCCTTCGCCATGCCGATCGTCACCTCGTCGGGCACGAGGTTCCCGGCGTCCATGTACGCCTTCGCCTGCTTGCCCAGCTCCGTGCCCTGGCTGATGTTGGCGCGGAAGAGGTCGCCCGTGGAGATGTGCGGGATCGACAGGTTCTTGGCGAGGAACGCGGCCTGCGTTCCCTTGCCCGCACCGGGCGGCCCGACGAGGACGATTCGCATCAGCGGAGGAACCCTTCGTAATTGCGCTGCTGGAGCTGGCTCTCGATCTGCTTCACGGTTTCCAGACCCACACCCACGATGATGAGGATGCTCGTCCCGCCGAACGGGAAGTTCTGGTTGGCCCCGAAGCCCACCAACGCCATCGTCGGCACAAGAGCGATCAGACCCAGATACAGCGAACCCGGCCACGTGATCCGGTTGAGTACGTAACTCAGGTACTCAGCGGTCGGACGGCCAGCCCGGATGCCCGGGATGAAGCCACCATACTTCTTCATGTTGTCCGCGACTTCCTCGGGGTTGAAGGAGATCGCGACGTAGAAGAAGGCGAAGAAGACGATCAGCACGAAGTATGTGGCGATGTAAATCGGGTGGTCACCACTGGTCAGGTTTGCCTCGATCCACGTCTTCCATCCCGCATTGCCGCCCGCGAACTGGGCGACCAGGGCCGGAATGTAGAGCAGCGAGGAGGCAAAGATCACAGGGATGATGCCCGCCTGGTTCACCTTCAGCGGGATGTACGTCGACGTCCCGCCGTAGGACCGGCGGCCGATCATGCGCTTCGCGTACTGGACCGGGATGCGCCGCTGCGCCTGCTCGACGAAGACCACCAGCCCGACCATGACGAGCCCGACCGCGATGACCGTGCCGAACTCGATCCAGCCGTCGGCGAGCGAGCCCTGCTCCTTGATGGCCCACAGGGCGCTCGGGAAGGTCGCGGCGATCGAGATGAACATCAGGATCGACATGCCGTTGCCGATGCCGCGGTCGGTGATCAGCTCACCGAGCCACATCACACAGGCCGTACCGGCGGTCATCGTGATCACCATCGTGATCGTGACGAAGATCGACTGGTCAGGAACGATCTCGCTGGCGACGGGGCAGCCCTGGAAGAGGGTGCCGGTACGGGCGGTGGCCACCAGGCCGGTGCCCTGAAGGATCGCGAGCGCGATGGTCAGATAGCGCGTGTACTGCGTGATCTTCGCCGTGCCGGCCTGACCCTCCTTCTTGAGGGCCTCGAGCCGCGGGATCACCACGGTCAGCAGCTGCAGAATGATGCTCGCCGTGATGTACGGCATGATGCCGAGCGCGAAAATCGTGATCTGAAGCAGCGCGCCACCACTGAACATGTTGACGAGACCGAACAGGCCCTGGTTCTGATTTGCGTTGTCGATGCAGGCCTGGACGTTCTTGTAGCTGACCCCGGGGATCGGCACATGCGTACCCACCCGGTAGATCACGATGATGCCGAGCGTGAAGAGCAGCTTCTTGCGCAGGTCGGGCGTCTTGAACGCCCGGGCGAACGCGGTGAGCACGGTGCCTCCTGCGACCCCCGCGCGCGTGCGCCAGAGGTGGTGGTCTTGAGGTTCGACGAATACGTATCAGTCAACAAAACCGTGCGGGCAGACCGCACGGAGCTTAGACAGTGCACGCCACCTTACCGGCGACCGTGCCCCCCTTGGAACGACCAACCGGGGATGCCCCTTTTGTGGGGCATCCCCGGCTGGGAATCGCTCATGTCATCGACACGTCTGAGGGAATCAGACGAGCTCGGTGACAGTACCGCCCGCGGCGGTGATCTTCTCCTTGGCGGAGCCGGAGACGGCGTCGACCGTCACCTGCAGCGCCACGGTGAGCTCACCCTGGCCGAGGACCTTGACGAGGCTGTTCTTGCGAACGGCACCCTTGGCGACGAGACCCTCGACGGTGACCTCGCCACCCTCCGGGTACAGCGCGCTCAGCTTGTCGAGGTTCACGACCTGGAACTCGGTCTTGAACGGGTTCTTGAAGCCCTTGAGCTTCGGGAGACGCATGTGGAGGGGCATCTGGCCACCCTCGAAGCGCTCCGGAACCTGGTAACGGGCCTTGGTGCCCTTGGTACCACGACCAGCGGTCTTACCCTTGGACGCCTCACCACGACCCACACGGGTCTTGGCGGTCTTGGCGCCCGGGGCGGGCCGGAGGTTGTGGACCTTCAGCGGGTTCTGCTCCGCCATGTCAGTCGACCTCCTCAACCGTCACGAGGTGGCGGACGGTGTGCACCATGCCGCGGAACTCGGGACGGTCCTCCTTGACGACCTGCGTGTTGATGCCCTTGAGACCAAGGGAGCGCAGGGTGTCGCGGTGGTTCTGCTTGCTGCCGATGTACGACTTCGTCTGCGTGATCTTGAGCTGTGCCATTACGCAGCACCAGCCCCGGCACGCGCCCGCAGCAGAGCCGCGGGAGCGACGTCCTCGAGGGGCAGACCACGGCGAGCCGCGATCTCCTCGGGACGCTGCAGACCCTTGAGGGCCGCCACGGTCGCGTGCACGATGTTGATCGCGTTCGACGAACCGAGCGACTTCGACAGGATGTCGTGAACGCCGGCGCACTCGAGCACGGCACGCACCGGGCCACCGGCGATAACACCGGTACCGGGGGAAGCAGGCTTCAGCAGGACGACGCCCGCCGCCTTCTCGCCCGTGATCGGGTGCGGGATGGTGCCCTGGATACGGGGGACCTTGAAGAAGTGCTTCTTGGCCTCCTCAACACCCTTGGCGATGGCGGCCGGCACCTCCTTGGCCTTGCCGTAACCGACACCCACGGTGCCGTCACCGTCGCCCACCACGACCAGCGCGGTGAAGCTGAAGCGACGACCACCCTTCACAACCTTGGCGACGCGGTTGATCGCGACGACGCGCTCAACGTACGCGGTCTTCTCGGCGGCGGCGTTGCCACCGTCGCGACCCTTCCGGTCCCGCCGCTCGCCGCCACCGGCACCGCCACCGCGGCGCTGGGGTCCAGCCATTGGAATTACCTCTCTCTGTTTCCGCTAGCTACGGAACCGACTCAGAACTTGAGTCCGGCTTCGCGGGCGGCGTCCGCCAGGGCGGCGATGCGCCCGGCGTACTGGTTACCACCACGGTCGAACACGACAGTCTCGACACCGGCGGCCTTGGCGCGCTCGGCGACCAGGGCGCCGACCGACTTGGCGGCCGCGGACTTGTCGCCCTCGGCGCCGCGGATCGTGCTGTCCAGGGTCGACGCCGACGCAAGGGTGTGACCCTTGATGTCGTCGATGACCTGGGCCACGATGTGGCGGTTGGAGCGCGTCACGACCAGGCGCGGACGCTCAGCCGTACCCGAGATGTGCTTACGGATGCGGATGTGACGACGCTTGATGGCAGCACGCTTGTAAGCGTCGCCCTTAGCAATCTTGACACCGTATGCCATGGCTTACTTACCCGCCTTTCCGACCTTGCGGCGGATGACTTCGCCTTCGTACTTGACGCCCTTGGCCTTGTACGGGTCGGGCTTGCGCAGCTTGCGGATGTTGGCCGCAACCTCGCCGACCTTCTGCTTGTCGATGCCCTCGACCGAGAACTTGGTCGCCGATTCGACCTTGAAGGAGATGCCCTCGGGCGCCTCGATCAGGATCGGGTGGCTGTAGCCGAGCGAGAACTCCAGGTTGGAGCCCTTCGCCAGGACGCGGTAACCGACACCGCTGATTTCGAGCTTCTTCACGTAACCCTGGGTCACGCCGGTGATCATGTTCGCCACCAGCGTGCGGGACAGGCCGTGGAGGGCCTTGTTCTGACGCTCGTCGTTCGGGCGGGTGACGTTCAGAACGCCGTCCTCACCCTTAGCGATCTCGATCGGCGCGACGATGGTGTGGCTCAGGGTGCCCTTGGGACCCTTGACCGCGACCGTCTGGCCGTCGATGGTGACGTCCACGCCGGCGGGAACCGTGATGGGGAGCTTGCCAATACGCGACATTAGCTATTCCTCCGTTCCCGACTACCAGACGTAGGCGAGGACTTCCCCACCTACGCCCTTCTTGCCTGCCTGCTGGCCGGTCAGGAGACCGTGCGACGTGGAGATGATCGCCACGCCGAGGCCGCCGAGGACCTTCGGCAGGTTGGTGGACTTCGCGTAAACCCGGAGACCGGGCTTGGAGATCCGCTTGATGCCCGCGATGGAGCGCTCACGGTTCGGGCCGAACTTCAGCTCGAGAACGAGGTTCTTGCCAACCTCGGCGTCCTCGACCTTCCAGCCCGTGATGAAGCCCTCCTGCTGGAGGATCTCCGCGATGTGAGACTTGATCTTGCTGTGCGGCATCGCCACGGTGTCGTGGTACGCCGAGTTCGCGTTACGCAGACGAGTCAGCATGTCCGCGATCGGATCAGTCATGGTCATGAATTGGCCTTCGGCCTCTCTCGCCGGGGTTTCCTATCTGCGCCATCCCTCTCCCCACTCAGAGGCGGGACGGGTGCGGCGCGGGGACCTACGGCGTAGTAAGTCGGTCAGGGCGGCAGACGCCCAACCCTCCTAGCCTAAGCCATGGAGAGGGGGGCCTCTGCCGACCCTTTACTTACCGAGAGATCCAGGAGTCCTTGAACCCTTGAAAAGGGAGGACTACCAGGAGCTCTTGGTCACGCCCGGCAGCTCGCCACGGTGAGCCATCTCACGAAGGCACACGCGGCAGAGGCCGAACTTGCGGTAGACGGAGTGCGGACGGCCGCAGCGCTGGCAGCGGGTGTACGCACGCACACCGAACTTGGGCTTACGAGCAGCCTTGGCAATCAGAGCCTTCTTCGCCATCTCGCTTACGCCTCCTTGAACGGGAAGCCGAGGTGACGAAGGAGCGCACGGCCCTCAGCGTCGTTGGTCGCCGTGGTGACCACGGTGATGTCCATACCCCGGACGCGGTCGATCTTGTCCTGGTCGATCTCGTGGAACATGACCTGCTCCGTGAGACCGAAGGTGTAGTTGCCACGGCCGTCGAACTGCTTGGGGGACAGACCACGGAAGTCGCGGATGCGCGGCAGCGCGAGCGACAGGGTGCGGTCCAGGAACTCCCACATGCGGTCGCCGCGGAGCGTGACGTGGCAGCCGATCGGCTGACCCTCGCGCAGCTTGAACTGCGCGATGGACTTCCGGGCCTTCGTCACGGCCGGCTTCTGGCCGGTGATCGTGGTGAGGTCGCGGATGGCGCCGTCGATCAGCTTCGAGTCACGGGCGGCGTCGCCGACACCCATGTTGACCACGATCTTGACGAGGCCGGGGATCTGCATGACGTTCTCGTACGAGAACTCCTCACGCAGCTTGCCCGCGATCTCCTCGCGGTACTTCGTCTTGAGACGCGGAGTGGTGGTGGTCGTCATCAGATGTCCTCACCCGTCCGCTTGGCAACGCGGATCTTGTTGCCCTCGTCGTCGAAGCGGTAACCGACGCGCGTGACAACCTTGTTGCCGTCCTTCTCCACGACCAGCTGGACGTTGGAGACGTGGACGGGGGCCTCGGTCGTCACGATGCCACCGGCCTGCGAGCCGCTGGCGGTCGGGCCGGCCTTCGTGTGCTTCTTGACCCGGTTGACACCCTCGACCAGGACGCGCTCCTCGCGCGGGAAAGCGGCAATGACCTTGCCCTGCTTGCCCTTGTCCTTACCGGTGATGACCTGGACCAGGTCGCCCTTCTTGATCTTCATGCTTACAGCACCTCCGGCGCGAGCGAGATGATCTTCATGAACTTCTTCTCGCGCAGCTCACGGCCGACGGGGCCGAAGATACGGGTGCCGCGAGGGTCGCCGTCGTTCTTCAGAATGACGGCGGCGTTCTCGTCGAAGCGGATGTACGAGCCGTCCGGACGGCGGCGCTCCTTGACGGTGCGAACGATGACCGCCTTGACGACGTCACCCTTCTTCACGTTGCCACCGGGGATCGCGTCCTTGACGGTGGCGACGATGACGTCACCGATACCCGCGTAGCGGCGACCCGAGCCACCGAGAACACGAATGGTGAGAATTTCCTTCGCACCCGTGTTGTCGGCGACGCGAAGTCGCGACTCCTGCTGGATCACGTCTATCTCCTGTTTGTCTGCCGGTTCCCGGCAGGGGCTTCACTCTGACGAGCTGGGCCCCTGCCGAGCCTGGCGGAACGAACTCCTAGGGATACCCCTGGGAGAATTACTTGGCCTTCTCGAGGATCTCGACGATGCGCCAGCGCTTGGTCGCCGACAGCGGACGCGTCTCCATCAGGAGGACGCGGTCGCCGACGCCGGCAGCGTTCTGCTCGTCGTGCGCCTTGAGCTTGTTCGTACGGCGGATGACCTTGCCGTACAGCGCGTGCTTGACGCGGTCCTCGACGGCGACGACGACGGTCTTGTCCATCTTGTCGCTGACGACCAGACCCTCACGGGTCTTGCGGAATCCGCGGGTCTCGGTGTTCTCAGTCACGTTGCTCTCGCTCATCAGGCGCTCTCCACCGTCTCGATGCCCAGCTCGCGCTCACGCATCAGGGTGTAGATCCGCGCGATGTCCTTACGGACGGCCTTGAGCCGGCCGTGGTTCTCGAGCTGACCCGTCGCCGCCTGGAAGCGGAGGTTGAACAGCTCTTCCTTGGCTTCGCGAAGCTTGTTGACAAGCTCCTCGTCGCCCAGTTCGCGCAGCTCGGACGCCTTGGTACCGGCCGACATCACGACTCACCTGCCTCGCGCCGGACGATGCGGCACTTCATCGGAAGCTTGTGAGCAGCGCGGGTGAGCGCCTCACGAGCAATCTTCTCGTTCGGGTAGGACAGCTCGAACATCACCCGACCGGGCTTGACGTTCGCGATCCACCACTCGGGAGAACCCTTACCGGAACCCATGCGGGTCTCGGCGGGCTTCTTGGTGAGCGGACGGTCCGGGTAGATGTTGATCCAGACCTTGCCGCCACGCTTGATGTGGCGGGTCATCGCGATACGAGCCGCCTCGATCTGGCGGTTGGTCACGTACGCCGGAGTGAGGGCCTGAATGCCGTACTCGCCGAACGCAACCTGCGTACCACCCTTGGACATACCGCTGCGCTTCGGGTGGTGCTGCTTGCGGTGCTTGACCCTACGGGGGATCAGCATTTCGGTCAGGCCTCCGTTCCGGTGCTCTCAGCAGCCGGAGCAGCGGCGGCAGCCTCGGCCTTGGGGGCCTCGGCGGCCGAAGCCGACTGCTGCGGCTTGCGACCGCGACCGCCACGCTCGCCACCGCGGCCACCACGGGCCGGGCGGTCGTTGCCACCACGGGCCGGGCGGTTGCCGGCGCGGGCAGCGGCGTTCTCGGCGCGAACCTCGGCGATGTTCTTGACGTCGCCCTTGTAGATCCAGACCTTCACGCCGATGCGGCCGAAGGTCGTCTTGGCCTCGAAGAAGCCGTAGTCGACGTTCGCGCGGAGCGTGTGCAGGGGCACGCGGCCCTCGCGGTAGAACTCCGAGCGGGACATCTCGGCGCCGCCGAGACGGCCACCACACTGGATCTTGATGCCCTTGGCGCCCGCCTTCATCGCCGACTGCATGCTCTTACGCATGGCGCGACGGAAGGAGACGCGGGAGGACAGCTGCTCCGCCACGGCCTGGGCCACGAGCTGAGCGTCGACCTCGGGGTTCTTGACCTCGAGGATGTTCAGCTGGACCTGCTTGCCCGTGAGCTTCTCGAGGTCACCGCGGATGCGGTCGGCCTCGGCGCCACGGCGGCCGATGACGATGCCGGGACGAGCGGTGTGGATGTCCACACGCACGCGGTCACGGGTGCGCTCGATCTCAACCTTCGAGATGCCGGCGCGCTCCATGCCGGACGTCATCATCCGACGGATGGCGACGTCTTCCTTGACGTAGTCCTTGTACAGCTTGTCGGCGTACCAACGCGACTTGAAGTCGGTCGTGACACCGAGCCGGAACCCGTGCGGGTTTACCTTCTGGCCCATTACCGGGTTCCTTCCTTGCTGCTGACGACCACGGTGATGTGGCTGGTCCGCTTACGGATCCGGTAGGCACGGCCCTGAGCACGCGGACGGAACCGCTTCAGGGTCGGGCCCTCATCCACGTACGCCTCGCTGATGACCAGCGAAGAGGCGTCGGTGTGGTCGTAGTTGTGCGCGGCGTTGGCAATGGCGCTGTCCAGCACCTTGCCGACCGGCACGCTCGCGGCCTGCGGGGCGAAACGCAGGACCGCCTGAGCCTCCGTGGCATCCATGCCACGGATGAGGTCCACCACGCGGCGGGCCTTCATGGGCGTGACGCGGATGTACCGCGCCTGGGCCCTGGCTTCCATGGTTGTCCCTTCGGTGTTAGTCATAGTCGATTCCACCCCGCCTTAGCGGCGCTTCGACTTCCGGTCGTCCTTGACGTGACCCCGGAAGGTGCGCGTCGGCGAGAACTCGCCGAGCTTGTGGCCGACCATCGACTCGGTGACGAACACCGGGATGTGGGTCTTGCCGTTGTGCACCGCGATCGTGTGACCCAGCATGCTGGGGACGATCATCGAGCGACGGGACCAGGTCTTGATGACGTTCTTGGTGCCGGCTTCGTTCTGGGCGTCCACCTTCTTTACGAGGTGGTCGTCGACGAAGGGCCCCTTCTTGAGACTGCGCGGCATCTAAACCCGCTCCTAGCGCTTCTTGTTCGACTTGCGGCGGCGGACGATGTACTTGTTGCTCGCCTTGTTGCGATCACGAGTACGACCCTCCTTCTTGCCCCACGGCGAGACCGGGTGACGACCACCGGAGGTCTTGCCTTCACCACCACCGTGCGGGTGGTCGACCGGGTTCATCACGACACCGCGCACGGTCGGGCGAACGCCCTTCCAGCGCATACGGCCGGCCTTGCCCCAGTTGATGTTCGACTGCTCGGCGTTGCCGACCTCGCCGATGGTGGCGCGGCAGCGGACGTCGACCAGACGGATCTCACCGGACGGCATGCGAAGGTGCGCCATGGCGCCTTCCTTCGCGAGCAGCTGCACGGAGGCACCCGCGGAGCGGGCGAACTTCGCGCCGCCGCCGGGCCGCAGCTCGATGGCGTGGATGGTCGTACCGACCGGGATGTTGCGCAGCGCCATGTTGTTGCCGGGCTTGATGTCGGCGCCGGCGCCACTCTCGATCCGGTCACCCTGCTGCGTGCCGCGCGGGGCGAGGATGTAGCGCTTCTCGCCGTCCGCGTAGTGCAGCAGCGCGATGCGCGCGGTGCGGTTGGGGTCGTACTCGATGTGCGCGACCTTGGCCGGCACGCCGTCCTTGTCGTGACGACGGAAGTCGATCACGCGGTAGGCGCGCTTGTGTCCGCCACCCTGGTGGCGAACGGTGATCCGACCGGCGTTGTTACGGCCGCCCTTGCTGTGCAGCGGGCGAACCAGCGACTTCTCCGGCGTGGACCGCGTTACCTCGACGAAGTCGGCGACGCTGGAGCCACGACGGCCCGGCGTAGTCGGCTTGTACTTGCGGATTCCCATTTCTCAGTCCTCGTCCGATATTCGGACCAGGGCGCTCCGTTAGGAGGCCTGGCCGAAGATGTCGATACGGTCGCCCTCAGCAAGGGTCACAATCGCGCGCTTGGTGTCGGCACGCTTGCCGAAACCAGACTTGGTGCGCTTGCGCTTGCCCTGACGGTTGATCGTGTTGACCCCGGTGACCTTGACCGAGAAGACCGACTCGACGGCCTGCTTGATCTGGGTCTTGTTGGAGCCGGGGGCCACGATGAACGTGTACTTGCCCTCGTCGAGCAGCGCGTACGACTTCTCGGAGACGACCGGCTTGACGAGGACGTCGCGCGGGTCCGAGAAGGACTTGCTCAGCGGGGTGGGCTCAACGGCGATCTTGCCCTCGGTCGCGATGCGCTTCGCCTTGGCGACGCGCGCGGCCTTGGCGGCCTTCGCAGCCTTGGACGCGATGCTCTGGTGACGGATAGCCATCAGGCTTCGCTCCCTTCGGTCTCATCGGCCTTGGGGCCAGACACGAAGGACTCGAACGCGGCCTTGGTGAAGACCACGTCGTCCGAGACGAGCACGTCGTACGTGTTCAGCTGGCCCGGCTCCAGGATGTGCACCTGGGGCAGGTTGCGGGCGGAGAGCAGCGAAAGCTCGTCCGAGCGCTCGATGACCAGGAGCACGTTCTTGCGCTCGCTGACCTTGCCGAGCAGGCTCTTCGCGGCCTTCGTCGAGATCTCGCCCTCGACCACGCCGGAGACGACGTGGATGCGGGAGTTGCGCGCCCGGTCGGTGAGGGCGTGACGCAGAGCGGCAGCCTTCATCTTCTTGGGGGTGCGCTGGGAGTAGTCACGCGGCACGGGGCCGTGGACGACGCCACCGCCGGCGAACTGCGGCGCACGGGTCGAACCCTGGCGCGCGCGGCCGGTGCCCTTCTGGCGGTACGGCTTCTTGCCGCCACCGCGGACTTCGCCGCGGCGCTTGGTCTTGTGCGTGCCCTGACGGGCCGCGGCCAGCTGCGCGACGACGACCTGGTGGATCAGCGGAATGCTGATCTTCTCGACGTCGAAGATCTCCGCGGGGAGCTCGACCGTCCCGGTCTTGTCGCCTGCCGGCGAAAGGATGTCAATGGTGCTCATGGGTTACCTCAGGCCCCCTTGGCCGCGGTACGGACCAGGACGAGGCCGCCGTTCGGACCAGGAACCGCGCCCTTGATGAGCAGCAGGCCCTTCTCCGCGTCAACGGCGTGGACGGTCAGGTTCTGGGTGGTGACCCGCTCGTTGCCCATGCGACCCGCCATGCGCATGCCCTTGAAGACACGGCCGGGGGTGGCACAGCCACCGATGGAACCGGGCTTGCGGTGCACGCGGTGGGCACCGTGGGAGGCCTTGCCGCCGTGGAAGTTGTGACGCTTCATCACACCGGCGAAGCCCTTGCCCTTGCTCTTGCCGGTGACGTCGACCTTGATACCGGCCTCGAACGTCTCGGCGGTCAGCTCCTGGCCGAGGGTGTACTCGCTGGCACCAGCGGTACGGATCTCGACGAGGTGGCGACGGGGGGTCACGTCGGCCTTGGCGAAGTGGCCCTTGAGGGGCTTGTTCACCTTGCGCGGGTCGATCTCGCCGAAGGCGATCTGGACCGACTCGTAGCCGTCGCTGTCATTCGTACGGACCTGGGTAACGACGCAGGGCCCGGCCTTGACCACGGTCACCGGGACGACACGGTTGTTCTCGTCCCAGACCTGGGTCATGCCGAGCTTCTCGCCCAGGATGCCCTTGATCTGCTTGGTCATCTTCTTCGCGCCCTTCAGAGCTTGATCTCGATGTCAACGCCGGCCGGAAGGTCCAGGCGCATCAGCGAGTCAACGGTCTTGGGCGTCGGGTCGAGGATGTCGATCAGGCGCTTGTGCGTGCGCATCTCGAAGTGCTCGCGCGAGTCCTTGTACTTGTGCGGCGACTTGATGACGCAGTACACGTTCTTCTCAGTGGGCAGCGGCACCGGGCCCGCGACCGACGCACCAGTGCGAGTCACCGTCTCGACGATCTTCTTCGCCGAAGAGTCGATGACCTCGTGGTCGTAGGCCTTGAGCCGGATGCGGATCTTCTGTCCCGCCATGGCTACTTAGTAGTCCTTTGTCTCGAACGCTCTGGCTCCCGGGAGGCCCTTTTTTCTACTTCCTCCGACCCACGCGGTCGGGCGTGTCGCAGTCCCGCTCACACAGTTCTCCCGAAGGAGAATCCCTGCCAGGGGCTGCGGCCCTGATGACCGCGGGTCCGGGGGAAGAAACCCACCGGGCGCCTGGCCGAACCCCGCGCTGCACTTCCCGAAAGATTCCCGTACGTCCGCTCCAGCGCTGCCGCAAGCGACAGATGGGGCGACGAGTACTGTGGGACTCGCTTTCGGTCCTCCCGGCGGGAGGCGCGCAGCATCGGCACTCAACCGAGCAACCAGGACAGTCTGCCATACGGGGCACGTCTGGTGCCAATCGAGCCGAAGACATTACCCCGTGAGTGACGAAGGTCAAACCCGGGGTGCGTGTCGGCGCGCCTCTCCCCGGCCCCTGCGGGGCCTGGGCGGGCCCAGGCCGGCCGGGTGGCCACCGCCGCGGCCCCGCGACACCGTCCACGCGCGAAAGGGCCCGTACGACCGAAGTCGTACGGGCCCTCCCGTTACTGCGATGCGCTCAGTTCAGAGCAACCGGGTCTCCCCGATCAACGCGCAAGCGAGATGCTTACTTGTTGATCTTGGTGACCTGGCCGGCGCCCACGGTCCGGCCACCCTCACGGATGGCGAACTTCAGGCCCTCTTCCATGGCGACGGGCTGGATGAGCTCGACGGTCATCTCGGTGTTGTCGCCCGGCATGACCATCTCGGTGCCCTCGGGGAGGGTCACGACGCCGGTCACGTCCGTGGTGCGGAAGTAGAACTGCGGACGGTAGTTGTTGAAGAAGGGGGTGTGACGGCCACCCTCGTCCTTCGACAGGATGTAGGCCTGGGCCTCGAACTCGGTGTGCGGCGTGACCGAACCGGGCTTGATGATGACCTGGCCGCGCTCGACGTCCTCGCGCTTGATGCCACGGAGGAGCAGACCGACGTTCTCACCGGCCTGGCCCTCGTCGAGCAGCTTGCGGAACATCTCGATACCGGTGACCGTGGTGGTGGTCTTCTCGGTCTTGATGCCGATGATGTCGACGGTCTCGTTGACCTTGAGGATACCGCGCTCGATACGACCGGTGACGACGGTGCCACGACCGGTGATCGTGAAGACGTCCTCGATCGGCATCAGGAACGGCTTGTCGACGTCACGCTCGGGCTCCGGGATGGACTCGTCGACAGCCTTCATCAGGTTGAGGACGGACTCACCCCACTCCTTGTCGCCCTCGAGCGCCTTGAGCGCCGAGACCTTGACGACCGGAACGTCGTCGCCCGGGAACTCGTACTCGGAGAGGAGCTCACGGACCTCGAGCTCGACGAGCTCCAGGATCTCCTCGTCGTCCACCATGTCGGCCTTGTTCAGGGCGACGACGATGTACGGAACGCCGACCTGGCGGGCCAGGAGCACGTGCTCCTTGGTCTGCGGCATCGGGCCGTCGGTGGCGGCGACCACGAGGATGGCGCCGTCCATCTGCGCGGCACCCGTGATCATGTTCTTGATGTAGTCCGCGTGACCGGGGCAGTCGACGTGGGCGTAGTGACGCGTCTCCGTCTGGTACTCGACGTGCGCGATCGAGATCGTGATACCGCGCTGGCGCTCCTCGGGAGCCTTGTCGATCTGGTCGAAGGCCGAGGCCTCGTTCAGGTCGGGGTACGCGTCGTGCAGCACCTTGGTAATGGCGGCCGTGAGGGTCGTCTTACCGTGGTCAATGTGACCGATGGTGCCGATGTTGACGTGCGGCTTAGTCCGCTCGAACTTCGCCTTCGCCACTGGGTCCTCCTGGGAGTGGTTCTGTACGCCTTGCTTCATCGGCGCCAGGTGATCTTTGCTGGGAAGCCAGCCGCCGGGGTTCTTGCCTTACGGGGTCGAACCCCGGCGGATGGTGTCAAGCCTAAAGCGTTAACTGGGGTGAGTTACTCGCCCTTGGCCTTCGCGATGATCTCCTCGGCGACGTTCCGCGGAACCTCGGCGTAGGAGTCGAACTGCATTGAGTAGCTTGCGCGACCCGACGTCTTGCTGCGGAGGTCTCCGACGTAGCCGAACATCTCCGAGAGGGGCACGAGGCCCTTCACGACGCGAGCGCCGCTGCGCTCCTCCATGGCCTGGATCTGGCCACGGCGGGAGTTGATGTCACCGATGACATCGCCCATGTAGTCCTCGGGCGTGGTGACCTCGACGGCCATCATCGGCTCAAGGAGCACGGGGGACGCCTTGCGCGCGGCCTCCTTGAAGGCCTGCGAACCGGCGATCTTGAAGGCGAGCTCGGAGGAGTCGACCTCGTGGTAGGCCCCGTCGATGAGCGTGACGCGGACGCCCGTCATCTCGTAGCCCGCCAGGATGCCGAACTGCATGGCCTCCTGAGCACCCGCGTCCACCGAGGGGATGTACTCCTTGGGGATGCGGCCACCCGTGACCTTGTTCACGAACTCGTACGACGCGTCGCCGCCCTCGATGGGCTCGATCGCGATCTGCACCTTCGCGAACTGACCGGTACCACCGGTCTGCTTCTTGTGGGTGAAGTCCACGCGCTCGACGGCCTTGCGGATCGTCTCGCGGTAGGCCACCTGCGGCTTGCCGACGTTCGCCTCGACGCGGAATTCGCGCTTCATGCGGTCGACGAGCACCTCGAGGTGAAGCTCGCCCATACCACCGATGATGGTCTGGCCGGTCTCCTCGTCCGAGTGCACGCGGAAGGAGGGGTCCTCCTCCGAGAGACGCTGGATGGCGACACCCAGCTTCTCCTGGTCGCCCTTGGACTTGGGCTCGATGGCGACCTCGATGACCGGCGCCGGGAAGTCCATGGACTCCAGGATCACCGGGTTCTTGTCGTCGCTCAGCGTCTCACCGGTGGTGGTCTGCTTCAGGCCCATGACGGCGACGATGTCGCCGGCGCCCACCGAGTCGATCTCCTCACGCTTGTTCGCGTGCATGCGGTAGATCTTGCCGATGCGCTCCTTCTTGCCCTTGACGGAGTTCAGCACCGCGGTGCCGGCGTCCAGGCGACCGGAGTAGATCCGGACGAAGGTGAGCTTGCCGAGGTGCGGGTCGCTCGCGATCTTGAACGCGAGGGCCGACAGCGGCTCGTCGTCGGACGGCTTGCGCTTGACGACCAGCTCCGGGTCCTTCACGTCGTGGCCCTCGATGGCCTCGACGTCCAGGGGAGACGGCAGGTAGCGCACGACCGCGTCGAGCAGGGGCTGGACGCCCTTGTTCTTGAACGCGGTACCGCAGAAGACGGGGGTGACGGTGGTGTCGCCGCCCTTGCCGGAGGCGATGGTGATGCGACGGATCGCCGCGTACAGCTGGTCCTCGGTGGGCTCCTGGCCCTCGAGGTACAGCTCCATCATCTCTTCGTCGTTCTCCGCGACGGCCTCGAGCAGCTTGCCGCGGTACTCCTCGGCAGCCTCGGTGTGCGTGTCGGGGATGTCGACGATGTCGTAGGCCTCGCCCATCTTGGTCTCGGCGGACCAGACGAAGGCCTTCATGGTGACGAGGTCGACGACACCCTTGAAGTCAGCCTCCGCGCCGATGGGCAGCTGCATGACCAGGGGGGTCGCACCGAGGCGGTCGACGATCATGTCGACGCAGCGGTGGAACTCGGCACCGGTACGGTCGAGCTTGTTGACGAAGCAGATACGCGGGACGCCGTAGCGGTCCGCCTGACGCCACACGGTCTCGGACTGGGGCTCAACGCCGGCGACGCCGTCGAACACCGTCACGGCACCGTCGAGCACGCGGAGCGAACGCTCCACCTCGACGGTGAAGTCGACGTGGCCCGGGGTGTCGATGATGTTGATGGTGTGGTCGACGTCGTTCAGCGGCCAGTGACAGGTGGTGGCAGCAGAGGTGATCGTGATGCCACGCTCCTGCTCCTGCTCCATCCAGTCCATCGTCGCGGCGCCGTCGTGGACCTCACCGATCTTGTACGAGACACCGGTGTAGAACAGGATCCGCTCGGTGGTCGTCGTCTTGCCCGCGTCGATGTGAGCCATGATGCCGATGTTGCGCACCTTGGCCAGGTCAAGTGAAGTGGTAGCCATGTCGGCTCAGTCTTCTCTCGGTCTCGATGTGGGTAGCGACTACCAGCGGTAGTGCGCGAAGGCCTTGTTGGACTCGGCCATCTTGTGGGTGTCCTCGCGCTTCTTCACAGCGGCACCGAGGCCGTTGGAGGCGTCGAGGAGCTCGTTGAGCAGACGCTCGGTCATGGTCTTCTCGCGACGGGCGCGGGAGTAACCGACCAGCCAGCGCAGGGCGAGCGTGTTCGCACGGCCCGGCTTGACCTCGATCGGGACCTGGTAGGTCGCGCCACCGACACGGCGGGACTTGACCTCGAGGGTCGGCTTGATGTTCTCGAGCGCGCGCTTCAGCGTGATGACCGGGTCGTTGCCGGTCTTCTCGCGCAGGCCCTCCATGGCGCCGTACACGATGCGCTCGGCGGTGGAGCGCTTGCCGTTCAGCAGCACCTTGTTGATGAGGGAGGTCACCAGAGGAGAACCGTAGACCGGGTCGATGATGACCGGGCGCTTCGGGGCGGGGCCCTTACGAGGCATTCTTACTTCTCCTTCTTGGCGCCGTAGCGGCTGCGGGCCTGCTTGCGGTTCTTGACACCCTGGGTGTCGAGGGAACCGCGGATGATCTTGTAGCGAACACCAGGCAGGTCCTTCACACGGCCACCACGCACGAGCACGATGGAGTGCTCCTGCAGGTTGTGTCCCTCACCCGGAATGTAGGCCGTGACCTCGATCCCGGAGGTCAGACGCACACGCGCGACCTTACGGAGGGCCGAGTTCGGCTTCTTCGGGGTGGTCGTGAACACACGCGTGCAGACGCCACGGCGCTGGGGCGAACCCTCGAGTGCGGGCGTCTTGTTCTTCTCGACCTTGTCCTGCCGGCCCTTGCGGACCAGCTGCTGGATCGTAGGCACTACTTCTCCGGTTTCTGTGTGCCGAATAGTAAAGCTAACCTGGAACGTCCCCGACCCACGCGGTCGGGTGTGTCGAATGCTGCAGACTCCCGCCGCAAGGCGGAAAGGGGCGCAGATTACGGTGGCCGTTGACGGACTCGCGATGCGGTTGAAGACACGCGCACGAGCCCAGGCACACCCCAGGCACAAGGTCTGAGCGTACCTACCTCATCGAGTCTGGTCAAAACAAATGCGATGGGGGGCGACACGCCGGACATCTGACCGCATCAGGAGCGCCGCAGGAAGTCCTTGATCAATCGAGCGTCCGCTTGGTCCTTGGGGCGGATCGAACGTTCTTTCCAGAGGAGGATCTGGGACAGCGGGCAGAACGGGATGCCGGACACCCACTCGGCCCCCTCGATCAACACGTCCGGCTCCGGCGTCCCGGGCAGCCAGCGGTCGAATACCTCGATGTCGCCCCCGAAGAGCAACACCATGCGGCCGTGCCAGGACGGCGCGGGGACCGGATCGGCCAACGCCTCGGCGGTCTTCCAGGCGGCGCCGCGCGCGACGACGTCCAGGTCCCCGATCTGGTCCCGGATGCCGTGCGCCAGCAGCGCCCCGCTCCCGGCCACCACGTAGTCCGTGGCCGGCAGGTGCAGGGACAGCAGCTTCACGACCAAGGGGTGCCTTCGCAGCTCCAAGGCGGCGCCTCCTAGAGGATGGGCAGCCCGACCGCCGTGCGAGCGGCCATGCTCATCACCAGCGAGGCGATGACACTGGCCAGCGTACCGATGAGGAAGTACTCGGACGCGTGCTTGCCGTGTTCGCTCGTGGGCACCCGGGCCAGCGATTTGGCGGCGAGCACCAGTGCAGCGGCCTCCGGCTGGCCCGCGGCGAGGAACGCGAAGAGCAGCCCCCGCTCCAGCAGGCCGATCGCCCGCCCAGCGCTCATGAACTCGACCGCGGCCCGCCGCTCCGGACCGTCCTCCAGGGCCAGGATCTCCCGGCGCACCGGAGCGGTCGCGGACTTGGCCAGGGCTCCGCCCCCGAACACGGAGATGAGCGCCGCCGAGAGGAACACCGCCACCCCGTCGCTCAGCAGCAGCTCCCGTGCGAGCGCCCCGGCGGTGGGGCCGGCGGACCATGCCGCGAGGCCCACGGCTGCCGAGAGGGCCGCGGCGCTCACCCAGCGGTTGCGTGCGACTCTCCCCACCATGAGCGGCAGCGTGACCGAGAAGGCGAGAGCCGGCATGCCCGCCGGGTGCTTCCACAGGACGAAGCCCAGGGACAGCAGGGCGGCCACACAGAGCGCGATCCAGGGCTTGCCCTCGTCGCCGTACGGGAGAACCGCGTACGCCCCGTAGAGGGCCGTGAAGACGACCATCCGCCAGGGGCGCGGGCCGTGCCACGCCAGTCCCAGCGGGATCAGCACCGCGGCCGCCAGACCGAAAGAGACCCGAGCCGTCTCCACTCCCCCGCCCCTCCAACTCCCCCGCGCCGCAGGGTACTTCGGCTCGGACCACCCGCATCCTAGTCAGCCGGGAACGCCGAAGGGCGGCCACCCCGCGCAATGCGGGGCGACCGCCCTTCAGTGAACCCAGGCCTTACTGGTTGTACGGCCCGTAGTCGTAGTCCTCCAGCGGAACGGCCTGACCGGAGCCCGTGCCGAACGGCGAGTAGTCGATGTCGTCGTAACCGACGGCCGAGTACATCGCTGCCTTGGCCTCCTCGGTCGGCTCCACCCGGATGTTGCGGTAGCGGGACAGGCCCGTACCGGCCGGGATGAGCTTACCGATGATGACGTTCTCCTTGAGGCCGATCAGGGAGTCGGACTTGGCGTTGATCGCCGCGTCCGTCAGGACCCTGGTCGTCTCCTGGAAGGAAGCCGCGGACAGCCACGACTCCGTCGCCAGCGAGGCCTTGGTGATACCCATCAGCTGCGGACGGCCGGAGGCGGGGTGACCGCCCTCGGTGACCACACGACGGTTCTCGGTCTCGAACTTCGAGCGCTCGACGAGCTCGCCCGGCAGCAGCTCCGCGTCGCCGGACTCGATGATCGTCACGCGGCGCAGCATCTGCCGGATGATGATCTCGATGTGCTTGTCGTGGATCGACACACCCTGCGAGTTGTAGACCTTCTGGACTTCGCCGACCAGGTGGACCTGGACCGCGCGCTGACCGAGGATCCGCAGCACGTCGTGCGGGTTGGTGGCACCGAAGGTGAGCGGCTGGCCCACCTCGACGTGGTCACCCTCACGCACCAGGACCTTGGCACGCTTCGAGATCGGGAACGCCGTCTCGTCGCTGCCGTCGTCCGGGGTGACGACGATCTTCTTGGTCTTCTCGGTCTCCTCGATGCGGACACGGCCCGCGGCCTCGGAGATCGGGGCGACACCCTTCGGCGTACGAGCCTCGAAGAGCTCGACGACACGGGGCAGACCCTGGGTGATGTCGTCACCGGCCACACCACCGGTGTGGAAGGTACGCATCGTCAGCTGGGTACCGGGCTCACCGATGGACTGGGCGGCGATGATGCCGACCGCCTCACCGATGTCGACCAGCTTGCCGGTGGCGAGCGAGCGGCCGTAGCAGAAGGCACAGGTGCCGACCGCCGACTCACAGGTCAGGACCGAGCGGGTCTTGACCTCCTCGACGCCGTTGGCGACCAGGGCGTCGATGAGCACGTCACCGAGGTCGACGTTGGCCGGCGCGATGACCTTGCCGTCGATGACGACGTCCTCGGCCAGCATGCGGGCGTACACCGAGGTCTCGACGTTCTCCGTCTTGCGGAGCACGCCGTCCTCGCCCTTGACCGCGATCTTGAGCTTCAGACCGCGCTCGGTGCCACAGTCCTCCTCGCGAATGATGACGTCCTGGGAGACGTCGACCAGACGACGGGTGAGGTAACCGGAGTCGGCGGTACGCAGAGCCGTGTCCGCCAGACCCTTACGGGCACCGTGCGTGGAGATGAAGTACTCGAGGACGGAGAGGCCCTCACGGAACGAGGCCTTGATGGGACGCGGGATGGTCTCGTTCTTCGCGTTCGACACCAGACCACGCATACCGGCGATCTGCCGCATCTGCATCATGTTTCCTCGGGCACCCGAGTCAACCATCATGAAGATGGGGTTGGTCTTGGGGAAGTTCGCGTTCATCGCCTCGGCGACCTCGTTGGTCGCCTTGGTCCAGATCGCGATGAGCTCCTGCGTGCGCTCGTCCTTGGTGATCAGACCGCGCTCGTACTGCTTCTGGACCTTCTCGTCCTGCTCCTCGTAGCCCTTGACGATGGCCTTCTTGGCCTCGGGCACGACGACGTCGGAGATGGCCACGGTGACGCCGGAACGGGTCGCCCAGTAGAAGCCCGCCGCCTTCAGGTTGTCGAGCGTCGCCGCCACGATGACCTTGGGGTAGCGCTCGGCGAGGTCGTTGACGATCTCGGAGAGCTGCTTCTTGCCGACCGAGTAGTCGACGAAGGGGTAGTCCTCGGGCAGCAGCTCGTTGAAGAGCGCGCGGCCCAGCGTCGTACGCAGCCGGAAGCTGTCGCCCTGCTGGTAGGCACGCTCGTCACCGAAGTCGTCGCCCTCTTCGCTGACCGGCGGGGTCCAGCCGCGCGGCGGGATGGTGCCCACCGGGAAGCGGATGTCGACCTTCGCCTGCAGCGAGAGCTCACGGGCGTCGAACGCCATGATCGCCTCGGCCGTGGAGCCGAAGGACCGGCCCTCGCCGATGACCTCGCGCTCTTCCTCGTCCGTGGTGAGGAAGAACAGGCCGAGCACCATGTCCTGGGTCGGCATGGTGACGGGACGGCCGTCGGCCGGCTTCAGGATGTTGTTCGAGGACAGCATCAGGATGCGGGCCTCGGCCTGCGCCTCCGCGGAGAGCGGCAGGTGCACGGCCATCTGGTCACCGTCGAAGTCCGCGTTGAACGCGGTGCAGACGAGCGGGTGGATCTGGATGGCCTTGCCCTCGACCAGCTGCGGCTCGAAGGCCTGGATGCCGAGGCGGTGCAGCGTGGGCGCACGGTTCAGCAGCACCGGGTGCTCGGCGATGACCTCTTCGAGGACGTCGTACACGACCGTGCGGCCGCGCTCGACCATCCGCTTGGCGCTCTTGATGTTCTGCGCGTGGTTCAGGTCGACCAGGCGCTTCATCACGAACGGCTTGAAGAGCTCCAGCGCCATGGCCTTCGGCAGACCACACTGGTGCAGCTTCAGCTGCGGACCGACGACGATCACGGAACGCGCGGAGTAGTCCACACGCTTGCCGAGCAGGTTCTGACGGAAGCGACCCTGCTTGCCCTTGAGCATGTCGGACAGCGACTTCAGCGGACGGTTGCCGGGGCCCGTGACCGGGCGACCGCGACGGCCGTTGTCGAAGAGCGCGTCGACGGCCTCCTGGAGCATGCGCTTCTCGTTGTTCACGATGATCTCGGGCGCACCGAGGTCGAGAAGCCGCTTCAGGCGGTTGTTGCGGTTGATGACGCGGCGGTACAGGTCGTTCAGGTCGGAGGTCGCGAAGCGGCCACCGTCCAGCTGCACCATCGGACGCAGGTCCGGCGGGATGACCGGCACGCAGTCGAGCACCATGCCCTTGGGGCTGTTGCTGGTCTGCAGGAACGCGGAGACGACCTTGAGGCGCTTGAGCGCACGGGTCTTCTTCTGGCCCTTGCCGGTACGGATGATCTCGCGAAGCCGCTCGGCCTCTTCGTCCAGGTCGAAGGACTCCAGGCGCTTCTGCAGGGCAGCGGCACCCATGGAGCCGTCGAAGTACGTGCCGAAGCGGTCACGCAGCTCGCGGTAGAGCAGCTCGTCGCCCTCGAGGTCCTGGACCTTGAGGTTCTTGAAGCGGTTCCACACCTCGTCGAGACGGTCGATCTCGCGCTGGGCGCGGTCACGGAGCTGCTTCATCTCGCGCTCGGCGCCTTCGCGCACCTTGCGGCGCACGTCGGCCTTGGCGCCCTCGGCCTCGAGCTCGGCCAGGTCGGTCTCGAGCTTCTTGGCGCGGGCCTCCAGGTCGGAGTCGCGACGGTTCTCGATCTGCTGACGCTCGACGGAGACGTGCGCCTCCAGGGACGGCAGGTCGCGGGTACGACGCTCCTCGTCCACGAACGTGATCATGTACGCCGCGAAGTAGATGACCTTCTCGAGGTCCTTCGGGGCGAGGTCCAGCAGGTAGCCGAGGCGCGACGGGACGCCCTTGAAGTACCAGATGTGGGTGACGGGAGCGGCCAGTTCGATGTGGCCCATCCGCTCGCGGCGCACCTTGGCGCGCGTGACCTCTACGCCACAGCGCTCACAGATGATGCCCTTGAAGCGGACACGCTTGTACTTGCCGCAGTAGCACTCCCAGTCCCGGGTCGGACCGAAGATCTTCTCGCAGAAGAGTCCGTCCTTTTCGGGCTTGAGCGTGCGGTAGTTGATGGTCTCCGGCTTCTTGACCTCGCCGTGGGACCACTGTCGGATGTCGTCCGCGGTGGCAAGGCCGATCCGCAGCTCGTCGAAGAAGTTGACGTCGAGCACTTTGTCGTCAATCCCTCTTTCGGGGTCGAGTCTCAATCATGGTCTGTACGGGTCCGGGGCAGGGCCGGGGCCTCACGAGGAGGCCCCGACCAGACCCGTCAGACCTCTTCGACGCTGCTCGGCTCGCGCCGGGACAGGTCGATGCCGAGCTCCTCCGCCGCGCGGAAGACGTCCTCGTCGGTGTCGCGCATCTCGATGGACATGCCGTCCGAGGACAGCACCTCCACATTGAGGCAGAGCGACTGCATTTCCTTGATGAGCACCTTGAAGGACTCAGGGATGCCGGGCTCGGGGATGTTCTCGCCCTTGACGATGGCCTCGTAGACCTTCACGCGGCCGGTCACGTCGTCGGACTTGATCGTCAGGAGCTCCTGAAGGGCGTACGCGGCGCCATAAGCCTCAAGCGCCCACACCTCCATCTCACCGAAGCGCTGACCACCGAACTGTGCCTTACCACCCAGCGGCTGCTGGGTGATCATGGAGTACGGGCCGGTCGAACGGGCGTGGAGCTTGTCGTCGACCAGGTGGTGCAGCTTGAGGATGTACATGTAGCCGACCGAGATCGGCTCCGGGAAGGGCTCACCCGAGCGGCCGTCGAACAGCGGCGCCTTACCGGTCGGGAGCACCATGCGCTCGCCGTCGCGGTTCGGGATCGTGTGCTCGAGCAGACCGGCCAGCTCGTCCTCGCGGGCACCGTCGAAGACGGGGGTCGCGACGTTCGTGCCGGGCTCGACCTTGTCGGCACCGATGGCCTGGAGGCGCTGCGCCCACTCGTCCGCGAGGCCGGAGACGTCCCAGCCGCGGCTGGCGAGCCAGCCGAGGTGGATCTCCAGGACCTGTCCCGGGTTCATTCGGGACGGGACACCCAGCGGGTTGAGGATGATGTCGACCGGGGTGCCGTCCTCCAGGAACGGCATGTCCTCGATCGGCAGGATCTTCGAGATGACGCCCTTGTTGCCGTGACGGCCGGCGAGCTTGTCACCGTCGGTGATCTTGCGCTTCTGCGCCACGTAGACACGGACCAGCTGGTTCACGCCCGGCGGCAGCTCGTCGCCCTCTTCGCGGTCGAAGACGCGGACGCCGATGACCTTGCCGATCTCACCGTGCGGCACCTTCAGCGAGGTGTCGCGCACCTCGCGCGCCTTCTCACCGAAGATCGCGCGGAGCAGGCGCTCCTCCGGCGTCAGCTCGGTCTCACCCTTGGGCGTGACCTTGCCGACGAGGATGTCGCCGGCGACGACCTCGGCACCGATACGGATGATGCCGCGCTCGTCGAGGTCGGCGAGGACCTCCTCGGAGACGTTCGGGATGTCCCGGGTGATCTCCTCCGGGCCGAGCTTGGTGTCACGGGCGTCGACCTCGTGCTCCTCGATGTGGATCGAGGAGAGGACGTCGTCCTGCACGAGGCGCTGCGACAGGATGATCGCGTCCTCGTAGTTGTGACCCTCCCACGGCATGAACGCCACGAGCAGGTTCTTGCCGAGGGCCATCTCGCCCTCTTCGGTCGCGGGACCGTCGGCCAGGACCTGGCCCTCGATCACGCGGGCGCCCTCGTCGACGACAACCTTCTGGTTGACGGAGGTGCCCTGGTTCGACCGGGAGAACTTGGCGATGCGGTACGTGGTGTACGTGCCGTCGTCGTTGGTGACGGTGACGTAGTCCGCGGAGACCTCCTGGACCACACCCGCCTTCTCGGCCTTGATCACGTCACCGGCGTCGACCGCGCAGCGGTACTCCATGCCGGTGCCGACGAGGGGAGCCTCGGCGGTGATCAGCGGCACGGCCTGACGCATCATGTTCGCGCCCATGAGGGCGCGGTTGGCGTCGTCGTGCTCGAGGAACGGGATCATGGCGGTCGCGACCGACACCATCTGGCGCGGCGAGACGTCCATGTAGTCGACGTCCGTACCGGGCACGTAGTCGATCTCTCCGCCACGGCGGCGGATCAGGACGCGGGCCTCGGCGAAGTGGAGGTCGTCCGTCAGCGGCGCGTTGGCCTGCGCGATGACGAAGCGGTCCTCCTCGTCGGCCGTCAGGTAGTCGACGTCGTCGGTGACCTGGCCCTCGACGACCTTGCGGTACGGCGTCTCGACGAAGCCGAACGCGTTGACGCGGCCGTACGAGGCGAGCGAACCGATCAGACCGATGTTCGGGCCTTCGGGGGTCTCAATGGGGCACATGCGGCCGTAGTGAGACGGGTGCACGTCACGGACCTCGAAGCCGGCCCGCTCACGGGAGAGACCACCCGGGCCGAGCGCCGACAGACGGCGCTTGTGGGTGAGACCCGACAGCGGGTTGTTCTGGTCCATGAACTGCGACAGCTGGCTGGTGCCGAAGAACTCCTTGATGGAGGCGACGACCGGCCGGATGTTGATCAGGGTCTGCGGCGTGATCGCCTCGACGTCCTGAGTCGTCATGCGCTCGCGGACGACGCGCTCCATACGAGCCAGACCCGTGCGGACCTGGTTCTGGATGAGCTCGCCCACGTTGCGCAGACGGCGGTTGCCGAAGTGGTCGATGTCGTCGGTCTCGACGACGATCGACGTACCGCTGTCGCCAACGGTCTCGGTCTCACCGGCGTGCAGCTTCACCAGGTACTTGATCGAGGCGATGATGTCCTCGACCGTGAGGATGCCCGCGTCGAGCGGAGCGTCCGCACCCAGCTTCTTGTTGACCTTGTAGCGGCCGACCTTCGCGAGGTCGTAGCGCTTGGGGTTGAAGTAGAGGTTCTCGAGCAGCGTCTGAGCGGCCTCACGGGTCGGCGGCTCGCCCGGACGGAGCTTGCGGTAGATGTCGAGCAGCGCGTCGTCCTGGCCCTGGGTGTGGTCCTTCTCCAGGGTGGCGCGCATGGACTCGTACTCGCCGAACTCCTCGAGGATCTGCTCGGTGGTCCAACCGAGAGCCTTGAGCAGAACGGTGACCGACTGCTTGCGCTTGCGGTCGATGCGGACACCGACCATGTCGCGCTTGTCGATCTCCATCTCCAGCCAGGCACCCCGGGACGGGATGATCTTGGCGGAGAAGATGTCCTTGTCGGACGTCTTGTCGATCGAGGAATCGAAGTAGACACCCGGCGAACGGACCAGCTGCGACACGACGACACGCTCGGTGCCGTTGATGACGAAGGTGCCCTTGTTGGTCATGAGCGGGAAGTCGCCCATGAAGACCGTCTGGGACTTGATCTCGCCGGTCTCGTTGTTGGTGAACTCGGCGGTGACGAAGAGCGGGGCGGCGAACGTGAAGTCGCGCTCCTTGCACTCGTCGATCGAGTTCTTGGGAGGCTCGAAACGGTGGTCGCGGAACGTAAGGGACATCGACCCGGAGAAGTCCTCGATCGGGGAGATCTCCTCGAAGATCTCCTCCAGACCGGACTTGGTGGGGACGTCCTGTCCGCTTTCGAGAGCCGCCTCGACACGAGCCTTCCACGCGTCGTTGCCGAGCAGCCAGTCAAAGCTCTCGGTCTGCAGCGCAAGAAGGTTCGGAACCTCGAGGGGCTCCTTGATCTTTGCAAAGGAAATGCGCAGCGGGGCGGTGCTGGCGCCGTTGTTCGTATTCGCGGTCGAGGCAGTGCGCGAGGCGGCCAAGAGGGGGTCCTTCCGAGGGCTCGGACTCACTACGCGCGTACCGGTCCCAAGCTGGACACAGAGACGGAGATCCCAGGTCAGGGAAGCTTCGGTCCACAGTGCTCAAGCATGGGCATGCCCCTGGTGACGGGCAGGAGGCAGCTAACAGGCAGCGCAAAGGGTCAGTGTAGCCAGTTGGCCCACTGATGTCCAGTGCGGGTTCTGGGAGACCCTCGTTGTTCTCAACCCCTGCTGCAAGCCACGCCCTCGATGCACATCGATACTGCCCTCTTCGCCGCCGATCCATGCCTCGGATGCGGATCGTTGTGACGACGCGTCCTGAGAATTGCGCGCTGCGTGCGGTTCGTCAAGGCCCCCATGCCCAGACGTCGCCCTGAGACACTCACCGTCACGGGCTGTCCCGAGGCACAACGAAGATCACCATACTCGCCGGGACCGACATCGCAAGGCAGGCCTCGCGCACGTCCCGTGAACGCCGAAAGGCGACCACCCACATGGGTGATCGCCTTAGGCGTCCCGCGCGTTACAGCGTTTCCGCCATACGAACGGTCAGAAGAGTCGGACGACTCGTGAGGTCACTTGACCTCGACGGAGGCGCCGGCGCCCTTGAGGGCCTCGGCGGCCTTCTCCGCGGCGTCCTTGGCGACCTTCTCGAGGACCGGCTTCGGGGTGCCGTCGACGAGGTCCTTGGCCTCCTTGAGACCCAGCGAGGTCAGCTCACGCACGACCTTGATGACCTGGATCTTCTTCTCGCCGGCGCCGGTGAGGATGACGTCGAACTCGTCCTGCTCGGCCTCGGCCTCGGCCGGGGCGGCAGCGGCGCTACCAGCGGCAACGGCGACGGGCGCGGCGGCGGTGACGTCGAACTTCTCCTCGAAGGCCTTCACGAACTCGGAGAGCTCGATGAGGGTCATCTCTTCGAACTGCGCGAGCAGGTCGTCCTGGGACAGCTTCGCCATGATGGCGTCCTTCCACTAATTCGGCTGGTGCCGGGTGTACATGAAGGCGGGCGTACGTTGGGCCCGCGGTGACCGTCGCCTCAGGCGGCGGTCAATGTGCGAGCCGAATTACTCGGCACCGCCCTGCTCGGCCTGCTTGGCACGAAGCGCCTCCGCGGTGCGGACGAACTTCGAGGGAAGCGCCTGGAAGAGCGCGGCAGTCTGGGACTGCTTGCCCTTCATGGCGCCCGCCAGCTTGGCGAGCAGAACCTCGCGGGACTCGAGGTCCGCAAGCTTCTTGATCTCGTCGGCGGACAGCGCCTTGCCGTCAAGGACACCGCCCTTGATGACGAGGTTCGGGTTTTCCTTGGCGAAGTCACGAAGACCCTTGGCCGACTCCACCGGGTCACCGGTGACGAAGGCAACCGCCGTCGGACCCGTGAACAGGTCGTCCAGCGTGTTGATCCCGGCCTCGTTGGCCGCAATCTTGGTCAGCGTGTTCTTCACCACGGCGTACTCGGAGTTTTCACCGAGAGAACGGCGCAGCTGCTTGAGCTGGGCCACGGTGAGACCCCGGTACTCGGTCAGCACGGCGGCGTTCGAGCTGCGGAACTTGTCCGTGAGCTCGGCTACCGCGGCAGCCTTGTCGGGCGTCGGCATAGAGCGTCGGCCTCCTTCCGGGTGATGAGGACCGCTCAGAAGGGGCTGGGAAAAACAGAACGCCCCGGCGCAGGCGCACGGGGCTGAGCTCGACCGAACAGGAACCCGTCCGGGAGCACTTCCACAGTCACCTACGCGGGTCGTCCGCAGTTTCAGCGGATCCTTCGGCCACTGCACCCTCTAGTGCGAGCACAGCAACGACCAGCGGTCTTTGGCTTCTGGGGAAGCGTACGCGAACGGGTCCTCGTCAAGCAAATCCGGTCAGAAGCCGCTGTCGGAGCCCGCTCCGGAGCCGCCCTTGCCGAGCTCCTTGAACATCTCCATCAGGTCCAGGGTCTGCCCGGCCGGCGGCGGGGTGACCTTGGCGGCCGCGCCGTAGTCCGAGAAGGTCTGCGAGGTCTTCACCGTGCCGTCGGGCGTCTTGATGTCGATGTCCATGCGGACCGGGTAGTCGTCCTCGTTGACCCAGACCTCGGTGTCGTAGCCCTTGATGCCGGCCTTCTCGACGTTCTTGAAGAGCTGCTCACGCTCGCTCTTGCCGAGGACGTCCTTGAGCCCGTCGTTGGACTCCATCATCTCCTTGACGGTGAGCCGGCCCTTGTAGCGCTGGGTCTGCACGCCCTCGATCTTCGCGGCACCCAGGTGCTTCAGGTTCGGCGAGTCGAGGAGCATCGCGAGCTGCTGCGCGGGGTCCTGGCTCATGCTGTCCAGGCCGCCGGTCATCTGCTTGGTCAGCTTGTCGTCGCCGGTCTGCTTCGCGATGGAGTTCAGGTCCATCTTCATCCAGCGCCTGCCGTCCATGTCCTTGGCCGCCGCAGCGCCCATGTCCATGTATATGACGTTGTCGCGCCAGAGCATCCGGATCTGCTTGGGGGCGCTCGGGTCACCCTCCGTGAGCGCGGAGCCCGTCATCGTCACGTCCATGACGGTCGGGTCCCAGCCCATGACGCCGGACATCTTCATCTCGCCGGCCCCGCCCATCGCCTTGGCGGTCTCGCCGGGCGGGGTGGACATCGTCATCTCGACCTTGGCCGACTTGGCGGCCGAGGTCTTCTTGTACGCGGCCGTGATGACCTCGGTCACCTGCGAACGGGACTGGTGCTTGCCCGAGTCCGCCGCCCCCTTGTCGGACTTGTCGTCCGAGCCCGTACAGGCGACCGCGCCCGTACAGAGCAGCGCGGTGGCGAGCACGCCGCCCGCCGCCCGCCGCCCGCGCGCCTTGCTTCCACGTACGGCACCAACAGTCATGACCCCACCCCTAGGAACACATGATCGATCCACTTTCTGAGTGCTGAGAGTACCTGAGCACCCGCTCCCGGGGCCCGCGGGTTATGCGGGGGCTGCGTGGGGCTACGCGGCGGGCTGCTTGTTCATGAGCTCCTTGAAGCTCACGGTGTCCGAGGCCGGGGGCTTCTCCACGGAGAGCGGCGTGCCGTAGTCGCTGTAGTAGGCGGTCTGCGAGAAGGCGCCGTTCTTCGTGTCGGCCTTCTCGATCTTCTTGACGAGCAGATCGTCGTCGTCGACCCAGATGTCGATCGTCTCGGTGCTCATGCCGGCCTGCTCGAACTGCTTCTTCAGCTCGCTCAGCTGCTCTTCGTCCAGGTCGGTGTTCTTGGCGGTGAAGTCGGCGACGTCGACCTTCCCCGAGTAGTGGGTCGCCTTCGTCCCGCGGACCTCCTCCTCGCCGACGCGCTTCACGTCGCCCGAGGCGAGCAGCATCTTCACCGACTGGTTCGGCGTGCTCTTCTGCATCTGGTCCTGGAACGCCTCGCCCGCGGCGCCGCTCATCTCCGCCAGCGTGTCGTAGTCGTACTCCAGCCAGTGCTTGCCGCCACCCGCCTGGGACGCGAATGTGTCCCCCATGTGCGCGTAGAAGCCGTTCTTCAAGTAGCGGTAGTCGATCTTCCGCTGGCCGAGCTGTTCCATCTGCTGGGCCTGGGCGCCGCCCGTGAAGGTCACGGTCACGTTGCCCGTGATGCCGTCGGACCAGCCCATGACGCCCTTCATGTCCATGGACACCTGTGAGCCCATGGAGGTCGTGCCGTCGATGCGGGCGGTGTCCGCCTTGTCGGTCGTCTTCTGGACCGTACGCAGGGCGGCTATCGGGCTGACCTTGATCCCGCCCTCGTCCTGCCCGCCCCCGGCTCTGTCGGAGGAACCTCCCGAGTCACCGGAACCGCAGGCCGCCAGGCCCGTCAGCGCGGCCGCCACCGCGATCGAGAGACCCGTACGCCGCATGGTCGTGCTGTTCATCCCGTCCCACCCCTTGGCTTCGTGGAGGTCCGCTTCCTTGCCGCAGGCCTCTGACAGTCGTATCCGAAAGGCTCGTACACAAACAGGACGGGCCCCGCACCTCGAAAGGTTGCGGGGCCCGTCCACAGAACGCGTACGCGACGCGGCTGCCGTCAGTTTCAGACGGCGGCCGGGTCCTCCTCGACGAGGAGGTTGCGGGTGCGGTTCGAGTCCAGCGGGATGCCGGGGCCCATCGTGGTGGTGATGGCGGCCTTCTTGATGTAGCGACCCTTGGCGGCCGACGGCTTCAGACGGAGGATCTCCTCCAGGGCCGCGGCGTAGTTCTCCACCAGCTTGGTGTCGTCGAAGGACACCTTGCCGATGATGAAGTGCAGGTTCGAGTGCTTGTCGACGCGGAACTCGATCTTGCCGCCCTTGATGTCGTTGACAGCCTTGACGACATCGGGGGTCACGGTGCCGGTCTTCGGGTTCGGCATCAGACCACGCGGACCGAGCACGCGGCCGAGGCGGCCGACCTTGCCCATGAGGTCCGGGGTGGCGACGACGGCGTCGAAGTCCAGGCGGCCCTTCGCGACCTCGTCGATCAGCTCGTCGGCGCCGACGATGTCGGCCCCAGCGGCTTCCGCGGCCGCAGCACGGTCACCGGTCGCGAAGACCAGGACCCGGGCGGTCTTGCCGGTGCCGTGCGGGAGGTTCACGGTGCCACGGACCATCTGGTCGGCCTTGCGCGGGTCGACGCCCAGACGCATGGCGACCTCGACGGTGCCGTCGAACTTGGTCGCGGAGGTCTCCTTGGCGAGACGGACGGCCTCGAGCGGGGCGTACAGCTTCTCCCGGTCGATCTTGGCGTCCGCAGCGCGGAGAGTCTTGCTGCGCTTCACTTCTGCTCCTGGTGTGTTCAGGTATGGAGTCGTGGTGCGGGCCAGCGCTTGGCCCTACCACTGGAGAAAGGTCAGACGGGGGAGGAGTCTCAGCCCTCGACCGTGATGCCCATGGAACGGGCGGTGCCGGCGATGATCTTCGACGCGGCGTCCAGGTCGTTGGCGTTGAGGTCTTCCATCTTGGTCTGCGCGATCTCGCGGATCTGCGCCTCGGTGACCTTGGCGACCTTGGTCTTGTGGGGCTCGCCGGAGCCCTTCTCGACACCAGCGGCCTTCAGGATCATCTTGGCGGCCGGCGGCGTCTTGGTGATGAAGGTGAAGGAGCGGTCTTCGTAGACCGTGATCTCCACCGGGATCACCCAGCCACGCTGCGACTCGGTCGCGGCGTTGTAGGCCTTGCAGAACTCCATGATGTTGACGCCGTGCTGGCCCAGGGCGGGGCCGACCGGCGGGGCCGGGTTGGCGGCACCAGCCTGGATCTGGAGCTTGATCAGCCCCGTGACCTTCTTCTTCTTGGGAGGCATTGCTCTCTCCGGGTCCTAGTGAGAGTTTTCAGCCGACCGTCCGGTCATCCGGATGGAGGCATACCGCACAACGATAACGGGTATAGTCGCGCGGCTAAAAACCGAGCAGGTCAGACCGGCTTTGGCAGCCCGTCTGACCTGTTCGGAGGCGTGTGTTCCAGAGGAAGCCGAGGCAGCCGCGAGGGCCGCGGGCTAGTTCTTCTGGATCTGGTCGAAGCTGAGCTCGACCGGGGTCTCGCGGCCGAAGATCTCGACGAGGCCCTTGACCTTCTTCGAGTCGGCGTTGATCTCGTTGATCGTCGCCTGCAGCGTCGCGAACGGGCCGTCGGTGACGGTGACCGAGTCGCCGACCTCGAAGTCCAGGACCTGGACCTCGACCTTGCGGGCGGGAGCCGGCTTGCCCTCGGCCTCCGCGGCCTCGCGGGCGGCCTTCTCCTCGGCCTCGGGGGCGAGCATCTTGACGATCTCGTCCAGGGTCAGCGGGTACGGGTCGTAGGCGTTGCCCACGAAGCCGGTGACGCCGGGGGTGTTGCGGACGACGCCCCAGGACTCGTTCGTCAGGTCCATGCGCACCAGCACATAGCCGGGGAGCTTGTTCTGACGGATGGTCTTGCGCTCGCCGTTCTTGATCTGGGCGACCTCTTCCTGCGGCACCTCGGCCTGGAAGATGAAGTCCTCGACGTTCAGCGAGACGGCGCGCTGCTCGAGGTTGGTCTTCACGCGGTTCTCGTAACCGGCGTAGGTGTGGATGACGTACCACTCGCCGGGCAGGGTGCGGAGCTCCTCGCGCAGGGCGACGATCGGGTCGACCGGCTCGGACTCCTCCTCCACCGGCTCCTCGTCGGCGGCCTCGGCATCCGTGGCGTCGACATCGGCATCGTCCGCGGCCTCGTCCTCTTCGGACTCGGCGGCAGCCTCGGCGTCGCCCTCCAGGTGGACGGCGGCCTCTTCGGCGGGCTCGCCCGCGGCGGCGTCGGCTGCCTCGGCCTGATCCGGCTCCTCGGCGTCCGCCGCCTCGACGATGTCGAGCTGGTCCTCCACGGACTCCGCGTCCTCTCCGCGAGGCGCGACGGCGTCGTTCAGGTTCGGGTCAGACACGGTGGCTGCTTCTTCCTGGATACAAGGGGTGGAACACGCGAATAGGGGCGCCGAGTACGGCGCCCTTCGCTCTCGGCTCAGCCGAAGATGTACTTGACAGCGTGGCTGAAGCCATAGTCAATCACGGTCACAAGGCCGATCATGATGACGACGAAGACAATCACCACTGTGGTGTAGGTCGTGAGCTGGCTACGAGTCGGCCAGACGACCTTGCGGAGCTCCGCGATGATCTGGCGGTAGAAGAGCGCGAGACGGCCGAAGGGGCCCTTCTTGCCGCGCTTGCCGCCCTTGCGGGCCTTCTTCTTGGACTCCGGCGCCTCGTCCTGGGCATCAGGCATGTCGATGGAGCCCACGGCGTCCGTCACTCGTCCTCACCTGATTCCGGGTCGTGGCCGTGCCGCGCCCGGTTGAGCCGCACGGCGGTGCATTGCAGTACGTACATGCGCACACATCCTGGCGAAGGAGTGTGTAGCAGGGCCGGAGGGACTTGAACCCCCAACCGCTGGTTTTGGAGACCAGTGCTCTACCAATTGAGCTACGACCCTTTGATTTCCCCCAACCTACCGCATCCGCCCAGGTGCACGGAGTGCCTCGAGAGGGTGCGGCCGGTGAGGGCCAACGAGCAGTGAGTGTACGTGGTCTGCGGCCCCCCGTCGAACAGATTGGGTTCCGACGGTGTGGGAAACCCACGCGCCGGGGGCCTTTCAGGTCTGGAACGATGGGGCCATGAGCGCTGCAACTTCTCCGACCGAGCGCCGGGTGTCCGCGCGCATCGGCGCGATCTCCGAGTCCGCGACCCTCGCCGTCGACGCCAAGGCCAAGGCCCTGAAGGCCGCCGGGCGCCCGGTGATCGGCTTCGGCGCGGGTGAGCCCGACTTCCCCACTCCGGACTACATCGTCGAGGCGGCCGTCGAGGCCTGCAAGAACCCGAAGTTCCACCGCTACACACCGGCCGGCGGCCTCCCCGAGCTCAAGGCCGCGATCGCCACCAAGACGCTGCGCGACTCCGGGTACGAGGTGGACGCCTCGCAGATCCTGGTGACGAACGGCGGCAAGCAGGCCATCTACGAAGCGTTCGCCGCGATCCTCGACCCGGGCGACGAGGTCATCGTCCCGGCCCCCTACTGGACGACGTACCCGGAGTCGATCCGCCTGGCCGGCGGTGTCCCCGTCGAGGTCGTCGCCGACGAGACGACCGGTTACCGCGTCTCCGTCGAGCAGCTGGAGGCCGCCCGCACGGAGCGCACCAAGGTCGTGCTCTTCGTCTCGCCGTCGAACCCGACGGGCGCCGTCTACAGCGAGGCCGACGCCGAGGCGATCGGCCGCTGGGCCGTCGAGCACGGCCTGTGGGTGATGACCGACGAGATCTACGAACACCTCGTCTACGGAGACGCGACGTTCACCTCGCTCCCCGCGATCCTCCCCGAGCTGCGCGACAAGTGCATCGTGGTCAACGGCGTCGCCAAGACGTACGCGATGACCGGCTGGCGCGTCGGCTGGATCATCGGCCCGAGGGACGTCGTGAAGGCCGCGACGAACCTCCAGTCGCACGCCACCTCCAACGTCTCCAACGTCGCGCAGGCCGCCGCGCTCGCGGCCGTCTCCGGTGACCTGGTCGCCGTCGAGAAGATGCGCGAGGCCTTCGACCGGCGCCGCAAGACCATCGTGCGGATGCTCAACGACATCGAGGGCGTCTTCTGCCCCGAGCCCGAGGGCGCCTTCTACGTCTACCCCTCGGTCAAGGGCCTCCTCGGCAAGGAGATCCGCGGCAAGCGCCCGCAGGACTCCGTCGAGCTGGCCGCGCTGATCCTGGAGGAGGCCGAGGTCGCGGTGGTCCCGGGCGAGGCCTTCGGGACGCCGGGTTACCTGCGCCTTTCGTACGCGCTCGGTGACGAGGACCTCGTCGAGGGCGTCTCGCGCCTCCAGAAGCTCCTTGCGGAGGCCCGCGACTGAGGTCTCTGGAGAAAATCGCGCTCCACGCGCGCGTGCGGGCCGCCTTTCCACCGGAGAGGCGGCCCGTTCCTGCTGAGGGGCGGTCCGTTTCTTCGTTCGGGGAAGGCCTCGAAGGGGGAAAGGCGCTACCGGGACGCCAGGTGCGTACGGCAAGATCCTGGAATGGAGCGTGTACGAGACATAAGAGAGCTGCCCAAGGCCCATCTGCACCTGCACTTCACCGGGTCGATGCGGCCCTCCACCCTGCTCGAGCTGGCCGACAAGTACGGGGTGCGGCTCCCGGACGCGCTGACCGGCGCCGAACCGCCGAAGCTGCGCGCCACCGACGAGCGCGGGTGGTTCCGCTTCCAGCGGCTCTACGACGCGGCGCGCTCCTGTCTGCGTGAGCCCGAGGACATCCAGCGGCTGGTGCGGGAGGCCGCAGAGGAGGATCTGCGGGACGGCTCGGGGTGGCTGGAGATCCAGGTCGACCCGACCTCGTACGCGCCGCGGCTCGGCGGTCTGATCCCGGCCCTCGATGTCATCCTGGACGCGGTCGACACCGCCTCGCGGGAGACCGGCCTCGGGATGCGCGTGCTGGTCGCCGCCAACCGCATGAAGCACCCGCTGGACGCCCGCACGCTGGCGCGGCTCGCGGTGCGTTACGCGGACCGGGGCATCGTCGGCTTCGGGCTCTCCAACGACGAGCGGCGGGGCATGGCGCGGGACTTCGACCGCGCCTTCGCGATCGCCCGCGACGGGGGGCTCCTCGCGGCGCCGCACGGCGGTGAGCTGACCGGGCCCGCCTCGGTGCGGGACTGCCTGGACGACCTGCACGCGGCCCGGATCGGGCACGGGGTGCGGGCCGCCGAGGACCCGCGGCTCCTGAAGCGGCTCGCGGACCGCGGCGTGACGTGCGAGGTGTGCCCGGCCTCCAACGTCGCCCTCGGGGTCTACGAGAAGCCCGAGGACGTGCCGCTGCGGACCCTCTTCGACGCGGGGGTGCCGATGGCGCTCGGCGCCGACGACCCGCTGCTCTTCGGCTCGCGCCTCGCCGCCCAGTACGAGATCGCGCGTGAGCACCACGCCTTCGACGACGCCGAACTGGCCGAGCTGGCGCGGCAGTCGATCCGCGGCTCGGCCGCCCCCGTGGACGTACGGGAGAAGCTGCTGTCCGGGGTCGACGCCTGGCTCAGCGGCTGATTCCCGCGAGGAGCGTGCGGGCGAGGGCCGCCGCGAACGCCTCGACGGGCTGCGGGGGGCGCTTGCCGATCACGGCGTCGTAGGCGAAGGCGCGCTGCGCGCAGGCGCCCAGGAGCAGCGAGGCGGCCGCGAACGTGTCGGCCTCGGCGGCGATCCGTCCGGCGTCACGTTCGGCCCGGAGATAGGCGTCCAGGGCCTCGATGGGGATGTGAGGGCCGGCGCCCATCTGCTGGAGCGCGTCCTCGTGACGTCGCTTGAGCTTGGTCTCGGCGTACAGGGACGCGGCGATCGGGAAGCTCTCGGCGTAGAAGTCGCTGGCCAGGCGGGCGATCTCGGCGAGGTTCTCCTCGACGCCGCGCTCCCCCGGCTCCTCAGTCAGGCGGTGCAGCAGCGGGCCGAGGCGGGGCAGCCTCTCCTGGAGGACGGCCACGAACAGCTCCTCCTTGCTCGCGAAGTGCTTGTAGAGCGCGGCTTCGGAGCAGCCCGCGGCCTTGGCGATCTCCTTGGTGGTGGCGCGGGCGAGGCCGATGGTGAGCATGAGATCGTGCGCCGCGTCGAGGATGCGGGCCCGGGTGGGCTTCTGCTGCATGTGCCGTCCAACCAGACTTGACGAGGGGTGAGTGTTTACTCACTCTAGAGGTGAGTGAATACTCACCCACCTATCTACTACCCCTCCCGAAGGGTGCGCGATGAAGCTGACGGTGTTCGGTGCGACCGGTGGTATCGGCGGGGAGATCGTCCGGCAGGCCCTGATGGCGGGTCACCAGGTCACGGCCGTGGTCCGCGACCCGGCGCGGCTGGCCGCCGAGGGAGAGGGCCTGGAGGTCTTCCGGGCCGACCTGAGGGACGCCGAGGCGCTGCGGGCGGCGGTGACCGGGCGGGACGCGGCGCTCTCGGGGCTCGGGGCGCGCAAGCGGTCGGACGCCGGGATCGCGGCGGAGCTCACCCGGTCGGTGGTGCGCGCGCTGGAGGCCGAGGGGGTGCGCAGGCTCCTGGTGGTGAGCGCCGCGCCGGTCGGCCCGCCCGCCGAGCGGCAGCCCTTGGTCGACAAGGTCGTGGGGCTCGTGGTCAGCGCGGTCCTGAAGGACGTGTACGTGGATCTGCGGGCCATGGAGGCCGAACTGGCACGCAGCGCCACGGACTGGACGTCCGTGCGCCCGCCGAGGCTCCAGGACAAGCCCGTGACGGGCGTCTACAGGAAGGTCGTCGGAGGCACTCCGCGCAGCGGGCGCTTCATCGGGCGCGCCGATGTGGCGCACGCCATGCTGGCGATGATCGACGACCCGTCGACGGTGAAGCAGGGCGTGGGCGTGGCCTATTGAGGCTGCCGTCGGCGGCAGCCGGCTACAGGCTGACGCCGACCATGACCGGTTCGTTGACCAGGGTGATCCCGAAGGCGTCCCGCACTCCGGTGACGACCTCGCGGGCGAGCGCCAGCAGATCCTCGGTGGTCGCGCCGCCACGGTTGGTGAGGGCGAGGGTGTGCTTGGTGGAGATCCGGGCCCGGCCCTCTCCGTAGCCCTTCGTGAAGCCCGCCTTGTCGATGAGCCAGGCGGCGGAGGTCTTCACGCGGCCGTCGCCCGCGGGGAAGCCGGGCGGGTCGATGCCCGGGCCGAGCCGGTCCGCCACGCGCGCGTGGAAGGCGGCGAACTCGTCCTCGGTGAGGATCGGGTTGGTGAAGAAGGACCCGGCCGACCAGCTGTCGTGGTCCTCGGGGTCGAGCACCATGCCCTTGCCGGCGCGGAGCTTCAGGACGGTCTCCCGCGCGACCGCCGCCGGAACCCGCTCGCCCGCCTCGACGCCGAGCGTGCGCGCCGTCTCGGGGTACTTCAGCGGCGCGCTCATCCCCTGCGCGCCCTCCAGCGTGAAGCGGACCCGCAGGACCACGAAGCGCTCGGGGTCGGCCTTGAAGCGGCTGTGGCGGTACGAGAAGTCGCACTCCGCGTTCGGGATCACGACCGTCTCGCGGGTCCGCCGGTCGTACGCGACCACCTCGGTGATCGTCGAGGAGACCTCCTGGCCGTACGCCCCCACGTTCTGGATCGGCGTCGCGCCTGCGGAACCGGGGATTCCGGCGAGGCACTCGATGCCCGCGAGGCCTGCCTCGACGGTGCGGGCGACCGCGTCCGTCCAGACCTCGCCGGCCGCCAGCTCCAGCTTCGTACCGTCGAGGGCGAAGCCCTGGGTGGCGATGCGCAGGGCGGTCCCGTCGAAGCCCTTGTCGCCGATGACCAGGTTCGATCCGCCGCCGATGAGCAGCAGCGGGGTCCCGGAGTCGTCGGCCTCGCGGACGGCCGTGATCACCTCGTCGTCGGTCGTCGCGGTGATCAGGCGGGTCGCGGGGCCACCGAGACGGAAGGTGGTCAGCGGGGCGAGGGGGGCGTCGATGAGTTCCTGCACGTGCCCAAGAGTACGAGAACGGCCCCGCCGGTCCGGCGGGGCCGTTGCCGCGAGGAGCGGTCAGGCTGCGATCACGGCCGTCAGGCCAGCTGCACGACCGCACGCGACATGCCGAGCACCTTCTGGTCCGCGCTCTTGGCGACCAGGTCGACCCGGACCCGCTTGTCGTCCATCTTGGCCGCGACCTTGGCGCTGACGTCGATGGTGGCACCCTTGTCGTCGTTGGGGACGACGACGGGCTTGGTGAAACGGACGCCGTACTCGACGACCGCTCCCGGGTCGCTCACCCAGTCGGTCACGACCCGGATCGCCTCGGCCATGGTGAACATGCCGTGCGCGATGACGTCGGGCAGCCCGACCTCCACCGCGAACTTCTCGTTCCAGTGGATCGGGTTGAAGTCCCCCGAGGCGCCCGCGTACCGCACGAGTGTGGCGCGTGTCACCGGGAAGGTCTGGGCCGGCAGCTCGGTGCCGACCTCGACGTCGTCGTAAGAGATCTTCGCCGTCATCGCCTCAGACTCCCTCTCCCGCGGGCTGCGCCGCACGCGCGACGAGCTTGGTCCAGGCGGTCACGACGTGCTCCCCGGCCTCGTCGTGGACCTCACCGCGGATGTCGATGATGTCGTTGCCGGCGAGCGTTTTGATGGCCTCGATGGTCGAGGTGACGGTGAGCCGGTCACCCGCGCGCACCGGACGCGTGTAGGCGAACTTCTGGTCGCCGTGTACGACGCGGCTGTAATCGAGCCCGAGCTGCGGGTCCTGGACCACCTGACCCGCGGCCTTGAAAGTGATCGCAAACACAAAAGTCGGCGGGGCGATCACATCGGGGTGACCGAGTTCCTTGGCGGCTTCCGCGTCGGCGTACGCGGGATTGGTGTCCCCGACGGCCTCGGCGAACTCGCGGATCTTCTCCCGGCCGACCTCATATGGATCGGTGGGCGGATAGGACCGCCCCACGAAGGACTGGTCGAGCGCCATGGACTCGGTACCTCCTGTGGTTGGTGGTGACGCGGAATTCGTATGGAAACGACACGAGGCCGCCCCCACAAACGGGGACGGCCTCGTGTACGAGCCTGCGTGTCAGCGCGTTTCGCGGTGCGCAGTGTGCGCGTTGCAGCGCGGACAGTGCTTCTTCATCTCAAGACGGTCCGGGTCGTTACGCCGGTTCTTCTTGGTGATGTAGTTCCGCTCCTTGCACTCCACGCAGGCCAGCGTGATCTTCGGGCGGACGTCGGTGGCAGCCACGTGAGTGCTCCTTGGACGGATGGACGGATGAACGCATAAAAGAGTAGCCGATCGAAGGACCGACCCCACAATCGGCTACCAGGAGTAGCGGTGACCGGACTTGAACCGGTGACACAGCGATTATGAGCCGCTTGCTCTACCGACTGAGCTACACCGCTGCGATGCCGGATCCCCCCGCCCGAAGGCGAGGATCACTCGACATCAGAGCCCCAATGCGGAATCGAACCGCAGACCTTCTCCTTACCATGGAGACGCTCTACCGACTGAGCTATTGGGGCGAGCGATGAAGACATTACACGGTTGGTCGCCGATCGCCCAAATCCGTTTCGTCAGGGCCGTCCGAGGGCATCGGGAAGAGCGCCTCAGGCGTCTCCGAACACCTCATCCGCACCCTTCGTCAGAGCCGTCGCACCACACCGGTACGACTATTTCGCTCCTCCTCGAAGCGGGCCTGTCGCCGTCCTAGGCTCGGCACACGCTGCGTGATCTTGACGCCTCGAACGACAGCAGCCGCCCCCGAACCCCAGGAGCGCGATGCCCGACAGCCAGCCGCAGCAGCCCCATTCCTCCGGCTCCTCCGGCCCCGACCCCACGGCCGAATCCGGTTCCCTGCTGCTCTGCGGTGCCAGGCTCACCGACGGCAGGACGGTGGACGTCCGGCTCGGCGGCGGGCGCATCGAGGCGGTCGGCACGACCGGCAGCCTGTCCGCGCACACCGCGCGCGTGGACCTGGCCGGCTACCTGCTGCTGCCGGCCGCCGCCGAAGCCCACGCGCACGGCGACACGGCCCTGTCGGCGGACGCGGCGGGCCCTGTGTCGTACGACATCCCCGATGTGCAACGCAGAGTCACAGAGGCGGCCCTGCTCCAGCTCGGGCACGGTGCGACGGCCGTGCGGTCGCACGTGCGGATCGGCGACGTCCAGGGGCTCGACCCGATGGAGGCCGTGCTCCAGGCACGGCGCTCGCTGCGGGGCCTGGTCGATCTGACGACGGTCGCGGTGCCGCGGCTCCTCACCGGCGTCGCGGGCGCCGACGGGCTCGCGATGCTGCGGGACGCGGTGAAAATGGGCGCCTCCGTAGTGGGCGGTTGTCCGGATCTCGACCCCGACCCGGCGGGCTACGCGGAGGCGGTCCTGGAACTCGCCGCCGAGCATGGCTCCCCCGTCGATCTGCATACGGACGGTGACGATCCGGCCAGGCTCGGACGGCTCGCGGCGATGGCGGCCGGGCTGCGCGCGGGGGTCACGATCGGCCCGTGCGGGGGGCTCGGCCGCCTGCCGTGGGACGTGGCCGCGCGCACGGCCGAGCAGCTGGCGGCGGCCGGGGTGACCGTGGTCTGCCTGCCGCAGGGCGGGTGCGGGAACGCGGAGCGGCGGGGGGTGGCGCCGGTGCGGTTGCTGCGGTCGGCGGGGGTGCGGGTGGCCGCGGGCAGTGGGGCCATGCGGGACGTGTCGAACCCGGTGGGGCGCGGGGATCCGCTGGAGGCCGCCTACCTGCTGGCCTCGCGGTGCGGGCTGCGGCCGAAGGACGCCTACGCGGCGGTGAGCGGGGCAGCGCGGGAAGCCATGGGGCTGCCCGAGGTGCGGGTGGAGGCGGGCTTCCCCGCGGAGCTGCTCGCGGTGCGGGGCGACCGGCTCGCGGGGGCGCTGTCGCTCGCGTACAGCCGGATCGTGGTGCACAGGGGGCGCGTGGTGGCGCGGACCAGCGCGGTGCGGGAGTACTACGACTCGGCGGCGGCCGTGGCCCTGGACCTGCCGCGCCAGGGCCGCGCGCAGGGGGAGGACCCGGGGCTCAGGGGCGGCGAGGCGTCTTCCTGAGGGGTGGCGGGGCGGTGCGAGTGGCCGGTGAGCTGCTGCGGGGGCCGCGTGGTGGGTGTGATGGCGTCGGGGGCTTGTGGCTGCACAGGGGGCGTGAAGGGGAGCGCGGAGGGGCACGCGGAGGCTGGTGCCGCTGAGCTCCGGGCGGTCGCTGTGGTCCCCAGGAGAGGGCGCTGGTGGGTGGCGGGCTCAGGAGCAGCGCAGGCACCTGCGGCGGGCCCCAGGGGCCCGGCTGGCCCCCGCCCTCCCCAGGAAGAGCCCACGTACCCGCATACGCGTGATCCGGTTGTTCCGCCCGCTGCGCGTGCGGCGAACGCGTCCGCCCTGCCGTACGGTCGACAGCATGCGCATTGTCATCGCTGGGGGTCATGGTCAGATCGCGCTGCGGCTGGAGCGTCTGCTCGCCGCGCGTGGTGACGAGGTCGCAGGGCTGATCCGCAACAGCGGCCAAGAGGCCGATCTGCGTGCGGCCGGCGCCGAACCGGTGCTGTGCGACCTGGAGTCGGCCTCGGTCGACGAGGTCGCCGAGAAGCTGCGCGGAGCCGACGCGGCCGTCTTCGCGGCGGGCGCGGGGCCCGGCAGCGGCGCGGATCGCAAGAACACCGTGGACCGGGATGCGGCCGTGCTCTTCGCGGACGCGGCGGAGCGGGCCGGCGTGCGGCGGTACATCGTCGTGTCGTCGATGGGTGCCGATCCGGCCCACCAGGGCGACGAGATCTTCGACGCCTACCTGCGGGCCAAGGGCGAGGCGGACGCGAACGTACGCGCGCGTGCCGCGCTGGACTGGACGATCCTGCGTCCCGGGATGCTGACGGACGACGCGGGCACCGGTCTCGTACGCCTGGAGGCCTCGACCGGGCGCGGGCCGATCCCGCGGGACGACGTCGCCGCGGTGCTCGCGGAGCTTCTGGAGACGTCCGCGACGGCCGGGCTGACGCTGGAGCTGGTGAGCGGCTCGGTGCCGGTGTCGGTGGCGGTCAAGTCCGTTGCGGGCAACTGACTTCCGAACGCCGTCCGCCCCTGAGGAACTCTCTCCTCCCGCTCAGAACAGCGGGAGCTGGCCCGGCAGGTCCGGAACCGTGTAGCCGTCCAGGGCGGGCTGTACGGCGCCCAGCTGGGCCTGGCGGCGGGAGCCCGGGCAGGAGACCAGGTCGCCGGTGGCGCGCGGGCCCGGCGGGTCATGACGGGCGAACCGTCCGCCGACGACGGCGATCTCGCGGCGGCACTCCGGGCAGTTTCTGCGACGGGACGACATGAACCCATTCTGCTGTGGACGCACGAAAAGACCCTCCCCGTCTCGCGTTTCCGCAAGTCGGGGAGGGTCTCCTTCGTGTGGCGGCGCCAGGATTCGAACCTGGGAAGGCTGAGCCGGCAGATTTACAGTCTGCGCGACCACCACGCCACGACCAGGGCTTTCAAGCAACCCGCAGGCGGCCGCCCCACAGGTGCCCCATACGTGAGCGGGCACCCCCTTCTCCACGCCACCCCCTAGGTACGAATGCTCGGCAGCCATGCTCCTGAACGATCGACCAGGCCTGCCCCAGCTGCAGCAAGCACCACTGACCGGACACCAAGAAGTGCTGCGCCAAACGTTGCCGGATGCTGCGCCAGCATTGACAGCCACCCCACCCGGAAGGTGGCCGTGCACCGCGGTCGCCTGCCAAGTATTCGTGTAGGACCAGCTCACTCCCAGCCGCACGGGCAGCTCGGGCCGGGAGACGGGCAGTCCGGTGGCAGCAGCTAACCGGGCACCTTATACCGGACTACCTGATGTACCGTCAATTTATCTTCAGATACGGGCATTTGGCTTGCACAACATCTCCACGACACCTCAGACTCCTGCGCAGTGATGCGAAACACGCGTGACTGCGCCCTCCTGCGAAGCGCCGACTTCTATGGAGTGCAGCGAGGCCCACCCCCACAGCTCACACACGAGCGTCGAGGCCGGACTAGCGCAGTCTGGATGTGATTCGTGACGCTCCCATCGATGCGGGCCGGATCCGCGGAGCGTGGGTGCGAGGGCTGGTGTTCGGCGTGCCTGGCTCCCGCGTGCAGTGACACCGTGGGAGACGGACTTTCACGGTGCAGGGAGCCCGCAAGGAGGCCCTCTCTTGGCACCCAACACCTCGAACAACGGTGAGCCGACCGTCAACGGCGAACGGACCGAGCTGTCCAAGCCTCTCCGCCGCGTTCCTTCCATTCCCGACCCCACGCTGCACAAGGATCTGAGGGCCGCGCTGAAGAAGCGGGGCATGGCGGATCGCGTGGCCGGCGCTATCTCGACGATCTGGACCGACCCGGCAGCCGTGCTGCCCCAGGTGAACAACCCCCAGCGCCGTCGGATCCCGGGGGCCTACCTGCTCGTGATTTCCGGCTCTGTTTACACGTCGCGCCTAGTGCCCGACCCGCTCAACCCGCGCAACCTCGACCACGTTCAGTTCGCACTTGCCCAGGCTGCAGGTGCGCCGCCGGCCACCCTGGTGCCGGCCGTGCAGGAGGGAGAGGGCGAGCTGGCTATCCGCGTCGAGAGCCGCGACGCGCTTGTCGAGCAGGTTGACTGGGCGATCGAGACGACCCGCAACCGCAACAGTCCGCAGCCGGACATTGCCGAACAGGGCATCATGGACCCGCCGATCGGGGTCGCCACGACCGTGTTCTACGACGACACGGACGAGACCCCGACCACGCACATCTTCGTCCGCGAGGGCTCCAGCCGGACCAGCCACGGTCTCTACAATGTGGGCGCGACTGCTGAGGAGGTTCTCTTCTCCCTCCCTCGAAACGCCAGTTCGATGCAGGCTCACATCGACAAGATCAACAGTTACGTCAGCAAGCCTGCAGAGGACATCCTGCTCACCGAGAAGGGTGCGATTCGGTGCGCCGTCACGGACTTCGAGCTCATCATCGGTGTAGTGCCGGACGTTGCCGGGGCGGTCGACCTGTCGCAGGCCATCAAGGCGCGCGTGGCTCAGGATCACCTCAACACCAAGGAGCCGTGGACCGACGCGGCCAAGCACACCTCACTCGCCGAAGAGTGCCTGCTCTCTGCCCGCGCCGCAGGCGTCATTCCCAGCGATGCGGAGGCTGACTGGCTGGGGGGGCGACTCACTCCCAAGGAGGCCGCGGCACGCAAGATCGTTGCGTTCGGAGACGACCGTGCAGCCCGTGCGGTTCACCTGTTCACCACCGACGACAAGCAGATCCACAACGCTGTGCGTCAGCCGATCGCCCTGGTCCTCACCAACGAACCGACTGGCCGCAAGCGCACCCGTGTCACCACCAAGACCAAGCTGCCCTTGGCCGTTGAGCTCATCGTCAGGGAGAAGCGGGGTGCTTCGTCTGACGGCGAGCTCGACCGTTTCCGCAAGGTGCTCACTGAGGCCCTTCCCGCCGACTTGCAGAAGACGTCGTGGCGCCCCACCAAGCGCTCCCCCGAGCAGCTATTTCAGGCAGCTCTGAGGGAGATGGAGGAAGGCAAGGACGAGCGGCCCGCTGGCATCGAACTGTGGGTGCGGGCCGCTTACGTCCTCGCTAAGCACAACGCCATCAGTGGGCCGCGCCACGACGTGGGGGCCGGCGGTGACCGCCGTCGAGCCGGCGCCGTCATGGAGGCTCTGGCCGACACTGAGCAGGGACTTCGCCACCTGCGCCAGGTGATCGAAGACGACCGGGCCGAGCTCCCGCCCCGTCAGGTCGATGACCAGGGTCAGCCGCGCAAGGATGGCGAGGGCAATGACCTCCCCATCGACAACGACTTCCTGCGCACGAAGCTCGCGCCCAAGGGGGGCCTGACTCCGCCGCCCCTTAGCCCTGACAAGGCCGTGCAAGAGCACTACAAGCGCGGTGTGCTTGCCACCAAGGACGCCCTCCGCAGCCTGGAGGCGGAGATGCGTAACTTGGCCGGTCTGGTTGACGACGACGGCGTGCCGCTGATCGAGCGGGAAGGGAAGTCCCACGCTCGGCTCCTCATGGACAAACTGCAGAACCTTGCTGCAGAAGCCCAGGACTGGTGGGAGAAGGCCGTGGAGGCTCAAAGCGGCTCCACGTCGTCCGCCGTCGTCGACGAGAACGAGGCGGACGAGGCGGATGAGGAGGACGAGGCCGCCCGCCGCCGGTGTATGTAGCCGTCGACGAGCGCGGCGCCGTCTGTTACGTCGGCTCCGTGTGCAGGCCCAGCGATGAGCAGGGACTCGGAAGCCACGTCGCTGAGTACCTGGCCGATCTTCCCAAAACGGAGAAGTGGGCTGGGGTGTACACCCTTCCTCTCAGGCCTGACACCCCTGATCCCGAAGTAAGGCGCATTGGCGGGGACATTGCCGGATGGCTCCTGCCGTATGACCGCGAACGCTGGCCACAAGCCGGCTAGTGGGTAGAGGGTGCTGGGTGGTGCTGAACTTGCAGCCGCCGCCCAGCACCCCTCAGCCTTCCCGCGCTCTCTACTCCTCAGCCGACGCCGCCACGGACGCCAATTACGACGGGATATCGAGTGCAGCCAGTTGATAAAGGTGGTCCAGCTGTCGCTATCGGCGCACCCACGGAAATGTTATTGACGATCGGCAGGGCGAGCGAACCGAAAATTATGAGGCCCAGTTTCCATCCGCTCGCTGCATGATAAGGAAATTCCGACCTCCGCAGCATTCGTCTCCCCCAGAGCAATGTGTTCAGTACGCCCGCGAAACGGACGGCATCGCCCAAACCGTCGAGTCGGCCGCTACGGATGCGGAAAGCTCTGCTGGAGCCAGTCCCGCACCGCTTCGGGGGTGGTCCTTCCGTGCTGCCGTAGTGCGTCGGTGATGTCTCGACCACAGACGAGGGCAATGGGATGCCCGTCCTCGTGCACCTCGCTCTGCACTTGACGGTTGAAGTGCGAAGTGGTCACCAGAACGCCGAAGTTGCGGTGCCGAATACGGGAGATGAGCCGGGAGACCTCGCGGACACCGACGCTATTGTCAGGTACGTAGCACTTAGCTTCCAGGGCGAAGTCAATGCTGATTGGAGCGGCCGAAGGCCCCAGAACGTATGAACCGACCGCATCCCTTCCGCCGTCGCGGCTCGGCCGTGTCACATCGACCATCCCTGTGGCGGGAGCAATCAGCCGCCAGACGGCTACGGCACACGCCTCGAAGTCCGTCTCGCGCCCGCGGAAGTACTCCCGGATCTCCGCCAGCATGGCCTGGCCGACGCGGTCGTCGGGAAGCTGCTGGGCAGCTGAGCGTATGACCGTCGTAGCTGGTGCGAGCAGTGGCCGGTAAACCCGGCTTTCAGTCCAGGCCCGCCAGACTTCCGGGCACTCGCCTCCCAAGGGGCTGCCGCCGGCCAGCACGTGCCGGATCCAGGCGCGGGGAATGCGCGCCTGGTCCAGCACGGTGAAGCGGGAGCGGTAGTTCTGAAACCGCTGCGCACCGCTCGTGCGCCAGATCGCCGAGAGTTCGTCATCGGGTGCCAGTGTCGGTCCGCCAGGGGCAAGCAACCCGCGAAAGCGGACCGCACGACCGGGTGCCGCCTTCTCGAAGAGCAGGAACGGGGGGACTCCACTGGCCCGTTCCTGCGCGGACCCGTGAGAGAGCGCGAAGGCGTCGCGCAGCAACACATTGCCCTTGCGCGGTGTCTCATGGAGGCCCTTTCCTGGGGTGCGGTTGTCGCCGTAGTAGGTAAAGGTGCCGGTCTCGGTATCCAGGTGATCCGGCCAGTCCACCGCTCCGCCGCTGGTGTACAGCACCGCCAGGCGCACCGTCCCCTTCACCGGGGACCCGGCGTAGCGGAACCCTCCCTGGTTGCCGGTACCAGGCAGCAGCTTGCCGATGGGGTCATCGCCGGAGTGCCCAAGGGTCCCGCCGGCGTAGACAGCGTCGACCAACAAGTCAGCTTCACCAAGGTCCGTGAAAGGGATGTCTAGTTGGGCTGAGCGAGGTGAAGGGATCATGGGCTACGTCTACCAGACGGCTACGACACCCCAGCGGCCGAGCGCCGCGATGACCAACCGACCGACTGCCCTATCTGATCGGCCCCGCCTCGCCGACCGGCAGCGTTACAGTCTGCGGAGCGAACCCTTGCTGAGGTGCGAAGACGCACGAAGCAGTCGCCGATGCCCCACAGACTCCCCATGACGGGCCGCCTAGAGGCACGCGTGCTTGCCAACGCTGCTGGTTGAAGCCTTCACAGCCTCACCCGCAGATGCTCGCTACAGCCAGCTCGAAACCCATTCAAGTAGGTAACTCAATACCGTGCCGCTCTTCACTTCCGCCAAGAGCAGAGCCACCAAGGCGACAACCAAAGAAACGAGCGACACCCATAGCGCAATTCGCCCTATCTTGAATGTATCGATCGATGCACCAAGAGACGCGACCGCACTGAGGATTTCTCGGTAATCCTTGTCCTCGGTCGCCAGTTCTGCCACCTGTTCCTTCTGCTGGTCCGCCAACATCTGCGTGAAGTTGACCGAGGGGAAAGCTTGACCGGAACGCGCCAACTGGCTAGCCAGCCAAGGCGCATCTTCCATCGTGAAAACAGGAACCCTGCCAGATCTGACATAGGTATCATGAAATTGCGGGAGATCCCGCACTGCACTGCTCAGATCCATGCTGAGCGCCAAAAATGAATCACGCATTCTCTTTAGCCGTCTGGCACTGAATTTGCCATGCTGCGTGCGCGCTTCGTCACGCAGTTTCGAGTAGTCGACTTGCATAACATCAAGGTAGTCGGAGAGCGACACGAAGCAGAGCGCTTCACGCACCTCCGTGTTACACCTACTAGCTATCGTAGTCGCATTCTGGCCGCCATACGCATCCAGATGTGATAGCGCAGAAATAACCGTACTCAAATTCCCGCATAGCCCCCACACGTGCTCGTCAAGCTCTGAAGATGCACGTTCACTGACCGGCTCAAGAATCAGGCCAGGGAGACTGGGAGACGTGCGAAGATAGTGATGCTCAGACACTCCTAGGGCCCGAAGCGCTGTAGCCCTATCTCGCGGTATTTCAGAACCTTGCGCGGGATCGTGCCCCTCGAAAATGAGCAGATCAGCCAGCGACTGAGGCACACCGCGTCGAGCGAAGGAACCGGGAAAGTTTGACGTCATCCACTTTCGAGCCTCTACATGTAGGTGCCGACGAATGCGCTGCACCGCTCGGAAAGTAGTCCACTGTCTATCCTGAACGATGGGCCTCCTCCTACGCCAAACGATGGACGGATCTCTCGGCTTCTTCCATTCTCTATCGAGCAACCCCATTCCCTCTTCTGAGAGCCGGAAGAATGCGGCTACCGCTGTCAGGCCATCACCTACTTGACTGGCAGTAAGTTCGATTGATGAGAAGATCGTAGCCAGATTTCCACGGATGGCGTCAGGCTCAATCCAACCTGTAGCGTTCACGACCTTTCCGACTCTCCACCAGGTCGCCCCCCTACCACTGCGCGACCGCTCCAAGGACGCCTTATTTCCCTCACCGAGAGAGTGCATCCGCCCGGAGTCCCATGACTTACGCGCCAGTGCACGCTTCAGCGCATTCAGCTCGCTCGGCGGGAAAAGCTCCACCACCCAAATTCCCGGCACCTGCACCCGTTCGCCCGGAGGGACCGCCACATTATGCAGCGGATCCTCGCGGCTCCAGACACGGTAACGATCTAGCTCATTGTACGGATGGAGCAGGTTTAGGCCGTATACCAGCCAGCCCCGAATCCTTCTGGTAAGAATCCGACGCATGCGAGACCTGAGGAGCCAAGAAATGCACTTATAAGGCACGTCGTACCAGCGTCTACCTTCTCCAATTTCGGGAACGCGTCGAAACGCCTCTTCCAAGTATCGACTGTCGTAGGTCACCAGCCGCCCCCTCCCTGGTAAGTCACACAAGCGCATATCGCAAGAAGGCGTCCAGTTAAGCAGGTGACATGCATCATGGTCGGATCTCAGAGGGCAACACCTCCGGTCCCCCAGACATGCCCTCTCCCGCTACGCTGGTACGCACCACGTCAGAACGGAGAGTGCTCCGCGGATGGGACCGAAGACGAGCAAGGTCTACGAGACGCTTCGCGCACGTCTCGCGGCAGGCGAGTACGCGGTCGGCGACAAGCTCCCCTCAGAACGCACACTCGTGGAAGAACTCGGCATCGGCCGGACGGCTCTACGGCAGGTGCTCACCCGTCTCGTCTCCGAGGGGCTGTTGGAGGTTCGGGGACGGAGTTCGTACCGGGTGCCGGGCGCGGTGAGCGTTCAGCGTCCGGAAGGGCTGGAGCCCTGGCGTGTCCACGGCGAGCGCGACGTGTACGACAACCGGTGGGTCAGACTCCAACTCTGGGACGTGGAGCCACCCGGAGTAGAGCGGTTCGAGCATCACGTCGTGAGGCTCCACCACGTGGCCATTACCGCCGTCATTGATGATCAGGACCGCGTTCTGATGATGTGGCGGTACCGCTTCGTACCGAAGCAATTCGGCTGGGAGCTCCCCGGCGGCATCGTGGACGAGGGGGAGGATCCTGCGGACACGGCGCTGCGGGAGACCGTCGAAGAGACGGGGTGGCGGCCCAAGTCGTTGGAACACGTCGTGAGCTATCAACCCATGGTCGGCATGGTCGACTCTCCGCACGAAATCTTCGTGGGACACGGCGCTGAGAAGGTCGGTGAGCCGACCGACCTGGAAGAGGCCGGGCATATCGAGTGGGTGCCGCTGGCGGACATTCCCGGGCTCATGGCCCGTGGTGAGCTGCTGGGCTCTGGCACCCTCGTTGCCCTGCTGCACATCCTCGCGGCTCGGCGCACTCAGGGACTCACAACCGCGCACTGAGCAGGTCGACGCGACGACGCTGCCGGACCGAGCCGGTACGGCCCGCCAACAAACGGGCCTGCCGCAAGTGCGTCCCAGCGTCGTCGTACTCGGCTCGCGTGAGATGAGCCTGCGCCAGGTCGGCGTGAAGGCCGGCGCGGGCGCGCACGAACGTCGGGTCCATGACCTCAAGCGCGCCGTAGAGGTTGGTGACTGCCGACTCCTCCCCGAGGAGAGCGAGCACGTTGCCTTGCCATCGGGCGAGATGGGCGCCGTTCAGGAAGATGCTGAGCATGTCCGGGTCCCGGTCCTCGGGGCCCGGTGGAATGACGGCCATGGCCGTTTCCAGCGCACGCCGGCTGTCGTCGGGCATCTCGGCATGCGCGCACAGCTCGGCTTCCGCGGCGTACAGCCACGCCCGCAATCGAGCGGAACCGGAGGAACCGACAGTGCGCTGTGCGTCGCGCACCAGATCGACGGCGAGCGCTGGCCGCCCTGCCTCGCAGAGCACGTACGCCTGCTCGCCCATGGCGTGCGCCAGGTACATCGGTTCTTCAGCGTCGCGGGCCGCCCGCTTGGCAAGTTCGTAGTGCCGCCACGCTCGCTCAACCGCTCCCGAGTCGATCGCTTGCCACGCTGCGAGAGTCGACGCACCGGCGAGCGCGAGCGCCACGGGCCGGCGCGCGCTGGGCAGTACCGCAAAGTTGAGCGCGTCTTCGAGGGCGGAGAGGTGGCCGGTCATCTGGTCGACCAGGGCCGCGGCGCCCCTCTGGCGATCCATGGTGCGCAGTAGTTCGGTCTGATCATTGAACGCTCTCACCATGGACTCACCGACACTGCTCGCCGAGTCGATTCGGCTCAGTAGGTCGTCGTAACCGTCCGCGGTTGGCGCCGCCGGTACCGGGTCGGCCTCCCGCAGTTCCCCGTCCGTGACGCCGAGGAGTTGCCGCAGGACGCGTGCGTACCGGTCTGAAATGGTGCGCTTGCCGTTCTCCCACTCGGAGACATACACCCGCAGACTCGCGGTCGACGCAACGTCCGTGAGGTTCCGTCGGGCGTATTGCTCGATCTCGCGAATCAGTCGTTCCTGCGACCATCCGCGCGCCGTCCGCGCGTTGCGAAGTCCGGCACTCACGGGCGACCTCCCGACGTTGGTTCCGCTCGCACCTTGCCAGCATGGCGCACGTCTCCGCAGGTCAACAGCCCTTAACAGGCCGGATGTTAAACCCTGTTGGCTACCACAGACCCTGCCGCAAGAGGTCTTCTGGAGATGCGCAGCGACGGGGTGGCCATCACCCGAAACAGCGAACCACCTTGACACTGGTGCGCACCAGATGCAATCTACTGGTGCGCACCAGATGACAGGCTGGTCCTGGATTCGCGATGCGCGAGACGAACGCCTGGAGGGCTCCGTGAAACGGGCTCGAAGGAAGCGCCGGCTCTTTGACAACTGCATAGGTGGGCCCCGTCTCCCCGAGTCGAAAAGACGGACCGCGCGGCAACGCCGCGTTCGACCTCTCCCGCAGCTCATCTGCTGCGGGCCGGTTGCCTCCGCTGCACGTCTTGTACGTGCAGCGCTGAGGGGAGCCGGATCTACCGACTTCAACGGCGCGCGGCCCCGGGTGGCTAGACCCGGGGCCGCTGTTTGGGCCGTTCCTCTCTGGAAGGAACCACGACCCATGAACCCCATCGTTACTGTCAGGACGTTGTTACCGCGTTCGCCGACTTCATGGAGCCGACGGCTGCGGAGCTGGACGCGATCGAGCAGGAGATGCCCGTGATCCTCGCGGGTGTCGACCTGGTCGACGCGCAGATCACCGCTCTCGACCGCACGCCGAACGAGATGGACAACCGGCGTATCCGCCGGGCCCGGAACCGGGTGCTGGCCGCCCGCCGGGAGCTGGCCAACCGCGCGGCCGGCGAGAGCCTGCCCGGGGGTGCCGCGTGATCCGCATCGTCACCCTGGCCCGCCTCGCACAACTGAAGGACGCGGCCCGCACCGCGAGCGAGCAGGCCCGGCAGACCAGCGGGGGCGCGAACGAGGCGTTCGGCCGGCACGTGCGGGAGCTGTGGAACGTCACCGACCGCGCGGAGCGGGCCGAGGCCACCACGACCGAGGTGGGCGCCCTGCTGTCCGGAGCTCTGGCGGAGCTGTCCGACGCGCAGCAGGAGCTGTTGCGGAAGGACATCGAGATCCGCCGACTGCGCGAGGAACTGAGCCGCGGGCTGCGTGAGGGCGACGCGGTGACGGTGCTCATGCACCACGGTGAGCCGCACGCCGTCTACGCCTCCCGCGAGGCCGCGCACGCTGACACCGCCACCCACGGCTACCCGGCGGATCACGTGTGGACGCCGTGCGATGAACGCCCGGCCGCCGCGTTCACATGGCGCTGCGAGGCGTTCACCTACAACCCCGCGACCAACGCCTTTCACCGCGTGAGCCGGTCCGTTCCGAGGGCGCTGGACGGTGCGGCATGAACAGTGTTCAGACCCGTTCAGCAGAGCGCGCCCTGTCCGGCGGCACGTGGCTCATCGTCTGCGGGGCCATGCTCTACTCCATCCTGACCGTGACGCCGCTGATGGCGGCGCACACGGCCGAGGCGTGGGACTGGACGGCACCGATCCTACCGCTCGTGGTGGACGCCGCCGTCGTCATCGTGGTCAAGCTCGATGACGTGCTGGCCCGTCTCGGCGGGCAGGGCGGGCGCTGGCCGGTCGTGCTGCGGTGGATGACCGGGCTGATGACGCTCGCCCTGAACACCGCTGACTCCGCACTGAAGAAGGACCTGGTCGGCGTGGCCGTCCACTCCGTGGCGCCGCTGCTGCTCATCGTCACCGCAGAGACCAGCCTGGCCTACCGGCGTGCCATCTCCCGTGCGGTGGCCGCGCTGGAAGCCGAGCAGCGGGCCGAGCGGGAGCGGCGCGAGCAGGCGGCCCGGGAACGTGCCGCACAAGCCCGTGCCGAGGCCCGGGAGGAACGCGAGCACGCCGCCATGCTCGCCCGTGAACAGCGTGAGCACGAGGCCGCCCTGGCCCGTGAGCAGGCCGAGCGGGAAGAGCGCGCGGCCCGTGAGGAGCGTGCCGCGCGGGAGCGTGCCGAGCAGGCGGAGCGGGCCGAGCGTGAACGCCGTGAACGCGAGCGTGAACAGCGTGAACAGGAGCGGCTCACGCGTGAACGGCAGGCCCGGGAGCGGGCCGAGGCCGAGCGGCGCGAGCGTGCCGAGCAGGCGGAGCGTGAACGCCGTGAGCGCGAGGAGCGTGCGGCCCGTGAACGCGCCGCGCTGCTGAACCGTGGGCCCGCCGTCGGCAAGCTTCCGGAGGATGAGGCGCGCCGGATCGTGGCCGCCGCGTTCGCCTCGGACATGTCGGTGCGGTCGGCCGCTGAGCTGTGCGGCTGGTCGGTCGGCTGGGTGTCCGCCCGCTACGTCGAGCACCGCAGCCCGGGCGCGCGTGGTGCTGAGCTGGCCGTTGCGAGCCAGTGATGGCCGCCGTTCCGGTCTACCAGTGGCGTCTGGCCCCTGACGGCCTGGCCACCCGCCGGCAACTCCGTGCCCGTGGGCTGCGGCCTGGCGGGCAGGACGTGGCCGCGCAGGTGGAGCGTCCGCGGCGTCGCCGCGGCCCGCTGGTCGCCTACCTCTACTCCATCGAGCAGGCCAAGCCGGTGCGTCCGATGACGCCGGCCAAGTGGGCGGCCCTGGCCAAGGCCAACGCCGCCCGCCGCACCTGCCCGCAGTGCCGCGGGGATGCCGGCTACGTCATCCCCGCGGAGCTGGGCACGTGCGTGCCCTGCGCCTACCCCGAAGACGAACAGCGCGCCGCCTGAACCCCATCTTTCCGACGCTCTGAACAGGAGAGTTCCTGTGTCCAGTCGTACCCGTGCCCGCGGCGTGAAGACGGCCGCTGGAGTGCACACCGTTCGTATCCCCCGCCAGCGTGGCCGGCGCGGCGCCGACCCGTTCGTCGTGGTCGTGCCCGAACGCCCGTCCCTGACCCGTGAGGCGCTGGCCGTGGTCGGGGGCTGGCTGTGGCGCTCGCGCCGCGCCCTCGCCCCGACCGGTCTCGCCGTGCTGGCCCTGCTGGTGGCCGGCCTGCTGCACGTCATCGCGTGGTGGTCCGGTCTGCTGCTCGCCCCGACCGCCGCGGGCCCGCTGGTGTGGCTGCTGGTCATGCAGCGCCGCCGCCCCGCCACCGGCTCCGTCCTTGCCTGGCGTGCCGGCCTGGCCGCGCTCACGTCGTCCGTGCTCGCCTGGCTCGCCACCGCGGCCGGGTTCGGGCCGCTGGCCGGGGCGCTGGAGCTGTGGTGGCTGCTCACCCTGATCGCCGCTCAGTCCGCCTGGCTCATCGTCCGCCGCACCCACTGACCCGAGGAGACCCGGTCTGATGGCAACCACGACGCGTAACGGCGGCACGAACGGCGCCGCCAACAAGGGCAACAAGTTCGCCAACGCCGGCGCCGCCGCGGGCGGTTTCGTCGGCGCCCTGGGCGGCTCGTTCGTCCCCCCGGTCAACGTCACCGTGAACAACCACAAGAACACCGCCGCCCGCTCGGGTGGTGGCCGCTCGCACGCCGAATCGCTGCTCCCGGCCCCGGAGTTCACCTCGCCGGCGCAGGTGCGGAACTACTGCAACACCCTGCGGGCCGCCGCCGTCACCCTCTCGATCGAGGTGGCGATGGGCGCCGAAATCCTCAAGGGCGTCCTCGCAGCCGTGCCGGACCCGGACGGGCGGGCGTTCGGCTCGCGGGTGCGGGCCGCGAAGGTTGCGCGGAAGATGCAGCGCTCCGCGGACGCGTTGCGGGACGCGGCGAAGAACGCCGCCGCCTGCTACGCGGTGTTCCAGCAGGAGTACGAGGAGGAGATCCAGCGGGTGCGCCACCGTGCCCGCAAGCCGCAGCAGCCCGTCATGAACTGGGCTCAGCAGTAGAAGGGGGTACGACCATGGCACGCAAGTGGACCGATCAGGGAGGCCGGGCGTACCCGCTCGCCGTCCCCGCCGACCCGGACGCAGCCACGGGCGGCTCCGTGCGAGCGTATCTGCTGAACCGGGCCAAGCCGCACCTGCCGCCGTGGCTCGCCGTCGGCGGCGCGGGTCTGGCGGGGGCGCTGGGGAACTGGCGGTGGTCCGACAGTTCCGCGGCCGGCGTCGGCCTCACCCTCGCCTCCGTCGCCCTGACCGGCGTCACGTGGTGGGCGGGCAAGGCCACCAGCTCCCAGCGCCGTCTCCACTCCGCCATCACCGTCGCGGCCGGCTCCGCCTGGGTTACCGCCGCGTGCCTGGCCGGTCCCACCGCCGGGCCGGTCGATGACCTGTACCTGATGGGCGGGCCGGCGGTGGCGCTGTCGTGGAACGTGCGGATGGTCATGCGCCGCACCGACACCACCGGCGAGACTGGCGACAAGGGACTGTTGGAGAAGGTCGGGCTGGCGCGGGCACAGATCGGGGCGGCGAAGGTGGAACCGAACCGGGTCACCGCCCCGGTCGCCCTCGCTCCCGGTGAGCAGACCAACGGCGACATGGCCAAGGCACTGGGCAACCTCGCCTCCGCCCTGGACCTGCCGACCTCCGCCGTGCGCTACACCCCCGACCCGGACTCGAACCGGCGCGGGGACCTGGTCATCGTCCCGGAAGACATGCTCGCCGAAACGGTCGAGTGGGAGGGCCCCTCGAACCTGGGTGGGTCGATCGCGGAGCCGCTGGTCATCGGCCGTTACGACGACGGCGCCCCGCTGGTCCTGTGGCTGCCCGGTGACCCGGACGCGGGCCGCAACTCCACCCACGTCCTCGTCGCCGGCGGCACCGGGTCCGGCAAGGGCGACACGGCGCTGAACCTGCTGACGGAGGTGCTCTCCCGCAGGGACGTGGTCGTCTGGTTTTCCGACCCGAAAGCGTTCCAGGACTTCGCCCCGCTGCGTCCGGGCCTGGACTGGGCCGCCGAAGGCGGCACTGACACGGAAGTCATGGTCGCCGCCGTCCAGGAAGTCATTCCGGCGCGTACGCGGTGGCTCGGGGCGCACGGCTACCGGCAGTGGGTACCCGCCGCCGCCCAAGCGCAGAACGACCCGGAACACACCTGCCGCAACGACGGGCGGGCGTGCAACTGCCCGGGGATGCCGTTCCTGGTCACCTGGTTCGAGGAAGCCGCCAACACCCTCCGCGCGCTCGGCGACGACGCCTTCACCGGCATCGCACAGGAAGCACGGTCCGCGGGGATCTCGCTGATCGTGTCGCTGCAACGGCCGTCGTACGACCAGATGTCCACCAGCACGCGGGCGTCGCTGCCGTCGGTGGTCGCGCTGGGCTGTGACCCGCGGGATGAGGGATTCTGCCTGCCGGACGAGGTACTGGCCGCGGGCGCCCACCCCGGAGCGTGGGGCAACCGCAGGCCGGGCTACTGCTACGTCGTCTCCCCGGGCATCCCCGAGGACCGCTACCCCTCCCCGGGCCGCACCCGCCGCTTCACCCACCGGGCCGTCCCGGTGATGGAGCTGCTGGCCACCTGGGTCCAGCGCAACGGCGCCACCGCCGACCCCGTCACCGCCGGCGCGGCCGTGGGTGTCGCCGGCACCGCCTACACCGGCCGCACCCCCGACGGCGCACAGCCGGCCGCCCTGCGGGCCGTCCCCGAGGAGGACGACGACATGAACCACAGCGGACTGCTCATCGACCCCGAAGACGCCGACATCGACCCCGAGGCGGACCTGCCCGGGGCCGAGGACGGCGACGACGCCCCGATCTTCGGGCAGGAGACCGGCCGCAAGCCCTCCCCCGAGGAGGCGCGGGAGCTGTTCGCCGCCGCGCTGGCCGAGTTCGAGCAGAGCGGGCAGATGATCGTGGGCCCGAAGGACTTCACCGACTGGTGCGACCGGCACAACCTGGGCCGCTCCTGGGTCTCCAAGCGGCTGAAGGAAGCGGCCGAGGAGGGCCGCCTGCAGGCGACGAACACGACCGGCCGGTGGCGCATCGTTCCCGCCATGGCCGCCGCCTGACACCCGTCACACGTGACGGGTGCGTCACACCCAAACCCCTAGGCGGGAGCGGGTGTGACGCGCCCTCACAGTGTCTCGTCACACCGCCGTCACACCCACCCGTCACACCCCGCGCAGCACCCGGGCGGGGGTGTCCCTCGTCTTCCTGACCATCGGCCGGAAGGGATGTCGCATGTACCCCGAGCACACCTCGCACGTGCCCGTACAGCGGGCCGTGGAACTCCACCAGCCCACCCCGTACCCGCCCGCCGCCGTGGCGCCGGCACCCCTCGCGCCGGTGCAGCCGGGCACGGTCCCGGCGGTGGCGAGCATCGTCCTGCCCGACGGCCGTGTCGTCACCGGCTACGCCATCAACCCCGCCCAGCCCGCACCGGTCGCCGCCAAACCGGCCGTGTCCCGCACGGCCGTGAACGTCGCCCTCGGCGGTGCCGGATTCCTTGCGGTGTGCGGAGGGCTGATCCTGCTCACCTCGTTCATCGCCGCGCTCACGGCGTTCATCACCCAGCTCGTCATCCTGGCCGCCGTCGTCTTCGGCGGATGGATCGCCGTGCAGATCTTCAGCACGAGCGGCCACCGCGGCACCGGCACGACCGTGAACATCCGCAAGGCCACGTTCAAGCGCAACCACTTCCACGGCTGAACCAGGCAGGAGAGACCGTGTTCGAGATCCGCATCATCTGCGACACCCCGGACGTGCCCCGCGTCGCCCATGCCGTCCTCGGCTCCGTCGACGCCGTGTCCGTACGCCGCTTCCCCACCCGCGACCGGGCCCGCACCCGCCTGTACATCACCGCCGCCCACCGCAGCACACACCGCGACTGCCCCGGCTGCGACGGCGACGGGCTGACCCTGTGGTTCCTGCCCGACGGCACCCAGGAACAGCGCCCCTGCACCGGCCTGAGCGCAGACGCCCTGCACGCCGCCGGACTCACCCAGGGATCGAGCCAACACGGGCCCTGGCACCGCACCACCGACCACTAGATACGCCAAGGGCGGCCCCCTCGTCTCGCCAAAGTCGCGGGGCCGCCCTTGTCTCCAGTCCTCAACAGACCTGTGGAGGTCTCCCAGCATGACGCAACCCACCACCCTCCCGCGAGCCTTAGCGGCGGGAGCTCCCGCCGCGGGCTCGATGCGGTTCTACCTGACCACCCACAAGCGGCACTGGCTCCGCTGGACCGACGTGCCGCTGTTCCTCAAGGCAGAGCACTTCGACCGCGCGGTCAAGTGGGACGTAGCCCAGGGCCCCTACGCCGTCGACTCCGGCGGGTTCATGGAACTGAAGGAAAAGGGCACCTGGACCCGCCCCCCGCGCCAGTACGTCGACTCCCTGCGCCGCATCTGGGAGCACGTCGGCCCTTACGACTGGGCTGCGCAGCAGGACTGGATGTGCGAGGAAGCCATCATCCACGGCGGCTGGTTCGGCGGGCAGTACTTCGTCGGCACGCACCTCAGCGTCGCCGAACACCAGCGCCGCACTGTTGAGAACTTCCTCGAACTGCGCTCCCTCGCCCCGGACCTGCGGATCGCCCCGGTTCTTCAGGGGCGCACCATTCCGGAGTACGAGCGGTGCGTGGAACTGTTCGAGAACGCCGGAGTCGACCTGCGGCGTGAGCCGGTGGTGGGCCTGGGATCGGTGTGCCTGTTGCAGTCCACCCGCGAGGGCGCCGCGATCGTCTCCGCGATGGCCGCACACGGCTTCAAGCTGCACGGCTTCGGATTCAAGATCCTCGGACTGGAACGCGTCGGGCACCTGCTCGCCTCCGCGGACTCCGCCGCCTGGAGTTCCCACGCCCGCCGCCGCCCACCCCTGGCCGGCCACACGCACAAGAACTGCGCGAACTGCATCGACTACGCCCTGAAGTGGCGCAAGCGCGTCATCAACTCCATCCCCGCCCACCGGCAGACGCTGCTCACCGACAGGAGCGCAGCATGAATCAGCCTCGCGTCATGGTCCGGGGTACCTCTGCGCGACCGCGGCTGCTGGACCTGTTCTGCTGCCAGGGCGGCGCCAGCAAGGGCTACGCCGACGCCGGGTTCGACGTGACCGGCGTCGACAAGGACCCGCAGCCCCGCTACCCGTTCCGGTTCGTGCAGGCGGACGCGATCGCGTTCGTCCTCGAACACGGCGCCGCGTTCGACTTCATCCACGCCTCGCCCCCGTGCCAGCACGACACCGACTGCCAGCGCATCCAGGGCAACACCCACCCCGACCTGATCGCCCCCACCCGCACCGCGCTGGAAGCGACGGGGCGTCCGTGGGTGATGGAGAACGTGGGCGGCGCGGTGCCCAAGCTGCGCGCTCCGGTGATGCTGTGCGGGCAGATGTTCGCCCTGGCCAACTACCGGCACCGGTTCTTCGAGACCGGCGGCGGCTTCACCCTCACCCAGCCCGGCCACCCCGCCCACCTCACGCCGCAGGCCAAGATGGGCCGCCCCGTCCCGGCCGGGCACTACGGGCAGTTCGTCGGCAACTTCTCCGGAGTCCCCCTCGCGCGTGAGGTACTGGGGGTGCCGTGGATGAACCGCGACGGCATCCGCGAGTGCATCCCCCCGGCCTACGCCGAGCACATCGGCCGCGCCGCCCTGGCCATGCTCGCCCCCGTGCTGGAGGTGGCGGCATGAGCGGCATCCTGACCGCCGATCTGGCCTGCCTCCCCCTGCTCGCCTCCGCCCTGTCCTCAGCAGAGCGAGGCTGGCCCGTCATCCCCCTGCACCCGCGGGCCAAGCGGCCGGCCGGGCACGCCGAACGCGACTGCCCCCGTACGGGCCGGTGCGCGGGCGGGCACCGCAAGCCCGAACAGCGCGCCACCACCAACCCCGACCTGATCCACGCCACCTGGGTGGCCCGCCCGTACAACGTCGGTATCGCGACCGGCCCGGCCGGACTGCTGGTCGTCGACCTGGACGTGTGCAAGCCCGAAGAACCAGAAGGAGCGCCTGACGGCGCCACTTCCTTGCAAGCGCTCTGCGAGCGCGCCGCCCAGGCCATCCCCACGACCTACCGGGTGCGGACCGCGCGCGGCGGGGAGCACCTGTACTTCACCGCCCCGCCCGGGGTGCGGCTGAAGTGCAGCGCGAACCGACTCGGACCGCACATCGACACCCGCGCCTGGGGCGGCTACGTCGTCGCCCCCGGCAGCACCACCCCCGACGGCGCCTACGAGGTCACCGACGACGCCCCCGTGGCGCCGCTGCCCGGATGGCTGGCCGAATGCCTCACCGAACCGGACCGGCCCGCCGTCGTCCCCCTCGCCCCGGTGCGGGACGGCACCCGGGCCGCCCGGACGGCGCTGGAACGGGAGTGCGCCGTGATCGCGGCCACGACCGACGGCGGGCGCAACAACACCCTGCACCGCAGCGCCTGCAAGGTCGCCCGGTTCGTCGCGTGGGGCGACCTTTCCCGGGACGTGGCAGAGCAGGCAATCCAGGGGGCGGGGGAGTCCACGGGCCTGCCGCCGGCCGAGTGCCGCACGACCATCCGCAGCGCCATGGACTGGGTCATCACCCACGCCACCCCACGGCAGGCAGCGTCATGACCGGCCCCAACTCCCCCCACCTGGATTGCCCCACCAGCCGGACCACCGGCCCGCAAGCCGCTCCACAGCCTGTGGACGCGGCGGGCGTAGGCGAGCCGAAAGACGCCGCCCGCAAGGGCGTCGTAACCGCCCTTTTCCCGAACCGATCCCAAATCCGGCCCGGGCTCGACCCGGCCCCGGACGCGCCCGGTATCCGGATCTTCGCCCCGCCGGTCTACCGGCACCACTACGACGGCGCCCGCTGGTCCACCCGGCCCGGAGCCCTGCCCACCGCCGCCTACGCCTGCCGCTGCGGGCAGACCGGCGCCGCCACCGGCCCCGAGAAGGTGGCCGCGCTGGTCGCCGAGTACGACGCCCACCAATCCGCCTGCACGGGAGCTCCCGCCGCAACCCCCGAAGGGAGGGCCGCCGCATGACCACCCCGACCGCCAGCGACGGCGCCGCTCTGCTCAACGAGGTGGAAGCCTTCCACCGCCGGTTCAACGTCTTCCCGCACGAGGCCGCGTTCGTCGCGGTGACGTTGTGGGACGCGCACGCGCACCTGCTCGACTGTTTCGACTCCACTCCCCGTATCGCCTTCCTGTCCCCCGAACCGGGGTCCGGGAAGACGCGGGCGCTGGAGATCGTGGAAACGCTCGTGCCGCAGCCCATGACGGCCGTCAACGCGTCCGCCGCCGCCCTGTTCCGCTCCGTCTCGTCGGGCAACGGCAAGCCCACCATCCTGTTCGACGAGATTGACACGGTCTTCGGGCCCAAGGCGGGAGACAACGAGGAACTGCGCGGATTCCTCAACGCCGGCCACCGCCGTACCGGGGTCACCTACCGGTGCATCGGGGACGGCGGGCAGCAGACCGTGCAGGCGTTCCCCTCGTACTGCGCGGTCGCGGTCGCCGGTCTCGGGTCCCTGCCCGACACGATCATGAGCCGGGCCGTCGTCATCCGCATGCGCCGCCGGGCCCGCAACGAGAAGGTGGAACCCTTCCGGGCCCGCGTCCACGAGGCCGAGGGACACAAGCTCCGGGACCGGCTCGCCACCTGGGCAGAACAGGCCCGCGCGTCCGTCGTGGACGCGTGGCCCGAGATGCCGGAAGGGGTCACCGACCGGCCCGCGGACGTGTGGGAACCGCTGCTCGCCATCGCCGACGCCGCCGGCGGCCACTGGCCCGACCGGGCCCGCGAAGCCTGCGTCACCCTGGTCACCGCGTCCAAGGCCAACGACAAGGGCAGTCTCGGGGTACGGCTGCTGACCGACCTGCGCGACCACGTCATGGCCGGCATCGACCGGCTTCCCACGGTCGCGATCCTGGACCGGCTCAACGCCCTGGACGATGCGCCGTGGGCGGACCTGCACGGCAAGCCGCTCGACAACCGGCGCCTGTCCAAGATGCTCGCGGAGTACATGACGGCGGACAACGAGCCCATCGCCTCCCGCAACATCAAGACCGCCGGGAGCGTCCTCAAGGGCTACTACGCCGCCGATCTCTGGGACGCGTGGGCCCGCTACTGCCCCCCGCCCCCGGAAAGTCCGCTACCTCCGCTACCCGGCACCGAAAACGTGGCCTGACCAGCACTGACGCGGTAGCGGCAACCGGCCCTGATTGCCGCTACCGCCCCGCTACCCATCCGCTACCGCTACCCCTTCCCGCTACCCCAAACAGGCCCCTGACCTGCACGGTAGCGGCGGTAGCGGAAGTAGCGGCCCTCAGAGGGACCCCCGGACGACTCGCCCCGAGAAGGAGTCATCACCTTGGCTGGCACCAAGATGCTCAAGCTCCCTGAAGTCCTCACCGAAATCGGCATGAGCCGCGCTGCCTTCTACCGCATGCGCGCCCGTGGGCAGGCGCCACGACTCGTGAAGCTGCCCAACGGTCACCTGCGAGTCCGCCGCACCGACCTGGACAACTGGCTCAGCAACCTGGACTCCCCCGCCTACTGATCGCACCGACAGACCAACTCACCCACGGGGCCCGGCACGAGCCGGGCCCTGTTCGCAGGAGGGCCCCCGATGGGGAAGACGTACGACGTTCGAATTTGGTCCGTCCGGCAGCGGAAGGATCGTGGACAGACCTCAGCGGAACTGCGCTGGAAGACGGGCGAGACGCCGCACTCGCAGACGTTCCGCACCAAGACGTTGGCAGAGGGGCGGCGCGCCGAGTTACTGCGGGCCGCTCACGCCGGCGAGCCGTTCGACGAGTCCACCGGGGCGCCACTCTCCGAGTTGCGCCAACGCAACGATGTCAGTTGGTACCAGCACGCCCGCGAGTACATCGAGATGAAGTGGCAGCACTCCCCCGGCTCCACCCGTCGGACGCTCGCGGAAGCCATGGCTACCGTTACGCCCGCTCTCGTGAGGGACGCCAAGGGAATGGCTGATGCCCAGACGGTGCGGACGGCCCTCTATAGCTGGGCATTCAACGTGAGTCGTCGCGATCAGGACCCGCCCGACGAGGTGGCCGCCGTGTTGGCGTGGTTCGAGCGGAAGTCCGTGCCCACGTCCGCGCTGGCCGACCGTATGCAGGTACGCGCCGCCCTGGACGCCTTGACCAAGAAACTGGACGGCACCACAGCGGCGGCATCGACCATCCGCCGGAAGCGGGCCATTTTCCACAACGCTCTCGGCTACGCCGTTGACGCCGGACGACTGACGGACAACCCCCTGCCACAGGTGCAGTGGAAGTCCCCGGAGCAGGTAGCGGAGGAACTGGACCCCGCCTCCGTACCGGACCCCCGGCAAGCTCTCGCCCTGCTCGATGCCGTGCGTACGCAGAGCCCACGCGGGCGGCGCCTGGTCGCGTTCTTCGGCTGCATGTACTACGCGGCGGCACGGCCGGCGGAAGTCATCGGCCTCCGTCTCCAGGACTGCGAACTGCCCCGCCGGGGGTGGGGCACCCTGCGACTCCGGGAAACCCGTCCGCGCTCGGGGTCGGCCTGGACTGACAGCGGGGAGGCTCACGACCGGCGGGGGCTCAAGCACCGGCCCCGGAAAGCAGTGCGCACTGTTCCGATCCCGCCCGATCTCGTGAACCTGCTTCGGTGGCACATCACCGCGTACGGCGTCGCCCCGGACGGGCGGCTGTTCCGGACGCAGCGTGGCGGACTCATCCAGGACACCGGATACGGCGAGGTGTGGGCGGAGGCCCGTTCTCGTGCCCTCACGCCCGCTCAGTGCGCGTCGCTCCTGGCGAAGCGTCCTTATGATCTTCGCCACGCCGCCGTATCCACATGGCTCAGTTCCGGGGTGGAACCGCAGGAAGTAGCCGCGCGCGCCGGCCACAGCGTGGCCGTGTTGTTCCGGGTCTACGCGAAGTGCCTGGACGGCGGCGCCGCTACAGCCAATGCCCGGATCGAGCGGGCGTTGAAGAACGGCAGCTAGGAGGGGCGGAAGCTGCCCCACGCCTGCCCCACACGGACTGGTCAGCACCCGAATCAGGGTGAGACACACTGGGAAAAAGCGCCCATAACGATCAAGTCGGGCCCATCAACGACGAAAGGGTCTGTGATCAGCATTGCTGCTGGTCACAGACCCTTTCGGTCGTGTGGCGGCGCCAGGATTCGAACCTGGGAAGGCTGAGCCACACCGCCGGGTTTGCTGCCTCGCCCCGCTTTCGCGGCGCTCCGTGGCAACGACGTAAACGATACCTGATGGACAGGGGTGCTTCGCCACCCGATTGATCGGCACCCCGCGCGGGGGCGGTGGCTAGGCTTTGCGGATGCGGCCAGCGTCAGGCGGCCGTGTATCCGCTGAGTACGCACACCCCGATACAAGGAGCCACAGGACATGGCCGACTCCAGTTTCGACATCGTCTCGAAGGTCGAGCGGCAGGAGGTCGACAACGCCCTCAACCAGGCCGCCAAGGAGATCTCGCAGCGCTACGACTTCAAGGGCACGGGCGCCTCGATCTCGTGGTCCGGCGAGAAGATCCTGATGGAGGCGAGCGGCGAGGAGCGGGTCAAGGCGATCCTCGATGTCTTCCAGTCCAAGCTGGTCAAGCGCGGCATCTCGCTGAAGGCGCTGGACGCGGGCGAGCCGCAGCTGTCCGGCAAGGAGTACAAGATCTTCGCCTCGATCGAGGAGGGCATCTCCCAGGAGAACGCGAAGAAGGTCGCCAAGATCATCCGTGACGAGGGCCCGAAGGGCGTCAAGGCGCAGGTCCAGGGCGACGAGCTGCGGGTCAGCTCGAAGAGCCGGGACGACCTCCAGGCCGTGCAGGCGCTGCTCAAGGGTCAGGACTTCGACTTCGCGCTGCAGTTCGTGAACTACCGGTAGACAGACGCGTGTACCCGGCGGCCCGTCCCTTTGGACGGGCCGCCGGTCTCTGTTCTCAGCGGCGCGAGTGGCCGAAGAGGATGCGGTAGGCGACCAGCAGGACGAGCGAGCCGCCGATGGCCGCCGCCCAGGTGGCGCCGTCGTAGAAGTGGTTGACGATCGGGCGGTCGAGATAGCGGGCGGAGATCCAGCCGCCGATGAAGGCGCCCGCGATGCCGATGACGGTCGTGCCGATGAAGCCGCCCGGGTCGCGGCCGGGCAGCAGCAGTTTGGCGACGGCTCCGGCGAGCAGTCCCAGAACGATCCAGCTGATGATGCCCATGCAGTGACCCGGCCTTTCTCGCGCGGTGAGCTCTTTGTGCGCTGTTGTCCTGGAGGACGTCTCTACGGAGGGCTGCGGTTGCGGTGATCCGTAAGGTGCGGCGCATGACACAGCAGCCAGAACTTCGGCGGACCCTCGGTGTCTTCGACGCCGTGGTGATCGGTCTCGGGTCGATGGTGGGGGCGGGGATCTTCGCGGCGCTCGGGCCGGCAGCGGACGCCGCGGGGTCCGGGATGCTGATCGGCCTCGGGGTTGCCGCCGTGGTCGCGTACTGCAACGCGATGTCGTCGGCGCGGCTCGCCGCCCGCTATCCGGCCTCGGGCGGGACCTACGTGTACGGCCGGGAGCGGCTCGGGGAGTTCTGGGGGTACTTGGCGGGCTGGGCGTTCGTCGTCGGCAAGACCGCGTCCTGTGCGGCGATGGCACTGACCGTGGGGGCATACGTCTGGCCGGGGCAGGCGCACGCGGTGGCGGTCGGGGCCGTGGTGCTGCTCACCGCCGTGAACTATCTGGGCGTCCAGAAGTCGGCGCTGCTGACGCGTGGGATCGTGGCGGTGGTCCTCACCGTGCTGGCGGCGGTCGTCGTCGCCTGCCTCGGTTCGGGGGCGGCCGACGCGGGGCGTCTCTATGTGGGGCTCTCGGGCGGGGTCGGCGGGGTGCTCCAGGCCGCCGGGCTGCTGTTCTTCGCCTTCGCGGGGTACGCGCGGATCGCGACGCTCGGCGAGGAGGTGCGTGACCCGGAGCGCACTATTCCACTGGCGATCCCCCTGGCGCTGGGTATCGCCCTGTGCGTGTACACGGCCGTGGCGGTCGCCGTGCTGTCCGTCCTCGGCCCCTCCGGGCTCGCCGACGCGACCGCTCCGCTCGCCGACGCGGTGCGTGCGGCGGGTGTGCCGGGGCTCGTGCCCGTCGTGCGGGTGGGGGCCGCGGTGGCGGCGCTCGGCTCGCTGCTGGCGCTGATCCTGGGCGTCTCGCGGACGACCCTCGCCATGGCACGGGACAGGCACCTGCCGGGGGCGCTCGCGGCCGTGCACCCGCGCTTCCGGGTGCCGCATCGCGCGGAGCTCGCGGTGGGCGCGGTGGTGGCGGTGGCGGCGGCGACGGTGGATGTGCGCGGGGCGATCGGCTTCTCCTCCTTTGGGGTGCTCGTGTACTACGCGGTCGCCAATGCCTCGGCGTGGACGCTCAGTTCGTCGGTCGCGGCGCGTGCCGTGCCGGCTGTGGGTGGTCTTGGGTGCGTGGTACTGGCGTTCGCGCTGCCGTTGTCGTCGGTGGTGGCCGGTGGGGCGGTGTTGGCGGTGGGGGTCGCGGCATACGGGGTACGGCGGCTGCGCTGACGCTTCGGTGTGGCCGGGCGCGGGCAGCGGGGCGGGCAGGACGTGGTCGATCGCTCCGCTGCACTGTGTCAGGCGGGCGTCACCTCAGGCGGGCGTCACGCGCGCGTGGTCGTCTCGCCATGTCGGCAGTTCCGGGCCGTCGTTGTTCTCCTCGTACCAGCCCGTGCCGTCGAGCCAGGCGGTGAGCCAGGTCGTGAGGCTCGGGGAGTCGACGAACCAGGCCTGGTCCGGATCTCCGCCGTTGGGTTCGAAGAGCAGGACCTGGGCGGTGTCCGTACGGCAGTTCACGCACGCGTACATCGCGCATCCCCAGTGGGATATCGGCAGCACGCCTTCCGGCCAGCCCCAGTCGTCGGAGTCGCGCATCCCGAGGTACTTCTCGACGACAGTCGGCTCACCTCCGGAGGACTTGCCTTCGAGCAGGGGCAACAGGCCGTACTCCGGGCCGAACCCGCCGTCGCCTATGCGGGTGTAGAGGGCGGCGAGCAGCGGCGGCAGGCGAAAGCCCAGGGCGGCCTCCGCGCGGGCCAGGGTCTTCGCGTCCAGGGGTGCGGGCAGGACGTCCCATCCCCAGGGGCGGGTGGCGCGCGCCTCGGCGGCGACGCGGGCCAGCAACTGCTCGGTGTCGGTCATGAGTTCATGGTGGACCACGGCACTGACAATCAGACCCGGCGCGTCGCTCCTCTCCGGCTGTCGCACCGGAGGGTGCCGGGTCTAGTAGCGGGCGGTGAACGGCTGGTCCGTGCGGACGATCTCACGGCCGAGCGGCAGCAGTGAGACCGGGATCAGCTTGAAGTTGGCGACGCCGAGGGGGATGCCGATGATCGTGACGCACAGGAGGAGGCCCGTGGCGATGTGGCCGAGCGCGAGCCACCAGCCCGCGAGGAGCAGCCACAGGACGTTGCCCACGCAGGAGGGCGCGCCCGCGTCGCGGCGCTCGACCGCGGCGTAGCCGAAGGGCCACAGGGCATAGCGGCCGATGCGGAAGCTGGCCAGGCCGAACGGGATGCCGATGACCGTGACGCAGAGCAGCACGCCCGCCACCAGGTAGCCGAGGAACATCCAGAACCCGCAGAGGACGAGCCATATGACGTTGAGGATTGTCTTCACTGCTGACGACCTGCCATCTGCTCGAGTCGGGCGATGCGCTCCGCCATCGGGGGATGCGTGGAGAACATCTTGGACATGCCCTGCCCCGGACGGAAGGGGTTCGCGATCATCATGTGGCTCGCCGTCTCGAGGCGGGGCTCGGGCGGCAGCGGCAACTGCTTTGTCCCGGCTTCGAGTTTACGCAGGGCGCTCGCGAGAGCGAGGGGGTCGCCGGTGAGCTGTGCGCCGGAGGCGTCGGCCTCGTACTCCCTGGAGCGGCTGATGGCCAGCTGGATGATGGAGGCCGCCAGCGGGCCCAGCAGCATGATCAGGAGCATCCCGAAGATGCCGGGACCTTCGTTGTCGTTCGACCGGCCGACGGGGATGAGCCAGGCGAAGTTGACCAGGAACATGATCACGGAGGCGAGGGCGCCCGCCACCGAGGAGATCAGGATGTCGCGGTTGTAGACGTGGCTCAGCTCGTGGCCGATGACGCCGCGCAGCTCACGCTCGTCGAGGAGGCGCAGGATGCCGTCGGTGCAGCACACCGCGGCGTTGCGCGGATTGCGGCCGGTCGCGAAGGCGTTCGGGGCCTCCGTGGGCGAGATGTACAGGCGGGGCATGGGCTGGCGGGCCTGGGTGGAGAGCTCGCGGACCATGCGGTACAGCGTGGGGGCCTCGAATTCGCTGACCGGGCGGGCGCGCATGGCGCGCAGGGCGAGTTTGTCGCTGTTCCAGTACGCGTACGCGTTCGTGCCGAGGGCTACGAAGAGCGCGACGATCAGGCCCGTACGCCCGAAGAAACTGCCGATGACGAGGATGAGCGCGGACAGTCCCCCGAGGAGTACGGCGGTCTTCAACCCGTTGTGCCGGCGGTGCACGGTACGCCCTCCTGGTGGTGCGTGGGGGAACCCTCTGCTGGCTGGTGCTTCCACTGTTCAGTGGACCCTCCCGTACTGGTCAACGCCAGGCGGGGAGCACTAGTTCCCTTGTGCGCTCAGGAGCGGTTTGGGCCGCGTGGGTGATGGCCCGGCCCGCGTCAGAAGAGGCCGGTGTCCGAGAACCTCAGGACGAGCTGGGGTGCTCCGGAGAGCGCGATCCCGAGGACCGCGGTCAGGGCGATGGCCGCCGTGAGGGGGGCCGGGGCGCGGTGCTCGACCGGCTCGCCCTCGGGGGCGCGGAAGAGGAGCGCGGTCCACTGGAGGTAGTAGTAGAGCGCGATCACGACGTTCACGGCCATCACCACGGCGAGCCAGCCGAGGCCCGCGTCGACCGCCGCCGAGAAGACGGTGACCTTGGCGAAGAGGCCGATGATGCCGGGCGGCAGGCCCGCCAGGCAGAGCAGGAAGAAGGCCAGTACGAGGGCGGTCAGAGGGCTGCGCGCGTACAGGCCGCGGTAGTCGCTGACGCGGTTCAGGCGCTGGGCGCGGCCGACGAGCGCGGCGACGGCGAAGGCCCCGAGGTTCACAGCCGTGTACATCAGGGCGTACGCGACGGTGGAGCCGACGGCTTTCTCCGCGGCGGCTTCGTTGTCGGCGTATCCGGCGGCGGCGATCGGCACCAGGAGGTAGCCGGCCTGGCCGACCGAGGACCAGGCGAGGAGGCGGACCGCGCTGTACGCGCGCGTGGACTGCTGCCGCAGGGCGGCGACGTTGCCCGCGGTCATGGTGAGCGCGGCGAGGACGGCGAGCGCCGGGCCCCAGACGTCCGCGTACGAGGGGAAGGCGACGACGGTGACGAGGATGAGCCCGGTGAAGCCGACGGCCTTTCCGACGACGGAGAGGTACGCGGCGACGGGCAGCGGCGCGCCTACGTAGGTGTCCGGTACCCAGAAGTGGAACGGCACGGCCGCCACCTTGAAGGCGAAGCCGACGAGGGTGAGGGCGACGCCGGTCTGGGCGAGCGTGTCCAGCTGTCCGTCGGTGACCTGGGTGCTCTGGAGCTTGGTGGCGATCTCGGTGAGGTGCAGGGTGCCGGTGGCCGCGTACACGAAGCTGACGCCCATGAGGCTCACGGCGGTCGCGGTGACCGAGGAGAGGAAGAACTTCAGGGCCGCTTCGGAGGAGCGCTTGTCGCCGTGCCTGAGGCCGACGAGGGCGAAGGCGGGCAGGGAGGCGACCTCCAGGGCGACGATGAGTGTCGCGAGGTCGCGCGAAGCGGGCAGCAGGGCGGCGCCCGCGGCGGAGGACAGCAGGAGGAACCAGAACTCGCCCGCGGGCAGCTCGCCCTTGGTGCCCTTCGCGTCCTTCAGGGTGCTCATGGAGAGCAGGGCCGCCAGCAGGGCGCCGCCGAGGACGAGGAGCTGGATGACCAGGGTGAAGCGGTCGGCGGTGTAGCTGCACGCGTGCGTGCCGCCGCCGGTCAGGCAGAAGGTCGAGCGGTCGTCGTCCAGGAGGGGCAGCAGGGCGAGCGCGGCCGCGGCCAGGCCTGCCACGGAGATCCAGCCGAGGACAGCCTTCTTGCCGTCGCCCACGAAGAGGTCGGCGACGAGCACGACGAGCCCGACCACCGCGGCGATGGTCGGCGGCGCGATCGCGAGCCAGTCGACTGACTGGACGACGCTTGCGGCGGCCACGGTCACGACTTGCCTCCAGTGAGGAGCTTCTGCACGGCCGGGTCGGTCAGGCCGAGGAGAGCCGCGGGCCAGAGTCCGGCGAGAACGGTGAGGGCGACGAGCGGGGTCCAGGCGGCGAATTCGTAGCCGTGGACGTCGGCGAGCGCCGGGGGCGCGGGCTCGGTCGCGGCCTGCGGCGTCGGGCCCATACAGACACGGCGTACGACGATGAGCATGTACGCGGCGGTGAGCAGCGTGCCGAAGGCGGCGATCGCCATGAAGACGAGGAAGGCGGGGCGGCTCAGGTCGTCGGCGGGCTTGAAGGCGCCGAACAGCGCGAGCATCTCGCCCCAGAACCCGGCGAGGCCCGGCAGGCCGAGCGAGGCGACCGCGCCGAACGCGAGCAGGCCGCCGAGGCGGGGGGCCTTGCCGTAGAGCGCGGCGCCGAACTCCTGGGCGAGCGAGTCGAGGTCGGTGGTGGCGGTGCGGTCCTTGAGCGCGCCGACGATGAAGAAGAGCAGGCCGGTGATGAGGCCGTGGGCGATGTTGGCGAACAGCGCGCCGTTCACGCCGGTCGGGCTCATCGTCGCGATGCCGAGCAGCACGAAGCCCATGTGGCCGACCGACGAGTACGCGATGAGCCGCTTGAGGTCGCCCTTCGCGCCCCGCTTGGCGAGGGCGAGGCAGGCGAGGGAGCCGTAGATGATTCCGACGACCGCGAAGGCCGCGAGGTAGGGCGCGAACTCCCGCATGCCGTCGGGGGCGATGGGCAGGAGGATGCGGACGAACCCGTACGTACCCATCTTCAGCAGCACGCCGGCCAGCAGGACCGAGCCGACGGTGGGCGCGGCGGTGTGGGCGTCCGGCAGCCAGCTGTGCAGCGGCCACATCGGCGTCTTGACCGCGAGCCCGATACCGATCGCCAGAACGGCGATGACCTGCACGGATGTACTCAGGCCCGGGTCGTTGTCAGTGGCGAGTGCCACCATGTCGAATGTGCCGGACTTGAGCCCGATGAGGAGCAGGCCCAGCAGCATCACGACGGACCCGAGCAGGGTGTAGAGGATGAACTTCCAGGCTGCCCGGGTTCGTTGCTCGCCGCCCCAGCGGGCGATGAGGAAGTACATCGGGATGAGCACCATCTCGAACGCCAGGAAGAACAGCAGCAGATCGAGGACGGCGAAGGTCGCGAGGGTGCCGGACTCGAGGACGAGGATCAGTGCGACGAATGCCTTGGGGGACGGGCCCTTGGGCATCTTGAAGTAGCTGTAGAGCGCGCAGAGGAAGGTCAGCAGCGCGGTCAGGACCAGAAGGGGGAGCGAGATGCCGTCGATGCCGAGGTGGATGCGCACGTCGAGTGCGGGGATCCAGCTGATGTCGGTCGTGGCCTGCATCTTCGACGGCTGGTCGTGGTCGAAGCCGAGCGCGAGGACGATCGCGGCGAGCAGGATGGTGCCGGTCACCAGCACGCCGTGGCGGAGCACGGCCTGGTCGGGCGACTTTCCCTTCAGCCCGGGCGGGGCCGGCAGGAGAGCGGCCACGGCGCCGATGAGCGGGCCGACGACGATCAACGCCAGAAGAAACTGCATCACGGACTCACTGATACCGATCACGGCTGCTCACGCTCCGGCGGTGGCGACGAGGACGGCGGCGACGGCCAGGACGACCGTGCCTGCGAGCAGCGCGCTCAGATAGGTCTGCACGTTGCCGGTCTGCGCGCGCCGGACGGCCGCGCCGAGCCAGCGGGGTGCGGTGCCCGCGCCGCGCACGTACGTCTCGACGACCTCGCGGTCGAGGAAGCGGACGAGTCGCGCGGCGGCCTGGACCGGGCGGACGAACAGGACGGTGTAGACGGCGTCGAGGCGGAAGCCGCCGGCGGCGTGGCGGTGCAGGGGGCCGAGCAGCAGACGGCCGGGATCGGCCGGGTCGTGGGCCGAGGCCACGTTCCCGTAGGCGGGGGCGTGCGAGGCGATGGCCTCCGACTCGACCTGTCCTGCGTCGCCGCCCGGGCTCGCCGCGACCGCGCCCATCGGGACACGGGCGGCGAGCGCGGTGGTGTGCCGCCACGCGCCGTACGTGACGAGGCCGCCGACGAGGGCGAGGCCCGTACCGAGCACGGAGGTCGTCAGCGTCGGCGTGAGCGAGTGGCCGTCGAACCAGTCAGGCAGGACACCCACCGTGAGACCGAAGGCGAGGGAGGGGACCGCGAGCACCCAGAGCACGGCCGTCATGGCCACCGGCTGCTTCCCGTGGTCCGGGGCCTCGGTGCCCTTTCCGTGGAAGGCGAGCAGCCACAGACGCGTCGCGTAGGCGGCGGTGAGGAGGGCGGTGAGCAGTCCGGCGACGAGGACGATCCAGCCGGCTGAGGCGGGCACGGACGCGGTGTGGCCCGTGGCGGTGTGCTCGGCGGCGCCGAGCACGGCCTCCTTGGAGAAGAAGCCGCTGAACGGCGGCATCGCGGCGAGCGCGAGGAGCGCCACGGTCATCGTCCAGTAGGCGTCCGGGATGCGGTCGCGCAGGCCCCGCATGCGGGACATGGCGGCCAGGGAGTTGGTGCCGGCGGCGTGGATGATCACGCCTGCCGCGAGGAACAGCAGCGCCTTGAAGGCGCCGTGGGACAGGAGGTGGAAGACGGCGGCGCCGCGGTCGCCGACGGCGAGGGCGCCGGTCATGTAGCCGAGCTGGCCGATCGTCGAGTAGGCGAGGACGCGCTTGATGTCGTCCTGGGCGAGCGCGGCGAGGGCCGAGCCGGCCATCGTGACGGCGGCCATGACGGCGAGGACGACCAGGGCCGCCGCGGAGGCGGCGAAGACGGGGAGGAGGCGGGCCACGAAGTACACACCGGCGGCGACCATCGTCGCGGCGTGGATCAGCGCGGAGACGGGCGTGGGGCCCGCCATCGCGTCGGGCAGCCAGGTGTGCAGCGGGAACTGCGCCGACTTGCCCGCCACGCCCGCGAGGAGCAGCAGGGCGATCAGCGTCGGGTGGTCCAGGCCGCCGTCCCGGACCGCCGCGAGGATCGTCGTGATGCGGAAGGAGCCCGCGTCGACGGCGAGGGCGAACAGGCCGATCAGGAAGGGGACGTCGCCGAGCTTGGTGACCAGGAAGGCCTTCAGGGAGGCGGCGCGCGCCTCGGGCGTCTCCCAGTAGTGGCCGACGAGGAAGTACGAGCAGATGCCCATGATCTCCCAGCCGACCAGGAGCACCATCAGGTCGCCGGAGTAGACGACGAGCAGCATCGCGGAGGTGAAGAGGGAGACGAGAGCGGCGTACGAGGGGTAGCGCGGGTCCTCGCGGAGGTAGCCCGTCGAGTAGATCTGCACGCAGGAGGCGACGACGCCGACCAGGACGGCGACGAGGGCGGCGAAGCCGTCGATGTGCAGGGCGAGCTCGACGGGGACCGAGCCGGTCGGGGTCAGCTCCGTGGCGGCGTCCACGGGCCGGTCGCCGCCCTGGCGGAGGGCCACGAGGACGGCCAGCACGAGCGCCGTCAGCGTGGGCAGCACCGCGAGGGGGCGTACGAGTCCGGGGCTCCGGCGGCCGAGCAGCAGGCCCGCGGCCGCGCCCAGGAACGGGAGGAGGGGGACGAGGATGGCGAGGGTGGTCGTGGTCACGCGGTGGCCTCGGTCTTCTGCGACTGCGGTGACTGCGTTGCCTGCGCTGCCTGCACTGCCTGCTGCGGCTCCTGCGACTCGTCCGGCCCGGTGGGCTCGGCGGTGTCACGGAGATCGTCGACGGCGGAGGTGCCGCGGTTGCGGTAGACGGCCAGGACGATCGCGAGGCCGATGCCGATCTCGGCGGCGGCGATGGCGATGGTGAAGAGCGTCAGGGCCTGGCCGGCGTGGAGGGCGTCGCGGAGCCAGACATCGAAGGCGACCAGGTTGAGGTTGACGGCGTTGAGCATCAGCTCGACGGACATCAGGACCAGGATCGCGTTGCGGCGGGCGAGCACGCCGTAGAGGCCGACGCAGAAGAGGAGGACGGCGAGGACGGCGGGATAGGCGAGGTGGAGGTGCATCAGCGGTTCCCCTCCCGGTCCGTGGCCGGGGCGTCCGTGGCCCGGGCATCCGCCGCGGCGTTCTTGCGGGACAGGACGATCGCGCCGACGAGGGCGGCGAGGAGGAGGACCGAGAGCGCTTCGAAGGGGAGCACCCAGTGCCGGAAGAGGACCGAGCCGGTCACGCCGGTGGAACCCTGGGCGGCGCCGTCCAGATCGATCACCGTGGTGCGGAACGCGTCCACGACGACCCAGACCAGGGCGGCCGCGGCGGCGAGGGCCACGGCGAGCGCGACCGGGCGGTTGCCCGAATCGGCGTCCGGGGAACGGCCGATGGGCGCCCGGGTGAGCATCAGGCCGAAGAGGAGGAGGACCACGACGGAACCGACGTAGATGAGGACCTGCACCCAGGCGATGAACTCCGCGGTCAGCAGGAGGTACTCGACGGCGAGGCCGCCGAGCGCCACGACCAGCCACAGGGCGGCGTGCACCAGCTGCCGGGTGGTGACGGTGATGACCGCCGCGCCCAAAGTGACGAGGCCGACGAGGACGAAGGCGATCTCGACGCCGGTCGGCGAGAGGAAACCGTGGCTCTCGGCGGCCGCGGCCGCCGTCGCCGCGGTGGCTGCTGCGGAGGTCACGACTCCCCTTCCCGCGTCTCGGGCGTGGGCCCCTCGGCGGCGGGCGCGGGCGCCTGCGGCTCGGGGACGGGCTTGGGCTCCTGGGCGGCGGCGAGCTTCTCCGCGGCCTTGCGGGCGGCGGCCAGTTCCTTCGGCTCCTCGGCGTCCGGGTCCAGGGCGGGCGGGGCCGGGACCGTCCACATCCACTCGCGGAGCTTGTCGCGCTCGTGGGTGAGTTCGTGGATGTCGGTCTCGGCGTACTCGAACTCCGGGGACCAGAAGAGGGCGTCGAAGGGGCAGACCTCGATGCAGATGCCGCAGTACATGCAGAGGGAGAAGTCGATGGCGAAGCGGTCGAGGACGTTGCGGCTGCGCTCACGGCCACCGGGGGCGGCGGGCGGCACCGTCTCCTTGTGGGAGTCGATGTAGATGCACCAGTCCGGGCACTCGCGGGCGCACAGCATGCAGACCGTGCAGTTCTCCTCGAAGAGGCCGATGACGCCACGGCTGCGGGGCGGCAGTTCGGGCTGGTGCTCGGGGTACTGCTCGGTGACGGTCTTCTTCGTCATCGTGCGGAGGGTGACGGCGAGGCCCTTGGCGAGGCCTGACCCTGGGATCGGAGGCATCAGTTGATCGCCACCTTCACGATTCCGGTGAGCGCGATCTGCGCGAGGGCGAGGGGGACGAGGGTGGTCCAGGCGAGCTTCTGGAGCTGGTCCTCACGAAGACGGGGGTAGGACACGCGCAGCCAGATCACGACGAAGGCGAGGACGGCCGTCTTGAGCAGGGTCCAGATCCAGCCCAGGCCGTCGGCGCCCCACGGGCCGTGCCAGCCGCCCAGGAAGAGGACGGTGGTCAGGCCGCACAGGACGACGATTCCGGCGTACTCGGCGAGGAGGAAGAGGGCGAAGCGCAGGCCGGTGTACTCGGTGTAGGCACCGAAGATGATCTCGGAGTCGGCGACCGGCATGTCGAAGGGCGGGCGCTGGAGTTCGGCGAGGCCCGCCACGAAGAAGACCAGGGCGCCGACGATCTGCCAGGGCAGCCACCACCACACGAACGCGTCGACGATGCCGGGCAGCGAGACCGTGCCCGCCGCCATCGCGACCGAGGCGGCGGCGAGCAGCATCGGCAGTTCGTAGGCGAGGAGCTGGGCGGCGGTGCGCAGGCCGCCGAGGAGGGAGAACTTGTTGGCGCTGGCCCAGCCCGCCATCAGGGAGCCGAGCACGCTGATGCCCATGATCGCGAGGACGAAGAAGATGCCCGCGTCGACGACCTCGCCGACCGCGCCCTCGCCGGGGCCGATCGGGATGGCGACCAGGACGAGGAGGTAGGGCAGCAGGGCGATGGCGGGCGCGAGCTGGAAGACGCGGCGGTCGGCCTCGGCCGGGACGATGTCTTCCTTCTGGGCGAACTTGACGCCGTCGGCGACGAGTTGGGCCCAGCCGTGGAAGCCGCCGGCGTACATGGGGCCGAGGCGGCCCTGCATGTGGGCCATCACCTTGTGTTCGGTCTGGCCGATGACGAGGGGCAGGACCAGGAACACCGCGAAGACGATGACGAGGCGCAGGGCGACGTCGAGGGCGTCGTTCACTCGGTGCCTCCGGTGCGGTGGTCGTTTTCGGGGTGCGGGGTGGGCGGCGTGGGCGGGGAGGACTCGGATTCGGGGTGCGTGGGTCCGGGCTGGGGCTGCGTGGACTCGGGGTGCGCGGGCTCGGGCTGCGCGGACTCCGCCTCGGGGCGGTCGGCCCCGGCCTCGGAGTGCGCGGGCGCCGCAACCACAGCTTCCGGCTCGGGACGCTCACCCTCGGCCGCAGGACGCTCGGCCCCGGGCGCGGGACGCTCAACCCCCGGCTCCGAACGCTCAGCCTCCGCCGCCTGGGTCGGCGCGTCGAACGCCGGGCGGGCTTGGTGCCACGGGGCGTCGGGGCTGCGTGGCGTCGACGGCCGCTTGGGCTCGGGGCCCGCAGCCGCGCTCTCCGGCGCTGCCTCTCGTACCGCCTCAGGCTTGGCCTCAGCCTCCGCCCCCGCCGCCGGCTCCCCCGGCAGAACCGGTGGCGTCCGCTGGGAGGCCGAGCCCTGGCTGACGCTGCGCGAGCGGCGTGGGGGGCGGGTCGGGGTTTCCGGTTGTTGTGGGTCGGCCGGCGGCGTCGCGGCCTGGCTGGCCGAGCCTTCGCTCGCCGTGCGGGTGCGCCGCACCGGACGTTCACCGGCCGCCGCTCGACCGGCGGAGCCCGCCGCGCCTCGGGCCGGGCGGGCCGGGGCCGCCGGGAGCCGGCCCTTCAGGGGGCCCCATTCGTTGGGGTCGGGGACGCCGGGCGGCAGCATCTGGCGACGCTTGGGGCCGCCGTGCTCGGACTCCCCCGGCTCCTTGGCTCCCGGCCAGGCCTTCGCGACGCGCGCCGCGAGCACGAAGTCCTTGCGCAGCGGGTGGCCCTCAAAGGTCTCCGGCAGCAGCAGCGGGGTCAGGCCGGGGTGGCCCTCGAACGTCACGCCGAACATCTCGTGCGTCTCGCGCTCGTGCCAGGCGGCGCCCGCGTAGATGTCGACCGCGGAGGCGAGCACCGGGGCGTCGTGCGGGACCGTCGTACGCAGGAGAAGGCGGCGTACGGGCGTGAGTGCGACCACGTGGGCGCAGATCCGGAAGCCCGTGCCGGGTTCGTCGACCGCGCTCAGCCAGTCGAAGTAGGTGCAGGAGAGCGTGGTGCGGGCCGTCTCCAGGGCGGTGGTCCACCGGTCCGGGGGGACGTCGACGGTCAGTACGTCGTACGACTCCTCGGCCGTCGCCTCCGCACCGAAGAGCTCCTCGACGGGGCTCGGCAGCCAGCCGGTCACCGGTCACCCTCCTGGGTCTCGGGTCCCGGTGCCGGCGCCGGGCCCTGGACGAGGCCACTGCGCAGCGCCGCCACGGAAGGCCGCGCTCCGCCGCCGTACCGCTCGCCGAGCGACTCGCGGGCGATCTTCTCCTGGAGCTTGAGAATGCCCTGGAGCAGCGCCTCGGGCCGGGGCGGGCAGCCGGGGACGTACACGTCGACCGGGATGATCTGGTCGACGCCCTTGGTGACGGAGTACGAGTCCCAGTAGGGCCCGCCGCAGTTGGAGCAGGCGCCGAACGAGATCACGTACTTCGGTTCGGGCATCTGTTCGTACAGGCGCTTCACGGCGGGCGCCATCTTGTCGGTCACCGTGCCGGACACGACCATCAGGTCGGCCTGGCGCGGCCCCGGCGCGAACGGGATGACGCCGAGCCGGATGAAGTCGTGGCGCGCCATGGAGGCGGCGATGAACTCGATCGCGCAGCAGGCGAGGCCGAAGTTGAAGACCCACAGGGAGTAGCGGCGGCCCCAGTTGAGGACCACCTTCATCGGCTCGGGGGCCAGGCGGGAGAGCACGCCGAGGCGCTTCGGCTCCGGCAGGTCCACGGGAGCGGGGGTCACGGGGGGCACGGGGGTCCCGGGGCTCACGTCCATGTAAGGACGCCCTTCTTGTATGCGTACAGCAGGCCCACGGCGAGGAAGCCGAGGAAGATGAACATCTCCACGAGCGTCGTCGCGCCGTAACCGGGCGCGGCGAAGACCGTCGCCCAGGGGAAGAGGAAGATCGAGTCGACGGCGAAGATCACGTAGAGGAAGGCGTAGACGTAGTAGCGGACCTGGGTGTGGGCCCAGCCCTCGCCGACGGGGTCGACGCCGCACTCGTACGTCAGGAGTTTCTCCGGGGTGGGCACCACCGGGCGCAGCAGCCGTCCGGCGCCGAAGGCGACGGCGACGAACAGCACGCCGACGACCGCGAGCAGCCCCACGACGGAGTACGACTGGTAGTAGCTCGCCGCGACGTTCGTCACGTGCACGTCAGCCCCTCACTCCCCGACCGCCTTGATCCTGATCCTGTTCGACGATCTGTACGCACGGGAGTCTAGGGCCTGCTAAAGGATCGGTAAGCAGAGCGTCACGCATCCGTCAGGGCGAGCGACACACATCGGTCAGGGTGAGCGCCGTACATCGGTCGGGGTGAGCGGCACGCATCGGTCAGGGTCAGCGGCACGCGTCGGTCGGTGAAGGTGGGGTTATCCCCCGGTCGTCCGGGCGGGGGTCCTCATGGCGTTACGGCGGCGCGCCCGGCACTCTGGCGCGTATGACCGCACGCAGCACCACGCCCCCGCATGACGACGATCCACTGCCGCCCGCGCGCTTCGCGTACGACGCGCGTACCTGGCGGGAGATCGCCCACCTTCTGGTGAACCTGCCGATGGGCATCGCCGGTTTCGTCTACGCGGTGGGCGCGCTCGCGCTGGGCGCCGGTCTGACGGTGACGGTCGTCGGCCTGCCGCTGCTCGCGATGGGGCTGCTCGGCGCGCGGCTGCTGGGCCGGACCGAGCGGGCGCGGGCCAGGAAGCTGCTCGGGGTGCGGGTCGATGAGCCGAGCCCGATGCGGGTGCTCGACGGGGGCGGTTTCTTCGGTCGGCTCTGGTCGACCCTGAAGGACCCGGTGGGCTGGCGCACGATGCTGTACGCGTTCATCCGGTTGCCGTGGGGCGTGCTCACCTTCGCCGTCACGCTCGTGGGGCTCTTCGTGCTCTGGCCGGTGCTGCCCTTCGTCGTCCGTGGGCTGACCAACGTCGACCGGATGATGGTGCGCGGGCTGCTCTGCCCTTCCGACGAGCTGGAGCGCCGCATCGCCGAACTGGAGTCCGACCGTGGCGTGGTCGTGGACACCGCCGCCGCCGATCTGCGCCGCATCGAGCGCGATCTGCACGACGGCGCGCAGGCCCGCCTGGTCGCCCTCGCGATGGGGCTCGGCCTCGCCAAGGAGAAGCTGCTGGAGGACCCCGACGCCGCGGCCCTGATGGTGGACGAGGCGCACGGCGAGGTGAAGCTGGCCCTCCAGGAGCTGCGCGACCTCGCCCGCGGCATCCACCCCGCGGTCCTCACCGACCGCGGTCTGAACGCCGCGCTCTCCTCGGTGGCGTCGCGCTGCACGGTGCCGGTGAAGGTGACCGCCGACCTGCCGGCGCGTCCGGCGGCGGCCATCGAGGGCATCGCGTACTTCACGGTCTCCGAGCTGCTTCAGAACGTCAGTAAGCACAGCGGGGCGCGCAGCGCGAGCGTGGAGGTGTGGCGCGCGGACGAGCGGCTGCTCATCCAGGTGTGGGACGACGGGCGGGGCGGGGCCCGGCTGGACGGCGGCACCGGTATGGCGGGGCTCGCGGACCGGCTCGGCGCGGTCGACGGCCTCTTCGTGATCGACTCGCCGGAGGGCGGGCCGACGACGATCACGGCGGAGCTGCCGTGGCGCGGCCGCACGGCGGACGCCCCTTCCGGGACCCACGGGACGTGACACCGTCCCCAAAAAAGTCCCCTCCAAAAGTCCCCTCCGAAAAGCCCCGCCGAAGGCCCCGAGGGTAGGGAAAACCCCCGCCCCAAGACGCCGACGCGCTCCATGGCCCGGGGACGGCCCGGCCGCGAGGCTGGAGGTACGGAAAACAGGCAGCTCCAGCAGCAGGGCAGCGGAAGCGGCAGAACCTGGGTGCGGAACTCGAGCAGAAACGGACGGCAGTGATGGCCACGGAGTACGGACAGGGGTACGCGCACATGGACCGGCCGGACTTCCGCGCAACCGACGCCGAGCGGCGGCGCCACCGCCTCCCCGCGGGGCTGCGCGCCCCGATCGAGGCCCGCACCTGGAAGGAGCTCGGCTACACCCTGCTGAGCCTGCCCATCGGCATCGTCTCCTTCGTCTTCGCGGTCACGATGCTCTCGCTCGGCGCGGGACTGCTGATCACCTTCATCGGCGTGCCGGTCCTCGCCGGCGCCCTGGCCGGCTGCCGCGGCATCGGCGCCCTGGAGCGGACGCGGGCCCGGGGTCTGCTCGGCCTGGACGTCGCTCCCCCGGAGCCGCTGCGGCCCAAGGGCGGCGGCGCGCTCGCGCTCATCGGGGCCGTCCTCAAGAGCGGCTCGTCCTGGCGGCACCTGCTCTACTCCGTGCTGCTGATGCCCTGGGCGATCTTCTCGTTCGTCGTGGCGGTCGTCTTTTGGACGTACGGCTGGCTGATGCTCACGTATCCGCTGTGGTTCTGGCTCTTCCCGCTCTACGGCGGCCAGGGCGGCATCCAGCTCTACGGCGACGACCACCACCGCATCTACCTCGACAACCCCTTCGAGCTCGGCGTCACGGCGGCGACCGGCTTGCTGATCACGCTGGCCACGCCATGGATCCTGCGGGCCCTGACGACGGTGGACCGGCTGATGGTGCACGGGCTGCTCGGCCCCTCGCGGCTCGCGTCCCGCGTCGTCGAACTGGAGTCGGACCGGGGCGTGGTCGTGGACACCGCCGCCGCCGATCTGCGCCGCATCGAGCGCGATCTGCACGACGGCGCGCAGGCCCGCCTGGTCGCCCTCGCCATGGACCTCGGCCTGGCCAAGGAGAAGCTGACCGAGGACCCCGAGGCCGCTGCCCGCATGGTGGACGAGGCGCACGGCGAGGTGAAGGTCGCCCTCCAGGAGCTGCGCGACCTCGCCCGCGGCATCCACCCCGCGGTCCTCACCGACCGCGGCCTGAACGCCGCGCTCTCCGCGCTGGCCGCCCGCTGCACGGTGCCGGTCCAGGTGGAGGTGGACCTGGCGAGCCGTCCGGCCCCCGCCATCGAGGGCATCGCGTACTTCACGGTCTCCGAGCTGCTGCAGAACATCAGCAAGCACAGCCGGGCGAGCCGCGCCTCGGTGGACGTGTGGCGGTCCGAGGACCGGCTGATGCTCCAGGTCACGGACGACGGCTCGGGCGGCGCCGACGTGAGCGCGGGCTCCGGTCTCGCGGGCCTCGCGGAGCGACTGGACGCGGTCGACGGGATCCTGGTCGTCGACTCGCCGCAGGGCGGCCCGACGGCGGTCACGGCGGAACTCCCCTGGCGCCAGGCGTGATGTGACAGATCCTCAGCCAGGCGCGCCGCCCCTGGTCCGTACGCCGGACCGGGGCGGCGCGACGGGTGACGGGTGAACCAGTCTGGCGACAGCACCGGTGGACGGCCCCGGATCGCGCGATACTGAGGTGCCGGACGCCCGGCCGACGTCACCGGCGTCGGAGCGCGCCGGTGACTCAGCCGAGCGCGCCGGGGGGCCAAGAACAGTGGAGGACAAAGTGCGGGTGGTCATCGCCGAGGATTCAGTGCTGCTCAGGGAGGGCCTGACCCGGTTGCTGACCGACCGCGGGCACGACGTGGTCGCCGGCGTGGGTGATGCCGAGGCGCTGATCAAGACGATCACCGGCCTCGCGGCGGAGAACGCCCTGCCGGACGTGGTCGTCGCCGATGTGCGGATGCCGCCGACACACACCGACGAGGGGGTGCGGGCCGCGGTGCATCTGCGCCACCAGCACCCCGGGCTCGGGGTGCTGGTCCTTTCGCAGTACGTCGAGGAGCAGTACGCCACCGAGCTGCTCGCCGGGTCCAGCCGGGGCGTGGGCTATCTGCTCAAGGACCGGGTCGCCGAGGTGCGCGAGTTCGTGGACGCGGTGGTGCGGGTGGCCGAGGGAGGCACCGCGCTCGACCCGGAGGTCGTGGCGCAGCTGCTCGGCCGCAGCCGCAAGCAGGACGTCCTGGCCGGGCTCACGCCGCGCGAGCGCGAGGTGCTCGGGCTGATGGCGGAGGGGCGGACGAACTCGGCGATCGCCCGGCAGCTCGTGGTGAGCGACGGCGCCGTCGAGAAGCACGTGAGCAACATCTTCCTGAAGCTCGGCCTGTCCCCGAGTGACGGAGATCATCGCAGGGTGCTGGCCGTCCTGACCTACCTCAACTCATGACCGGGCCGACCTCGACTCATGACCGCCGAGGTCAGAGCAAGGTCAGAAATGAGCCGGTCGCGTCAGGACCAGGTCAGGGATCGGCCATAGACAAGCCGTAGGAGTCCTAGAACCAAAGGATGAGCGGGGAGCGTCATCTACCAAGGGCCGGGGGAATAGGCAGATCATGGCAGACCAGGACAACAAGGCGTCTCAAAACGGCGTCCAAAATACGAGCTACCCGAGGAAGGCACCCCTTACAGACGTAGGGTGGGCCTTGGGAGCGCCGGGCGTCCCGGCGATTGCCCTCAGCCGCCTTGAGGGAGGTCCAGTTCAGTGACCAGCAAGGTCAGTAGCGAAGCCGAGCAGGCCGACGGGGCACTCGTCGGAGAGCAGCGCAGGCCCGCGAGTGAGAAAGACGTACGGCGCCTGGACCGGGTGATCATCCGTTTCGCGGGTGACTCCGGTGACGGCATGCAGCTCACGGGTGACCGTTTCACTTCGGAGACCGCGTCCTTCGGCAACGACCTGTCGACGCTGCCGAACTTCCCGGCCGAGATCAGGGCTCCCGCCGGGACCCTGCCGGGTGTCTCCTCCTTCCAGCTGCACTTCGCCGACCACGACATCCTGACCCCCGGTGACGCCCCGAACGTGCTGGTGGCGATGAACCCGGCGGCCCTGAAGGCGAACATCGCGGACGTGCCGCGCGGCGCGGAGATCATCGTCAACACGGACGAATTCTCCAAGCGCGCGATGCAGAAGGTCGGTTACGACACCTCGCCGCTGGAGGACGGCTCCCTGGACGGCTACAGCGTGCACCCGGTGCCGCTGACCACGCTGACGGTGGAGGCGCTGAAGGACTTCGACCTCTCGCGCAAGGACGCGGGCCGGTCCAAGAACATGTTCGCGCTCGGTCTGCTGTCGTGGATGTACCACCGGCCGACGGAGGGCACCGAGAAGTTCCTGCGGACGAAGTTCGCCAGGAAGCCCGAGATCGCCGAGGCGAACATCGCGGCGTTCCACGCGGGTTGGAACTTCGGTGAGACGACCGAGGACTTCGCGGTCTCCTACGAGGTGGCTCCGGCCTCGACGGCGTTCCCGACGGGCACCTACCGCAACATCTCCGGCAACCTCGCGCTGTCGTACGGGCTGATCGCGGCGGGCCGGCAGGCGGATCTGCCGCTGTATCTGGGCTCGTACCCCATCACGCCGGCCTCGGACATCCTCCACGAGCTGTCCAAGCACAAGAACTTCGGCGTACGCACGTTCCAGGCGGAGGACGAGATCGCGGGGATCGGCGCGGCGCTCGGCGCGGCGTTCGGTGGTTCGCTGGCGGTGACGACGACCTCGGGGCCCGGTGTGGCGCTGAAGTCGGAGACCATCGGGCTCGCCGTCTCGCTCGAACTGCCGCTGCTGATCGTGGACATCCAGCGCGGCGGCCCTTCCACCGGTCTGCCGACCAAGACCGAGCAGGCCGACCTGCTCCAGGCGATGTACGGCCGCAACGGCGAGGCGCCGGTGCCGATCGTGGCGCCAAGGACCCCGGCGGACTGCTTCGACGCCGCGCTGGAGGCGGCCCGGATCGCGGTCACCTACCGCACGCCGGTCTTCCTGCTGAGCGACGGCTACCTCGCCAACGGCAGCGAGCCGTGGCGGATCCCGGACGTGGACGAACTGCCCGATCTGCGCGTGCAGTTCGCCTCGGGCACCAACCACACCGAGGACGACGGCACCGAGGTGTTCTGGCCCTACAAGCGCGACCCGCAGACCCTGGCCCGCCCGTGGGCGATCCCGGGCACGCCCGGCCTCGAACACCGGATCGGCGGCATCGAGAAGCAGGACGGCACGGGCAACATCTCCTACGACCCGGCCAACCACGACTTCATGGTCCGCACCCGCCAGGCCAAGGTCGACGGCATCGACGTACCCGACCTGGAGGTCGACGACCCGAGCGGCGAGGCCCGCACGCTGGTCCTCGGCTGGGGCTCGACGTACGGCCCGATCACCGCGGCGGTCCGCCGGCTGCGCGCGGCCGGTGTCCTCATCGCGCAGGCCCATCTGCGCCACCTGAATCCGTTCCCGCGGAACCTGGGCGAGGTGCTCCGCCGTTACGACAAGGTGGTGATCCCCGAGATGAACCTCGGTCAACTCGCCACCCTCATCAGGGCGAAGTACCTGGTGGACGCGGTCTCGTACAACCAGGTCAATGGAATGCCGTTCAAGGCCGAGCAGCTCGCCACGGCTCTCAAGGAGGCCATCGATGACTGACGTCGGCAACGCACTGCTGAAGCTGGTTCCCAAGGCCGAGGCCAAGCAGTCCATGAAGGACTTCAAGTCCGACCAGGAGGTGCGCTGGTGCCCGGGCTGCGGTGACTACGCCGTCCTGGCCGCCGTGCAGGGCTTCATGCCGGAGCTCGGCCTGGCGAAGGAGAACATCGTCTTCGTCTCCGGCATCGGCTGCTCCTCCCGCTTCCCGTACTACATGAACACCTACGGGATGCACTCCATCCACGGCCGCGCCCCGGCCATCGCCACCGGTCTCGCCTCCTCGCGGCGCGACCTCAGCGTGTGGGTGGTCACCGGTGACGGCGACGCCCTGTCCATCGGCGGCAACCACCTCATCCACGCCCTGCGCCGCAACGTGAACCTGAAGATCCTGCTCTTCAACAACCGCATCTACGGCCTCACCAAGGGGCAGTACAGCCCCACCTCGGAAGTCGGCAAGATCACCAAGTCGACGCCGATGGGCTCGCTCGACGCGCCCTTCAACCCGGTCTCGCTGGCGATCGGCGCGGAGGCGTCCTTCGTGGCACGGACCGTGGACTCCGATCGCAAGCACCTCACGTCGGTGCTGCGCGAGGCCGCCGAGCACCCCGGCACGGCGCTGGTGGAGATCTACCAGAACTGCAACATCTTCAACGACGGCGCCTTCGAGGTCCTCAAGGACAAGCAGCAGGCCGAGGAGGCGGTGATCCGCCTGGAGCACGGGCAGCCGATCCGCTTCGGCGCCGACGGCTCCAAGGGCGTCGTGCGCGACGCGGTGACCGGTGACCTGAAGGTCGTCGCCGTCACCCCGGAGAACGAGCGCGACATCCTCGTCCACGACGCGCGCTCCGCGTCCCCGACGACCGCGTTCGCCCTCTCCCGCCTCGCCGACCCGGACACCCTGCACCACACGCCGATCGGTGTCTTCCGGAACGTGGAGCGCCCGGTCTACGACACCCTCATGGCCGATCAGCTCGACACCGCCATCGAACAGAATGGCAAGGGCGACCTCGCGGCCCTGCTCGCGGGCGGCGACACCTGGACGGTCGTCGGCTAGCCCGGCCGCACCCTGCCTCCGGGGCCCGGTCCTGAATCCCTCAGGACCGGGCCTCGTCGTATGCCGTGCGCGCCTTCTGTACGTCGGCCATGCGCCGCTCCGTCCAGGCCGCGAGGCCCCTGACCTGCGCGGCGGCCTCGCGGCCGAGCTCCGTGAGGGAGTAGTCGACGCGGGGCGGGATGACCGGCTTGGCGTCGCGGTGCACCAGGCCGTCGCGCTCCAGGGTCTGGAGGGTCTGGGTCAGCATCTTCTCGCTGACGCGGCCGATGGCGCGGCGCAGCTCGCTGAAGCGGTGGGAGCGCTCTTCCAAGGCGATCAGTACGAGGACGCCCCACCGGCTCGTCACGTGCTCCAGGACGAGGCGGTACGGGCACATGTCCTCGGCGCCCTGGTTCCGGTTACTTACGGCCATGCCAGTACCTTACTTCAAAGTGGGTACTTACGGATAGTTAGTGCCGGAGCTAGGGTGAGTGCCGTACCGTACGCCCATTCCGCATGTAACACGTGCATTCCGCATGCAATAGGAGCATCCAGACATGAGCATCGTCGTCACCGGAGCCACCGGACACCTCGGCCGCCTGGTCATCGAGGGCCTCCTCGCCGCCGGCATACCCGCCGGGGAGATCGCCGCCGTGGTCCGCGACAAGAACAAGGCCGCCGGCCTCGCGGAGCGCGGCGTCGAGCTGCGGATCGCCGACTACAACGCCCCCGAGACCCTGCGCGGCGCCTTCGCGGCGGGCGACCGCGTCCTGCTGATCTCCGGCAGCGAGGTCGGGCAGCGCGTGGCGCAGCACCGGGCGGTGATCGACGCCGCGCGCGAAGCCGGGGTCGCGCTCCTCGCCTACACGGGCGTCCTCGGCGGCCCCGACGCCGACTTCGACCTGGCGGCCGAGCACAAGGTCACCGAGCGGCTGGTGCTCGACTCGGGCCTGCCGTACACCTTCCTGCGCAACGGCTGGTACCACGAGAACTACACCGAGCACCTCGCCCCGGTCCTCGAACACGGTGCCGTCGTCGCCTCCGCGGGCGAGGGGCGCGTCGCCTCCGCCTCGCGCGCCGACTACGCCGCGGCCGCCGTCGCCGTGCTGACCGGCGAGGGCCACGAGGGCAAGGCGTACGAGCTGAGCGGCGATGTCGCGTGGAGCATGGCCGAGTACGCCGCCGAGGTCGCCCGGCAGAGCGGCAAGGACATCGGCTACGCGAACGTCCCCGCCGAGCAGCACCTCGCGATCCTGACCGGCGCCGGCGTGCCCGAGCCGATGGCGGCGATCCTCGTCGACGTGGACGCGGCCATCGCGCGCGGCCGCCTCGCGGGCACCAGCGGGGACCTGGCGCGGCTGATCGGCCGGCCGACCACGCCTCTCGCCGACGCGGTCTCCGTGGCGCTCCGCGGCTGACCCACCGGAGGGGCCGGGGCGCTCGCGACTGTCATGAGCGTCTCGGCCATACGGGCATGACAGCCGGGGGGTTTCGGCGCTACCTTCGGTCTGGCAGCGTCGGACTGCCGTGCGCGAAGGAGGGGCCGTGGACAGCGGAGCAGCCGGACAGTCGAGGAGCGAGCAGCGCATCGGTCTGCTGAACGGCTTCGCGGCGTACGGGATGTGGGGCCTCGTCCCCCTCTTCTGGCCGCTCCTCAAGCCGGCCGGGGCCGCCGAGATCCTCGCGCACCGCATGGCGTGGTCCCTGGTCGTCGTGGGCATCGCGCTGCTCTTCGTGCGGCGCTGGGGCTGGGCGCGCGAGCTGATCCGCCAGCCGCGCAGGCTGGGCCTGGTGGCGATCGCCGCGGCCGTCATCACCATCAACTGGGGCGTCTACATCTGGTCGGTGAACACCGGCCACGTCGTCGAAGCCTCGCTCGGCTACTTCATCAACCCCCTGGTCACCATCGCGATGGGCGTCCTGCTGCTCGGCGAACGGCTGCGGCCCGTCCAGTGGGCGGCGGTCGCCGTCGGGCTCGCGGCGGTCCTCGTCCTGGCCTTCGGTTACGGACAGCCGCCGTGGATCTCGCTCTGCCTCGCCTTCTCCTTCGCCACGTACGGCCTGGTGAAGAAGAAGGTCAACCTCAGCGGCCTGGAGTCGCTCACCGCCGAGACCGCCGTGCAGTTCCTGCCCGCCGTCGGCTACCTCCTGTGGCTCGGCTCCCAGGGCGAGGCCACCTTCGGCACGGAGGGCCTCGGCCACGCGGCGCTGCTGGCCGCCACCGGTGTGGTGACCGCCGCCCCGCTGGTCTGCTTCGGCGCGGCGGCGATCCGGGTGCCGCTCTCCACGCTGGGGCTGCTCCAGTACCTCGCGCCCGTCTTCCAGTTCCTCCTCGGCGTCCTGCACTTCCATGAGGCGATGCCGCCCGAGCGGTGGGCGGGCTTCGGGCTCGTGTGGCTGGCGCTCTCGATGCTGACGTGGGACGCGCTGCGGACCGCCCGCCGGAACGCGGGCTTGGCCGCCGCTCGCCGGGCCGCGGCGGCCGCCCCGCCCGCCGTCCAGGGCGAGCGGGAGCCCGCGGCCTGACGGCCGGCTCCGGTCCTGCCGCCCCCGCGCCATCCCCAGGTCTGTCCCCCGCTCTATCCCCAGGCACCCGACTCCGCGGCCCGCTTCGCGTACTCGGTGAAATCGCGGGCCTCCCGGCCGAGGACCTCGCGGACACCGGAAACCGGCGCGGAGTTGTGGCCCCCGGCGAGGAAGGTGAGCACGGCCGCGAGCGACCGGGCGGCATCCTCGGGCATGCCGCGCCCCATCGTCTCGGCCACGTACGCCTCCTCCGTGATGTCCTCGAACCGCATCGGCCGCCCCGACGCCTTCGCCATCTCCGCCACCGCTTCGGCGAACGTCAGCGAGCGGGGCCCGGAGAGTTCGTACGTACGGCCCGAGTGACCGTCCTCGGTGAGCAGGACCGCGGCGACCTCCGCGATGTCCTCCACGTCGATGAACGGCTCCGGCACGTCACCGACGGGCAGCGCCAGGCGCCCTTCGAGCAGGGGCTCGTGGAAGACGTCCTCGTCGAAGTTCTGCGAGAAGTTGTTCGGACGGATCACCGTCCAGTCCACGCCCGCCTCACGGACCACGCGCTCGGCCTCCGCCATGGACGGCTCGAACGAGTCGCCGTAGACCTCGATGCCCCTGCCGGACAGGACCACGAAGCGGCGCACGCCCGCGGCCCGCGCCTGCGCGACGAAGTCGGCGATCGGCTCGGGGTCGGGCGGGCCGACCAGGTAGAGGGCGCCCACCCCCTCCAGGACGGGGCCCCAGGTGGTGCGGTCGGTCCAGTCGAACGGTGTCTGAGCCGTCCTGGAGGCGGCGCGCACGGTGTGCCCGGCCGCGCGGAGCCGGGCGACGACGCGGCTGCCGGTCTTGCCGGTGGCCCCGAGGACGAGGATCGGGGCGCCACGGCCGGACGGCTGGTTCCGCGGGGCGGAGTGCTGCTGCCGCTTCTCGGTCTGCTGTGCCTGGGAGGTCTGCCGTGCCTGCTGGGTCTGCTGGTTGCTGGTCATGAGTTCAGCCAACCGCCTTGGCGTGTCGTGGGGCATGGGCATCCGTCTCCAAAGGATCCGCGTCCGTCTACCGTGGGTGGCATGGACGCTCTGGGGGATCTGCTGCGAGGGGTGCGTGCGGACGGCGCGCTGTTCAACCGGACGGTGCTGACGCGCCCTTGGGAGACCAACCGCGCCGAGGCGGCGGCTCTCGAACTGATCACGGTGGTACGCGGCTCGGCCCGCGTCTTTGTCGCGCCGGACGAACCGCGGACCCTGCGGGAGGGCGGCGCCGCGATCGTGTGCACGAAGGCGCCGTTCACCCTGTCCGCTGTCGGCGCCGAGTGTGAACTGGTCAGCGGCGCCTACCAGTTGGACAGCTCTGTCGGGCGGCGCCTGATCAGCGCGCTGCCGCCCCTGCTCGTCGTCCCCTCCGGCGAGGAGTGCATGCCCATCGTGGAACTCATCGCCGCCGAGATCTCCGCCGACCGCCCCGGGCGCCAGTACGTGATGGACCGGATGCTCGACTGGATGCTGGCCTGCACCCTGCGCGAGTGGTTCGACCTGCCCGAGGCCTGCCCACCCGCCTGGTACCGCGCGCTCGGCGACGATGTCGTCGGCCCCGCCCTGCACGCCATGCACGACGAACCCGCGCGCCCCTGGACGGTGGCGGCGCTCGCCGCGCGCGCCCGGGTCTCGCGCGCGGTGTTCGCCAGGAACTTCACCGATCTGGTCGGCAGGCCCCCGATGGCGTACCTCACCGAGTGGCGCATGACGCTCGCCGCGGAACTGCTCGCCGAGCCCGGCGCGACGGTCGCCTCCGTGGCCGGACAGGTGGGCTACGCCGACGGGTTCGGCTTCAGCGACGCCTTCAAGCGGATCCGGGGCATCGCACCGGGCGCTTACCGCGCCTCACTGACCACGGGCGGCACGACCTCGGGCACGGCGCTCCGCGCGGCGGGCTGAACGGTGGTCCGAGCTGTGGGCCGATCAGTGGTCTGCGCGCTGGTCAGAGCTGCGGACTGAACGGTGGTCTGCGCCGCCAGGAACGCGGAGACCACCCAGAGCAGCCCCAGATCGATGCCCAGCTCGATGACCGCCGCGAACTGGTCCATCGTGAACTTGAATATCTGGCCGACCAGGATGTCCACGAGCAGCGCCGCCCGGAAGAGCCGCAAGGCCGCCCTCCGGTCTCCGCGCAGGCGTATCAGCCCGGCGATGCCCAGCGCGGCCGAGGCCACCTCGGTGAGCGCGACGGCGAGGTGGGCGCCCGGCTGCGGCTCCCGCGCCGGCTGTCCGCCGAAGAAGTCCATGGACATCCAGACGGCGAACAGCAGCGCCTCGGTCAGCAGGCAGAGCACGGCAGCGCCCAGCACCACCCGCGTACGCGCCAGCCACCGCAGCGCCCGCCCCGCACCGTCCGCCCACGTCCGCCACCGCGCGGGCGCGGCGGGCGGGCGCTCCGGGAGGGCGGCGAGCAGGCGGACCAGCGCCGCGTCCACCTCCCGGTCCGAGCCCTCGACGAGCCGTATCGCCGCCTGGCGCTGCTCGGCCGGGAGGCCCGTGGTGACGCCGGCCAGGGCGTGGTCGGCGGCGTGCGCGGTGCGCTGCCGGGCGTCCAGTGCCGAGGAGTCGGCGGTGCGGCCGCGTATGAGGTGGGTGAGCAGGAGCAGCGAGGCGAAGCTCAAGTAGATGATTCCGGCGGCCGGTTGGTAGAAGTACCCCGGCTCGTCCGTGATCTGCTTGCCGACCTCGTCGATGAAGAGTCCGAAGCCGGCGCCGCCGACGACCGCGCCCGTGAGCCGGGCCGCGCGGCCGAGGAAGCCGAGCGTGAGCAGGACCGCGGCCGCCATCAGGAGCCCGCCCCAGAGCATGTGGGCGATGTGCAGCCGGCTGCCGCCGCCCCCGCCGAGGTTCGGATAACCGGCCAGGGCCAGGAAGGCGCGGGTGGCCAGGACCGTGACGATGCCGGTCAGCGCGAAGGCGTTGGCGTGCAGAGCGGCGGCGTCAACGTGGTGGCAGCGTGAGATCCGGGAACAGAACCGCTCCGTCGCGCGATGTCAACGTGGCCCCTCACTTCTCCCCTGGCACTCCAGGTCTCCCGTGACCACTCCAGCGTGCCGCCCCGGGCCCCTCCCCGTGATCCGGGAACACCCCGAACCGACCCTCAACCACCCCCTAGGTCACGTGAGTTCGCGCGATGTCGCGGAGAAGCGTGGAGAACAGTGGAGGGGCGGTGCTCGCGGCGAAGACACGGTGAGCGAACGAGGGGTCGCACGCCGCCAGACCGCCACGAACGCCGGCAGCCCGGCACCACCCGCAAGCTCCCCGCCCGGCGAAGCCTCCGTAGGTCCGCCCGGCGAAGCCTCTGTAAGTCCGCCCGGCGAAGCATCCCAAGGTCCGCCCGGCGAAGCCTCCGTGGATCCGCCCGCCAAAGCCCCCGCCCCGCCCGGCGGGACCGCCACGGATCCGGGCCGCCCCCCGCACGGCACCGGCCAGACCGACCCCACGCACCCCCGCCACCCCACGCACCCCGCCCACGCACACGCACGCCTCGCCCACCGCCTCCTCCTCGCCGTCTGCTGCGCCTTCGCCCTGCTGTCCTGCGTCCTCGTCCCGCTCACGCTGCCCCTCGGCTGGGACGAGCTCGTCTACGCCAGCCGGTACTCGCCCTACGCCCCCGCCACGCCGTTCAGCGCCCCCCGGACCCGCGGCGTGCCGTTCCTCATCGCGCCCGTGGCCACCTGGAGCGACTCCACCGTGCTCCTCAGGGTGTGGCTGACGCTGCTGGCGACCGCCGCCCTCTATCTCGGGTTCCGCCCCTGGCTCCGCGCGGCCCACCGGCCCTGGGCGGCGCCCGTCGCCGCCGCGCTGTACGGCAGCCTCTGGATCACGCTCTTCTACGCGAACTCGGCCATGCCCAACCACTACACGGCCATGGGCGCCGTCGGCGCGGTCGGGCTCTTCCTGTGGCCACGGCAGTCCCTCCTCACGTGCACCGGCATCGCTGCCGGTATCGCCCTCGCCACGCTGATGCGGCCCAACGACGGCTTCGCCATAGGGCTGCCCCTCCTCGTCGCCGCCCTGCTGGTGCCCGCCTGGCGCGGACGGAGCCGCGTCCTCGCGGTGCTCGCCGGGCTCGCGGCGGGCGCGCTGCCCTGGGCCGTGGAGGCGTACATCCGTTTCGGCGGGATCCGCGAACGGCTGACGGAGGCGAGCGAGGTGCAGGGCGATCTGCGTCCGCTGCTCTCGTTCGTCCACCACCTCACGGTCATCGACGGGCCGCTGCTCTGCCGCCCCTGCGACAACGACAGCGTCCGGCCCGTGGCGGCGGAGTGGTGGCTGCTGCTGACGCTCCTGGTGGCGGCCGGCCTGTGGACCCTGCGCCGCGCGGGCTGCCGGCCCACGCCCCGACAGGCCTCCGCGCCACCCGCCCCCACCGCGGCCCCGGCCGGCCCCCTGCGCGACGCCCTCCTCGCCCTCGTCACGGGCCTGGCCATCGCCCTGCCATACTTCGTCCTCGTCCCCTACGCCACCCCGCGCTTCCTGCTCCCGACCCACGCCCTGTTCGCCCCCACCGCGGCCATCGGACTCCTCACCCTGCTCCGCCTCGCCCGCGCGGCCAGGCCCCGGTGGGCCGGTGTCGCCGTCCCCGCAGTCGTACTCGGCGGTCATCTCGCCGTCCAGGCCGCCCTCGCCCACGGCAACGCCACGATCCAGGGGGAGGCCCGCCGCGACTGGGTCCGGGTCGCGGAGACCCTGGAGCGGCACGGCGTGGGCAACGGCCCTGGCCCCGGCGCCGGGACCGGCACGCCCTGCCTCCTGAACGGCAACACCTCCGTCATCCCCCTCGCCCACACCGCCGGCTGCGCGCCCGGCGGCGGACTCGACGATCCGCGCCGCCCCACCGCCCTGGTGATGCGCGGGGCGGCGCCTCCCGAGTGGGCCCGCGACTGGCCACGCCATACGGTGCCCGGCACGTATGTACGCGGGTGGGTCATCCACGTACGCCCGTAAAGGAACGCTCCTGACGCGGGGCGTTACCGGAACACCCTGGACGCCATTGCTTGCGCATGCATATAGTGCACGCGCAAGCAATTGCCGCAGCGATCGGCCCGCCGCCGCACCCGTCGGCCGTGCCGGGCCACCTCCAGGGGGAGACTCTTATGACCCGCAAGTTCCTCTTCGTCGTCGGCAGCGCCCGCCCCGAGGGCAACACCGAGCTCTTGGCCCGCGAGGCCGCCGAGCAGTTGCCCCCGGACGTCGAGCAGCGCTGGATCCACCTCGCCGATCACCCGCTGCCCGACTTCCAGGACCTGCGTCACGACGACACCCGGCCCCGCGCCCGCCCGCGCCCCGCGGGCGACACCGAGGCGCTGCTGCTTGACGCCACCCTCGACGCCACGGACATCGTCATCGTGTCGCCGCTGTACTGGTACTCGGTGTCGGCCACCGTCAAGCGGTACCTCGACTACTGGGACGCGTGGCTGGAGACGCCGGAGATCGCCTTCAAGGACACCCTGAAGGGCCGCACCCTGTGGGGCGTGACGGCGCTCGCGCACCGCGAGGAGGAGGTGGCGGACCCGCTGGTCGGTACGTTGAACCACACCGCCGCCTTCTTCCCGATGCGCTTCGGCGGCGTCCTGCTCGGCAACGGCACCCGGCCCGGCCAGGTCCTTGAGGACTCCGAGGCCCTGGCGCGCGCCAAGACGTTCTTCGCGCAGGAGCCGCCGCTCGCCCGCTACCCGTACGACAAGGGCTGAGTACGACGACACCTGCGGCTACGCCATGACGTCCTTCGCCCCGAACCGCGCCCACGCCGCCGAGCCGAAGACCGCCGCGTAGAGCCCCTGCATCTGGAAGTTCTTGACGAGGTCGTCCCAGTGGACGGGCTCGCGCATCAGGTCGGCGAACGACAGCCAGTAGTGGGAGAAGAAGTACGGGTGCAGCGCGTCCAGTTGCGGGATCTGGTCGAGGATCTGGACCGTGATCAGCAGACCGACGGTCGTCGCCATGGCCGCGATGCCGCTGCTGGTGAGCGTCGAGACGAACAGCCCGAGCGCCGCCACGCCGATCAGTGACGCGGCGACGACCAGCGCGATGAGCAGGGCCCGCAACAGCCCCTCGCCGAAGCTGATGCGGGTGCCGGAGATCGTGGTGACCTCGCCGAGCGGAAAGAGCAGCGCGCCCGTCGCGAGCGCGGACGTGGCGACGACCAGGGTCGCGACCAGGCAGAACGTCAGTGTGGTCGCGTATTTGACGAGGAGCAGGCGGGTGCGTCCGGCGGGCGCCACCAGCAGGTAGCGCAGCGTGCCCGCGCTCGCCTCTCCCGCGATGGCGTCGCCTGCGACGACGCCGACCGCCATCGGCAGGAAGAACGGCAGCGTCGCGGCGAGCGCGGTGAAGACCAGGAACAGGCCGTTGTTGGTGATCTGCGCGATGAACGCGGGGCCGCCGCCATCGCCGCCCCCGCCGATCGACGAGCCGTCGCTGGTCTCGATCCTGACGGCGACGCCCACGAGGACCGGCACCGCGGCTAGCACGCCGAGCAGCGCGAGGGTCCGCCAGCGGCGGAAGGTGATCGCCAGCTCGCTGCGGAAGAGCCCGAGGGTCCAGCTCGGCCTCGGCTCGCTCGGGTCGCGGTCGCCTGCCACACCCGCCTTGAGTACGTCCATCGGCTCAGCCCGCGGCATCGAAGCCCTCCCCTGTCAGCGCCACGAACGCGTCCTCCAGCGAGGCCCGTTCCAGGCCGAAGCCACGGACGCGTACGCCCGCCTCGACCAGCGCGGCGTTCAGCTCGGCGAGTTCCGTGTCCCGGCCGGACGCGTCCTTGCCCGGCGGCTCACCCGTCACGCGGTCCTCCGTCACGACCAGATCCGCCACGCCCCGCTCCTTCAGGACGCGGGCCGCGTCGCCCGGATCCGGTGTGGTCACGATCAGCCGGCCGCGCGCGCCCGCCGCCAGCTCGGCGACCGGGCCCTGGGTGATCAGGCGGCCCCGGGTCATCACGGCCGCGTGGGTGCAGACCTGCTCGATCTCGTCGAGGAGGTGCGAGGAGAGGAAGACGGTCGTGCCCTCCCGTGCCAGCTCGCGCACCAGGGCGCGGATCTCGCGCATGCCCTGCGGGTCGAGGCCGTTCGTCGGTTCGTCCAGGACCAGGAGCCTGCGCGGCTGGAGCAGCGCGGCCGCGAGGCCGAGCCGCTGCTTCATGCCGAGCGAGTACGCCTTCGCCTTCTTGCCCGCGGCGGCGGTCAGGCCCACCCGGTCCAGGGCGGCCTCGGCGCGCCGCCGCCGGGTACGGGGATCGGCGGTCGGGTCGGCGGAGTCGTACCGCAGGAGGTTGTCGCGGCCCGACAGGAAGCCGTAGAGGGCGGGGCCCTCGATCAGCGCGCCCACGTGCGGCAGGACGGTACGCGTGGAGCGCGGCATGGGGCTGCCGAGGACGCGCGCGGTGCCCGAAGTCGGCTCGATGAGGCCCATCAGCATGCGGATCGTGGTCGTCTTGCCCGAGCCGTTCGGCCCGAGGAACCCGAAGACGCTGCCTTCGGGGACGGTCAGGTCCAGCCGGTCGACGGCGAGGTGCTTGCCGTAGCGCTTGGTGAGCCCGCGCGTCTCGATCACGTAGGGGAGCGGCGCGTCACCGTCCGACGGCCCCCCGATCATGCCCGGCACCGCATCCTCCTGTCGCCCGGCCCTCTTCGGCTCTTCGGCCCTTCGGCCCTACGGCACGCGCGCGGTTCGGCGGTGCCGCACGGCCCGGCGCGGTGGTCCGCGGTGTCTCCACCGTGGACCACCGCCCGGGGCTCACGCCTAGTGGGCCGCGTTCGCCGCCTTCACCAGGGCGTCCTTCGTGACCGCGCCCGCGTAGACCTTGCCGTCGTCGGTGACGAGGGCGTTGATCAGGCGGGTCGAGAAGACCGTGCCGGAGCCGAACTTCCCGCTGACCTGGTCGCCCAGCGAGTCGAGCAGCTTCTGCGCGTCCGGCGGGACGTCGCCCGAACCGGCCGTCGGCAGACCCTGGCCGCCCGGCAGCCGCAGCTCGGCGATGGAGGTCCAGCCCTCGCCGATGACCTTCAGGTCGTTCAGGTCCTCTTCCTTGAACTCCTTGCCGCCCTTCGCCTTGTCCGCGAAGTCATGGTCCTTGAAGTCACGGCCCTTGAAATCACGGCCCTTGAAATCACGGCTCAGCGCCGCGTGTTCGTCGGCCTCGGTGACCTTCGCGCCCTTGGGCGGCGCGAAGTCGAACGTACTCGCGGACGGCTTGCCGAAGTCGACCTTCGTGAAGCCCGCGTCGATCACCGCCGCGCCGCCGGAGGACGGGGTCAGGGTGAACTTGAGCGGCGTCCCCGTCTTCGCGTCCACGGCGACCGTGATCCGGCCGACCGTCGAACCGGACTGCTTCGGCTCGATCACCAGGCGGTACGCGTCGCGGCCCGCGACCTGGGCGGTGCCGTCGACCTTCACGGACGTCGTGTCGTCGACCGCCTTCAACGCCTGCTCGGCGAACTCCTCGGGCGTGGCGGGCATGCCTGCGGGAGACTCCGCCTGACCCTTGTCACCCTTGTCGCCCTTGTCTCCCTTGTCTCCGGAGACCTGGAAGCCCTTCGCGTGGTACGCCTCGTTCGACGCGCTGTCGTACGCCCACACCTCGTCGCCGTTGTGGATCAGGCTGTACTCGGCGGCGTCCTCCAGGAGGGACACCTTCTGCTTGTCGGGGCCGTCGGCCGCGACGCGCAGCGTGTGCGTGCCGGACGCCAGCTCCATCAGCTTGTTCTTGGGATCGGCGGCCGAGCCTCCGCCGCCCTCACCGCCCCCGGCGTCCCCACCGCCGGCGAAGCCGCCCGCCATGCCGCCCATCGACGGCAGCCCCAGATCCGTGCTGATCTTGACGGTGCCGGAGAGCTGCTGCGTGTCCGACGCGGCGATCTTCTCTATGAGTTCCTGAGCGGTGACCTTCGGCAGATCCGGGTCGCCCGAGGTGGCGAGCGCCGGGACGAGCCCGATGGTCGCCGCCGCCACCCCCGCCACCGCGACCGGGACTACGTAACGGGCCGCCTTGCGGCGCCCGAGGCGCAGTTGCCCGGCTTCACTGGTGTCCTGTTCCGGTTCGTACGGTGCCATTGTGTGCCCTACCTCCGTGGTCGGCGGCGGCCTTCCTGTACGTCCATACATGCGCACGTGCCTGCGTCCACCCCGCGCCGCCATTCTCACCCGAATTGGTCAGGAGTGGTGGTCCTTGCTGAGGTCTATCCGACCAAATCGGCCGGGCAGAAGCGTCAACCCCCGGGCGCAACTCGACGTACTGCCACGGGATGACAGAAAGCGGCGGCGCCTCCCCCGACCCGTAGGGGGTGACGCCGCCGATCAGCCGTACCGCGTACCGGTCCCTTCCGGTACCGACGGGCGTCAGCCCGCCCGGTGCACCACCAGGTCGCAGAGCTCGACCAGCGAGACCTTCGCGTCGCACTCCGGCAGCGGCGCCAGCGCGGCCCGCGCCTCCTCGGCGTAACGCACCGTGTCGCGGCGGGCCTGCTCCAGGGCGGGGTGGGCGCGCAGCCCGGTGAGCGCCTCGGCGTGCCGGGCGTCGTCGGTGAGGTCGGAGTCGAGCAGTTCGCTCAGGGCGATGTCCTCGGGCAGGCCGAGCCGCTCGACGCGCTCGCGCAGGCGCAGGACCGGCAGCGTCGGAATGCCCTCGCGCAGGTCGGTGCCCGGGGTCTTGCCGGACTCGTGCGAGTCGGAGGCGATGTCGAGCACGTCGTCGGCGAGCTGGAAGGCGACGCCGAGCCGCTCGCCGTACTGCGTCAGGACGTCCACGACGGTCTCGTCGGCGCCCGACATCATCGCGCCGAACCGGCACGCCACGGCGACCAGCGAGCCGGTCTTGCCGCCGAGCACGTCGAGGTAGTGGTCGACCGGATCGCGGCCCTCGGTCGGTCCGGCCGTCTCCAGGATCTGGCCGGTGACCAGCCGTTCGAAGGCCTCCGCCTGGATGCGGACGGCCTCCGGGCCGAGGTCGGCGAGGATGTACGAGGCGCGGGCGAAGAGGAAGTCGCCGGTCAGCACGGCCACGGAGTTGCCCCAGCGCTGGTTGGCGCTGGCGACGCCGCGGCGCACGTCCGCCTCGTCCATCACGTCGTCGTGGTAGAGCGTCGCGAGGTGCGTGAGCTCGACGACCACGGCGGAGGGCACGACGCCCGGCGCGTAGGGGTCGCCGAACTGGGAGGCGAGCATCACGAGCAGCGGGCGGAAACGCTTCCCCCCGGCCTTGACGAGGTGCTGAGCTGCCTCGGTGATGAACGGGACCTCGCTCTTGGTGGCCTCGAGCAGGCCCTCCTCGACAGCCGCCAACCCTGCCTGGACATCGGCTTCGAGAGCCTGGTCCCGCACGCTCAGCCCAAAAGGCCCGACGACGGTCACGAGAGGTTCTCCTGTCTGCTGACGATCACATGGCGAACTCGGTCGATCATTGGATCTCGGTCGATGACACGGTTTGTCGATGTGTCGCTGCCATCACTCAAGTCAGCGTATCCGGTCGCCTTTCGATCACAGCGAGCACCTGCCCGTGCGAAGCCGGCCAGGCAGTCCGCGATCACCACCGGTATGTTCTTGATCAGCCCATACGACTGACAGGACCGATCCGCACCAGAAAGTACCCAAAGACCGGGAGCGGCCACTTTGTCCCGTCCTACCGACGAGTACGAGCCACCTGCCGAACCGCCCTCAAAACCACCCGGGGAATCGGCGGCGGGCCCGGCGGCGGATCCGTCGCCGGGTGACGACCACGCGTTCTTCGGCCAGCCCCGCGGACTGCTCACCCTCTCCGGTCTCGAGGTCTGGGAGCGCTTCTCGTTCCTCGGTATGCAGGCCATCCTGGTCCTCTACTTCGCCGACTCCGCCGGACACGACGGCATGGGCATGGCTCCCGGCACGGCCGCGTCGGTCTCGGCGGCGTACGGGACGCTGGTCTATCCGGTCTCCGTCGCGGGCGGCTGGCGCGCCGACCGCACCGTCGGTTCGTACCGCGCGGTGCTGTGGGGCGGCGTGCTCATCGCCTGCGGCCATTACGCGATGGCGGTGCCCGCCGCGGCGATGACGTGGGTGGGCCTCGGCCTGATCAGCGCGGGCACCGGCCTGCTCAAGCCCAACGTCGCCTCGATGGTCGGCAAGCTCTACCGCACCGAGGACGACCGCCGCGACGCGGGGTTCGCGCTCTCCTACATGGCGATCAACGTGGGCGCCTTCGCCGGTCCGCTGACCACCGGCTGGCTCGGCGACCACCGGGGCTGGCACCGGGGATTCTCGGCGGCCGCGATCGGCATGACGTTCGGCCTCGTCCAGTACGTGCTGGGGCGCCGCCATCTCGCCGGACGCAAGGCCGCCGCGGAGTTCGCGCTGCCGCTGCGCCGCACCATGCACCCGGCCCACTGAGGAGGCACCGCACGCCCGCCCCGCCGATCCCGCACCCCCCGCCCCGTTCACCGAGGTTCCTCCCATGACGCACCCGAAGATCCGGACCGACTTCCCGTACGAGACGACGCACGAGGACATCCGCGTACCCCTCGCCGACGGCACCAAGCTCTACGCGCGCGTGTGGCGTCCCGTCACCGACGAGCCCGTGCCTGTCCTCCTCGAATACCTCCCCTACCGTCTCAGCGACTGGACGGCGCCCCGCGACCGGCAGCGCCACCCCTGGTACGCGGGCCACGGCTACGCCTCCGTGCGCGTCGACGTCCGGGGCCACGGCAACAGCGAGGGCCTGCCCACGGACGAGTACTCGGCGCAGGAGCTGGCCGACGGCGTCGAGGTGGTGAACTGGCTGGCCGCGCAGCCGTGGTCGACCGGCAAGGTCGGCATGTTCGGCATCTCCTGGGGCGGCTTCAACTCCCTCCAGATCGCGGCCCTGGCGCCCGAGCCGCTCAAGGCGGTCGTCACGGTCTGCTCGGCGGACGACCGCTACGACAACGACGTGCACTACATGGGTGGTTCCGTCCTCGCGGTGGACATGCACGCCTGGGCGGCGACGATGCTCGCCTTCGTCTCGCGCCCGCCCGACCCGTATTTCGTCGGCGACACGTGGCGCGAGATGTGGCTGAGGCGCCTGGAAGCCGTCGAACCCTTCATCCACACCTGGCTGGAGCACCAGACCCGCGACGACTACTGGCGGCACGGCAGCGTCTGCGAGGACTACTCCGCGATCGGCGCCGCGGTCCTCGCGGTGGGCGGCTGGCACGACCCGTACCGGGACACGGTCCTGCGCCTGGTCGAACACCTCCCCGACCACCAGGTGCGGGGCCTGATCGGCCCGTGGTCGCACCAGTACCCCGACCGGGGCCTGCCGCCGGGCCCGGCGATCGGCTTCCTCCAGGAGACGCTGCGCTGGTGGGACCACCACCTCAAGGGCATCGACACCGGTGTCATGGCCGAGCCGAAGCTCCGCTCCTGGATCAGCGAATCGCACCCGCCGGCCACGGTCTATCCGGAGCTGCGCGGCGGCTGGGTCGGTGACCCCGCCTGGCCCTCCCCGAACGTCACCCCGGTTACCTACGCCCTCCAGGGCACCCCGCTGCTGGTCAACTCCCCGCAGCACACCGGCCTGGACGCGGGCCGCTACTTCCCGTTCGGCAACGACGCCGACCTGCCGCCCGATCAGCGGGAGGAGGACGCGAAGTCGGCGTGCTTCGAGTTCGAGGTCCCTTCGGAGGTACGGATCCTCGGGCGCCCCGAGGTGACGCTGCGGCTGCGGATGGACGTGCCGTACGGCCAGGCCATCGCGCGCCTGTGCGACATCGCGCCCGACGGCTCGTCCACGCTGGTCACGCGTGGCGTGCTGAACCTCTCCGCCCGGCACGGCAGGGACCGCGCGCACGCCTGGCCGCTCGGCGTCACGCAGGACGTGACCTTCGAACTCAACGGCATCGGGCACACCTTCCCGCCGGGCCACCGCATCCGCCTCGCGATCTCCTCCGCGTACTGGCCGTGGATCTGGCCGCAGGCGGACACGGCCGGCTTCACCCTGGAGCCGGTCGGCAACACCCTCGAACTTCCGGTGCGGGCGGGCGGCTTGGACCCGACGATCACCTTCGAGCCCCCGGAGCAGGCCGAACCGCTCGGCGTGGCATACCCGGCGACCCTCGACGAGGAGCGCCCCGAACGGCTGGTCGTACGCGATGTCGCCAAGGGCGAGTGGCGCCTTGAGGTCGACCCGCGCTACGGCGGCACGCGCGTGTACCCCGACGGTCTGGAGTTCACCGAGGACGCCCTGGAGACGTACACGATCCACGAGAACGACCCGCTGAGCGCCCGCACCCGCTCCGACTGGACGATCCGCCTGCACCGCCCCGAACTGGGCTGGGACGTCTCGGTCGAGACGCACTCCGAGATCACCTGCGACGCGGCGGACTTCCTCACCTCGGACGAGGTGATCTGCCGCCACGGCGACGAGGTCGTCTTCCACCGCACGTGGGAGCGGCGGATCAGGCGCACAGCGGGGTGAGCGCCCGCGGCGGACCCGGGCGGACGGCAGACGGCAGACGGCAGACGGCAGACGGCAGGGACTATTGGACCCCGCTCATCGTCCGCTCATCGTCGTCCGTTCATCGTCGTCCGTTCATCATCCGTTCGAGGACGACGGCGACCCCGTCGTCCTCGTTCGAAAGGGTCAACTCGTCGGCCACGGACTTGAGTTCCCCGTGGGCATTGGCCATGGCTACGCCGTGCGCCGCCCACAGGAACATCGGGATGTCGTTGGGCATGTCCCCGAAGGCGACCGTGTCGGCGGCCGTCAGGCCGAGCCGTTCGGCGGCGAGCGCGAGCCCCGTCGCCTTGGTCACCCCGCACGGCTGGAGCTCCACGGTGCCCGGCCCGGACATCGTCACCGTCGCGAGCGACCCCACGACGCCGCGCGCCACCGCCGCCAACTCGTCGTCGGCCAGCGTCGGATGGCGCAGCAGCACCTTGCTGATGGGCGCCTCCCAGAGCACGTCACGCTCGGGCACGCGCATCGCGGGGAGCGTGGGGTGCGGCATCTCGTACCCCGGCTCGATGAGCGTGAGCCCGTCCACACCGTCCTGGTCGACGGCGGCGAAGACCTGCCCGACCTCCGCCTCGACCTTCCCGAGGGCGACCTCGGCGAGCTCCCGGTCGAGGGTCACGGACCACACCATGCGGTGCGCACCGGCGTCGTAGAGCTGCGCGCCCTGTCCGCAGACGGCGAGCCCGCCATACCCGAGGTCGTCGAAGAAGGGCCGCACCCGGGGCGCGGGCCGCCCCGTCACCACCAAGTGCCGCGCGCCCGCCCCGCCCACGGCGGCCAACGCCCTCCGTGACCGGTCGGAAACCGTGTCGTCGCCGCGCAGCAGCGTCCCGTCCAGGTCAGTGGCGATGAGGGCATATGCGAGGGGAGCGGCCATGATCCAGAGAATACGGATCCTGAGCGATGCGGGAAGCGGCTTGGCAAGGCCGGTACGGGCGGGGGGCGGCGGAGCCGCATGCAGTTCATCAGAAAGTGGAAGTTAACGTTCCAACACAACACCCCTGAAGGCCCGCTCGGCGCAGCAGCGTCCCGTCCGGAACCCGCTCGCCCCTGACCCGTCCGTCCACCCGTACAACCAGTAGCTTTGCTTCGCATGCGCTGCTGAACGAACGGGCACGGTGGGGGATGACGCATGGGGGCCATCGGCCGTGGTCCGCGACAACCGACCGCGCGGTGCGGCAGGCAGGCCGGCGCCCCGGTCGCGCGGTACCCACCGAGGAGTGGCGGCGCTCGCTACTGGGTCGCGGTGGCATCGACATGTCCGAAGCGGCCCGGCGGTTCCTGGCCGAGTTCGGAGGGCTGCTCGTCATGGGGCAGGCCGGAGGGCTCCGGACCGACCCGCTCACGGCAGGCCGGAAAGACAAGGTCTTCGACGGGCCGGACGAGGGCTCACCGGCGCATCTCTACCCCGTCGGTGGGATCCGGCCGTGGCGTCTCCTATCTCGGCATGGCCCCGGGCGGAACGGTCTACAGGGGCGTGGACGACGTGGAGTTCCTGGCGGAGAACGGCGACGAGGCGTTGCGGAAACTCATCGAGGGGATCCGGTAGCGCTCGGAGCGGTCGACCCCACCGGAACTCAGAACATCCCGGGCATTGGGGACTCTTCAGGCACTGCCGTAACGGGGGGCTCCACACGTAACGTGTGGCACACCCTGTGGCACATCCCATGGAAAGCGAGGCAGGTACGCATGTCCGAGCAGACCCCGCTCGACCCGGCCGCCGGTCACTCCTCCGGCCTCCCCGAGAGCGACCCCTTCGGCCTGCCCGAGGGTGACCCCTTCGGACCGCACAACCTCCCCTACGGCGTGTTCTCCCTGCCCGGCGAGCGGGACGACCAGCGCAGGGTCGGGGTGCGGCTCGGCTCGTACGTCCTGGACGCGGGCGCCGCGGCCGCCGCGCTCGGCTCCCCCTACGTCTCGCTGCTCGCCCGGCCCACGCTGAACGCGCTGCTCTCCGCGGGCCGCACCGCCTGGTCCGACGTGCGGCGCGCCCTGACCGCGTGGGTGACCGTCCCGTCGTACCGCGACTCCGTACGCCCTCTGCTCCACCCTCTCTCCGACGCAACCCTGCATCTGCCGTTCGAGGTCGCGGACTATGTCGACTTCTACGCGTCCGAGCACCACGCGACCCACCTGGGCCAGATCTTCCGCCCGGACTCGCCGACGCCGCTGACCCCCAACTGGAAGCATCTGCCCATCGGTTACCACGGCCGGTCCGGCACCGTCGTGGTCTCCGGGACGGACGTGGTGCGCCCCTGCGGCCAGCGCAAGGCGCCCGCCGACACGGCCCCCGTCTTCGGTCCCTCGGTCCGCCTCGACATCGAGGCGGAGGTCGGCTTCGTCGTGGGCGCGCCCTCCACGCACGGCACGCCCGTGCCCCTCGCGGACTTCCGCGAGCACGTCTTCGGGCTCACCCTCCTCAACGACTGGTCGGCGCGCGACATCCAGGCCTGGGAGTACGTCCCCCTCGGCCCCTTCCTCGGCAAGTCCTTCGCCACGTCGGTGTCGGCGTGGATCACCCCCCTCGAAGCGCTGGACGCCGCCCGGGTCGCGCCCCCGGAGCGCACCCACCAGCTCCTGCCGTACCTGGACGACTCCGCCGAGTCCGCGGCGGACGAGCCGGGCGGCTACGACCTGCGCATGACGGTCACGCTCAACGGCCACGTCATCTCCGAGCCGCCGTTCTCCACCGTGTACTGGACGGCCGCGCAGCAGCTCGCGCACATGACGGTCAACGGCGCCTCCCTGCGCACCGGCGACCTGTACGGCTCGGGCACGGTCAGCGGGCCCTCGGCCGGTCAGTACGGCTCCCTGATCGAGATCACCTGGAACGGCCGCGACCCCCTCGAACTCCCCGACGGCAAGCGGACGTTCCTGGAGGACGGCGACGAGGTCACGCTCTCCGCATGGGCCCCGGGCCCGGCCGGCACCAGGGTGGGCCTCGGCGAGGTGACGGGACGCATCGTGGCGGCGCGGTGAGATGACGTGAGGTGAGCGGGGGCGGGGCGGGGCCGGAGCGGGTGGACGGCGAGCCGCGCCGCCCCCTTCCCGGCCCCCCTACCGTCGCCCCCTCGCGTCACCTCGTCACGACGCCCAGTCCGGCTCCTCCTCGAACCCCCAGTCCGGCTCCACCTCATCACCCGGCGCCGACTCACTCCCGCCAGGCGAAGCTTCCCCCGCAGTCGCGCCCCCGGCGGGCACCGCACCACCGCCCCCGCCGGCCGCCCCGCCCAGGAACTCCGCGACGACCCCGACCACGCCCTCGCCGTACGTCGCCCGCTTCTTCTCGCCCACCCCGCTGATGCCCGCGAGGTCCGCCACGGACGTCGGCCGCAGCGTGGCGATCTCTCGCAGCGTGGCGTCGTGGAAGATGACGTACGCGGGGACGCCCTGCTCCTTGGCCTGGGCGCCGCGCCAGGCACGCAGCGCCTCGAAGACCGGCACGGCCTCCTGGGGCAGGTCGGCGACGGCCGCCGCCGACTTCGCCTTGCGCTCGCCCTTGGCGGACCGCGCCGCCGGGACCCGCTTCGGCTCCTTGCGCAGACGCACCTCACGCTCGCGGCCCAGCACGGAACCGCTCGTCTCGGTGAGCACCAGCGTGCCGTACTCCCCCTCGACCGCGAGCAGGCCTTGCGCCAGCAACTGCCGCACCACGCCCCGCCATTCGGCCTCCGCCAGCTCCTCGCCGATGCCGAAGACGGAGAGCTGGTCGTGGTCGAACTGGATGACCTTCGCGGTCTTCTTGCCGAGCAGGATGTCGATGATCTGGCCCGCGCCGAACTTCTGGCCGCGCTCACGCTGGAGGCGCACCACCGTGGAGAGCACCTTCTGTGCGGCGACCGTGCCGTCCCAGGTCTCGGGCGGGGTCAGGCACGTGTCGCAATTGCCGCACGACTGCGCCGCCGCTTCCTGGCCGAAGTAGGTGAGGAGCTGGGCCCGGCGGCACTGCGCCGTCTCGCAGAGCGCCAGCATCGAGTCCAGGTGCGAGGCGGCGCGGCGTCGGAACGCCTCGTCGCCCTCGCTGCCCTGGATCATCTTCCGCTGCTGGACGACGTCCTGGAGGCCGTACGCCATCCAGGCCGTCGAGGGCAGGCCGTCCCGGCCCGCGCGGCCCGTCTCCTGGTAGTACCCCTCGACCGACTTGGGCAGGTCGAGGTGGGCGACGAAGCGGACGTCCGGCTTGTCGATGCCCATGCCGAAGGCGATGGTGGCGCAGACGACGAGCCCTTCCTCGCGCAGGAAGCGGGACTGGTGCGCCGCGCGCGTGCCGCCGTCGAGGCCCGCGTGGTACGGGACGGCCTCGATGCCGTTCCTGCACAGGAACTCGGCGGTCTTCTCGACCGAGTTGCGCGAGAGGCAGTAGACGATGCCGGCGTCGCCCGCGTGCTCCTCCTTCAGGAAGGACAGCAGCTGCTTCTTCGGCTCGGCCTTGGGCACGATGCGGTACTGGATGTTGGGCCGGTCGAAGCTCGCCACGAAGTGCTTGGCGTCCGGCATGCCGAGACGATCGGTGATCTCCCGGTGCGTGGCGTGCGTGGCCGTCGCCGTCAGGGCGATGCGGGGCACGTCCGGCCAGCGCTGCCCGAGCACGGAGAGCGTCAGATAGTCGGGCCGGAAGTCATGGCCCCACTGCGCCACACAGTGCGCCTCGTCGATGGCGAAGACGGAGATCTTGCCCCGCGACAGGAGGTCCAGGGTGGCGTCGAGCCGCAGCCGCTCCGGGGCGAGGTAGAGCACGTCGAGCTCCCCCGCGAGGAACTCCGCCTCCATCACGCGCCGCTCGTCGAAGTCCTGCGTGGAGTTGATGAACCCGGCGCGCACGCCGAGCGCCCGCAGCGCGTCCACCTGGTCCTGCATGAGTGCGATCAGCGGTGAGACCACGATGCCCGTGCCCGGTCTGACCAGGGCCGGGATCTGATAGCAGAGGGACTTTCCGCCGCCGGTGGGCATGAGGACGACGGCGTCCCCGCCGGCGACCACATGCTCGATGATCGCCTCCTGCTCGCCCCGGAAGGCGTCGTACCCGAAGACGCGATGGAGCGTCCGCAGCGCGTCGCTCTCCGTCACCTCGCTCATACCGCTGTTCCCGTCCATCGCTCTGTCCCCCGCCGTACGTCCTGCCTCGGTCACCGCTCCGGTCACTGCCCCGACCACTGCCTCCACGATAGGGCCCCGCACCGACAGCCCGAGAAGTTATCCACAGGCCACCGCCCGGCATCCCCAGATCGGGATGCCGGGCGGCGACACATGTTCGACTTCGAAGACGGCGGCCTACCGGACGAAGACTCCCGCCTGCCCGGCCAGATCCAGGAAGTACTGCGGGGCCACACCGAGCACCAGCGTCACCGCGACGCCCACGCCGATCGCCGTCATCGTCAGCGGCGAGGGCACGGCGACCGTGGGGCCGTCCGTCTTCGGCTCGCTGAAGAACATCAGCACGATCACGCGGATGTAGAAGAACGCGGCGATCGCCGACGACAGCACACCGACCACGACCAGCGTGCCCGCGCCGCCCTCCGCGGCCGCCTTGAACACCGCGAACTTCCCGGTGAACCCGGAGGTCAGCGGAATGCCCGCGAAGGCCAGCAGGAAGACCGCGAACACCGCCGCGACCAGCGGGGACCTGCGTCCGAGCCCCGCCCACTTCGACAGGTGCGTGGCCTCGCCCCCCGCGTCCCTGACCAGCGTGACCACGGCGAAGGCGCCGATCGTCACGAAGGAGTAGGCGGCGAGGTAGAAGAGGACGGAGGAGACGCCGTCCGGAGTGGTGGCGATCACACCGGCCAGGATGAAGCCCGCGTGCGCGATGGACGAGTAGGCGAGGAGCCGCTTGATGTCGGTCTGGGTGATCGCGACGATCGCGCCGCCCAGCATCGTGATGATCGCGATGCCCCACATGACCGGCCGCCAGTCCCAGCGCAGGCCCGGCAGGACCACGTAGAGCAGCCGCAGGAGGGCGCCGAACGCGGCCACCTTCGTCGCCGCCGCCATGAAGCCGGTGACCGGCGTCGGCGCGCCCTGGTACACGTCCGGGGTCCACATGTGGAACGGCACCGCGCCCACCTTGAAGAGCAGGCCCATCACGACCATGGCGACGCCGATCAGGAGCAGCGCGTCATTGCCCATGGTGTCGGCGAGCGCCGGGTCCACGGTCGTGACGTTGCCCTCGACGACGTTCGCGATCGTCGCGTACGACACGGAGCCCGCGTACCCGTACAGGAGGGCGATGCCGAAGAGCGTGAACGCGGAGGCGAAGGCGCCGAGCAGGAAGTACTTGACGGCGGCTTCCTGCGACATGAGGCGCTTGCGGCGGGCGAGCGCGCAGAGCAGGTACAGCGGCAGGGAGAAGACTTCCAGCGCGATGAAGAACGTCAGGAGGTCGTTGGCCGCGGGGAAGACGAGCATGCCGCCGATGGCGAAGAGCGCCAGCGGGAACACCTCGGTGGTGCTGAACCCGGCCTTCGTGGCGGCCTGTTCCCCTTCGCTGCCCGGCACGGCGCCGGCCTGGGCGACGAACGAATCGACGCGGTTGCCGTGCGCCACCGGGTCGAGCCGCCGCTCGGCGAAGGTGAAGATGGCGACGAGCCCGGCGAGCAGGATGGTGCCCTGGAGGAAGAGCGCGGGCCCGTCGACCGCGATCGCGCCCATCGCCGCGATCTGCGCCTTCGTCGTGCCGAAGCCGCGGGCCGCGAGCCCGACCACCGCGGCGAAGGCGGCGGCGAGGGCGACAACGGAGACGAACAGCTGGACGTAGTAACGGGACTTGCGCGGGACGAAGGCTTCGATGAGCACTCCGACGACGGCGGCGCCGATGACGATCAACGTCGGCGACAGCTGCCCATACTCGATCTTGGGGGCGCCGATCTTGTCGACCGGATCCGCCGCCATTGTCCACAGGCTGTGGACGGCTGATGCGCTCACTTGGCCGCCTCCACCTCGGGCTCGGGGTCCTTCTTCTGGACGTCGGACATGGTGTGCTCGACCGCCGGGTTCACCAGCTCGGTGAGCGGCTTCGGATAGACCCCGAGGCCGATCAGGAGCGCGATCAGCGGGGCGACGACGACCAACTCCCGCACCCGCAGGTCCGGCATGGCCGACACCTCGGGCTTCACGGGGCCCGTCATCGTCCGCTGGTAGAGGACGAGGGTGTAGAGCGCCGCGAGCACGATGCCGACCGTCGCGATGATCCCGACGACCGGGTAGCGCACGAACGCGCCGACCAGGACCAGGAATTCACTCACGAAGGGCGCGAGTCCCGGCAGCGAGAGCGTGGCGAGACCACCGATCAGGAAGGTGCCCGCGAGCACCGGGGCGACTTTCTGCACCCCTCCGTAGTCGGCGATCAGACGCGAGCCGCGCCGCGAGATCAGGAACCCGGCCACCAGCATCAGCGCGGCGGTCGAGATGCCGTGGTTGACCATGTAGAGCGTCGCGCCGGACTGGCCCTGCGAGGTCATCACGAAGATGCCGAGGATGATGAACCCGAAGTGCGAGATCGACGCGTACGCCACCAGGCGCTTGATGTCGCGCTGGCCGACCGCGAGCAGCGCGCCGTAGATGATGCTGATCAGCGCGAGGACGAGGATGGCCGGCGTCGCCCACTTGCTCGCCTCGGGGAAGAGCCCGAGGCAGAACCGCAGCATCGCGAAGGTGCCGACCTTGTCGACCACTGCCGTGATCAGTACGGCGACGGGGGCCGTGGCCTCCCCCATCGCGTTCGGCAGCCAGGTGTGCAGCGGCCACAGCGGCGCCTTCACCGCGAAGGCGAAGAAGAAGCCGAGGAAGAGCCACCGCTCGGTGTTGGTCGCCATGTCCAGCGTGCCGTTGGCCCGGGCCTCGGCGATCTCCTGGAGCGAGAAGTTCCCCGCGACCACGTAGAGCCCGATGACCGCGGCCAGCATGATGAGGCCGCCGACGAGGTTGTAGAGGAGGAACTTCACGGCCGCGTAGCTGCGCTGCGCCGACGCGTTCTCGTCGCTGCCCGCGTGGGCGCGGTCCCCGAAGCCGCCGATGAGGAAGTACATCGGGATGAGCATGGCTTCGAAGAAGATGTAGAAGAGGAAGACGTCGGTGGCCTCGAAGGAGATGATCACCATCGCCTCGACGGCCAGGATCAGGGCGAAGAAGGCCTGGGTGGGCCGCCATTTGTAGGGGGCTTTCGTCTCACTGGGGCCTCCCCTGCTCGAACGAAGTTGAGAGCTTGGGGAAGGGTCGGCGTCGTGCCAGCCCGCCAGGATGATGAACGGGATCAGCAGCGCGGTCAGTCCGATGAGGGCGACGCCGATGCCGTCGACCCCCAGTTCGTACCGCACCCCGAAGTCCGCGATCCACGCGCGGGACTCGGTGAGTTGATAGCGGTCTCCGTCCGGGTCGAACCGCACGAGCACGGTCACGGCGAGCGCGAGCGTGGCGAGCGAGACGAGCAGCGCGAGCCACTTGGCGGCGGTCCGCCGGGCGGCCGGGACGGCCGCCGTGAGGATCGCACCGACCGCGGGCAGGGCCGCCGTCGCTGTCAGCAGAGGAAAGGACATCGGTATCAGACCGCCCTCATCAGCAGGGTCGCGGCGATGAGCACCGCAGCGCCGCCGAACATCGAGACCGCGTAGGAGCGGGCGTAGCCGTTCTGCAGTTTGCGCAGGCGCCCGGAGAGGCCGCCCATGGAGGCCGCCGTGCCGTTGACGACACCGTCGACCAGGCTGTGGTCGACGTAGACCAGGGACCGCGTGAGGTGCTCGCCGCCGCGCACCAGGACGACGTGGTTGAAGTCGTCCTGGAGGAGGTCGCGGCGGGCGGCCCTGGTGACCAGCGAGCCGCGCGGGGCGGTGACCGGGACCGGCCGGCGCCCGTACTGGACGTAGGCCAGGGCGACGCCGATGACGAGGACCACCATGGTGGCGCCCGTGACCGTGGCGGCGCTCAGCGGGGAGTTCCCGTGGTCGTGGTGGGTGACCGGCTCCAGCCAGTGCATGAAGCGGTCACCGATGCTGAAGAAGCCGCCCGCGAAGACCGACCCGAAGGCGAGCACGACCATCGGGATCGTCATGGACTTCGGCGACTCGTGCGGGTGCGGTTCATCGTGCACCCCGTGCGCCCCGTGCGTCTCGGCGGCGGGCTCCACGTCCGGCTGGTCCGGGGAGGCGGTCGGGCGGTTGCGCCACCGCTCCTCTCCGAAGAAGGTCATAATCATCACGCGCGTCATGTAGTACGCGGTGACGGCCGCGCCCAGGAGCGCCACCGAGCCGAGGATCCAGCCCTCCGCGCCGCCCTTGGCGAAGGCAGCCTCGATGATCTTGTCCTTGGAGAAGAAGCCCGAAAGACCGGGGAAGCCGATGATGGCCAGATAACCGAGGCCGAACGTCACGAAGGTGACCGGCATGTACTTCCTGAGGCCGCCGTACTTCCTCATGTCGACCTCGTCGTTCATGCCGTGCATGACCGAACCGGCTCCCAGGAAGAGCCCGGCCTTGAAGAAGCCGTGCGTCACCAGGTGCATGATCGCGAAGACGTAGCCGATGGGGCCGAGGCCCGCGGCGAGGATCATGTAGCCGATCTGGGACATCGTCGAGCCGGCGAGGGCCTTCTTGATGTCGTCCTTCGCGCAACCGACGATCGCACCGAACAGGAGCGTGACCGCTCCGACGATCGTGACGACGAGCTGGGCGTCCGGCGCGCCGTTGAAGATCGCTCCGGAGCGGACGATCAAGTAGACGCCGGCGGTCACCATCGTGGCGGCGTGGATCAGGGCCGAGACCGGGGTCGGGCCCTCCATCGCGTCACCGAGCCAGGACTGGAGCGGCACCTGCGCGGACTTGCCGCACGCGGCGAGCAGCAGCATCAGGCCGATGGCGGTGAGCTTGCCCTCGCTGGTCTCGCCCGTCGCCTCCAGGACGGGCCCGAAGGCGAACGTCCCGAAGGTGGTGAACATCAGCATGATCGCGATCGACAGGCCCATGTCGCCGACCCGGTTGACCAGGAAGGCCTTCTTCGCGGCGGTCGCCGCGCTGGGCTTGTGCTGCCAGAAGCCGATCAGGAGGTACGAGGCGAGGCCGACGCCCTCCCAGCCGACGTACAGCAGGAGGTAATTGTCGGCGAGGACGAGGAGGAGCATCGCCGCGAGGAAGAGGTTCAGGTAGCCGAAGAAGCGGCGGCGGCGCTCGTCGTGCTCCATGTACCCGATGGAGTAGACATGGATCAGGGTGCCGACACCGGAGATCAGCAGGACGAACGTCATCGACAGCTGGTCGAGCTGGAAGGCGACGTCCGCCTGGAAGCCCTCGACGGGGATCCAGCTGAACAGGTGCTGCGACAGGGTGCGCTCCTCGGCGCCCTTGCCCAGCATGTCGGTGAAGAGCACCACGGCGATGACGAAGGAGGCGGCCGCGAGCAGCGTGCCGAGCCAGTGGCCCGCGCGGTCCAACGCCCGCCCGCCGCACAGCAGTACGGCCGCTCCGAGCAGAGGCGCCGCGACGAGCAGCGCGATCAGGTTCTCCACTTTCAGCCCCTCACAGCTTCATCAGGCTGGCGTCGTCGACCGAGGCCGAGTGGCGGGAACGGAACAGCGACACGATGATCGCCAGCCCGACCACGACCTCCGCGGCGGCGACGACCATCGTGAAGAAGGCGATGATCTGGCCGTCGAGGTTGCCGTGCATCCGGGAGAAGGCCACGAGCGCGAGGTTGCAGGCGTTGAGCATGAGCTCGATGCACATGAACACCACGATGGCGTTGCGCCTGATGAGCACGCCGGTCGCGCCGATCGCGAACAACAGGGCGGCCAGGTAGAGGTAGTTGACGGGGTTCACTTCGACGCCTCCTCGGTCCGCCCGATGTCGGTGCCGCGCAGGTCCGGCCGCTCCAGACGGTCGGCGGAGCGCTGCTCCAGCGCCCGCAGGTCGTCCAGGGCCTCGGCCGACACGTCGCGGATCTGGCCGCGCTCGCGCAGCGTCTTGTTGACCGTGAGCTCCGACGGGGTGCCGTCGGGCAGCAGGCCCGCGATGTCCACGGCGTTGTGCCGGGCGTACACACCCGGGGCCGGCAGGGGCGGCAGGTGCTTGCCCTTGCGCACGCGCTCCTCGGACCGCTCGCGCTGGGTCTTGGCGCGCTCCGTGCGCTCCCGGTGGGTGAGCACCATCGCGCCGACCGTGGCGGTGATGAGCAGGGCGCCGGTGATCTCGAAGGCGAAGACGTACTTGGTGAAGATGAGGGTCGCGAGGCCCTCCACGTTTCCACCGGCGTTCGCCTTGCCGAGGCCGTTGAACTCCCGCACCGAGGCGTTCCCGATGCCCGCGAAGAGCAGCACCGCGAAGCCGAGACCGCAGAGCAGGGCCAGCCAGCGCTGCCCCTTGATGGTCTCCTTCAGGGAGTCGGCGGCGGTGACACCGACGAGCATGACCACGAAGAGGAAGAGCATCATGATCGCGCCTGTGTAGACGACGATCTGGACGACGCCCAGGAAGTACGCGCCGTTGGCGAGGTAGAACACCGCGAGGATGATCATGGTCCCGGCGAGGCAGAGCGCGCTGTGCACGGCCTTCTTCATGAGGATCGTGCACAGGGCGCCGATCACGGCGACCGTGCCGAGCACCCAGAACTGGATGGCCTCGCCGGTGGAGGTGGTGTAGGCGGCGAGCTGCGTCATCGGCCGGCCGCCTTCCCGGAGGCCGGGTCGACCGACGCTTCCCCCGTGGCCGATTCGCCGGCCGCCGTCCCGGTGGCCGCTCCGGCGACCACCTTCTCGGAAGCCGGTTCGCCGGGCCCGAAGTCGGAGGACGCCTCCTGAGGCGTCTCACCCTTGGAGCGGGCCACCTGGGGAACCGTCCCGGGAGCGGCCTCCGTGACCAGGCCCCGGTAGTAGTCCTGCTCGTCCATGCCCGGGAAGATCGAGTGCGGGGTCTCGACCATGCCCTCCTCCAGCCCGGCGAGCAGCTGCTCCTTGGTGTAGATGAGGCTCTCGCGGGTGCTGTCGGCCAGCTCGAACTCGTTCGTCATCGTCAGCGCGCGCGTGGGGCACGCCTCGATGCACAGCCCGCACAGGATGCAGCGGGCGTAGTTGATCTGGTAGACGCGGCCGTACCGCTCGCCGGGGGAGTAACGCTCCTCTTCGGTGTTGTCCGCGCCCTCCACGTAGATGGCGTCCGCGGGGCAGGCCCAGGCGCAGAGCTCACAGCCGACGCACTTCTCCAGGCCGTCCGGATGGCGGTTCAGCTGGTGCCTGCCGTGGAAGCGGGGAGCTGTGGTCTTCTGCTGCTCCGGATACTGCTCGGTGAGCCGCTTCTTGAACATGGCCTTGAAGGTCACGCCGAAGCCCGCGACGGGGTTCTGGAACCCCTGCTTCGATTGGTTCGACTCGTGGGGTGACTCCGGCGATGCCGGTGATTCGTTGTTCGACTCAGCCATCGGACGCCTCCTTTCCGTCACTTCGGGTTCCGCCACTTCGCGTTCCGTCACTTTGAGTATCCGGCCCACCACTGACAATCAGCTCCCGCTCCTGGCGCGGACGCCGGCGCGGAACGGGCGGCAGGCTCTGCCCGGGCAGCGGTGGCACGGGGAATCCGCCCGCCATCGGGTCGAAGGCGACCGGCTTCTCCTCTGCGGCGGCCTCCTTCTCCCGCTTGTCGCGGAAGATGTCGACGACCACGGAGAGCAACAGCAGCGCGATGACCCCACCGGCCACGTAGAGCACGATCGAGGTGAAGTCGTAGTTCTCGTTCCGCATGGCCCTGACCGTGGCGACGAGCATCAGCCACAGGACCGAGACCGGGATGAGGACCTTCCAGCCGAGCTTCATCAGCTGGTCGTAGCGCACGCGGGGCAGCGTGCCGCGCAGCCAGATGAAGAAGAACAGCAGCAGCTGGACCTTGATCACGAACCAGAGCATCGGCCACCAGCCGTGGTTCGCGCCCTCCCAGAAGGCGCTGACCGGGTACGGGGCCCGCCAGCCGCCCAGGAAGAGCGTGACCGAGACCGCCGAGACGGTGACCATGTTGACGTACTCGGCGAGCATGAACATCGCGAACTTGATGGAGGAGTACTCGGTGTTGAAGCCGCCGACGAGGTCGCCCTCGGACTCCGGCATGTCGAACGGCGCGCGGTTGGTCTCACCGATCATCGTCACGATGTAGATCAGGAACGAGACCGGCAGCAGCAGTACGTACCAGCGGTCCGCCTGCGCCTCCACGATCGCCGAGGTCGACATAGACCCGGAGTAGAGGAACACGGAGGCGAACGCCGCGCCCATCGCGATCTCGTACGAGATCATCTGCGCGCAGGAGCGCAAGCCTCCGAGGAGCGGATAGGTGGATCCGGAACTCCAGCCCGCCAGCACGATGCCGTAGATGCCGACGGAGGCGACCGCGAGGATGTAGAGCATCGCGATCGGCAGGTCGGTGAGCTGCATCGTGGTGCGCTGGCCGAAGATCGAGACTTCGTTGCCCGCGGGCCCGAAGGGGATCACCGCGATCGCCATGAAGGCCGGGATCGCCGCGACGATCGGGGCAAGGACGTAGACCACCTTGTCCGCGCGCTTGACGATCACGTCTTCCTTGAGCATCAGCTTGATGCCGTCGGCGAGGGACTGGAGCATGCCCCAGGGGCCGTGCCGGTTGGGGCCGATGCGCAGCTGCATCCAGGCGACGACCTTGCGCTCCCACACGATGGAGAAGAGCACCGTCACCATCAGGAACGCGAAGCAGAAGACCGCCTTGACGGCGACCAGCCACCACGGGTCACGGCCGAACATGGACAGGTCTTCCGCCGCAAGCGGCACCACGGTGTGCATCACGACGTCACCTCCGGGGCCTCGGAGGGCTCCGGCAGGACCGCCGGGCCGATGCGGACGAGGTCGCCGGGGCGGGCGCCGGTGTCCGAAGTGACGCCTCCCCCGGTCGAGTTCAGCGGCAGCCAGACCACGCGGTCCGGCATGCTGGTGACCTGGAGCGGCAGCGCGGTCGAGCCGGCGGGCCCGGTGACCGTGAGGAGGTCGCCGTCCTTCACGCCCGCTTCGGCCGCCGTGGCGGCCGACACGCGCGCGTGGGCGGCGTGGCGCGTGCCGGCCAGCGCTTCGTCGCCGTCCTGGAGGCGGCCCTGGTCGAGCAGCAGCCGGTGCCCTGCGAGCACGGCCTCTCCGGAGGCGGGCCTCGGCGGCTGCGCCCCCGCCTCGCGGGGCTCGTCCGCGCACGGCCCGGCCCAGGCGCCGAGCCGGTCCAGCTCCCTGCGGAGCGTCAACAGGTCGGGCAGGCCGAGGTGGACGTCACCGGCGTCGGCCAGCATGTGCAGCACCCGTGCGTCGGTGGGCGCCAGCCTGCGGGTCATCTGGTCCGGCTTCAGCGCGGCGTCGAACATCCGCGCCCGGCCCTCCCAGTTGAGGAACGTGCCCGGCTTCTCCGCGACCGCGGCCACCGGGAGGACGACGTCCGCCCGCTCCGTCACCTCGCTGGGCCGCAGCTCCAGCGAGACCAGGAAGCCGACCGCGTCGAGCGCCTCACGCGCGCGTGCCGGGTCGGGCAGGTCGGCGACCTCGACGCCCGCGACGAGCAGCGCGCCGAGCTCGCCGGTCGCGGCGGCCTCGATGATCTGGCCGGTGTCGCGGCCGTAGCGGTGCGGGAGTTCGGCGACGCCCCAGGCGGCCGCGACCTCGTCCCGCGCGCGCGGGTCGGTGGCCGGACGCCCGCCGGGCAGCAGCGACGGCAGCGCGCCCACCTCGACGGCGGCCCGCTCCCCGCCCTGCGCGGGATCCACACCAGTTGCGCGCCGGTCGCGGTGGCCGCGCGGACGGCGGCGGTGAGCCCGCCGGGCACGGCCGCGAGCCGCTCTCCGACGACGATGACCGCGCCGGGCGTACGCAGCGCCTCGGCGGCCCTGGCCGCGTCGTCCACGAGGCCCGCCCCGGCGGCGAGCGCGTCCAGCCACTCCGTCTCGGTGCCGGGAGCCGCGGGCAGCAGCGTGCCGCCCGCCTTCTCCAGGCCCCGGGTCATGTGCGTGGCGAGGGAGAAGGTGCGCTGGCCGTGCTTGCGCCAGGCCTTGCGCAGCCGCAGGAAGACGCCGGGCGCCTCCTCCTCGGACTCGAACCCGGCGAGCAGGACGGCGGGCGCCTTCTCCAGGGCGGTGTACGTGACGCCGCTGCCGTCGAGGTCCCGGCCCCGCCCGGCCACGCGTGCCGCGAGGAAGTCGGCCTCCTCGCTGCTGTGCACGCGCGCGCGGAAGTCGATGTCGTTCGTGTCGAGCGCCACGCGCGCGTACTTGCTGTACGCGTAGGCGTCCTCCACGGTGAGCCGGCCGCCGGTCAGCACGCCCGCCCGGCCGCGCGCGGCGGCGAGACCGCGGGCCGCGGCCGCCAGGGCCTCGGGCCAGCCGGCGGGCTCAAGGGCACCCGCCGCGTTGCGCACCAGGGGATGGGTGAGCCGGTCGGGCCGCTGCGCGTAACGGAAGGCGAAGCGCCCCTTGTCGCACATCCACTCTTCGTTGACCTCGGGGTCTTCCCGCGCGAGGCGCCGCATGACCTTGCCGCGCCGGTGGTCGGTGCGGGTCGCGCAGCCGCCCGAGCAGTGCTCGCACACCGACGGCGACGACACCAGGTCGAAGGGGCGGGAGCGGAATCGGTACGCCGCCGAGGTCAGCGCGCCGACCGGGCAGATCTGGATGGTGTTCCCGGAGAAGTACGACTCGAAGGGGTCGCCCTCTCCGGTGCCGACCTGCTGGAGGGCGCCGCGCTCGATGAGTTCGATCATCGGGTCGCCGGCGATCTGGTTGCTGAAGCGGGTGCAGCGCGCGCACAGCACGCACCGCTCACGGTCGAGCAGCACCTGCGCGGAGATCGGCACCGGCTTCTCGAACGTCCGCTTCTTGCCGTCGAAGCGGGAGTCCGGGTCGCCGACCTGCATCGCCTGGTTCTGGAGCGGACACTCGCCGCCCTTGTCGCACACCGGGCAGTCCAGCGGGTGGTTGATGAGCAGCAGCTCCATCACGCCGCGCTGCGCCTTCTCGGCGACCGGTGAGGTCAGCTGCGACTTCACGACCATGCCGTCGGTGCAGGTGATGGTGCAGGACGCCATCGGCTTGCGCTGGCCCTCCACCTCGACGATGCACTGGCGGCAGGCGCCCGCCGGGTCGAGCAGCGGGTGGTCGCAGAAGCGGGGGATCTCGATGCCGAGGAGTTCGGCGGCGCGGATCACCAACGTGCCCTTGGGGACGCTGATCTCGATGCCGTCGATCGTCAGCGCAACGAGATCCTCCGGCGGGACGGCTGCCTCCCCGCCCCCGGAAGGAGCGCTGTTCGTGGTCACTGTCATGCGTTCACCTGCGCGTTTCCAGCGGGCCTGTCGGCCCAGAGAGTCGACTTGGCCGGGTCGAAGGGGCAGCCCTTGCCGGTGATGTGCTGCTCGTACTCCTCCCGGAAGTACTTCAGCGAGGAGAAGATCGGTGAGGCCGCGCCGTCGCCGAGGGCGCAGAAGGACTTGCCGTTGATGTTGTCGGCGATGTCGTTCAGCTTGTCGAGGTCGGCCATGACGCCCTTGCCGGCCTCGATGTCGCGGAGCAACTGCACGAGCCAGTAGGTCCCTTCGCGGCAGGGCGTGCACTTTCCGCAGGACTCGTGGGCGTAGAACTCGGTCCAGCGCGTCACGGCGCGCACGACGCAGGTCGTCTCGTCGAAGCACTGGAGCGCCTTCGTGCCGAGCATCGAACCGGCGGCGCCCACGCCCTCGTAGTCCAGGGGCACGTCGAGGTGCTCGTCGGTGAACATCGGCGTCGAAGAACCGCCGGGCGTCCAGAACTTGAGGCGGTGTCCGGCACGCATGCCGCCGCTCATGTCGAGCAGCTGGCGCAGCGTGATGCCGAGCGGGGCCTCGTACTGGCCGGGGTTGGTGACGTGGCCGCTGAGCGAGTAGAGCGTGAAGCCCGGGGACTTCTCGCTGCCCATCGACTTGAACCAGTCTTTTCCGCGCTGGAGGATCGCGGGAACCGACGCGATGGACTCGACGTTGTTCACCACAGTGGGGCATGCGTAGAGGCCCGCGACGGCCGGGAAGGGGGGACGCAGTCGCGGTTGGCCCCGGCGGCCTTCGAGCGAGTCGAGCAGCGCGGTCTCCTCACCGCAGATGTACGCGCCCGCGCCCGCGTGCACGGTGAGTTCCAGATCGAGTCCGCTGCCCAGGATGTCCTTGCCGAGGTAGCCCGCCGCATAGGCCTCGCGGACGGCTTCGTGCAGCCTGCGCAGCACGGGGACGACCTCGCCCCGCAGATAGACGAAGGCATGCGACGACCGGATCGCGTAACACGCGATCACGATCCCCTCGATGAGGGAATGCGGGTTCGCGAAGAGGAGCGGGATGTCCTTGCAGGTCCCCGGTTCCGACTCGTCGGCGTTGACAACTAGATAGTGCGGCTTGCCGTCTCCCTGCGGGATGAACTGCCACTTCATCCCGGTGGGGAATCCGGCGCCGCCCCGGCCCCGCAGGCCCGAGTCCTTCACGTACGCGATGAGGTCGTCCGGCGCCATGGTGAGCGCCTTGCGCAGGCCTTCGTACCCGTCGTGGCGCAGGTAGGTCTCCAGCGTCCAGGACTTCTCCTCGTCCCAGAACGCGGAGAGGACCGGCGCGAGCAGCTTCTCCGGGCTCGTCTCGTGGTCGATCTCGGCTGCCAAGGTCATCACTCCCCCTCCTCGGCGGTCGGTCCGGCCGGGTGGGCCGGGTCGGATGCCGAGGTCTGCTGCGGTGCGTCGTGCGAGCTGAGGTGCTCGGCGGCCGCTTCGTCCTGCGGGTCCGCGTGGGAGCCTGCGTCCTGCGGGCCTCCCGCGCGCGGGTGGACCACGCGCCGCTGTGGCGCCTCGCCCTTGGCCAGGCGCAGTCCGATCAGGGAGGCGGGGCCCGCGCCACCGCTCGCCTCCACGGCACCGGGCCGTTCGTCGGGGAAGCCCGCGAGGATCCGTGCGGTCTCCTTGTACGTGCACAGAGGGGCCCCGCGCGTGGGCTCGACCGGCACGCCCGCGCGCAGGTCGTCGACGAGCCGCTTGGCGGACTCCGGGGTCTGGTTGTCGAAGAACTCCCAGTTGACCATCACCACGGGGGCGAAGTCGCAGGCGGCGTTGCACTCGATGTGTTCGAGCGTGATCTTGCCGTCCTCGGTCGTCTCGTCGTTGCCGACGCCGAGGTGCTGCTTGAGCTCGTCGAAGATCGCGTCACCGCCCATGACCGCGCAGAGCGTGTTGGTGCACACCCCGACCTGGTAGTCGCCGGAGGGCTTGCGCCGGTACATGGTGTAGAAGGTCGCGACGGCGGTGACCTCGGCCGTGGTCAGGCCAAGCACGTCGGCGCAGAACTGCATGCCGGTGCGCGTGACGTGGCCCTCCTCGGACTGCACCAGGTGCAGCAGCGGCAGGAGCGCGGACCGCGAGTCCGGGTAGCGGGCGATGATCTCCGCGGCGTCCGCCTCGAGCCGGGCCCGTACGTCGGCCGGATAGTCGGGGGCGGGGAGTTGGGGCATGCCCAGGCTGACGCCCGCGGCCTTCTCTGAAGGAGTGGCGGTCACCGGTCGACGCCTCCCATCACGGGGTCGATGGACGCGACGGCGACGATGACGTCGGCGACCTGGCCGCCCTCGCACATCGCCGCCATGGCCTGGAGATTGGTGAAGGACGGATCGCGGAAGTGGACCCGGTAGGGGCGGGTGCCGCCGTCGGAGACGACGTGCACGCCCAGTTCGCCCTTGGGTGACTCGACCGCGGTGTACGCCTGTCCGGCCGGCACCCGGAAGCCCTCGGTCACCAGCTTGAAGTGGTGGATCAGGGCCTCCATGGAGGTGCCCATGATCTTCTTGATGTGGTCGAGGGAGTTGCCGAGACCGTCCGGGCCGAGCGCCAGCTGTGCGGGCCAGGCGATCTTCTTGTCGGCGACCATCACCGCTCCCGGCCGCAGCCGGTCCAGGCACTGCTCGACGATGCGCAGCGACTGGCGCATCTCTTCGAGGCGGATCAGGAAGCGGCCGTAGGAGTCGCAGGTGTCCGCGGTCGGGATGTCGAACTCGTAGTTCTCGTAGCCGCAGTAGGGCTGGGACTTGCGCAGGTCGTGCGGGAGGCCGGCCGAGCGCAGGACCGGGCCGGTGGCGCCGAGCGCCATGCAGCCGGCGAGGTCGAGATAGCCGACGTCCTGCATACGGGCCTTGAAGATGGGGTTCCCGGTGGCGAGCTTGTCGTACTCGGGAAGGTTCTTCTTCATCTTCTTCACGAACTCGCGGATCTGGTCCACCGCGCCCGGCGGCAGGTCCTGGGCGAGTCCGCCGGGCCGGATGTACGCGTGGTTCATCCGCAGGCCGGTGATGAGTTCGTAGATGTCGAGAATGAGTTCACGATCACGGAATCCGTAGATCATGATCGTGGTCGCGCCGAGCTCCATGCCGCCGGTGGCGATGCACACCAGGTGCGAGGAGAGGCGGTTGAGCTCCATGAGGAGCACGCGGATGACCGAGGCGCGGTCGGGGATCTGGTCCTCGATGCCGAGGAGCTTCTCGACCCCGAGGCAGTACGCCGTCTCGTTGAAGAACGGCGTCAGGTAGTCCATCCGCGTGACGAACGTCGTGCCCTGCGTCCACGTGCGGTATTCGAGGTTCTTCTCGATGCCCGTGTGCAGATAGCCGATGCCGCAGCGGGCCTCGGAGACGGTCTCGCCCTCGATCTCCAGGATGAGGCGGAGCACGCCGTGCGTGGAGGGGTGCTGTGGCCCCATGTTGACGATGATGCGCTCGTCGTCGGCCTTGGCCGCGGACTGGACGACTTCGTCCCAGTCCCCGCCGGTGACCGTATATACGGTCCCCTCGGTCGTCTCCCGAGCGGAAGCATGTGAAGCAGACATCAGCTGTACGACCTCCGCTGGTCCGGAGCCGGGATCTGGGCGCCCTTGTACTCGACGGGGATGCCGCCGAGGGGGTAGTCCTTGCGCTGCGGGAAGCCCTGCCAGTCGTCCGGCATCATGATCCGCGTCAGGGCCGGGTGACCGTCGAAGATCAGCCCGAAGAAGTCGTACGTCTCGCGCTCGTGCCAGTCGTTCGTCGGATAGACGGAGACCAGCGAGGGGACGTGCGGATCGGCGTCGGGGGCGCTGACTTCGAGCCGGATCAGCCGGTTGTGGGTGATCGAGCGCAGGTGGTAGACGGCGTGCAGCTCGCGGCCCTTGTCCTCGAGGAAGTGCACGCCGGAGACGCCCGTGCAGAGCTCGAAGCGCAGAGCCGGGTCGTCGCGCAGCGTCTGGGCGACGCGGACGAGGTGTTCGCGCGCGATGTGGAAGGTCAGCTCGCCGCGGTCGACGACCGTCTTCTCGATCGCGTTCTCCGGGAGCAGGCCCTGTTCCTCCAGGGCCCCTTCCAGTTCGTCCGCGACTTCGTCGAACCAGCCGCCGTAGGGGCGCGCGGTGGCGCCGGGCAGCGCGACGGTCCGGACGAGCCCGCCGTAGCCGGAGGTGTCCCCGCCGTTCTCGGCGCCGAACATGCCCTTGCGTACGCGGATGACGTCGCCGGCCGCCTCGCGCGGGACGGGCACGCCGTTGCCATTGCCGTTCAGGTTCTCGCTCTGCGAGTCGTGCGTGTCGCTCACCGCAGCAGCCCCTTCATCTCGATGGTGGGGAGCGCCTTCAGGGCCGCTTCCTCCGCCTCGCGGGCCGCTTCTTCCGCGTTCACGCCGAGCTTGGAGCCCTGGATCTTCTGGTGGAGCTTGAGAATCGCGTCCATCAGCATCTCGGGCCGCGGCGGGCAACCAGGCAAATAGATGTCAACGGGGACGACATGGTCCACACCCTGCACAATCGCGTAATTGTTGAACATCCCACCCGATGATGCGCAAACTCCCATGGAGATCACCCACTTGGGGTTGGGCATCTGGTCGTAGACCTGTCGCAGCACCGGCGCCATCTTCTGGCTCACCCGGCCGGCCACGATCATCAGATCCGCCTGGCGCGGTGAGCCGCGGAAGACCTCCATGCCGAAGCGCGCCAGGTCGTACCGCCCCGCACCCGTCGTCATCATCTCGATGGCGCAGCACGCGAGGCCGAACGTGGCGGGGAAGACGGATGACTTGCGCACCCAGCCCGCGGCTTGTTCGACGGTGGTCAGCAGAAAACCGCTCGGCAGTTTCTCTTCGAGTCCCATGCTCTTTGGCCCCTCAGACCTTTAGTCCCATTCCAGGCCGCCACGCCGCCATACGTACGCGTACGCGACGAAGACGGTGAGCACGAAGAGCAGCATCTCCACGAGCCCGAAAATCCCCAGCGCGTCGAAGGTGACGGCCCAGGGGTAGAGGAAGACGATCTCGATGTCGAAGACGATGAAGAGCATCGCCGTCAGGTAGTACTTGATGGGGAATCGCCCACCACCGGCCGGCGTCGGCGTCGGCTCGATACCGCACTCATAGGCCTCTAGCTTCGCGCGGTTGTACCGCTTTGGACCGATAAGCGTGGCCATGACCACGGAGAAGATCGCAAAGCCTGCCCCGAGGGCTCCCAGCACGAGGATGGGCGCATAGGCGTTCACGCTCCTCGCTCCTCTCAGTCGGCACTGACTGTTGGCGGTTACGTCGGACGAGCCCCGGCTCCCGTTGAAGATCACTTACATGTGAAGCAGGTCACAAGCCCAACTGCACCGCATCTTATGCCCGGCGGTCTGTGATCTGCGACACGGGGTGCGACAACGGCTTTGTGATCTCCACCACCTGACGAAGGATCATGAAGTCGGATGAGCGGTGATCTACGTACGCGAAGCGCCTGAGTGATCACCAGAGGTGACATCTCGGCGCGTCACCGCTGGTCGAAGGGGTGGCGCTCTATCAAGAGGTGGCCACCGCAAGCAAATTGGCGCTGGACCGGATCACTTGATAAGGCACCCCGTTCACACTTTGGCGGCAGAGATGTGGACAGGTGTGGACGCGTGCACCGATTCACGAGCGCGGTCGGCGCGTCGCGATCGCACCCGGTCGGCGGCGCCCGCAGGCGACGCGCCCCCGACGGACCCGGAAAATGGTTCGGGATTCACCCGAAGGGCAGCCGAGAAGTACGGGAGATCTCAGGGAGGTCTCAGCGAGATCTCAGAGAGATCCCCGAGGGGGCCCATCTGTGACCTGCGCCACACCCACCCCACCCCCCAATCAACCGGGCTTGGCCAACTGCCTCAACCGGTGGTAGTCCGCGGGCAATTCGGGCGTATCTCAGAAAACCCATGATCACAGGCGTGATCGACCGTGTCCGCATTGCCCGTTACGGCGTCAATAAAGAGCGACACGCCCGGGATTCGGGCCGCGGAACGGCAACTGTGGCGCACCACACGTTTCTTGAAGGGAACCGCGAGTCCCTGATAGCGGTTGTTCTCATGTCCCACACCGCTCACATACCCAGCCACCGGAAGCCCCGTCGCAGCGCCTCCAAGATCGCCCTGCGCGCAGGAGTTGCCGGTGGCGTCCTCAGCACCCTGGCAGTGGCCGCGGCGGCCGGTACGGCGAACGCGGCCGAGCCGGTGTCCGAGACCATCGAAATGCCCACCCTGACCGCTGATCTGTCCGCACAGATCGCGCAGTCGGCGGACGCCACCCAGCAGGCCGCCGACTCCTACGAGTCGCGCGCCGAGCAGGACGCCGCCGCCGCCAAGGCCGCCAAGCAGGCCAAGGAAGACCAGGCGAAGGCCGAGAAGAAGGCCGAGGCCGAGCGCAAGGCGAAGGCCGCCGCGGCCAAGAAGGCCGAGGAGGAGCGCGCCTCCCGTGCCACCGAGCGCACGACGCTCTCCACCCAGTCGACGTCCGGTTCCGGCGCCACCGCCTCCGCCTCCGACTCGGTCGCCCCGGCCAGCGGCAGCGTCGGCACGGTCATCAGCTTCCTCAAGGCGCAGCTCGGCGACGCCTACGTGATGGGTGCCTCGGGCCCGAACGCCTGGGACTGCTCCAGCCTCGTGCAGGCCGCGTTCAAGCAGGCGGGCGTGGACCTTCCGCGCGTCTCGCAGGACCAGTCGGTCGCCGGTACGCCGGTCTCGCTCTCCAACATCCAGGTGGGCGACATCCTTTACTGGGGTGGCGCCGGTTCCGCGTACCACGTCGGTGTGTACATCGGTAACGGCCAGTACCTGGACGCCGCCAACCCCAGCAAGGGCGTTGTCATCCAGGACCTGTCGGGTTACCCGGCCTCGGGCGCCGTGCGCGTCCTCTGACGGCCCCTTAGAGCGACGCACCAAGGGCCGGAACCCCCGGGTGGGGTTCCGGCCCTTGGCGTGCCCTCGGGCGGCCGTACAGCCGTTCCAGAGGCGAACGGCTAGTTGCTCTTCGGCGACAGCTCCGCCATCCGCGACCAGTCGTCGCCCTCGATCTCCGTGTTGATGATCTGCGGGACCTCGGCGATGGCCTCGGCCATCGTCTCCATGCCGGCCTTGAAGTGGTCGGAGTTCACGTGCGCGGCGCCCGCCTCGGATGAGGCGAACGCCTCCAGGAGCACGAACTGGTTCGGATCGTCGACGCTGCGCGACCACTCGTAGAAGAGGTTGCCGGGCTCGGCGCGCGTGGCCCGGGTGAACTCGGCGGTCCGCTCCAGCCAGGTGTCGGCGTGCTCGGGGCGGACGGTGAACTTGACGGCGATGAAAATCATGGGGCCAGCGTGCCTCGTGTCCGACACTACGGCCAAATCAGACCTCGCGGACGCGGACGGCACCGCTCCCCTGCCCGCGCCGCGTCCCGCCCCGCGCCCCGGTCTCACGCCTTCGGCGCCACCTTGCTCAGGCCGTTGATGATGCGGTCCATCGCGTCGCCGCCCGTCGGGTCGGTGAGGTTCGCCAGCATCTTCAGCGTGAACTTCATCAGGATGGGATGGGTCAGACCGCGCTGCGTCGCGATCTTCATGACCTTCGGGTTGCCGATGAGCTTCACGAAGGCGCGGCCCAGCGTGTAGTAGCCGCCGTAGACGTCCTTGAGGGTCTGCGGGTAGTTCTGGAGCGCCCGTTCCCGCTGGGCGGGGGTGGCACGCGCGTGTGCCTGCACGATGACGTCGGCCGCGATCTGGCCGGACTCCATGGCGTACGCGATGCCCTCGCCGTTGAACGGGTTGACCAGGCCGCCCGCGTCACCCACCAGGAGCAGGCCCTTGGTGTAGTGCGGCTGGCGGTTGAAGGCCATCGGCAGGGCGGCGCCGCGGATGGGCATCGTCATGTTCTCCGGGGTGTACCCCCAGTCCTCCGGCATCGAGGCGCACCACGCCTTGAGGACCTCGCGCCAGTCGAGCTCGCGGAAGGCCTTGGAGGAGTTGAGGATGCCGAGGCCGACGTTGGAGGTGCCGTCGCCCATGCCGAAGATCCAGCCGTAGCCGGGCAGGAGCCGGTCCTCGCCGGGTCCGCGGCGGTCCCACAGCTCCAGCCAGGACTCCAGGTAGTCGTCGTCGTGGCGGGGCGAGGTGAAGTACGTCCGCACGGCCACGCCCATCGGCCGGTCCTCGCGGCGGTGCAGGCCCATGGCGAGCGAGATCCGCGAGGAGTTGCCGTCGGCCGCGACGACCAGCGGGGCGTGGAAGGTGACCGGGGTCTTCTCCTCGCCGAGCTTGGCGTGCACGCCGGTGATGCGGCCGGTGCGGTCGTCGATGACCGGCTCCCCCACGTTGCACCGCTCGTACAGCCGCGCGCCCGCCTTCTGCGCCTGCCGGGCGAGCTGCTCGTCGAAGTCGTCGCGCTTCCGTACGAGGCCGTAGTCGGGGTAGGAGGCGAGTTCGGGCCAGTCCAGTTGGAGCCGCATGCCGCCGCCGATGATGCGCAGGCCCTTGTTCCGCAGCCAGCCCGCCTCTTCGGAGATGTCGATGCCCATGGACACGAGCTGCTTGGTGGCGCGCGGGGTGAGCCCGTCGCCGCAGACCTTCTCGCGCGGGAAGGCGGTCTTCTCCAGGAGGAGGACGTCGAGTCCGGCCTTCGCCAGGTAGTACGCCGTCGTCGAACCGGCGGGCCCGGCTCCGACGACGATGACGTCCGCTGAGTGTTCGGAGAGGGGCTCGGTCACGGCGGGTTCTCCCCAGGGCTCGAAATCTATGTGCCGACCGGCACGGGATATGGGCAGTCTATGAGGCGGTACTCACCAGCCAGCCGAAGGGCCACTTGTGACCGAGCAGACCGAGACCCTGCCCGCCTTGCACCTCCCCGAGGTGCGGCTGCGCGTCCCCACCCATGAGGACGCCTTCGCCTGGCACCGGCTCTTCCGCGACCGCGAGGTGATGGAGTTCCTCGGGGGCGTGCCCGCGGAGCTGTCCGTGTACGAGGAGCTGACCGCGCGGCAGCGCAGACACGACGCCGAACTGGGGTTCTGTTTCTGGACCTTGCTGGACGGGACCGGGGAGCCGGTCGGCTTCGCGGGCGCCCAGCCCTGGACCCGCCCCTGGGGCCCGACCGGCGAGATCGAGATCGGCTGGCGGCTGGGGCGCGCGGCCTGGGGCAAGGGGTACGCGACCGCCGCCGCCCACGCCACGCTGGAGCGGCTGCGGGCGGCGGGAGTACCGAGCGTGGTGGCGATGGTCGCCGCCGGGAACGAGCGCTCCGTCGCGGTGACCCGGCGGCTCGGCATGGAGCTCGGCGAGACGTTCACGATGCCGGGGGCGGGCGCGGAGGAGCGGCGCGCGGCGTACTGCTTCCGGCTCGCCCTGTAGAGCGCGCGCGGGGACCCCTCCCGGTGACGGGTCCCCCGCTCCTCGGCCTCAGTCCGTGAGCCGCCAGGTCTTCAGCGCGGTCCGGTGCGTCTTCGCGCCCTCGCCCGCGGGCCAGAAGTCCTCGCGCCAGGAGAGCTGGATGGCGTACTCGGTGCCGTCCTCTGCGATGTAGCTCTGGTTGACGGCGTGGATCGTGCGGTCCGCCTCGTCGGTGTACGTGTACTCCCAGATCGCGCCGTCCTGCCCCTGGAAGGTGTTCCGCTCCATCCGGATCCGCTGGTAGTCCGACTTGTCCGGGGCGGACTTGGTGTGCTTCTCGATGTTCGTGAAGTTCTCGTACGAGGTGTAGGGCGCGTCCCTCACGACGCCGACGAGGAACTCCTCCCGCCCGGTCGACCCCGCGTACGTGATCTGTCCGGGCCGCTCCGGGTCCACGGACTGCCGCGTCCATCCCTCGGGGACGGCGAAGGAGAACCCCTCGGAGTCCGTCACCCGCTCGGAGCCCTTGGGGATCTCGGTCCCGTCGGTCCCGCCGGCGGGGTTCGCGCTGTCGCTCGGCTCCTGGTCCGGCGTGGTCGGCGAAGTGGACCGGCCCGGCTCCTGGCTCGGCTCCTCGGACCGGCTGACGGAGGGCTTGTCGTCCTTTCCGGCGTTGTCCGCCTTACCGCCGTCGTTGTCCTGCCAGACCAGCACGCCGGCCGTCGCGCCACCGCCGATGAGGAAGGCCCCGGCGAGCGTGGCCACCCAGACTCCGGCCCGGCCGCGCGGCTTGGCGGCGGCGGGGGGCTGCGGGGCGAGCTGGACGGCGTGGGGGCCGTACGTGTGGACGGGCGTGCCCGGGGCGGGAGGCGTGGCGGGGCCGGTGGGTGCCGACTGCGTGACCAGCGCGGCGGCTTCGGAGGCAGCCGTTCCGGCCGGGGCCCCCGGAACCGGTGGCACCGCCGGTGCGTACGCGGGCGCCGCGGGGGCACCGCTCTGCCCCGACATCCGCAGCAGGTACGGCCCGAGCAGCGCGGCGGGGAAGATCCACAGCAGTCCGAAGAGCAGCACCTCCGGGACGCTGAGCCCGATCTCCATGCCGCCGTTGCCACCGGCCCCGCCGAATCCCGACTCGCCGGTGACCGCGCCGGACGCCTCGACGCCGAGACCGCCTGCCGCGGCGAGCAGCAGGACGAGCCCGAAAAAGACGCCCGCGCACAGGAGTTGCTCTCCCCGGCTCGCGCAGCGCCGCGCGGCGAGGACGCCGAGCGTCAGCGCGCAGACGAGGCCGAGCGCCAACGCGCCCACGATCGCCCAGTCGTTGGTGACGTCGCCCAGTTCGGAGAGACCGAAGGTCTCGCTCTCGGACCGGCCGCCGTACAGCGAGCCGCTGCCTCGCACGGAGGCCTCGACCCCCGCGCCCCAGCTGATGCCGAGCGCCGCGACCGCGAGGTTCGGCAGGATGAGCAGCGCGACCAGGAGCGGCGAGACGCCGTCGTCGTCGAGGTCGGAGACCTCGGCCAGGTCGTCGACCTGCGCCAGGCTGACGAAGGCGACGACCGCGCAGAGCACGAGGACGACGGCCAGGGCCCGCAGCGCGGTGCCCACGGCCCGGAAGGCGGCCTGCACGCCGGGCCGCGCGGCGACCTGGAGCGGGTCTGCGCGGTGCAGCACCCCGTAGGAGACGACGAGCGCGATGCCCAGTGCGCCGAGCGCGGCGAGCACCGGGGACGACGACAGTTCGACGCCCTCGATCTCGGGCTGCGCGAAGAGGGACAGCGCCAGGACGCCCGCGGTCGCCAGCAGCGAGACCCGTACGGCCGCTTCCAGCCCGGCCGTGCCGCCGCCCTGGTGCCCGTACCCGCGTGCGAGGAGGCGGTTGCGCAGGACGCGTACGCCGATGAGGAGCGCCACGATCCACAGCGCGGTCACGGTGAGCGGGACGATGTGCAGGGAGGCCGTGCCTTCGAGCGTGGCCGCCGAGGAGTCGGAGCCGAGGCCGCCCGAGCCGAGGCCGCCCGTGCCCAGGCCGTCCGAACCCGTGCCGAAGCCGTCGGAATCGCCGAAGGACGGCCGCCGCTGCTCATGGCCCGTCACATCGAAGCCACCGCCCACCGATTGGAGGAGCAGCGCGAGGGCGATCCGCAGCCGGTCGGTGAAGCCGGCGACCGGCTCGTCGCCCTGGCCGTACGACGGGATGGCGAAGGAGAGACCGCCGATCAGGAGCAGCGCGAAGGGCCAGAGCGCGGCCTGCGCGGCTCCGGCCCAGTCGCCGCGGAACGTACGGCCGAAGAAGGCGCCGACGGGAGAGGGGGCGGTGGCCGCGGGGGCCGGTGCCGGGGCCGGGGTGTAGGCGGGCGGGGGCGGAGACGCGGGAGGCCGTGGTTCCGAGGGCGCCTCCGCCGGGGCGGGCGGGGTGTCCGGAACGGGCGGATCCGGGAGGCGTTCCTTCCCGCACTTCATGCAGAAGCGGGCCTCATCTGGGGCTGATGCCCCACAGTGCGGGCAGTACGACGCCATCAAACGCTCCGTCACAGTCCAGGAGTTCACCCACGAGCGGGAAGGACCGACCCTATAAGAACCGCATAAGTTCTGTCGGGGGTCGTAGCAACGGACACATCTTGGCCGGTGGCCGGTTCCCGGTCCGGCCCGGTTCAGCCCTGCTTGAAGCCTCGGTGCAGCGCCACGACGCCGCCCGTGAGGTTCCGCCAGGCCACCTTCGACCAGCCCGCGTCCTTCAGCCGCGCGGCGAGCGCGGGCTGGTCGGGCCAGGAGCGGATCGACTCGGCGAGGTAGACGTACGCGTCGGGGTTGGAGGACACGGCGCGGGCGACCGGCGGCAGGGCCCGCATCAGGTACTCGGTGTAGACGGTCCTGAACGGCGCCCAGGTCGGGCTGGAGAACTCGCAGATCACGACCCGGCCGCCGGGCTTCGTCACGCGGTACAGCTCGCGCAGCGCGAGGTCCGTGTCCTGGATGTTGCGCAGCCCGAAGGAGATGGTGACGGCGTCGAAGGTGTCGTCCTTGAACGGCAGCTTCGTCCCGTCGCCCGCCGTGAACGGCATCCAGGGGTGGCGCTCCTTGCCGACCCGGAGCATGCCGAGCGAGAAGTCGCAGGGCACGACGTACGCGCCGGCCTGCGCGAAGGGCTGGGAGGAGGTGGCGGTGCCCGCGGCGAGGTCCAGGACCTTCTGCGCGGGGCGCGCGTCGACGGCCTTGGCGACCTCCTTGCGCCAGAGGCGGGTCTGGCCGAGGGAGAGCACGTCGTTGGTGAGGTCGTATCGTTCCGCGACGTCGTCGAACATCGTGGCGACTTCGTGGGGCTGCTTGTCCAAGGATGCGCGGGTCACCCGGCCTATTGTGTCAGGCCGGTCTTCTTTATTGGCGGGGGCCTTGGTCGCCCGGGGGTGGTTTTCGCCTGCGGCGGGCTGTCTTCGCGAAGGCGTCTGCCGGGCTGGGGGCGGGGCGGCGGGTGCGGGTGTGTTTTGGGTTGCTCACGCAGTTCCCCGCGCCCCTGACGGGGCCCCTCTTCGTACGGACGTCAACGGGCTCGGTAGACCAAGCGGCCTGCGATGACCGTTGCCACGCAGGTCGACGCGCCCTCGGTCACCAAGGACCGGCGGCTCTGGACGGCGAAGACCGCGAAGCGGGCCGGGGCGCCCGGGGTCAAGGGCGGGAGCAGGATCAAGGGGGTCGGGGAGAGGGACGCGGGGCCCGGGAGCCTCGGCGGGCGTTGGCCCACCGCGAGGCCCGCCCTGCGTACGGCGTCGATGACGGGGCGGGCGCGGAGTTCGCCCGCGACGGCCACCGTGCCGTGGGCCAGCAGCCGCTGCACCCCGCGCCGCGCGCCGGCGCCGACGCGGGAGGGGTCCGCGCGGAAGATCGCCCGGGCGCGCTCCCCGCCGATGGGCTCCGTGCCCAGGCGGTCGGCCTCGCGCGGATCGGGGTGGTACGTGGCCTCCAGGAGCTCGGGGCCGTACGGGTTGAGCAGCCCGGGGGTCAGGATGCCGGGCCAGCGGCGGACGCGGGCCGCCGGGTGTGCCGCCGCCAGCTCGTCGTACGGGCCGACGGCGGCGACGACCGCCCCGTCGGCCAGGACCGCCGCCTCCGGAGAGTGCTCGGCGACGTGAAGGGTGAGCAACAGGGCCTCAGTTCGTGGCGAGGAGCTTCAGCTCGGGGTGTGCCGTGCCGCCCTCGATCGCGGTGGACGAGATGTGCGAGGCGACGCGGTCGTCGACCGGGTCGTTCGCCGGGTCGTCGTGCACCACGAGGTGCTCGTACGTCGTGGCGCGCTGGGCCGGCACGCGGTCCGCCGTACGGATCATCTCGATCATCTCGCGGAGGTTCGAGCGGTGCTTGGCGCCGGCCGAGGAGACCACGTTCTCCTCCAGCATCACCGAGCCGAGGTCGTCCGCGCCGTAGTGCAGCGTCAGCTGGCCCGCCTCCTTGCCGGTGGTCAGCCAGGAGCCCTGGATGTGCGCGACGTTGTCGAGGAAGATCCGCGCGATCGCGATCATGCGGATGTACTCGAAGATCGTCGCCTGCGTGCGGCCCTTGAGGTGGTTGTTCTCGGGCTGGTACGTGTACGGGATGAAGGCCCGGAAGCCTCCGGTCCGGTCCTGCACGTCGCGGATCATCCGCAGGTGCTCGATGCGCTCGGCGTTGGTCTCGCCCGTGCCCATGAGCATGGTGGACGTGGACTCCACGCCGAGGTTGTGCGCCGTCTCCATGATCTCCAGCCAGCGCTCGCCGCTCTCCTTGAGCGGGGCGATGGCCTTGCGCGGGCGGGCCGGGAGCAGCTCGGCGCCCGCTCCCGCGAAGGAGTCGAGGCCCGCGGCGTTGATGCGCTGGATGGCCTCCTCCACCGACACCTTGGAGATGCGGGCCATGTGCTCGACCTCGGACGCGCCGAGGGAGTGGATGACCAGCTGCGGGAAGTTCTTCTTGATGGCGGAGAAGTGCTCTTCGTAGTACTCGACGCCGTAGTCCGGGTGGTGCCCGCCCTGGAACATGATCTGGGTGCCGCCCAGTTCGACGGTCTCCGCGCAGCGGCGCAGGATGTCGTCGAGGTCGCGGCTCCAGCCCTTCTTGGTGTCCTTGGGGGCGGCGTAGAAGGCGCAGAACTTGCACGCCGTCACGCAGACGTTCGTGTAGTTGATGTTGCGCTCGATGATGTACGTCGCGATGTGCTCCGTACCGGCGTAGCGCCGGCGGCGGATGGCGTCGGCGGCGGCGCCGAGCGCGTGCAGCGGGGCGTCCCGGTAGAGGACGAGCGCTTCCTCGGGGGTGATCCGCCCACCTGCGGCGGCACGGTCGAGGACGGCTGTGACATCAAACGACGTGAGGTCGGCCTTCTCGGTCACCGGGACGTCCCTTTCGTAAGGGTTGTGGACAGACCAAGCCAGCGTACGCCAGCCCTTCCGGGGCCCTGACGTCAGGCGGTGTACGCCCCGAGCAGCACGCCCGCGAAGGCGCCGCCGAGCAGGAAGGGCCCGAAGGGGATCGCCGTCTTGCGCCCCGCGCGGCGGGCCGCGACGAGCGCGATGCCGTACAGCGAGGCCAGCAGGAACCCGGCGAAGGTGCCGAGCAGCAGCACGCCCCAGCCGTACCAGCCGAGCGCCGCCCCGAGCGCGAGGGCGAGCTTCACGTCACCGAACCCCATGCCGTTGGGGTTGATCAGGAAGAGCACGAAGTACGCCCCGGCCAGCGCGAGCGCCCCGTACAGCGCCCCGGTCCACGAGCCGCCGTGCCCGGGCAGCAGCGCGGCGCCCCCGAGCAGCGCGAGCGCGGCCCCGGCGAGCGGCAGCGTGAGGACGTCCGGCAGCCGGTGCACCCCGAAGTCGACGACGGTCAGGAGGACGCCGACGGGAGCGAGCAGCAGCCAGGCGGCGAGTTCGGGGCGGGGGCCGGTGGTGAGGGCGAGGGCGGCGCAGACGGCCGCGGTGGCCGCGGTGACCAGGGCGGTGCGGGGCCCGTAACGGTCCCCGTGCCCGCACCGCGCGAGCCCGAGCCAGCCGCCGAGGGGGTGCCCCTCAGGACACTCGCCTCGCCAGGTGTCGTCCGGCGGGACGGAGAGGCGGTAGGCGGCGCGGGGCACGAGGGCGCCGGTGAGGGCGCCCCAGAGCGCGCCGCCGAGGGCGAGGAGCACGAGCGAGACGTCCACGTCGCCCGTCACCCCGCCGCCGAGACCCCGCTGCGCCAGGCCGGAAGCAGCTCGTCCAGCAGGGCTTCCGTACGGGGCGGCAGCCCCCGCGCCCCGCTCCGTGCGAGCAGATCCGCCGCCACCTGCTGAAGCCGGGCGGAATCGTCCGTGGCGGCCGTGGCCCGCAGCAGCTCGTTCCAGAGCCGCTCGTCGCCCGGCGCGGAGCCCAGCGCGGCGTTCAACGCCTCGATCGCCTTCTGGGCCCGCCCCTTCTCCAGGTGGAACTCACAGAGGGCGAGCCCGATGTCGGCGACGAGCAACGGCAGCTGCGCGTCGATTATCTCGTGCGTGAGCCAGGCGTAGCGGCCCTGCGGCCGGTCGGCGAGGAGCGGTCCGCGGACGAGCACCAGCGCGTCGGTGAGCATCCGCCCGCGCACGGCGCGGTTGCCGGCGCCGCGCCCCTGCGTGGCCTCGTGGTAGAGCGAGCGCAGCACGTCCAGGTCCGAGACGACGGACTTGGCGAGCGTGAGCCGCCCCCGCTGGTCGGCCCGCAGCCGCGGCGATCCGTCGGGGTCGGTGCCGAGCCATTCGCGCAGCCGCTCGACGAGCGCGTCGCGCACGTCGTCGGTGACGCCGCGCGGCCACAGCGCGGAGGCCAGCACCCGGGGGTGCACCCCTTCGCGGTGCAGGAGCAGCAGGGCGAGGGCCTCGTGCATCAGCGCGCTGCGCTCGCCGTCCGGCGTGTCGAGGCCGATGATCTCGTACGTGCCGACGAGGCGGGCGTAGACCGCGGGCCGCCCCTGCTCGGTGACGTCGACGAGGAACGGCGGCGCGGCGCCCGTGGGCCCGTCGTCGGGGCCCGTGGGGCCGGAGCCGCTCTCCGGGTCCGCCTCGGTGAACAGCCGGACCACGGCCCGCTGCTGGGCCTCGGGCAGCGTCTGGGCCTGGAGTTCGAGGCCGAGCAGGGGCGCGAGGAGCTTGCCCGCGCCGGTGATCTCCATCTCCCAGGCGGCGCCGGGCAGGTTCCCGGACTCCGTACCGACGAGGTAGCCGATGCCGAGGCGGCCGGCGTCGGCGGCGAGTTCGGCGAGCTTGACGGCGTCCTCACCGGTCGGTTCGGCGGCGAGCAGGACGAGGTGCGGGGCCCAGCGGGTGTGCCGGGCGGGACCGGTGCGGCCGGTGAGCACGGAGTCGTGCCCGGCGGCGCCGAGCGCGCCGCGCCGCTGCCGCGTCTCGGCCTCCATGGTCTCCAGGAGGGCCTCGACGTCTTCGAGGTGCCGCAGCCGGTTGGGCGCGAGCGGGGTGAGGTCCTGACCGAAGCCGACGACGGTGATGGTCATGCGGTCCGACCAGCCGTTGGTGGCGAGTTCGGCGGCGACCGAGGCGAAGACGGCGGCGCGGTCGCTCTCGCTGCCGCTCAGCGAGACGATGCCGGGCACGGACTCCAGGTTGAGGAGCAGCCGCGATTCCTCGGGGGCACCGAGAGTGCCGAGGCTGACGAGGCCCGGGTAGGGCGCGGCGGTGTCCACGTCCTCGTACCGCTCGGCGTCGGTGCGCGCCAGCACCCAGAACGTCTGGTCCTGCCCCAACTGCCAGGGCGCGGGCGGGCGTCCGGCGGGCTGGGCGAGCTGGAGGTGCAGGTCGCCGTTGGTCAGCCAGGCCGCGTACACGGTCGGCAGCTCGCGGTTCTCCGCGGCGAGGGAGGCGGCGAGGCCGCGCAGGGAGAGGTCGAGCAGGCGTACGCCCTCGGGGTCGGCGCCCACGAGCAGCGCGTCGTGCGCGTCGGCGGCGTCCCCGGTCGGGGTCCGCGGCTGCATGCCGCGGCGCCCGCCGACCGCGCCCATGGCCGACTGCCACAGGGCGTGGCGGCGACGGCGGCCGAGGGCGCCGAGCAGGCCGGCGGCGAGGAGGGGCGCGCCGAGGAGGGCTTCCGGCAGCCCGAAGCCGGAGCCTTCGGACTGGCCGCCGTCGGTGGCGGCGGGGCCTTCGGGAGCCTCGGGGGCTTCGGCGGCGGGTGTGTCGGGGGTGGCCGGGGCCTGCGGCATGGCCGGCTTGCCGGGGGCGGAGGGCCGCTGCTCGGGCAGGACGATGTGCGCGGTGTCGCGGTCGACGGAGCTGCCGCCGCCCTGCTCCTGACCGCCGCCCTGCCGCTGGTCGCCGGTCTTGGAGTAGTCGGAGATCTGCTCCTTGACGTCCTCGGAGACCTTCGGGGCCTCGTGGGGCATCTCGACGAGCTCGCCGCCGTGCGCGTCCGCGGGCATCTCCATGATCCAGCCGGGCCGGATGAGGCTGGCCTCGGAGAGCCTCGAACCGTCGGGCTGCTCGCGGTCCTTGTTGAGCTGGTAGATCTCCTTGTACCGGCGGCCGTCGCCCAGGTGCCGCTCGGCGATCTCCCACAGGGAGTCGTGGTGGCGGCCCTCGGGCGGCTGGATCCGGTAGTACTTCGTGTCGCCGTCCTTGGCGCTTCCGCCGCCCTCGGCGTGCGCGGCGGCCTGCTCGGCCTGCGCGGCGAGCGCGTCGGCGGCGGACGCGGCGGACTGCTGGCCCTGCCCGAAGAGGCCGGGGGTCTGCTGGGCGCTCGCGGCGGACCCGGGCTTCTGGTTCCCCTCCAGCGACTGCCCGAACTGCGAGAGCCCGGGCGCGAAGCTGGCGGCGGTGGCGCCCACCAGGAGCAGGGCGGCGACGAGCTGCCGCGCGAGCATCTGACTGCCACCGGCACCGGGCACCCGGCTCGGGATCCCTACGCCGGACAGCGCGGCCTTTATCTCCACGAGCACGCAGGCGGTGAACTGCGCCCAGGCGAACCAGACGACGACGGTCAGCACGTTGATGAACGTGCCGACGGTGATCTCCCGCTGCAACCAGCTCAGCGAGGGCGCCCCGCCCGGCAGCGGCCACCCCACGAACAGCACGAGCGCCGCGGGCACGCCGACCAGGAGCACGGCCAACGCGACGAAGGCGAGGAAGGCCTTGACGAAGTCCCCGACGGTACGCCCGCGCCTCGGCAGGGGCTGCGGCGTCCGGTTCCGCGGCGACTGCGGGTCAGGCGGGCTCGTCGAGCGTGAGGTGGTGCGCGCCATGGCGGGTGTCCTGGTGTCCTGTGGGAGGAGTGGATGGGCAAGTGACGTGTCGGGCGGGAGTACTGAGGTGATGGTACGGAAGGTGCGTCACCCGCATCGAGGGTGGCCGTCACAGTTCCGGTACGGATCGGGTGTGCCCGCGCGGCGCTCATCGGCCATCATGGCGTGCGGCATGATGGCGGCCCGCGACGCACGGCCAGAGCGAGTTGCTCGGGGGGAGACGGACATGGGTGGCAAGGGCAAGAGCGACCTCACGATCCCGCTCACGGATCTGGAGGACTACGGCAGTCGGCTGCGCTCCATCAAGACCCGCATGAACCGCACGAAGAAGATCTTCGAGTCCTACCGCGACGACATCGGCGACGGTGGTGTCTACGACGCCCTCGACGACTTCGAGTCCAACTGGGAGGACGGCCGCGAGGACATCGGCCAGCAGCTGGACCAGCTGGCGGACCTGTCCGACGCCGTCGTACGCGAGTTCAAGAAGCTGGACGACGACCTGACGAAGGCCGTCAACGACGCGGTGAAGGTGAACGAGGGCAAGGGCAGCAAGGGGGGCAAGGGCGGTAAGGGTGACGGGAAGGGCGAGGGCGGCGGCAAGTAGCCGCGGCGGCCTCAGCCCACCTCGTTCTCCGCGACCGCCCTGCCCTTCACCGTCACGTCGCCGCCGTAGAACATGCCCGTGAACACAGGGCTGTAGGTCATCTGGACCTCGACCTCGACCTGTTGCGGGTTCGCCGTCACGCACTGGGTGTTGGCCACGTCCGCGCCCTTGAGGCCCACCTCCTCGACGAAGGCCCTGACCCTGGCCGCGCAGTTCTCGTAGTTGATGGGCGCTCCCTTCGCGCCCTCGTAGATGTCCTCCAGTTCGAGGTCCTGCGCGGCGTAGCGCGCGGCCTGTTCCGCGATGTCCGCGGCGCGTTCCCGCTTGGAGATGGAGAGGCCGCCGTCGATGACGAACGCCGACAGCGTGAGGAAGACGAGCGCGAAGACGATGACGGCCCCGGCGCCCGAGCCCCGGTCGTCGAGGTGCGCGCGGCGGGCCGCGAACCAGTCGCGTACGACGAAACGGCGTCTCACGCCGACCTCCGGTACGGGTCCAGCGGCGAGCTGAAGGTGGCCTCCAATGTCGTCGGGACGTCCAGGCCCAGCATGGCAAGGCCCTTGACCTCGCAGCTGACCTCGACGGTGAAGAACGGGTCGACCTTCTCGTCGAAGCCGGTGCTCTTCTGGACGACCGAGACCGGGCCCGAGCACACGTCGGCGAGGTCGGCCGCCGCGGCCTTGCGCGCCTCGGCCAGCGCCGTCCCGTGCTCCTTCTGGATCGACCCGGCGCGGGCCGCGTCGCGCGCCGCACCGTCGATGGCCCCCCGGCCCTCGACGAGCTGGCCGAAGGCCACCAGGACCAGGATGAAGAGGATCATCACCGGGGCGAGGATCACCACTTCGACGGTCGAAAGGCCCCGGTCGTCGCGGCGGCGGCGCTCCCGCACCGCCGTACGCGCCTTTGCCCACGCGTCCCGTACGTCCCGCATCAGCCGGCCTCCTCCACGAACCGCTCCACCGGTCCCGCGGACCGTGCGTGCACGGTCAGGTCGAGCCCCGGGAAGACCGTGGGGATCCGCGCGGTGACCTCCACGCCGACCGTGTTCTGCTCCGGCTGGACGGTCTTCACCTCCGGGCCGAGCACCAGCTTCGGGCCGAGCTGGCGGATGTACGCGTCGGCCACGTCACGGGCCTCGCCCCGCCAGCCGCCGGGGTTCTCGTCGGCCGTGGCGCGGGCCTTGCGGGCGCCCGCCTGCGCCGCGGCCTGGGCGACGTGATCGGCGAAGAAGTACAGCGCGAACTGCACCGTCGCGAAGATCATGAAGAACAGCACCGGGGTGAGCAGCACGAACTCGATCGCGGTCATGCCGGATTCACCGCGGGCGGAGGCTGCCTCCACCCTGCGGCGTACGAATCCGCGTATGCCCGGCGTTCCCCGCATGTGCACCCCCGTCGTCCTTGGTCGGGCCGCGGTCAGCAGGTGCTGTCCGCGTCCGCGCCCTTGATGCAGTTGCCGACCTTCTTCGCGCCCGAGTCGAGCGCCTCGTTGATGACCGCGGCCACCACGCCCACGATCGCCACCACGACCGCCGAGATGATGACCCACTCGACCGCGGACGCACCGCGGTCGAGTTCGCCGGAGCGGGCACGCTGCACGCGGCCCTGAAGGAAGGTGATCACGAAGTCCAGGCCCGGGTTGCCGGTGCCGAAGTTCCGTCCGTTCATGGTGAGTTGTCCTCTCAGGAGTGGTGGGGGGAAGAAGCGCCGGTCCCCGTTGTCGCCGGCGCCGCTAGACCTGGAACACGCGCATCGCCGCCGGGAAGATGAGGAAGACCAGGAACCCCGCGCACAGCAGCAGCTGCGCGACCAGCATCGACTGGGACTTCTCGCCGGCGCTGCCCTCGATCTCGGCCAGCTCGCGGTGCCGCATCGTCTCCGCGCGGGAGGCGAGGGACTCGCGTACCTTCGCGCCGTCGTCCGCCACCAGCGCCAGGGACGCCGACAGGTCCTTCAGCTCCTCGACGCCCAGTTCCTCGCCGAGCGCGCCGAGTGCCTGCCACTGGCTGACACCGGTGATGCGGGCGTCGGCCAGCGCGCTGCGGATGCGCTGCGTCGCCCAGCCGTCGGAGACCTCCGCCGCCGCCATGAGCGCCTCGGGCAGGCCGCGGCCGCCCGCGAGGCTCATCGACACCAGGTCCAGATAGGCACCGATGACGCGGCGCAGATCGCGCCGCTTGTCCGCCGCGTCCCTGCGTACTTCCAGGTCGGGCAGGAAGAAGAAGAGCGCACCGAACATCAGCGCGAGCCAGACCGGGATGATCGGGCTGCGGCCGAGGCCGAGCGTGTAGACGACGGCGAAGAGGAACGGGCCGAAGAAGACGCCGACCGCGGCGAGGAGCACCTTCGTCGCGAGGAACTTCTCCCAGCTGCGGTCGAGGACCGCGAGGTCGGCCCGCAGCGACCGCTGCTCCCACCCCTGCTGGAGGTAGAACTCCGCGACGCGCATGCCGACGCGGGTGCGCATCGACCCGATGCGGCCGGGCTTCTCGGTGTCCGAGGTGGCCCGGTGCGACTCGTACGCCGCGCCGCGCGCCCGCATCGCGTCGATGCGGGCGACGGTGGCGACCGCGCTGCGCTTCGACGGCATCAGGGCGCGGATGAGGGCGAAGACACCGAGGCCGAGGACCGCGCCGATCACGATCGGCGTCGTCAGGCTCATCGACGTACCCCCTCGGGAGAGTTGGTGTAGCCCGGCAGCCCCTGCTGGCCCAGCAGCCCCTGCTGACCCGGCTGCGGCGTCTGGTCGTTGGCGGCGGCCGGGCCCCTCGGGCGGACGAACTGCACGCCCGGCTCGTCCTTGACCAGGAAGCGGTCCGGCGTCTCCACCGTCGACAGCTTCCGCAGCCACCAGAAGCCGAGCGCGAACAGCGCGCACACCATGGCGAGCACGAGCTGCCCGACGGGCGTGCCGTACGGCTCGACGAACTCACGGTTGAAGATGGAAAGGCCGAGGACGAAGGCGACCGACACCGCCACCACGATCTGCACCGAGCGGCGGGTCGACGCGCGCTGCGCCATGACGCGCTGGCGCATGTCGACCTCCTCGCGCGCCGACTTGGCGAGCGCGCCGAGGACTTGGCGCAGGCCGGGGCCGCGCAGCTTGGCGTTGAGGATGAGCGCCGCGACGATGATGTCGGCCGAGGCGTCGTCGATCTCGTCGGCGAGGATCTGGAGGGCCTCGGGCAGCGGGGTGCGGGCGCGCAGCCGGTCGACCAGGGCGTCCAGGTGGGGGCGGAGCACCGGCGCCGCCGCACGGGCGGAAGCGGGAATGGCCTGCTCCAGGCCGACCGCGCCCGCGATGGTGTCGCGCAGCGACTCCGTCCAGGCGGCGAGGGCCTCGACCCGCTTCATCTGCGCCCGTTCCTCGGCGGCGCCGCCGAAGAGCTTGTCCCAGAAGAAGACGAGGATGCCGGCGGCGATGCCCGCCACCGCCCAGCGGGTGAGGAGCAGGACGACCAGGCCGACACCGGCCGCGAGGGATCCACGCCGGCCGGCGAACCGAATCAGTTCGCTCGCGCGCTCGCTCGCCTTGTGCTTCTCGTGGGCGGGCTTGGCGGGCAGGCCGCGGATCGCGATGGCGAGGAGCGCGAGGCCGCCGCCCGCGGCGACACCGCAGCCCAGTGCGTACAGGACGGGCAGCGAGAAGAGGCCGCCCATGGCGCCGAGGGATCCCACGGCCTGCGAGTCCAGCGTGTTCATGTCGTGCTCACCCCCATTGCCCGGCGGGCCGGTAACCGAACGCCGCCAGGTCGTCCATGCAGGCTATCGGCGCGTGCGCGACGACCCGTCCGTCGGGGGCCTCCGCGAAGACCTCGCTGGACAGGACGCGGCCGTCGACGCCGTTGACCTCGCGGATCGAGGTCACCATGCGCTGGAGCTTGCCGCCGGACTGGTAGTTGTTGCGCCGCTGGATGAAGACGACGAAGTTGACCGCTCCCGCGACGAGCATCTGGCTCGCCTCGATGGGCAGCCGCTCGGACGCCTGCAACGCGTACGTGGAAATACGGTTGAACACCTCACTGGAGCTGTTGGCGTGGATCGTGGAGAGCGAGCCGTCGTTGCCCTGCGACATCGCGTTCAGCATCGTCACGATCTCGTCGCCGAGGACCTCACCGACGATGACGCGCGAGGGGTTCATGCGCAGCGAGCGGCGCACCAGCTCCGCCATCGAGATCTCGCCCTGGCCCTCGGAGTTGGGCAGCCGCTCCTCGAACGCGACGACGTTCGGGTGCAGGTCGGCGAACTGGTCGAGGCCGAGCTCCAGGGCGCGTTCGACGGTCACCAGACGCTCGTGCGGCGGGATCTCGTTGGCGAGGGCGCGCAGCAGCGTCGTCTTACCGGCGTTCGTCGCGCCCGCGATCATGATGTTCTTGCGGGCGCGGACCGCGCAGGCGAGGAAGTGGCCGATCTCCGGGGTCAGCGTGCCGTTGCCGACCAGGTCCGACATGAAGACCTTGCCCATGCGGGCGCGGCGGATGGAGAGGGCGGGGCGGCGCGTGACGTCCATGACCGCCGACAGACGCGAGCCGTCCGGCAGCCGCAGGTCGAGCTGCGGGTTCGCGGAGTCGAAGGGGCGCGAGGACAGACCCGAGTACGCGCCGAGGACCTGGATGAGCTCGACGAGTTCCTCGTCGGTCTCGGCGACCGGGTCGGCCTTGGTCTCCCGGCCGTCGGCGTATCCGACGAAGACCTGGTCGCAGCCGTTGATGTCGATGTTCTCGACCTCGGGGTCGTCGAGCAGCGGCTGCAGCCGTCCGACGCCGAAGAGCGCGGCGTGCACGGCGGCCGCGTACTGCTCCTCGGTCTCCGCGTCGAGCGGGGTGCGCCCGGCGTTGATCTCCGCGCGCGCATACTCCTCCAGGATCTGTGCGATGACGGCGCGGGCGTAGTGCCGCTCGTCCTCGCCCGACATCGGGGTGACGCCGGATATCTGGTCGAGGCGGCGCTGCTCGGCGATGCGGTCACCGGCTTCTTGCCGGAACCGCTTCACCAGCTGGTGGTCGACGGGCGTACTCATCGGCCCGCTCCGGGCTGCGGCTGCTGGGTGGCGCGGGCGGGCTGCTGCGCGACGGGGTTCGTCCAGGCGGCGCCGTACTGCTGGTACAGGTCGACGGTCACCTTGCGCGCGGAGCGGATGAGCAGCGACTTGTCGAGCCGTCCGCGCTTGCGCCCGGCCAGCTGGTCGGCGCCCGCCGGGTCGTCGGCGAGGGTGCCGACGACGCGGGCGCCGGTCTGCGCGGCCACCAGCATGTCGTTGACCTGGTGGACCAGCTTGGCCGAGGTCGACGGGTCGGTGATCAGGAGGACGCCGATGAGCGGGGTCGCGAGCGAGGCGGCGCCGCGCGAGCCGCCGTGCAGCTTGGCGGCGAGGGCCGCGGCACGGTCACGTACGCGGGCCAGCGATTCGGGTTCGGTGCGCGAGACGAGCAGGACGAGGGCGGCCTGCGGGAAGAGTTCGACGGCCGGGGTGTCGCCGCTGACGCGCCCGCAGTCCGCGATGACGTCGGCGGGCGCGTGCGGCGAGTCGGCGAGCTGGGAGAAGGCGCGGCCGAGGGTCGGCCAGAGCCCGGCGAGACCGGCCGCCTGCTCGGCGACCCCGAGCCCGACGAGCACTTCGAGGCCGCCGCTCAAGGGCTGTACGTGGTCCCAGAGTTGGTCGGGTACGAGGCCGCGGCGCGCCGTGGCCGCGATGGACAGCATGCCGGTGTTGGGGTTGAGCGGTCCGCCGTGCGCGGCGGCGCTGCGGTAGACCAGGTCGCCGCCCGCGGGGTCGGTCTCCGCGACCAGTACGCGGCGCGGCCAGACCGCGGCGAGCGCGACGGCGGCGGTGGTGACGCCGGGCGACCCCTTGTCGGCGGCGAGAGCGATGAGCGCCATGTCTCTTCTACTCGCTTCTAGTTGCCGTTGCCGGTGACGCGTACGACGACGACCTTGCCCTCGGACGCGGCGCTCGCCAGGGCCGCGACCTCCTCCTGCGGGACGAGGAGGGTGATGTTCTGGTTGCCGGTGCTCACGGTGGCGTCGCTCTTGCTGCTGACCTTGCTCACCTTGGCGGCGGCGACGAGCGGGGTACCGCCGCCGGAGCTGGAGCCGCCGCTGCCCGTGGAGCCCTTGCCGCTGGAGGTGCCGGAGAGAACGGGGTAGGCGGCGACGGTGTCACCGCTCTTCAGGTCGGCGGGGTACTGGCCCTCCTTGAGAGCGAGGCCGACGGAGGCCTTGCCCGCGGGCAGGGTCTCCTTGGCGCCGAACATCTCGCCGACGGCGACAGCGCCCTTGGGGATGGTGCTCTTGGCCTTCAGCTTGGTGAGGGCCTCGAGCTGCTCCCACTTGACGTAGTTGATGGAGGTGTCCTCGGCGACCATCACAGAGGTGATGTTCACGCCCTCGGCGACCGACTCGCCCGCCGGGATCTCCTTCGTCACCTTCACGACCTCGATCCGGTCACCGGCGCGCAGCACGAGCACGGTGGCGCCGAGCGCACCGACGAGGATGAGGAGGACGGCCAGTGCGGCAAGTGCCGGTTTGCGCTCGCGAGGCGGCGCGGGAAGGCGCTCACCGACCGCCGGCTGAACCGGTGCGGAGGAACGGCTGTTGCCCGCCCCCATACGCTCCTGGATCTTCACGCAACTGCTCCCCGCACGCCCAAGAAGACTCGGTCAATTTCCGTCATTTGTGACACTCGCGACTCTCTCGCCCCGCCTCGGGCGGGCTATTCAGCCCCAGGCTCAGTGTCAAGCCATCGCACCGTATCAGCAGCACATAAGCCCCTCAAGGCGTGTTAAAGATCGCGAAGCTCACACCTCTCATCGTTATCCGCGCGCAATCCGGGCGGGTTGCTCGCGATGCGGTTCTTGCCCTGTGGAGCGCGGCCGACATGTGCGTACGTGAAGGCGTGAACTTTGCCCAACTGGCGCCCCGTACCCGCTCGCCCCTGGCCGGCGGCGGCTTCCACACGGTTCCCACACGTCACGGACCGGGCGCGGCACAGCCGTGCCATGATCCGTCGACGCGGAGGACGACGCCGACGGGTGCCGTACCGGTTCCCGACCGCGGCCTCACGTGCCCCACCACACACGACGGGAAGGAACCGACCGTGAGCACCCCTGCCGACCGCACCCCACTCCTCCCCCTCTCCCGCGCAACTCTCGCCTCCGATCCGCGACTTCTCGCGGCCGTGCGCGAGATCGGCGTCCGGCGCGGCTTCGACTACACGGACGACGCAGCGACGACGGCGCTGCTGGAGGAGCGCCGGAAGGCGGTCCACCGGGCAGGCACCAGCGCTCCGGGCTGGATCGGCGCCCTGCTGATCGTCGCGGGCGTCCTCTGGCCGCTCTTCTCCCCCATGGTCCCCGCCATGTCCGGCAGACCCCCGGCCCTGCTGTTCGGTCCGGCCGTCCCCCTCCTGGCCCTCGGGTCCTGGCTCTGGGTGCTCGTGCGGCGGCGCTGGAAGCGGCAGTTGCTGCATCCGCTGCTGGCCGGGTACCGCGAGGTGATCGGTTGCGCACGAGCACACGGGGTTCCGGTGACCCACATACCGGACTGGCTGGTGGGCCGCACACAGAGCGGCAGCGGGAAGGGGGCGGCGCCGATCCCCTCGTACCCGGAGGCGGGCGCGCGTTCCGGCGTGGCGGGTGGCAGGTCCGGGGCGGCGGGTCCGCGGCGAAGGGGTGGCCGAAGGGCGCCGTGGCCGACGAACGGCGCACGTCCTGCTGCTCTGGCCGTCGTGACAGAGGGAGCAGGCGGTGGCGTACGTACGGGCGCTCGCGGCGGCGCAGGCGGCGGGAGCACGGGTGCCGGAAATGTCGCCTGCGTTGCGGAAGTTGCTCGCCGAGGAGACCGAGCGAGCGACGGAATGAAGACGGCATGACGCCGGAATGAACCTGCCCCGGGGAATTGCCCTCTCTCTTTCCGGCGCGAGGGTCCGACGGGATTGTTGAAGCGTTGAGCAAAACCCACCCAGGCCAGCCTGGTCCGGGCCTTTCGCGCGCAGAGCAGTGCGGCGGCGGTGACTGCACACCGCACCGCATTCCGCTACTCCTGCCGTACGAAAGAGAAACAGCCCCCCCATGAATTCCAAGAGAACCCCCACGCGCAAGACCTCCATAGCCGCCGGTCTCGCCGCGACCGGCGCGGCACTGGCGATGGTGGCCACGTCCGCCCCCGCAGCGCACGCGATCATCGGCGGCACCGAAGTCCCCAACGATGCCTACCCGTTCATGACGGCGGTCCTGGACAAGGGCCCGGGCAGCGCGCTCGACCGCCAGTTCTGCGGCGCGAGCCTCGTCACGCCGGACACGGTCGTCACGGCGGCGCACTGCCTGGTCGACGACGCGGGCAAGCCGGTGAAGCCGAAGACGCTCCAGGTGGCGGTGGGCCGCACGGTCCTGTCCTCCCGGCAGGGCCAGATACGTGACATCGCCAAGGGCGGCGTCGTCGTGCACCCGCGCTACCTCAAGGGCCAGGAGGCCTACGACGTGGCGTTCCTCCAGCTGAAGAAGCCGGTGCGGGGCATCTCCCCGGTCGCGCTCCCCACGCAGGGCACGGACGCGCTGATCCGCCCGGGCCAGAAGGCGACGGTCGCGGGCTGGGGCAACACGGACACGGAGCTGCCCCACACGCCCGACCGCCTGCGGCAGGTGCGGGTCCCGATCCTCTCCCACGCCGAGTGCAGGACGAGCTACGCGGAGTACGACGCCAAGGTCAACTTCTGCGCCGGCGTCGAGACCAAGGACTCCTGCCAGGGCGACAGCGGCGGCCCCATCTTCCGCAAGGTCCCCGGCCGCGAGGCCCCGATCCTGATCGGCGTCGTCTCCTACGGCGACGGCTGCGGCGCGCAGGGCGCCCCCGGTGTCTATACGTCGCTCAGCTCGTCGAAGCTGTGGAAGACGCTGGACGAGTCGCCCTCGGGCAAGAAGATCAAGCGGGCGATGAACCGGCGCTGACGGCCGGTTGATGCGGGCGGGCGGCCCGGGACACACAACCGAGTCCCGGGCCGCCCTTTTCTGCCAGCCCGATGAAAGCCCGATTCAGCGGATGCCCTCGATGAGTTTCTCCAGTGCCTTGTCGCCGGTGTCCGCGAGCAGCGTGGCACTGTCCATGCCGATATAGACCTTGCCGTCCGGCGCGATTCCCAGATAGCTGTTGCGGCGGTCGGCTTCGCCGACGGGATATAGATACGCGCCCGCCTCCTCGCTGAGCACGTCGAAGATCTCGTCGTCCCATTCGGCCGCGAGAGGGTCGAGTCGGAAGCCCATGCGGGCCATCGTCCTGCCCGGGCCCCGCTCCTCGCATGCCAAGCCGCCGAACTCGGCGAGGAAGAGCCGTGCCGCCTCGTGGATCGCGAAGCCGCCGTGATCGCGCAGGACTTTCTCCCACTCGGCCGTGGGCACGGTTCGCCCGGGGTGCCAGCCGACCGCCCGCAGTACGCGGTCGGACTCCGCGGACCAACGCCCGGGGGATTCTTCAGTCATCTCTAGGTCACCGCCGTGATTCCGAATTGGTCGAGCACATGCTGACATGACGAACAGGGGGCCTTGGGCACACCGTGCTTGGGGTTGCCCGCCGCCCGCACGTCCACCGCAGCACTCACGCCGCCCCGCGGATCGTGTCCGGAGTTCATGGCGTTGGAGAGGGCTTCCGCCTCGCCGCACCGTCCATGCTGGTTCCCCGTCGGGCGCAGCTCCATCGGAACCCTGTCGTAGGCGGCCTGGACGTCCGGGTGCAGGTTGTGGTCGCCGCCGCCCTTGATGCTCGCACCGCTGTACGTCTGCGGATGCCCGGGCACCGTGAGACCGGCCGCGCTCGTCGGCCTGGTCTGCTTGCTGGCGCCCGGCCGGCCCTGTTCGAGATCGGCGCGGTCGCGTGCGGCCTGCAAGGCGCGCTCGCAGTCCGGCGCCAGGCCGAGCGGGTCGACCCCGGTGAAGGGGTTCGCCGCGTAGGCGCGGGGGTTCGGGCCCGGCGCGAGATCGAGGGGGTCCAGGGAGACGTACTGGCCCGTCTCCGGGTCGTAGTGGCGCTGATAGTTGTAGTGCAGCCCCGACTCGGGATCGTGGTACTGGCCGGGGAACCGGAGAGGGCAGCACGCGCGGTCACCGGACGCCTCCTCGTCCACCGGCGCGCCCCAGACCGTGGTCCGGGAGCACCATGCCAGCTCGCCCTCCGCGTCGCACAGCTCCGTCGGCGTGCCGACCACGTCGGTGACGATCGAGTAGAACTCCTCGTCGATCCACTCCTGCTCCGCGTCCTGGTGGGCCCGGAACCCGGCGACGCGCTCCACCTGCGTGACCGGACTGAAGCGGTCCCTCTCCCAGTCCCACGTCGTACACCTGAGCGGCTCGTCGCCGGACCGTCTGACCTGCTCCGCGAGCACGAAGCCGTCCCAGACGAACCACACCTCCTCCACGACGGTTTCACCGTCCGCCGCGAAGCGCCGCTTCGCGATGCGGCGCCCGAACGGGTCGTACAAATACGCCCACTTCGTCCCGTCCGGCGTGACCACGCCGACCAGGCGGTCCTGGCTGTCCCACGTGTAGTGCCAGACGTCGGCCTTCCGGGAGAGCCGCTTTCTGCGCCGCCGCACCACGCGGCCCTGGGCGTCGAAGACGTAGCGCACGCCCCCGGGCCTGCCCGAACCGCCACTCACGCCTCCGGAGGCCGCGGCCGCCGCGGCCCCCTGCCGCTCCGCCGACGCCACATTCCCGGCCGCGTCGTAGGCGTACCGCTCCGACCAGGTGTCCGCCCGCACAGCGGTGACCCGTCCGGTGGGGTCGACGTCGATGGTGCGGCGGCCGTTGACCAGGTCGTCGATCGTGTGGATCGTGCCGTCCGACCGGTAGCGGTACGTCCGCTCCTGCACCCTGCGCCGTTCGGGCCTGGTCGGCGAGGCGTCGGCAGTCACCGCCTGCGAACTGAGCCTGCTGTCCGGGTCCCAGCCCTGGGTGAGCACCATCGCTCCCGCGCGGCGCTCGATCTCGCGGCCGGCGTCGTCGTAGCCGAAGCTGACCGCACGGCCCGCCGTCCGGAGCAGTACGGGCCGGTCACGGCCGTCGTACTCCCAGAGGCTCTCGGCGTTCGACGGCGTCACCCGGCGCGTGCGCCTGCCCAGCTCGTCGTAGGCGGAGCGCACGGTCGCGCCGTTGCAGGTCTCGGCCAGAATCCGGCCGAGTGCGTCGCGTTCGTAGGCGACCTCCGCATGCTCGCTGCGCACCACGCGGAGGTTGCCCACCGGGTCGTACTCGTAGCTCGTGACCCCCTCGGGCGTCCGCTGTTCCAGGACTTTGCCGAGCAGGTCACGCACGTACTCGGTGGTCTCTCCGGCGCCGTTCGTCTGCCCGATCAGCTGTCCGGCCGCGTCGTGGCGGTAGCTGCGCGTACGACCCTCGAAGTCCCGCTCCTGGATCAACCGGCCGGCGTCGTCGTAGGTGTAGCTCCAGGTGGCGCCGAGCTGGTTGGTCACCGAGGTCACCCTGAGTTCACCGTCGTAGGTGAAGCGCAGGCATGACCCGTCCGGCTCGGTCCGCTTCTCCAGCAGGTCGAACGCGCCGTACTCGAAACGCGTCACGCGGCCGAGGGAGTCCACGTATTCGACGAGGTTGCCCTCACCGTCGTAGGCCCGCCGCTCCGTACTGCCGTCGGGCAGGGTGCGCAGGGCGAGCCTGCCTTCCGGCGTCCAGGTGTAGGCGGTGCGGGAGCCGTCTGGGCCGGTCTGCGCGACGAGCCTACCGAAGGCGTCCCGTTCGTAGCGCGTCGTCGCGCCCTCGGCATCGGTCGTCGCGACGGGGAGCCCCGCCGCGTCAGTCTCCACCCGGGTCGCCCGCCCCGTGGCATCGGTGATCGTGGATATCCCACCGGCCTCGTCGTACCCGAAGGAGAGGCGGGTGCCGGTCGGGTCGGTCTCCGCCGTGAGACGGCCCGCGGAGTCGTACTCCATGCGCCACACAGCACCGTCCGGCTCGGTCACCGTCACGGGCCTGCCGCGCTCGTCGAGTTCGGCGACGCTCTGCCCGCCGTCCGGCCGCAGGACATGCGTCGGAAAGCCGTGCTCGTCGTAGCGGTAGCGGGTCGTCCGGCCGAGCGGGTCGGTGCGCGAGAGCAACCGGTCGTAGCGGTCCCATTCCAAGTACGTGGTCTGCCCGAGCGGGTTCGTCTCGGACATGAGCTGGCGCAGCTCGTTGTGCCGGTAGGTGGTGGTGCGGCCGAGGGAGTCCGTGTAGCGCGTCTCGCGGTTCTCGGTGTCGTACGCGACGGTGCAGGAGAGCCGGCCGTCGGTACCCTCGCCCCGGACACAGCGGTCGAGGTCGTCGTACGTGAAGCGGTACCAGCCGCCGTTGCGGTCGGTCCAGGACGTGATGCGGTTGCGGCCGTCGTACGTGAGTTTCAGCGCACCACCGGAGTCGCGGACCTCGGTGAGGTTGCCCCGGCCGTCGTCGCTGTAGCCGTAGGACAGCAGGGTGACGCCCTCGGGCCCCGCCTCCGCATCGTCCAGGCGGAGCCGGGTGACGCGGCCTCCGTCCGTGTCGACACGCAGGTGCCGCCCGGCGGAGTCCCGTACGGCCGTCGGCGTCCCGATCGCGTCGCGGTCGAATTCGACGCGCCTGCCGGTGGAGTCCGAGATCGCAGCCAAAGGCATCACGAACGCGGTGTCGTCCGGGCCGGGCGCGCCCAGAGACGCGAAGTGCCGGACCGTGCCTGCCTGCGGGTCGGAGATGCGGATGGGGGCGCCCGGCGAGCCGTCCCAGTCCAGCGGCCAGCGCGGACCTTCGAGGGGCATGACCGAGGCACCGGGCCGGGGCACCGGATACAGGAGAATCATGCCGTCCTCGGCGGCGAACACCACTCCCTCGGCGTCCAGTTCGAGCCGCTCGTCGAGCGTCGAGGCCCACGACGGCCCGAACCACCGGCCCCATCCGTATGTCGACAGGTGGGTACGCCGAAGGACCAGCGGCATCAGCCCCGGGAGGTCGACGTCGGTCTCCTCCATGAGCATCTCGCCGGAGACCATGTCGATCGGGTCACCGTTCTTGCACCGCGAGGCGGCCTTCTTGCCCGCACCCGCCGCGTCGTCGGCACCCCTGCGCAGCCCGCCCTTGCCCAACCCCTTGGCCATGGCCTTGAGGCCGCCCTTGGCTCCCTTGGCGAGTTTGGCCGCGGTGGTGATGCCCTTGGCGCCGGGTATGCAGTCGAGGGCGGAGAACGCCACGTCCATGAGCGTGGCTTGACCTTTCGCGTATTTGCTCAAGGTGTCCGCGAGGACGATGGCCCCGGCGACGATGACGATGGCGGCGAGAATCGGGCCGCCGACGATCATCGCGATGATGCCGACGACGGCGACGACGACCTTGCAGATCTCGACAATGGTGTCCCAGTTGTCGGAGACCCAGTCGCCGATCTCCTCCCACCACTTGCGGTTCCTGATACCCGCATCCGAGGCCTCGTCGATCTTCCGCTTGGCGGTGCCCGCGGCCTCCTCGCGCATCTTGCGGGCATCGGCGGCCATCTTCTTGGCCGCCTCCAGCGCGCTCTTGGCGGCGTCGACGTCACCCTGCGCGGACTTCTGGGCCTTCTCCGCGGAGGCGGCGTTACGGGTGGCGGCGCGGACCTTGTCCTCGTCCGGCTTGGGCACGTCCTTGCCCTGGGAACCACCCTTGTCCTTGTACTTGTCGGCTTCCTTGCCGGCCTTCTCCACCCACGACTCGGCCGAGGAGAGACGGGACTTGGCGCTGCTCAGGTCCGCCTGGGCCTCGCGGCCCTTGACCAGCGCCTTGTCGGCCAAGGCCTGGGCGCGCTCCAACTCCGGCCAGTACGCGGCCAGCGCGTCGCCCGCCATCCCGTAGGACTTCTTGAGCTTCTTCAGCTTCTCCGGCGCCTTCTCGAACTTCTCCGTGAAAGCGTCCGCGGTCTTCCCCGCCCACCGCAGGATCGCGTCCTCGCCCGCCATCCCCTTGATGTCCCGGAGCACCTTGCCGACATCGTCGGAGAAGTCATGCAAGTCCTTGGCCAGCTTGCGCACCCGGTCGGGATCTCCCGGCGTCGGGTCCTTCTCCAGATCCAGGACGTGCCAGTCCCTAGGCCGGTGGCCCCCCATGCGTCATCCCCCGTCATACCTGCAGCTACAGCTACAGCAGCCACCGTACAGAGGTACGAATTTACTAGCCGAGGTGTCGGTGGCGGGAGGCGCCTTGGGGCGGCCGGCCCTACTCCGCTACTCCGCTACTCCGCTACTCCGCTACTCCGCGAAGCGGAACGTAGAAGTCACCGCGTCGAAGATGTCGAAGAAGGAATCCGCCAGTTCCAGGATCTGGCTGCTGCCCGAGACCAGCGCGACCTTGCCCTCCTGGCCCGGCACCGGGATGAACGTCTGCATCAGGACGACGCGGATCGTGCGGTCGTCACCCTGTACGGAGATGTCCTCGATGCCGTACGTCCGTGCCGCGAGGCCGACGCCCGGGATGTCGACCGTCGTGACCTTCCGCCACGCGTCGCCCTCCCGCTTGGCCTCGCGTACGCCGAGCTGGGCGACGATGCGTTCCGGGTCGGTGGGCAGGATGTCGCCGCTGGGCGTGCGCGCGCCGACCAAGGAGACCGTGACCGAGCCGGTGACCGGCGTATCGCCGCCGAAGGTCTCCGCCATGCAGCCGCAGTACAGCGCGCCGGACTGCCAGGCGTCCTTCGAGGCCTTGCGCAGGAACGCCTCGAAGGTCTCGCGGTACGGGGCCAGCTCGGGGCGCGCACGCACCCGGTCGTTGATCATCTGGCGGATCGCGGAGTCGCGCGACTCGGGGCGTACGTCGAACTCCCACCACGTCTCCGGCACCTTGATGCTGAATCCGCCGCGCGCGATGGTCTGCGGTGCTGTGTAGCGGGCCATGGCTGTTCTCGTCCCCTTTGTCGGCGTGCGCCGGTCCGGTCGCTGACCGGTCCGGGAGCCAGCCTACGAGGCGGCGCCCTCCGCGGGAGGAGCGCCCGCTACTCCCCCGTGACGCCGTCGATCCGCTCCCTCAGCAGATCCGCGTGGCCGTTGTGGCGTGCGTACTCCTCGATCATGTGGGTGAGGACGTAGCGGAGCGAATACGTGTCGCCGCGGAAATCGGCGGTGGCGTCGAGGGAGTCCAGGGCGTCCACGACGGCGCGGGAGCGGGCGCACTCGGCGCGCCACACCTCGAAGGCCTCGTCCGGGTCGGCGTCCGCTACGTCGAAGTCGGCGTGCTCGCCCGGCACCCTCCCCGACCAATTGGCCCTCAGCGCTTCGCCGTTCATCACGTTCCTGAACCAGCTCCGCTCGACCTCGGCGAGATGCCGGACGAGGCCGAGCAGCGACATGTCCGAGGGCGGCACGGCCCGCTCCTTGAGCTGCTCGGCGGTCAGCCCGGCGCACTTCATCGCGAGGGTCTCGCGCTGGTACTGGAGGAAGGCGGTGAGGGAGGCGCGTTCGCCGGCGGCGGTGTGCGGGGGCTCTGTGCGCTGGGGGACTCGGGGCATGTGCACGGGGATCTCGTCGGCCATCACGCCATCATGCCGATCCGCCTGGGGGTGCGCACGCGGATATGCGGCGCCTTCGGGTGAGGCAGTGGCAGGTGAGCCGGTGACAGGTCAGGCCAGCTCAGGTGGATTCAGGGGGTGCCTCAGCCGATGGGGCCCCAGTCGCGGCGCGGTCGAGGCGCTTCCGCCGAGGCCCGTGGGGCGCCTCCTCGCGGACGACTGCCCGTACGAAGTGATCCTCGCGCCGTGAAGTACAGCATGAGCAGGAACAGAACCGTGAGGGGCAGCCCGATCAGCTCGCCGAAGCCCAGCGTGAACCACCCCGCGCTGTCCCCCGCGCGCACCTGCCGCACCCCGGTGGCGAGAAGGGACACGGTGCCGACCGTCCATGGCAGCGCCCAGGGCCACGCGTCGGGCTCCGGTACCGGCTCCGCGCGGCGTCCCTCGCTGAAGGCCGCGTACCAGTAACGGGCGCACCACCAGGCCACGGCGAGCATCGAGACGGCCCCCGCACCGAGCCCGGTACGCGCCAAGGGGCTGGCCCCGGCACCGAAGGTGGCGACGAGCAGCCCGACTCCCACGCCGCCCATGGCGAGGAACAGCATCGCGCCGACGGCGAGGCGATGCCACCGAGGGCCGTCCAGGGCACGGGGCGAAATCATGACCGTCAGCCTAGGGCGGCGGGAAGTCTCCGTACCCTCGGTTTCATTTCGCTGACTCACGCTGCTGACCCGCGGCTTCGCGTCACGACACGGTGACAGTCCGCTGGAATCGGGCGGCTTGCCCCGCTATCGAACCTGGCGGAACCAACAGCCCCGTGGATAACGTCGGCTCCCGTTGGAGACATCCTCGCCCCACCGGGAGCCGACCGTGAACCGCCGCACCACGCCTGTCGCCATCGCGCTCGCCGCGACCGCTGCCCTGCTTCTGTCGGCCTGCGGCAGCGGAGACGACGGTGGCTCCAAGGACACCGACAAGATCGCGGGAGCGGACCAGAACTCCGGGAAGCCGAAGAAGTCGGCAGAGCCGTCGGGCGCGCCGGCGGCGGACAAGCCGGACGGCGTGGATGTGTCCCTGCCGAAGGACATGAACCTGGTCTTCGACTGGAACGAGCCGAAGGACAAGAACGAGGCGGCCGCGATGGCCGACACCGCCAACTTCCTTCGCGCGATCTATCGAGGCGTCCACAAGCGCACTGCCAACGACGCGGCGATCACCGCCTACTCCACCGGCGACGGACTGCATTACGCCAAGGTGCAGGTCAGCGAGTGGATCAAGGGTGGTTGGACCGCCACCGGGACTTTGCGTCATTACCAGGCCATCACGCGATCCGCCGCGAACGGTAATTCGGTGGAGGTCTCCTTCTGTGCGGACTCGGGCAAGTTCTACGGCAAAGAGGTCAAGTCCGGGAAACTCCTGAAGACCGAGAACAGCATCAAGGACTTCGACTACTTCAGGGTCGTCATGTCCAAGTCCCCCACGGGCAAGGGGCTGTGGCAGGCGTCCAAGGTGTTCGTCGAGACGAAAGCGGAGAAGTGTCGGTGATCAGATCGCGACGCACGGTTCTCAACACCGCGGCGCTGGCCCTCACCTTCAGCGTCCTCATTCTCACGGAATCCGCCTATGCGGCCAAGCCGGTCGATTCCGACAAGGGGACCGTGGACCGGCAGGGCGGCAGCGACGCCACCGGCATCTACGCCGCCGCAAAGGTCCAGTACTCCGGCGCCGTCGCCAAGGGCGGAAGCAGTGGAAACGTTTCCTCGTCCGACGTCACCTGGAACCCGCCCCCTTGCTGGTACGCCCCCTACCTCGGCGCCAAGGACTTCAAGAAGAAGATGTCCAAGGAGCTGAAGGACGCCATGGGCGCCCCCGGCATGGGCGGTCACGCGGGCCAGGCGCTCTCCCAGATGCAGCGTCATTACGAGGACGACTACGGCTGGACCGACACCCCGGGCTACAAGGACTACAACGTCGACAAGGACGGCAAGGGGATGTTCTGGGCCGCCGTCGAGAACCCCGACGAGCCGGACATCCTGAAGCGCTCCTCGTGCAGCGACATCCCCTTCTGGGTCGACAACGGCGAGGCGCCGCCGCCGCAGTACGAGGAAGCCATCAAGCCGGAGATGCTGGCCGCGCTCGCCTACCAGCACATGCAGCTGCCCGAGACGAAGGTCTCCCTCGCCCCCGATGGCACGACGAAGGTGAACCTGCCGACCTGGGCCTGGCTCGACAAGGCCGTCTTCGACGAGGTCCGGGCCACGGCGGCCATCAACGTCCCGGGCTTCGCGATCGAGGCGACGACGACCGCCAAGCCCAAGTCGCTCACGCTCGACCCGGGCACGGGCGACGCCACACTGATCCCCGCCGGTGGTGAGTGCCCCATCACCGACGACGGCAAGATCGGCGCACCGTACGCGAAGGGCAGGTCCAAGGAGACCCCGCCCTGCGGCATCGTCTACAACCGCTCGTCCAAGGGAGCCACGTTCCCCCTCAAAGCCGCCCTCACATGGGAGATCAGCTGGACGGGGACGGGACAGGACACTCCGGTCGGCATGCCCGACGGCACGATCGAGGTCGTCCAGGAGGTCGCGGTCGAGGAAGTGCAGTCCATCAACCGGTAATAGAGGAAAACATGACCGACCTCGGGGTGGACTACGACTACCTCTACACGATCAAGAAGGACCTCAGCACAGTACGCAAGGAATTCAAGGGGTGCACCGGGCATCAGGAAGACCTGAAGGACGCATACGGATCGCCTTATGTCTCCGGAGCCATGGAGGACTTCACCACCAACTGGGACGACCACCGTAAAGAGCTTCTGGACAACATCGAGAAGGTCGGCAAGCTCGTCGAGCAGTCCATCGAGAACTTCGAGAAGCTCGACAAAGAGCTGGCCGAGGCCAATAAACGCAAGAAGAAGAACAATTAAGGGAGAAAGTGCGTGGCCGGCCGTCCAGTCGATTGGTCCCCCATCGCCGAATCAGACCCGACTCCGGGCGACCCGGTCGCCGTGCGCGCGGAGGCGAAACGGCTCTCGAACATAGCGGAAACCCTGTCCCGACAGGTGAAGAAGCTCCGTCAGCTCGGCGACGACGACAACATCAAGGGCAAGTACGCGAAGAGCCTGAAGGAGGAGTCCGACGAACTCGCCGGACGCTTCGAGAAGACCAAGGGGCGCTATGAGAAGGTTTCGGGCCACCTGAACACATGGGCCGACGAGTTGGAGCACGCTCAAGGACTCGCCCAGAAGGCGCGTGACAGGACGCATCGGACGCGATGACAGGTACCTGGGACAACCTGGTCGGCTGGGCCAAGGAGCACGCGGAGGGGTTCAAGCTCTTCCTCGACATCCTCAGCTGGATCGGTACGGCTCTGGCCATTGCCGCGATCTTCATCCCGGGCCTCAACCTCATCGTCATCGGCATCGGCATCGCAGTCGTACTGGGTCGCATGCTGCTGGTGGCCGCCGGCAAGGCGACCTGGATGGACGTAGCCTTCGACGCCTTCGGGCTGCTCACCATGGGCCTCGGCCGTGGTGCCATGATCGGCCTCAAGGCGGCGAGCAAGACGACGCGTGCCGCTTCCACCGTGCAGCGGGTCACCAAGCTCAAGGACGGCCTCACGGCCACCAAGTCCCTGCGCAACCAGCTGGCGAACCGGCTGGCCGGTGCGACCGACGACGCGGCCAAGGCCGGCATCCGCGCGGAGATGACTGCCCTGCGCAAGGGCATCGCCGGTCGCGCCGGCAAGGTGGCCGACGAGATGCCGCCGCCCAGCAAGTGGTCCACGGCGGCGCACCTCGGCGACAGTGAGCTCGCGGCGCTGCGGAAGGGGATCAGCACGAACAAGCGGCTCTTCGGCGAGGGGATCTCGCAGGGCACCAAGGCGGGCGGGAACGTCGCCTACGGTGTCGCCATGGGCTCCGCCTACGCCGGCACGGCCGTCGACTGGGGCGACAAGCTGCTGGGTGACAATGACACGCTGAACGCCGCGAGCGACGGGCTGAACATTCCGCACAAGCCCAGCTGGGAAGCGTACAACGACTTCAAGGGAAGTCACGGCGTGACGCAGGCCCAGTCCGCTTGGTGAGGGAGCACGGCACCGGCAGGTCGCCACGCACGGAACCAGGAGCCGCATTCATGGTGGACAACAGAACACCCGGCGCAGCAGCTGACCCCTCGCCCGAGGACAGAAAGGTGATCAGGTACGCACGGATCGCCATCGTGACACCGCTCGCCCTGCTCATCATTGCCATCATCGGCGGGGTGCTCATCGAGTCAGGGGCACTCCCCGACGCGCTCAGCGGTGTCTTCCGCGTGCCAGCGCAGGTCGTGCCCCTGACCGCGATCGCCGCACTGGCCTTCGGGGTCGTCACCATCCACCGCCGAGGCCTCTGGCGGAAGGAGTTCACCCTCTACTTCGCCGGAGGCGGGCTTGCCCAGCTCTTTCCGCTGCTCCTGCTGATGCACCAGTACCCCGTGGTACTCGCCACCCCTCTGCTGCCCGGTGCCCTCACGCTCGTGTGCGGGGCGCTCGAACGAAGGAACCGACGCGATGCCGCCGGCTGACATCAAGAACGCTTTCGGCTACACCCTGGTCCTCCCACCCGGGTGGGCCCGGATCCCTCTGCGGGAGGGGACCCAGGAGGCGGTCAAGACGATCGTCGACGAAGCCGCTGAGAGGGTTTCCGCCGACCTGCCCAAGGACAAGGTGGCAGACGCGCGCATGGAGTTGTACCGGCGACTGAACGCGTCGGTCAAGGAGGCCCAGCGACGGGACGGTGTGGACCTCTACCTTCCCGTGGAGCCGATGCACGGGTATCTCATCGCCGCATCCATCGTCGTCGCGAAGGTCGACACCGCGCTGCGGGAAGGTGTGGGGGGGCAGGACGTACTGACCCAGTTGCTCGCCGATTCTGCGGGTTCCGAGCCCGTGGAGATGGACGGGGCGACGGCGGTGCGCAAGGAGCGCACGATGCCTGCCGACCCGAAGAAAGACGCGGAAGCGCCATCGAAGCACGTGGACTACCTCGTGCAAGTGCCCTCTTCCGGTGGGGACTCCGGGTGGCTCGTCGTCAGCTTCAGCACACTCGGAGACGGCAACCCCGAGGGCGACTTCACCGAGATCCTCGTCGAGCTCTTCGACGCCGTGATGACTACGTTCCGCTGGAGGACCGAGTGAACGTCACTTTCTCTCTCGACACGGACAGCGATGCCACCGTCTGGCCCGCCATGCCCATCCTCGGCGAAGGGCGTGGTGCCGCGCGCGAGCGCAAGAAATGGGCCCGCCGCACCTCGGAGCTGCTCTGGGCACTCGTCGACGACGAACCCGTCGACAAGAAGCAGGTCAAGATGCTGGCGTTCGAGCTGGAGTCCACGGCGGAGCTGCTCCCCCGCACCATCCCGGTGCACCAGGTCTTCCTCTACGTACCGGATCCGCGCCGGGAGTTCCTGACCTTTCTCGTGCACGCCGGCCCGAGCGAGGGCGAAGTCGACGCGACGCTGGAAGAGCTCGTCCAGAAGAACGAGCCGGGCGCCGCCCAGGACCCCGAGGTCATCGACTTCGACACCGAACGCCTGGGTCGGGGCAAGCGCTCGATCCGCTACTTCGTCGCGGCCAAGGCCGAGGCCATGTGCTGTTCGGTCAACTACGCCTGGCGCCTCGAATCGCTGGGCATCGACGTGATCGTGCGTACGCTCGGCGAGGACATCGGGTGGATCACTTCGAACATCGACGAGTTCGACGACTTCGCGCGGAGCCTGTTCATCAACCTCGACCAGTAGCCCTCTGACGCGGCGGCCCAGCGGCTCTTCCCTCTCCCCTTCTTCCGCAGCCTCCCCAGCCTTGCCTGCCGTTCGGCGGCGAGCCGTTGCTCCCGGGCAGCATGCAAGCGGTACGCGGCCCAGCCCGCGGCGTCCGGGGGGACGACGTACGTGATGAGAGCCGGCCCCACACCCGGCAGGGACTGGAAGCGGCCTCGTACGGACGGCAGTGGCGCCCACGCAGGACCACGAGAAGGTAGAGCATCGCCAGGAAGGGCAAGCCCCAGCACACCACCAGACCGACGCGCCACATGGAACGGCTCGTCCACCCGGCTCCCGGCCAGGCGAACATGAGCTCCGGCGCCAGGCGGACAGCCGAACGCCACGCGCCCTTCACCCAAAGAACAGCGCACACCGAGGCGAGGACAAGCAGCACCCCGCCGCGATCGCCACTGCTTCCCGCACGTTCGGTCCGCCGTCTGCCCGCTCCATCGTCACCTCTCCTTCTTCAGGGCCGACTTCATTGCCGTCAGTGTCAAGAAGCCGGACGCATGGTGCCGACCAACTCGGCGGGCACGAAAGCGGAAGCTGCGGCCTTGGCCGCGGAGAGGGCGCCTTTGAAAAGCGTTACGGCCTACTCCCAGTGAAGTGTTCCCGCCACCGTGTCGAAGAGTTGCACCATCTTCGGTGCCAGGCCCTCCATGGGGGTGGAGAAGGTGAGGTTCAGCCACTGGCCGCTCGCGGGTACGGGGACGTGATAGGTCACGGTCGTCGTGGCGAGGGTATTGCCCATCTGGCGCTCGGGGTCAGCGGCTTCGGTCTTCTCTATGCGTACGGCGTCACCCGCGGCATCCAGTCTCCGGACCTCCGGGGGGCGCCCCGTTCCTCCCAGCCGGCGAGCCAGGTCGTGTGCCGTCCGGCAGCCGGGCCAGCCGTCCGGGAGCAGGCTCACGAGCAGCGATGACGCCAGCGGCAGGCCCGCGACGGTCAGCAAGGAGATGTACAGCTCGAGACCACCCTCGCGGTGGGCCGCCTTCGCCTGCTTCTGCAGGTCCCGCATCAGCCGTTCCTTGAGCACCGGCGCGTTGTCGATACCGGCGAATTGCCGGTCGGCGAGCGCGACGATGCCGCGGTCGCGCTCGTCGGGGTCGAGGTGCAGTTGGAACCAGCCGTCGGGGACGAAGATCGTGTAGTCGCTGGGAGGGGTGTCCCATTGCGTCTGGAGCGGCATATCAGCGCTCGCCGGGGGATTCGGGGGCATTCTCTGACATCGGCTCCGCGGGAACAGGCAACAGACGCATGGTCGGCACGAGGCGATCCACAAGGTCTGTCAGCTCGTCCGTGCGTTCAAAGTTGAGCCACCTTGCCTCGACCAGCAGAATCTCCTCATGGCCGGGCGGCCAGACCCAGTAGCGAAGGCACTCACTGAGCTTCTTGCCCCACCCAAAGCGCCGCTTCTCGGCCAGTACCGCCTGTACGCGGACGGCTGGGCCGATGGGCAACTCGACGTTGCTGACCTCTGGTTCGCCCTTCACCTCGGCGTAGGACCACTTCAGCAACATCCCCTGGTACTCCTCGGGCGACGGCCGTGTGACTCCGTCCTCTCCGTAGGCGAGGACGGACAAGTCCGCCAGGAACACACCGCCCTCCGTGTAGGCGACGGTGGTCAGGAGTGGGCCCGACTCGTATGCCGTCAGGGCATGCTCCTCCAGTTCCTGCTGGAGTGCTGCCTTGCTGACGCCGAGTCGCAGCGGATCGAACTGCTCCACAAGGTTCGCGGCCATTTGCCGGGCCTCTGCGCGAGTGCCGTCGTGCAGCGTCAGCCCGAGCCAGCCATTGTCGAAGTCAAAATCTACGAGGAAGTCTTCCTCGGGCCCGGCCGCCGGCCCTTGTTGTTCCTGCTCCATCACGACACCTCGTCAATAAGTAGACCACCGGCCGTGACACCACTTCCGGCTACGCTCAGTTGCATCGTCCTGCGCGACAGCTTGTTGACCGCGAACCCCTCATCTCCCAGGCTCTTGCCCAAGTGTTTCGCTTCGTTGAGAGCTGATGCCGCGGATGGGTCCGCCAAGGTCATCGACTTGCCGATTCCCTTGAGGCGGCTGCCGTTCCCGCGGTCTTTCAGAACCTGCGCCATCTCACGGTATCCGCCCTTGAAAGCATCCGTCCAAGTGGAACCCTTGAAGATCTCCGTGACAGGCTCGCGAATGGACTTCGAGATGTCGCCTTTCTGAAGGCCCTTGACGACTCCCGCATCACGGTTGAACTTATGCCGGTTGCGCTTGAGCTGGCGGGGAGTACCTTTACCGCTCCTGGCGAGCTGCATACGCTGCAGCAACCCCTTGGCATACCGCCCACTGACCTTGGACATCGCCTTTCCGGCCCCCATCATCAGCAACCCGACCGCAGCCGTGGCGAGGTCCGTCCACGATGCGTCGCCCATGCCGACCTGGATCGCCGTGCACGCAATGTTGATCAGTGTGGCCGCCATCGAGATGGCACCCAGGAGTCCGGCCAGTCCCTGGCCGATGATGGGGATCCAGCCGACAGCCAACGCTGCGATTCCGACGTACTTGGCGATGGATTCCGTCCATCCCGCAAGCCACTCCACGAAATCAGCGAAGCCGTCCCAGAAGCCATCCTTGAGAGCGTCGTCGGAGATCACCTCGTCGATGGCCTCACGCGCCTTGCGCGCGGCCTCATCGCGGACACTCTGCGCTTTCCGTAGCTTCTCCCGGGCCGCCTCCAAGGACTTCCCGGCGGCCTCCGCCCGGTCCTCCAGCCTTTCCTTCCGGCCCTTTTCGTCCCCCTTGGCACCGTCGCCCTTCCCGGGCTTTGCGGACAGGCCGTCCAGCCCCTTCTCGGCGGCGCTCTTGTCGGCCTCTGCCTCCTGGGCCTCCCGCCGTGCGACCTCGGCGATCCGCTGGGCCCGGAGGAGTTCCGTGGCATAACTGCTGGGCCGGGCAGCGGCATTCGACTCGTAGTCGGTTCCGTGATCCACGATCCGGTCACCGACCGCGTCGGCCACCGTTTTGTAGCGCTTGTGCGCGGCTTCCAGCCGGCCGCGGCACTTCTTGGCCTTCTCACGGAACTCTTTGCCCGCGTCACTGTCCCAGGACTCCACCTCGGACGCCGCCTTGAGGTGACGTACCTGCCGTTCCAATTCGTCGGCCGTCTTGCGGAGCTTGCGGCCCAACTGTTCCAGGCGGTCGGGGTCGCCGGGGACCGGGTCCTGATCTGCCAGCGGCTGCCAGTCCTTGGGGCGCGCGCCGGCCATCAGGACTTCTTCTTGTCGGCTTCGCGAAGGACCCTGGCCAGTTCGCTGTCGATTTTCTCGTACGTCTTCGCGGCGGCCTTCGCGATCTCGGCCAGACTCTTGATCTCCTCGCCGAGCTCCTCGCGGTGGCTCTCCCAGTTCTCGACGAAGTCCCCGAACTGCCAGGAGAGGTCGTGCTCACCGAAGTCGTCCTCGTACTGGCCCTTCAGTTTCCCGAGGCCGTCGAAGGCGTCCTTGATCCGTCCAAGGCCGAGGCCCATCTCACGGATGACGTTCAGGTCGTCGATCCTCGTGTACTCGCCCATCGGGCGTTCCCCTCTGTCACGTCGTGCCGCCCTGCACCACCAGGAGCAACGAGAACGGGGGGACGGCCGGCACGCCCCGTCCCCCCGCCTCGGAAGCACTCATGTCAGCCGTTACTTCTTCGCGGCCCGTCCCAGCTCGTCATCGATCTGCTCGTACTTGTCCGCGGCATTGGTCAGGTAGTCGCCCATGCCGTCCAGGCCCTCGAGGGTCTTCTTCGCGCCCTCGACGAACTCGTCGAAGTTCTCGTCGAACGCCTTCGAGGCGCTCTTGGTGACGAAGCCCGTCTCGACGAGGTTCTTGATGTACTTCTTCAGGCCGTCCAGCTTCTCGTTGAGCTTGTCCTTCTCCTTGACCACGTGCTTGGCCGCATCACGCATGTCCTGATATGTGACATCAAGGTCCTTGGCCATGAGGCTCTCTCCCAATCAACTCGCCGCAGGGCCAACCCCCGTGGCTCCCGTAAGACGGATGCGAGACGGATGATGTGATCGTCCGCTCTTGCGCCAGCAGCTTACGGGTGAGGCGAACGGGAACGCAGCCCGGTTGAGTCACAGGTCTGCTATGACGGCGCGCCCGGTTCCGGTATGAGCCGGTGCACAGGGCGTTGCCTGTGGGAAGGGTGGAGCGGCTATCGTCACAGCCATTGTTCAGCTCCGGGGAGGACCGTCGTGCGCCTGACTCTGACCGTCGTCGATCCGTTCGGCGGAGGCTCCGCCGACGTGGTCCTCGACGCCGATCCCGAGTCCACCGTGCGGGACATCGCGGTGGAACTGGCCCGGCAGGTCGGCCACAGCGGTGCGCAGGTCATCCCCATCGGACACGGTCAGCAGACGCCCGCCGGCGGTGCCCCGATGATCTACGTGGACGGGTACGCGGTCGATCCGACGGCCACCGTCGTCACCTCGCCGCTGCGCGAGGGCGCCGTCGTCAGTCTCGACGACCCGGCGGGCTGCCTGCCGGGCGAGCCCTCCGGTCTGGTCGAGCTGCGCGTCGCCGGTGGGCCCTCCGCGGGGTCCGTGCACCGGCTCGGGATCGGGCGCTACGACATCGGCAGCGGGCCCGCCTCGTACGTCCGTATCGACGATCCGGAGATGCCCGCCCGCGCCCTGACGTTGTCAGTTGCAACTGATGGCACCTGCCAAGTCACGCTGCACGGGGAGGAGAAGGACAAGGAGGGCGTAACCCTCGACGGCGAGCCGTTCGGCGTGGAGAAGGAAGAGCCCGAACCGGCCGGGGCGACCCCACCCGAGGGGGAGTCCAAGAAGGACCGGAAGGCGCGGGAGAAGCGGGAGAAGCAAGAGCGCAAGGAGTGGAAGGAGCGCAAGGAGGCGCGGGCGAAGGCCCGGGCGAAGGGGCGGCTCGATACGGTGCCGTGGCCCCTCGGCGCCCAGATAGCCCTCGGCAACACCCTCCTCGAACTCACGCGCTACTCCCCTCCGAACGCCGCCCTGAAGTGGTCCGAGGACGGCGCCGGCCTCGACTACAACCGGCCCCCGCGGCTGCGGCCGCCCGAGCGGCAGACGACCTTCCGGCTGCCGTCCCCGCCAAGGGAGTTCGAGGCGCGCCCGCTGCCCTGGCTGATGGCGCTGTTCCCGCTGGTCGGTGCCGTCGTCGCCGCGATGATCTTCGACCGCTGGTACTACCTGATCATGGCGGGGCTCAGCCCGATCATGCTCTTCGGCAACTACTTCATGGACAAGAAGCACGGGCGCAAGTCCCATGCGAAGCAGGTCAAGGAGTACAAGGAGACCAAGGCGCGGATCGAGAAGGACGCGCGGGACGCGCTGGTCGCCGAGCGGATGGACCGGCGTCAGGCCATCCCCGACCCCGCGGCCGTCCTCGCGCTCGGCACCGGGCCCCGCACCCGCCTGTGGGAGCGGCGGCGGACCGACGCCGACCATCTGCTCCTGCGCTTCGGCACCGGCCGACTGCCCTCCGAGGTCGTCCTCGACGACCCGGAGAAGGACGACCACCGGCGCCAGGTGACGTGGCACATCGAGGACGCGCCCGTCGCGCTGCCGCTGAAGGGCCTCGGCGTCATCGGCATCGCCGGACCCGACGACTCCGCGACCGCGCTCGGCCGCTGGGCGGTGGCCCAGGCCGCGACGCTGCACAGCCCGATGGACGTGCAGTTCTACGTCCTGACCGAGAACTCCGCCAGGGAGAGCTGGGACTGGGTGCGCTGGCTGCCGCACGCGCGGCCGTCGGGCGGGCAGGACGTCAACGTACTCATCGGCACGGACGCCGAGACCGTGGGCGCCCGCATCGGTGAGCTGACGCAGATCCTCGACGCGCGGCTGAAGGCCCTGGAGGAGAACAGGGGCCAGGGTGCGAACTTCGCCGACCCCGACATCGTGGTGGTGTGGGACGGGGCGCGGCGGCTGCGTTCCCTGCCCGGTGTGGTGCGGCTGCTGCGCGAGGGCCCTTCCGTGGGCATGTACGCGCTCTGCCTCGACACCGAGGAACGGTTTCTGCCGGGTGAGTGCCTGGCCTTCGTCGTCGCCGAGCCGAAGCCGCGAGAACTCGCCGGTGTCCCGGCCGCGGCGGGACGTGCCCTCGCCGCCCCGCCGCAGGCGCAGCAGGGCGGCGTGCCCCGGCCGCCCGTCGGTGGCGGCTTCCCGTCCTTCCAGGCGTGGCACAGCACCGCACCCGCCCCCGGCCGGGCCGACGCACCGCGCGAGCTGCGGCTGCGCGTCGAGATGGCGGGCGCCGAGCGCCTGAAGGACGTACGCCCGGACTTCGTGTCGCCGTCCTGGTGCCTGCGTCTGGCGCGGGCCGTCTCGCCGCTGCGCGACATCAGCGGGGAGACGGAGGACTCCGCCCTGCCCGCGTCCAGCCGGCTCCTCGACGTACTCCAGCTGGAGCCGCCGACGCCCGGCGCGATCACGGCACGCTGGCAGGCGGGCGGCCAGTCGACGATGGCGGTCATCGGTGAGTCGTACGACGGTCCGTTCGGCATCGACATGCGCAAGGACGGCCCGCACGGCCTGATCGCCGGTACGACCGGTTCCGGTAAGTCGGAGCTGCTCCAGACGATCGTGGCGGCCCTCGCCGTGGCCAATACGCCCGAGAACATGACGTTCGTCCTCGTCGACTACAAGGGTGGGTCCGCGTTCAAGGACTGTGTGAAGCTGCCGCACACCGTCGGCATGGTCACCGACCTCGACGCGCACCTCGTCGAGCGCGCCCTCGAATCGCTGGGCGCCGAGCTGAAGCGGCGCGAGCACATCCTCGCCGACGCCGACGCGAAGGACATCGAGGACTACCAGGACCTGGTGCGGCGCGATCCGTCGCACCCGCCCGTGCCCCGGCTCCTCATCGTCATCGACGAGTTCGCCTCCATGGTCCGTGACCTGCCCGACTTCGTGACGGGCCTCGTCAACATCGCCCAGCGGGGCCGTTCGCTCGGCATCCACCTGCTCCTCGCCACGCAGCGGCCCTCCGGCGTCGTCTCCCCCGAGATCCGCGCCAACACCAACCTCCGCATCGCGCTGCGCGTGACCGACGGCGGCGAGTCCAGTGACGTCATCGACTCCCCCGAGGCCGGGCACATCAGCAAGAGCACCCCGGGCCGCGCCTACGTGCGGCTCGGGCACGCCTCGCTCGTGCCCTTCCAGTCGGGACGCGTCGGTGGCCGCCGGCCCGGTGCCGCCGACCCGACGGCGCTCGCGCCCTGGGCCGACGCCCTGGACTGGTCGGCGCTCGGCCGCGCCTCGCTGGTGAAGCCGAAGGCCGAGGCCCGCGAGGATGAGGAGATCACCGACCTGAAGGTCCTGGTCGACACCATCATCGAGGCCAACCGGACCCTCGGCATCCCCGCCCAGCACAGCCCGTGGCTGCCCGCGCTCGGCGAGACCCTGCTGCTCGACGAGATCCCGCTTCCCGCGGCCCGCACGGCGCCCGGCTCCCTCGCGCCCGCCGCGTACGGCATCGAGGATCTGCCCGCCGACCAGGCGCGCCGCCCGGTCGTCGTGGACTTCGCGACCTTCGGCCACCTGATGATCGGCGGCGCCCCGCGCTCCGGCCGCTCCCAGGTGCTCCGTACCATCGCGGGCTCCCTGGCGCGCACGCACTCCAGCGCCGACGTCCACCTGTACGGCATCGACTGCGGCAACGGCGCGCTCAACGCGCTGACCCGACTGCCGCACTGCGGCGCCGTCGTCGGCCGCAACCAGACCGAGCGGGTCGTCCGGCTCATCAACCGGCTCAAGGGCGAACTGACCCGGCGCCAGGACCTGTTGGCCGACAAGGGCTACGCGGACATCGGCGAGCAGCGGGCCGACGCCGCCGAGGACGAGCGGCTGCCGCACCTCGTCGTGCTGCTCGACCGGTGGGAGGGCTGGCTGCCCACGCTCGGCGAGATCGACCACGGTTCGCTCACCGACGAGATCACGACGATCATGCGGGAGGGCGCGAGCGTCGGCATCCACATGGTGATGACGGGCGACCGGCAGATCCTGGTGGGCCGCATCTCCTCCCTCACCGAGGACAAGTACGGCCTGCGCCTGGCGGACCGCTCCGACTTCTCGATGCTCGGCATCCCCGCCCGCAGGGTCCCCGAGGAGATCCCGCCGGGCCGCGCCTTCAGGAACGAGACGGGTACGGAGACGCAGTTCGCGCTGCTCTCCGGCGACGTCACCGGTCAGGGGCAGGCCGCCGCCATCGCCGCGATCGGTGAGCAGGCCGCGGCCCGCGACGCCGATGTGCCGCGCCACCGCAGGCCGTTCCGCGTCGACACGCTGCCGAGCCGCATCTCCTTCGAGGAGGCGTGGGAGCTGCGCGACCCGGAGGCCTCGCGCTCCAAGCTGTGGGCGCTGGTCGGCATCGGCGGCGACGAGGTCATGGGGTACGGGCCGGACCTCGCGGAGGGCGTGCCCGCCTTCGTCATCGCCGGCCCGGCCAAGTCGGGCCGCTCCACGGTGCTGATGAACATGGCGCGGTCGTTCCGCGCCCAGGGCGTACGCCTCATCGTCGCCGCCCCGCGCCAGTCGCCGCTGCGTGAACTGGAGGGCACGGAGGGCGTGCTGAAGGTCTTCACCGGTGACGACATCGACGAGGACGAGTTCGAGGAACTGATCGAGGAGGCGGACGCGTCCCGGGAGGACCCGGTGGTCGTCCTCATCGACGACGCCGAGATGCTGGAGGACGCCGACGCGGCGAGCCAGTTCAAGCGGATCATCCAGCGCGGCGCCGACCAGGGCCTCGCGATGGTCCTCGCCGGTGACGAGGAGGACGTGTGCAGCGGCTTCTCGGGCTGGCAGGTCGAGGCGAAGAAGGGCCGCCGCGGGATCCTGCTCTCCCCGCAGGACAGCTCCAGCGGTGACCTCATCGGCCTGCGGATCTCGCGCAGTGTGGTCGGCGGTCCGGTGGCACCGGGCAAGGGCATGCTGCACCTGGGCAATGGCGAACTGGCCACGCTGACGACACCGTTGTAGGGGGCGGGGCTCATGGGGGCCCTGCGCTCCGTGGGCTTCGCCTGCATGGTGGTCGGCGGCCCGGCGGAGGGTACGGCTTCGCGGCGATCGGCAGGTTTCCTCCTGCCGATCGCCGGGGGACTCGCGATCGTTCCGCTCTTCCGCACGGGCTGGCGCCGCCGCAAGCCGCGTTCGGCGCTCTGGACCGTTGCCGCGCTGCCGGGCGCGGGCGCGGCGCTGCTGCTCGTGTCGCTCGCGATGGAGACGGTCCGGCCGAGGCGCGGGCACCGCTCGTCGGCCTGGCGGCGACCTTCCTGTGCCTGCATCTTCTTCAAGGCTGTGGCCGGGTGGCTGTACGACGTGCGTGCCCAGTGGCGCGAGCGCCTCCTCACTCCACCCGAGCCAGCCGCGCCCTCGGATCCCCCGCGTCCGGATCGTCCGACGTGTACGTGAGGTTCTTGCCTTCGGGGCGGAGGCGGACCGTGTGGGGCGTCTGCGCGCACTGGCCGCCGTTCGACGGGTCGCCCTTGCCCGTCGCCACCAGTTCCTGCTCCGTGGCCGACTTCAGGGTGAGTACGTCCTCGCAGGTGTTGCCGATCAGGTCGTGCTGTACGACCGTGCCGACCCGCCCGCCCGGCTTCGCCTGGCGCAGGGTGACCTCGAAGGTGCCGAGGGGGATCGTGCCGCCGCTCGCCGCGGCCTTGCCGCGCCACGTGCCGAGGTAGGACCGCGGGACCTTGCCGGTGGCCGGCCCGGTGGGGCTGGGCGCGCCCGTCGCCGCCGGGGGCCGGGTCGTTCCGTCCGCGTTGTCCGAGGCGTGGTCGTCGCGGGGCAGCGTCCCGAAGACGAACGCCGAGCCCACCGTGACGGCGGCCATCGCCCCGGCCACGGCGAGGGCCACCGTGCAACTTACCTTGCGTCCGCGCCCGTTCGGCCCGTCGGGCGCCGACGTCGCGGCCACCGAGACGGAGAGCGAGGGCCTGGGGGCCGCGGAAGGCGCGGTGGGCGCGTGGGCGTCGCCGTACGAAGGGTCGGGCGGCCCGAATTCCGCGCCGTCCGGGGGCGGTGCGGGCGCCCCTTCCGGCGGCGCGTCGAAACCTCCCCGCACCGCCACGGAGTCGAACGCCACCGGCCCGGACACCGCGTCCGGCGAGGCCGCCCCCGTGTCCAGGTCCAGCAGCCGTACCGCGCCACGGCTCACCCGCTCCACCACGGGCCCCGGCAGCCACCCGGCCGCCACGAGCCGGGCGGCGCCCTCGGGGTCGAGGCGGCGGGCCAGGTCCCCGGGGGCGGGCCGCGCGGCCGGGTCCTTGGCGAGGCAGGCGGCGGCGAGGTCCCGTACGCCGCCGTCGAGGGCGCCCAGCTCCGGCTCCTCGTGGACCACCTTGTAGAGCAGCGCGGCCGACGAGTCGCCGGGGAAGGGTGACTGCCCCGTCGCCCCGTAGACCAGGACGGCCCCCAGGGAGAAGACGTCCGCCGCGCCCGTGACGCCCTTGCCGAGGATCTGCTCGGGTGCCATGTAGCCGGGCGAGCCGACGGAGACGCCGGTGGCGGTGAGCGAGGCCGTGCCGTCCGTGGCGCGGGCGATGCCGAAGTCGATGAGGCGTGGCCCGTCGAGGGTGAGCAGGACGTTCGAGGGCTTCACGTCCCGGTGGACGAGCCCGAGGCCGTGCACGTGCGCCAGCGCCTCGGCGAGGCCCGCGCCGAGGACGCGTACGGAGTGGGCGGGCAGCGGGCCGCCCTCGCGGACCGCCTCGGCGAGCGAGGGGCCGGCCGCGTACCCCGTGGCGACCCACGGCACGGCGGCGTCCGGGTCGGCGTCCAGGACGGGCGCCGTCCAGTCGCCGCCCACCAGGCGGGCCGCCTCGACCTCGTTCCGGAAGCGGGCGCGGAACTCCTCGTCGAGCGCGAAGTGCGGGTGCACGATCTTGACCGCGACGGTGCGGCCGCCCTCGCTGCGGCCCAGATAGACGCGGCCCATGCCGCCCGAACCGAGTCGGCCGAGCAGCCGGTAGGGACCGATTACGGTGGGTTCGCCGGCTTCGAGCGGACGCATGTCGTTGGCCTCCCCCCGGCGCGCCACCGGACATCCCCCGGGCATCCACCGGACACCCCGCGCGCCTTACCACTGCGGATCAGCGTAGTGCGCGACCGGCGCGGGCAGCGGCCCCGCACGCATTCCCGCCGATAACCGCGGAGCGGGCGGCAACAGCCGCCCCACCAATTACCACCCGCTGTTCATCACAGCGATACCGGTGCGCAATCCGGACGCCGAGAACTATCCGGACGCCAAGCGCTATCAAGAACTATTACGACGCCTGCGCCGCCCATGACGGCGGCGATATCCCGCGGTGAACGAAACCGGCCGATGGCCGAAGGGCGGTCGCCCCCGATTTCGTCACCGCCCCCCACCGGACCACCGGGTCAGGCCTCCAACAGCCGTACGTCGACGTCCGCCGGGAAGCCCGTCGTCGGGCCGACCCGGCGGGCGAACTCGGTGACGCCCTCCAGCTGCGCGGCACCGAAGCGGAAGTCCAGTGTCGTGAAGTACCGCTCCAGGACCTCGGCGTCGAAGGACTCCCAGCGGGCGGCCTGCTCGGCGACCTTCGTGACCTCCTTGAGGGAGAGGTCGCGGGAGGAGAGGAAGGCCTGGTGCACCTGGCGCACCACCTCCGGCTCACGCGCCGCGTAGTCGCGCCGGGCGGCCCAGACGGCGAAGACGAACGGCAGGCCCGTCCACTCCTTCCACATCTGGCCCAGGTCGTACACGTCGAGCCCGAGCCGGGGCGCGTCGATCAGGTTCGCGCGCAGCGCGGCGTCGCCGATGAGGACGGCGGCGTCCGCCTCCCGCATCATCAGGCCCAGGTCGGGCGGGCAGGAGTAGTAGTCGGGCCGTACGCCGTAGCGCTCGGCGAGCAGCAGCTGCGCGAGCCGTACGGACGTGCGCGAGGTCGAGCCGAGCGCGACGCGCGCCCCGTCAAGCTGGTCCAGCGGCACCTGCGAGACGATCACGCAGGACATGACGGGGCCGTCGCAGCCGACCGCGAGGTCGGGGAAGGCGACGAGGTCGTCCGCGTTCCTGAGGAACTCGACGAGGGTGACGGGGGCGATGTCGAGCTCGCCCCGCACGAGCTGCTCGCTGAGCTTCTCGGGGGTGTCCTTCGTCAGCTCGAAGTCGAGGAGAGTCCCGGTCCGTGCGAGCCCCCAGTACAAGGGCATGCAGTTCAGGAACTGGATGTGGCCGACGCGCGGCCGAGGAGTGCGACGGGAGTCGGGCAGCTGTTCGGCGCCTGCCCCCGCAAAGGCGTCCAGGGGAGAATTGTCCACATCGGGGAGGCTAGCCCCCGTGCGGTACGGTGCAGGCGCCGGGTCCCTCCCGCGTCCTGTCAACCCCCTCGGGAGCCCCTTCAAACCTCCGGGTGACGTGATCTTTGCCCCCTATTGCATTCCCCTGCCTGCGTGCTAAGCTCGCCGCAAGTTGCAGTTTGGTTTCCCTTGCAGTACAGAGCCTGCGGAGCATGTGACCCCGTAGGCTCTCGTCTTTTTCAGACTTATGCAGTTGTTTTAACAATCGCTGGTTCTGGAGCAGGGCAACCCTTTGGCCCAAGGAGGGCTTATGGCTACCGGAACCGTGAAGTGGTTCAACGCTGAAAAGGGCTTTGGCTTCATCGCCCAGGAAGGCGGCGGCCCGGACGTCTTCGTCCACTACTCCGCGATCAACGCGAACGGCTTCCGCTCCCTCGAGGAGAACCAGGCCGTCAGCTTCGACGTGACGCAGGGCCCGAAGGGTCCGCAGGCGGAGAACGTCACCCCGATGTGATCGGGCGCCCCACGTGAGTGGGGCGTGTGATTCGCTCCGGTGACTTGATCCGGACATGGATGCAGTACCCAAGGAGCCCTGCTCCTCCGCGCGAGCGGAGGAAGCGGGGCTCCTGCCTTTTCCCGCCCCGCACGCCCCGCCGGGCCTCACTACGGAGGCGCCCCCGGTCAGACGTGCTGCATGATCAGCACGAACGTCGTGCCGGGCTCCAGGGCCCGGTAGAGATGCGGCACGTCCCCCCGGTACGACATGTAGTCCCCGGCGGCCAGCTCCACCGTCTCCTCGCGCGGGCCCGCGAGGAGGCGGCCCGTGCTGATGACGATGTGTTCGACCGAGCCGGGGATGTGCGGTTCGGACTCGCGCGCCGCCCCCGGCTCCATCGCCCCGTGGTAGATGTCGCGCCGCGCGCCGGTCGGGCCCGCCGAGAGCAGTGTGCCCACGTACGGCGCGCCCTCGGCCCGCATGGACGGGCCCTCGCCCGCGCGGATCACGGTCACCGCCGGGGCCGGCGACTCCACGAGCACGCTGAACGGCACGCCGAGCGCCACGGCCAGCGCCCAGAGCGTCTCGATGCCGGGGTTGCCGGTGGCCGCCTCCAGCTGGGAGAGCGTGGACTTCGCGATACCGGCGCGTTTGGCCAGTTCGGAGAGGGAGATCCCGGCCTTGGCGCGCTCGCGGCGCAGGGCCGCGGCGACCCACTCGCGCGGCAGGCGGGACCCTTCGGTCGTCACGTCGTCGGCTCCTGTCTCTCTCCTGATTCCGGCATGCCCGAGCCCCGGTCGTTTCCGGGACCCGCCGTTCGGTGCAGCGGACCGACCGTTCGCCTTGACGAACGGGGAGCCCGCACTCCATCCTACGACGCATGCGTTCGCCACACCGAACAGATCAACCGCCAAAGCGAACGGACGATGACTCCGAGGCCGCCGCCTCCGGTCTCGTCCGCCTCTCCGACCTCCCGCCCGGCGTCCTGCGCGACATCGCCCTGGTCTGGCTCGCCGACGCCGTCGTCGGCGTCTCCTTCGGCGCGATCGCCGTCGGGGGCGGCCTCCCGCTGTGGGTGCCGGTTCTGATGTCGCTGCTCGTGTACGCGGGCTCCGCCCAGTTCAGCGCGGTCGGTCTGCTCACCGCGGGCGGCGGCCCCGTCGCCGCGGCGGCGACCGGACTGCTGCTCAACTCCCGTACGGCGGCGTTCAGCCTGGCCCTCGCCGAGGACCTCGGCCGCTCCTGGACGGCGCGGCTGATCGGCGCGCACCTCATCACCGACGAGACGGCCGCCTTCGTCCTCGCCCAGAGCGGCCGCCGGCAGCGCAAGGCCGCTTTCTGGATATCCGGCATCGGCCTGTTCGCGGCGTGGAACCTCAGCGTCCTCGCGGGCGCACTCGCCGGTTCCGCGCTCGGCGACACGGACCGCCTTGGACTCGACGCCGCGTTCCCCGCGGTGCTGCTCGCCCTGGTACTGCCCGCGCTGCGCGGCGACAGCGCGGCCCGGCGCGCCTCGGCCGCGGCGCGGTGATCGCCGTGGCGGCGGCCCCGCTGCTGCCCGCCGGGGTGCCGGTGCTGCTGGCCCTGCTCGGCCTCCTCGCGGCGCGCCGCGGGCCGCGCCGTCCCCGCACCTCCACTTCCGGGAGCGCCTCGTGAACGCCACGCTCGCCTGTGTCCTCGTCCTCGCCGCCGGGACGTACGCCTTCCGGCTGGCCGGGCCCGTACTGCACGGCCGCGTCGAACTGCCCGCCCGGGTCCAGGAGTTGCTGACCGTGGGGGCCACGGTGCTGCTCGTCGCGCTGCTCGCCACGGGGGCGCTCACGCAGGGCCAGGAGTTCGCGGGCTGGGCGCGGCCGGCCGGTGTCGTGGTCGGCGGTGTCCTCGCCTGGCGCCGGGCGCCCTTCGCGGTGGTCGTGGTGGGCGCGGCGGCGGCGACGGGGCTGCTGCGGCTGGCGGGGGTGGCCTAGGGCTGACTCGACGAGGCGGCGCCTGCGTACAGGCCCTCGACCACGTCCGCGTACCGCTCGGTGACCGCCCGTCTGCGCACCTTCAGGCTCGGCGTGAGCAGGCCGCCCTCCACCGTGAAGTCCTCGTCGAGTACGGCGAACGCGCGCAGCCGGGCCGGGCGCGAGACCGTGGCGTTGGCGGCGTCCACGGCCTCCTGGACGAGGGCGCGGACCCGGGGGTCGCGGGAGAGCGGCTCGGTCAGGGTCACGCCCTCGCGCGCGGCCCAGCCGGTGACCTCCTCCGTGTCCAGGGTGATCAGCGCCACGGGGTGCGGGCGGTGGTCGCCGACCATCACGGCGCGGGAGACGAACCGCGAGTTCTGGACGGCGAGTTCACTGAGCGACGGCGTGAGGTTCTTGCCCGCGGAGGTGATGATGAGGTCCTTCTTGCGGCCGGTTATCGTGAGGTAGCCGTCCTCGTCCAGCTTCCCCAGGTCTCCGGTGTGCAGCCAGCCCTCGTCGTCCAGGGCGGCGCGCGTGGCATCGGGGTCGCCGTGGTAGCCGGGGAAGACCATGGGGCCCCGGGCGAGGACCTCGCCGTCCTCGGCGATCCGGATCTCGGCGCCGTCCACGGGCCGGCCGACGGTGCCGTACCGCACGGCTCCCGGCACGTTGAGGGTGAGGACCCCGGCCGACTCGGTCATGCCGTACCCCTCGAAGACGGGAACGCCGCAGGCCCGCAGGAAGTCGATGGTGTCCGGCGCGATGGGCGCGCCGCCGGTCAGCGCCCGCCTGACCCGGCCGCCGAGCGCCTGCCGGACCAGGCTGTAAAGAGCCTTGTCGGCTTCCTCGTACGCGTCCCGCAGCTCGGGCGGCAGCGTGCCCTCGGCGGCCAGGACCCCGATGCGAATGGCCTCCTCGAAGCGTCCGCGTCCGCCCTGGTGCGCCTCGGCCAGGGACAGCACGACCGAGCGCACCTTCTCGAAGAGGCGGGGCACGGACGGCAGATGGGTGGGCCGCGCCTCGGCGAGTTCGGCCACGACGTCCTCGACGCGCCCGCCGAAGAAGGTCAGCTCGCCGCCCTGGAGGAGCGTCGTGAACTCGATGAGCTGGGCCAGGAGATGGGCGAGCGGCAGGTAGAGGTACGTGGAGTCGCCGGGGCCGCCGTCGACGACCGGCACGGTGGCGCGCTGCACGGCGAGCAGGTTCCCGTGCGTGAGCAGGCAGCCCTTGGGCAGGCCCGTGGTGCCGGAGGTGTAGATGATGGTGGCCGGATCCGCCGCCGCCCGCCCTCGCGCGCTCTCCAGGAGGGCTTCGTCCGAGGCGGCAGGTCCCCCGCCCGGCTGCGTCAGCGGCACCACCTGCCGCACCCCGGGCAGCCGCCCCTGTCCCCGCAGCCGTTCGACCTTCGCCGTCTGCGCCTCGCCCTCGCAGAGCACCACCGCCGCGCCCGAGTCGTCCAGGACCCACGCGACCTCGTCGTCGCCCGCCGTCGGGTAGACCGGCACGACGACCGCGCCTGCCGCGAACGCGCCGAAGTGGGCGCACGTCCACTCCGGGCGGGTCTCCGCGAGGATCGCCACGCGGTCGCCGGGGCGCACGCCGAGCGCGATCAGGCCACGGCCCACGCGGCGCGCGGCGTCCCGCAGACCGGTGTAGGAGAGCGTGGTCCACGCCCCGTCGCGCCGGTACCGCAGGGCGGGCAGCGTGCCGTACCGTTCGGCCGCCCACTCCGCCAACAGGCCCAGGGTCTCCGGCAGTTCGGTCGGCGTCACGGGATGGTGCAGGTGGTTCCGAGTCCGCTCCATGCGTACGACGCTAGACACCGCGCCCCGCGTACGGGATGACCCGAAACGTCAGGGGCACCGGCCTGGGCGCTCAGCGCGGCGGGCGCTACCGTCGTGTACATGGCCAGGCGGACGATCACCGTGCACCATGTGCGGGCCGTGCTGCGCGGCGCGCAGCGGCATGGCCTGGACACCGTGCCGCTGCTGCGGGAGGCCCAGATCCCGCCGCTGCTCCTCGGCGACGACCGGGCGCGGGTCACGGCCCCGCAGTTCGCGCGGCTCTTCCGGGAGCTGTACCGCGCCACGCAGGACGAGTTCCTCGGCCTCGGCTCCGCCGTCAGCAGGCCCGGCACCTTCGCCATGATGTGCCACGCCTCGCTGGGTTGCGCGGACCTCGGGGCGGCGGTGCGGCGCGGCGCCACGTTCTACGGGCTCTTCCCCGGCGGCCCCGACCTGAGCCTGGAACGCCGCGACGCAGAAGCCGAAGCCGTGTTCGGCGTCCGCAGCGACCTCGAACAGGACTACTTCCTCGCCGAGTGCCTGCTCATCATCTGGCACCGCCTGTGCAGCTGGCTCATCGGCCGCCGCATCCCGCTGCGCTGGGCCGAGTTCCGGCATCCGCCGCCCCCGCACCGGGACGAGTACGAGATGCTCTTCGGCTGCCCCGTGCGGTTCGGGGCGGAGCGCACCGGTGCCGGGTTCCCCGCGCACTGGCTGGACGCGCCGCTGGTCAGGGACGAGGCGGCGCTGGACGAGATGCTGCGCCGCGCGCCCTTCGAGCTGCTCAGCCGCCGCGAGTACGGCACGACGGTCGCCGAACAGGTGGGCCGCGCCCTCGCGCGGTCCCTGCGCTCCTCGCCCCGCCTCCCCTCGCTCGGCGAGACCGCGGCGCGGCTCGCGGTGAGCCCGGCGACGCTGCGCCGCCGCCTCGCCGAGGAGGCCACGTCGTACCAGCGGCTGAAGGACGCGGTGCGGCGGGACGCGGCGATCGCGGGCCTCGCGGAGGGCGGCGAGCCGATCGCCGAACTGGCGGCGCGGCTCGGCTTCTCCGAGGACACCGCCTTCCACCGGGCGTTCCGCCGCTGGACGGGGACGACGCCGGGCGCGTACCGCACGGAGAGGGAACGACAGCCTCGCGGGACCCCGCCGCGCTACGGCTCGTCGCGGGACGGCGGGGTGTCGAGGGGCGGGGCGTCGAGGGGTTCGGTGTCGGCGGGGGAGGCGTCGCTCGGCGGGGCGGCGCCGGGGACACCCGCGTCCGCCTGAGACGCACCCGGTTCCCGCACCGACCCGTTCACCGCCGCCCCGCCCTCGGCCTCCCCCTCCAGCCTGCCGAGCCGCCTGCTGGTGCGGCCGAGGGCGATCAGGACGGTGATCAGCGAGGCGGGTGTCTCCCCGATGCGCCGCGTGTACCGCACGGCTTCCGTGTACGAGGCGTGGGCCTGCGGCAGCATCTCCTGCGACGCGTAGGCGTCGCCGATGTCCTTGAGGACGGTCGCGTACCAGCCGGGGTCGCTCTCGCCGTCGATCAGGGTCAGCACGGCCTGATAGGCGGCCACCGCGTCGGCGTACGCCCCTTCGAGCCCGAGGCGGCCCAACTCCTCGTGGCTGAGGCCCATGTTGTGCAGCACGGCGGCCCGCCGCCCGGTGTCCGCGATCTTCGGGACCTGCCCGGCCAGCCGCTCCAGGACCTCGCGCGCCTCGGCGGCCTCGCCCATCGAGGCCAGGGTGTTGGCGAGGGCGGTCATCGTGGTGGCGAGGTCGCCGGGGTTGTCGGCGCGCTCCTTGTACGAGACGGCCTGCCGGAAGTGCTCGGCGGCCTCCTTGAAATCCTGGGCGTCGCGGTAGGTGTCGGCGATGTCGTGCAGGATGACGCCGTAGACCCCCGGTGAGGTCTCGGGGTCGGTCAGGTCGCGCGCCTCGCGGAAGCACTCAAGTGCCTGCTCGAACCGGGCGGGCCGCCGTGGACTGTTCGCTTCCGGCATGGTGGGTCTCCGTTCGGCGTCGGATGGTCGGTCCGTTCCCGGCGCGCGGCACGGCGGCGCCCCCTTCGTCAAAGTAGCGCCGCGCCCGTGCGCCGGATACCTGCGAGCCGAGGTCAACGAAGCTGAGCGTCCCGGTCAGCCCTCCGCTCCCCCGTGTGTCACTACGGTCGAGGCCGCACATCCCACCCCTCGCGGACAGTTGGGAGAGCCGCATGCGCATACGCACCAGCCTCCAAGGACCGTGGGTCGCGGCGGCCGCGGTGGTCGCCCTCGGCCTGTCGGCCGTCGTCCCGCACGGCACCGCCCACGCGAAGGAGAGCGGCCCGGCCACCCCCGGCGACATCGTGCGCTCGGAGCCGAGCGCCTTCCACCCCCTGCCGGGCCAGCCGACGAACACCCGGGCCTGGAAGATCCACTACCGCTCGACCACGGCCACGGGCGAGCCCACCACCGTGTCGGGCACGGTCGTCGTGCCCCAGGACGGCAGGACGGGCCCGCGCCCCCTGATCACGTACGCCGTGGGGACGGTCGGCGTCGGCGACCACTGCGCGCCCAGCGCGAACTTCCCGAAGGGGACCGCCCTCGAAGCCAACCTCATCCAGCAGCTCACCCTGCGCGGCTGGGCGGTGACCGTCACCGACTACGAGGGCCTCGGCACCCCCGGCGACCACACCTACACGGTCGGCCGCTCGGCCGGTCACGCCATGCTCGACGCGGCCCGCGCCGCGATCCGCCTCCCCGAGGCGGGACTCGGCGAGGACACACCCGTCGGGATCATGGGCTACTCGCAGGGCGGCCAGGCCTCCTCGTGGGCGGCCGAGCTGCACGGTTCGTACGCACCCGAGCTCGACGTCAAGGGCACGGCGACCGGCGGCGTACCCGGCGACCTGATGAAGGTGGCGGACTTCAACGACGGTTCGTACGGCTCGGGCCTGATCTTCATGGCAGCGATCGGCCAGAACGCGGCGTTCCCCGAACTGCGCCCCGATTCCTACCTGAACCCGCTCGGCAGGACACTCGTCGGCGCCCTGAAGAACACCTGCGTGGCGGACGGCGCGGTGCTCGGCTCCTTCAAGACGATCGACTCGATGACCACGAAGAATCCGCTCGACGAGCCGGACTGGCGGCAGCGGCTGAAGGAGTCGCGGGTCGGCACGGCGAAACCGGCCGCGCCGGTGTACCTCTACCACGCGCTCGCCGACGAGCTGATCCCCTACGGCGTGAGCCGGCAGGTCCGTGAGGACTGGTGCGCGCGGGGCGCGGACGTGGAGTGGCACACCATCCCGCTCGGCGAGCACGTCAGCGGCGTCATCACGCAGTCGCCACTGGCGACGCGGTGGCTGGCGGACCGCTTCGAGGGCAAGCCGTCACGGTCCAACTGCTAGACCGCACCGGTGATCCCCCCGGGAAAAGGAGTGGGCAGCTCCGCACCGCCCCTCATAGGATCTTGAGGTTCGCCCGCAGAGACTTCGAGAACCCGGGGGGAATTCTCATCGTGCTCCTGGCACCCACCGCAGCGTCCCTGATCATGCTGGCCCTGTTCGTCCTGGCGATGAAGTCGTCCGACGTGGCGCCGCTGGGTCAGCCGGCGGAACCGGCGGCCACACCCGACCGTCCGACGGAGGGCGCCGCCCGGTGACCGCGTCGCCGACGCCTGGGCGCTGACCGTCGAGGGCATGGTCGGCGGTGACCGGCTCCTGCCGACGCGCGCGGTGGCGAACGTCGAGTGGACGGGCTTCCCCCTCGTCGTTCACGGTCACGGGCTAGCCGGACGGTCCCCATACGGGCGGTCCACACGTACCGCCCGTATGGGGACGGGCCCGGCGCGGTAGGCCTTCAGCGTGCAGACCTTTCTCCCCTACCCCGACTTCACGCGATCCGCCGCGGCCCTGGACCGGGCGCGCCTGGGCAAGCAGCGGGTCGAGGCCCTCCAGGTGCTGCGCGGCCTGACCGTGCCGGGCTATGGCTGGCGCCACCACCCCGCGGTGCGCATGTGGACCGGGTACGAGGAGGCCCTGGTCCGCTACGGCCTCGACGTGTGCGCGGTGTGGGTGCAGGAGGGCCGCGCCGATACGTGTGCCGCCACGCTCGTCACGGACTTCACCCGGCACCGTCCGGGCTCCGCCGTACGCACCCAGGACGAGCTCGCCGACGCCGGTGACCTCCCTCCCTGGCTCGGGGACCCCGCCTTCCACCGGAGCCACCAGTCCGCGCTGAAACGCAAGGCACCGGAGTTCTACGCCGCCCTCTTCCCGGGCGTCCCCGACGACCTGCCCTACCTCTGGCCGGCCTCCGACCGGGGGCCTTCGTAGGTCAGACCTTCAGCTCGGCCCATACGGTCTTGCCGACCTCGCGCTCGATGACACCCCACGCGGCGGCCAGCGCCGCGACGAGGCACAGCCCCCGCCCCGACTCGGCGTCTCCCTCCGGGAGCTCGCAGCGGGGCAGCCGGTCGCTCCGCGCGTCGGCGACCTCGATACGGAGCGTGTTCGGCTCCCGCCGGGTGAGCCGCAGCTCGAAGTCCCGGCCGGCGACGTGGCCGTGCGAGATGGCGTTGGCCGCCAGCTCGGCCACGATGTGCGCGGCCGCGTCGGACACGTCGCTGCCGTGCGGGAACCCCCAGGTGTCCAGCTGGTGCACGGCCAGCCGCCGGGCGAGACGGGCGCCTCGGGGGGTGGCGCTGAGCAGCTGCCGGAACGCGGTCAACTCTCCCGTGGGGGTGGAGATTTGCGGTTTCATGTCACTGAGCGTGGCGGGTCGGTTCTAACCTGACCAGGAGCGACAGCGCGACTCCACGTAACCGTACGGATGCGTCGGGTGCCTTGTCGGGTTGTCGGCCGTGACCTTGGGCGAAGGCGGTACGTGACATGGCGAACTCGGAACCGGACGAGCGGCGCCCGGAGCGGCCCGCCGAGGAGGACGGCACGGCCCATCTCTTCAGGGCCGTGGGCAAGCAGATCAAGGTGCTGCGCGTCCGCGCGGGGATGAGCCAGAAGGAGCTGGGGTCTGCGGCGCACTGCGGGGAGGATCTGATCTCGGCGATGGAGCGCGGCGTCCGTACGCCGCAGCCGGAGTTCTTGGAGCTGGCGGATCCGTTGCTGGGGGCGGGCGGGGTGCTGATCGCGGCGGTGGAGGACGTACGGGAGGCACAGAAGAAGTCGCGGACGAGACACCCGGATTGGTATCGGGGTTACGCGAAACTGGAGGCCGAGGCAGTCGAACTGCATCACTACTGCAATCAGACCGTGCACGGCCTTTTGCAGACCGAAGATTACGCCCGAGCCGTGTTCACCTACCGGCGGCCGCTCCTCAGCGAGGAGGTCATCGAAAAGAGGGTGATGGACCGCCTAGCTCGTCAGCAGATCTTCGAGCGCTGGCCCTCCCCGTCTTTCACCTACGTACTGGAAGAGGTCGTACTACAGCGCCCGATCGGCGGCCAGGACGTTCACCGAAGCCAGTTGGAGCACTTGGTGCGTGTCGGCGGCAAGCGCAACGTGGACCTCTACGTCCTGCCAACCAACAGCGAGGAACATCCAAACCTGGACAGCGCGTTCAACCTGCTGACACCCAGGGGGCGCCAGCAGGTGGCGTATACGGAGGCGCAGGGGCACCCTCGACTGATCACCGACCCGGAAGAGGTCCGGCTCATCGCCGACCGCTATGGGAGCATGCGCGGGATGGCTCTCAACCCGCGAGAGTCCGTAGCCCTGATCGAGAAGATGCTGGGAGAGCGATGAGCACCTCGGAACCGACCTGGTTCAAGTCGAGCTACAGCAGCGGCGAGGGCGGCGACTGCCTCGAAGTCGCCTACACGTGGCGGAAGTCCAGCTACAGCGGCGGCGCCGGCGGTGAATGCGTGGAGGTAGCCCCCTCCCCCCACGCCATCCACGTCCGCGACTCCAAGCACAAGCCCGAGGACGGCGGCCCCCTCCTCACCGTCGCACCCACCCCCTGGCTCCACTTCCTCACCTACGCCACCACGTGAACACGAGCCACGGCCCCGACGCGGAGCTGATCCGCGCCCTCCTCAAGGACCAGCACCCCGACCTCGCGGACCTGGACATCCACCCGCCCATCAGAGGCTGGGACAACGAACTCTGGCGGCTCGGAGGTGAATTGGCGCTGCGGCTGCCCCGTACGGAACGTGCCCCCACCCTCATCCGCAAAGAGCACCGGTGGCTGCCGGAGCTGGCCGTCCAGCTGCCCCTGCCCGTGCCGACGCCCCTGCGCCTCGGGGAGCCGTCCGTCCTCTTCCCGCAGCCGTGGACCATCGTGAAGTGGCTCCGGGGCGAACCGGCGGACCGCACACCGCTCAGCCCCGCCCGCGGTGACCACGCGGCCGACACCCTTGCCGTCTTTCTGCGGGCGCTGCACCAGCCCGCCCCCGCCGACGCCCCGTCGAACCCGTACCGCACCGCCCCGCTGGACACGCTCACCGAGGCGTTCGAGCGGCAGGTGCGGGAGTTCGCCGACGACGTACCGCCCGGCGTACGGGCCGTGTGGGAGGACTCCGTCGCGGCGCCGGGCCCGCAGGGGCCGCCCGTGTGGCTGCACTGCGACCTCCACCCCGCCAACGCCGTGGTCACGGACGACGCCCTCTCCGGGGTACTGGACTTCGGCGAACTCTGCGCGGGCGACCCGGCGGTCGACCTGGCGGCGGCGTGGATGCTGCTCCCGAACGGCCGGGCGCCCCGCTTCTTCACGGCGTACGCGAACGCCGACGACGCCATGGTCCGCCGTGCCCGGGGGCGGGCCATCCTGCACAGCCTCGCCCTGATCGGCATCGGCCGCGCCGGCGACCGCGGCCTGCCCGGCGGCAAGGTCACGTGGGGCCACGCGGGCCGGGCGGCGCTGAGCCGGGTCGTGGCGGACGGCTGACGGGCCCGGCGGCCGGTCAGTCCCTCGGCAGCAGCCACGCCGCGAGGGCGGTGGTGGCGCACAGGGTGAGCCCCGCCACCAGGAGCCCGACGCGCATGCCCGGCAGGGAGAACGCGTCGCCCGTGCCCGCGAGGAGGGCGCCGAAGAGGGCGACGGACAGCGCGCCGCCGGTCTGGCGCAGGGAGTTGAGGAGCCCGGAGGCCGTGCCGGCGCGCTCGCCGGGGACGCTGTCGATGAGCTGCGCGGTGAGCGCGGGGACCGCGAGCGCGCCGCCGATGCCGGACGGGACCAGCAACATGAGGACCAGCCACAGCGGGGTGTGCGCCGTCAGCGGGAGCAGGGCGAACATGGCGAGCGCCAGGACCGCCTGCCCGATGACGACGACCCGGCGGCGGCCGACGCGCTCGGCAAGGCGGGGCGAGACGAGGTTCGTACCGGTGACGAAGGCGGCCATCGGCACGAACATCAGGCCCGCCTCGACACCCGACATGCCGCGCAGCTGCTGGTAGTAGAGGCCGAGGAGGAACGTCACGCCGTAGAACCCGGCGTTGATGGCGAAGCCGACCGCGAGGGCGATCGAGACCTGCCGCTGCCGCAGCAGGCCCAGCGGGACCATGGGCGCGCGGTGCCGCTTCTCGGCGGCGTGGAAGGCGAGCGCGGAGCCGACGGCCACGGCGGCCGCCGCGAGCACGGACGGATGCGCCCACCCCAGGTGACCGCCCTCGATGACGGCGAACGCGAGCCCGGCGAGGGCCAGTACGGCACTCACCTGCCCCGCGAGGTCGAGCGGCGCGGGGCGGCGGGGCGAGCTGGCAGTACGGGCCAGGAGCGCCAGGATCACCGCACCCACCGGGAGGTTCAGCAGGAAGACCGCGCGCCACCCGGCGCTCTCCGTGAGGATGCCGCCGAGCACCGGTCCGACCGCGACCGCCGCCGAGCCGCCCACCGTCCACAGCGCGATGGCACGGGCGCGCCGGCGCGGATCGTCGTACGCCTGGCGGATCAGGGCGAGCGAGGCGGGCATCACGATGGCGGCGGCCCCGCCCTGCGCGACGCGGGCGGCGATCAGCGAGCCGATGCCGGGCGCGAGGGCGCAGGCCAGCGAGGCCGCGGTGAAGAGCCCCACCCCCCAGGCGTACGCCCGCCGCGCCCCCGCCCGGTCGGCGAGCGCCCCCGCGGAGAGCATCAGCGCGGCGAACATGAGCGTGTACGCGTCGACGACCCACTGGAGGCCCGCCATGCCGCCGTGCAGGTCGGCGCGGATGTCGGGCAGCGCGATGTTCACGGCCGTGACGTCGATGGTGATGACGCTGAAGCCGAGCACGGACGCGAGCAGCGCCGCGGGCGCCCCGGAACGCGGAGGGGCGGCGGAGGGTTCGGTCTCCGTACGTATCGGGCCCGCGCCGGGCTTGAGGGTGACGGACATCGTGCTCCTACGGTGGGGCGCCCTCTGCGGGGCGTACGGGGACGTGACGTGAGCGCGGGCGGCCGACGGCCACTGGGGCCGCGGCCCGGCGACGACGCGCCCCCTGGGCCCCGGTGGCCGTGCCGCCCGCGACGCCACCCACTCTCCGCCCGGCGCGGCCCGCGCGGCAGACCGCCGTGTTCCTGGCCCTGACACGGCCCCCCACGGCCGCGGCCCGCCAAGGACAATGGACGGATGACGGACAGCACACCGCACGCCACGGCCGTGGCCACCGGCACAGGCACCGGTACCGGCACCGAACTGGGCAGATACCTCCGCGCCCGCCGCGCCCGCGTCACCCCCGCCGAAGCGGGCCTCCCGACGGGCACCGGGCTGCGCCGCACGCCCGGCCTGCGCCGCGAGGAGCTGGCGACCCTCGCCGGGGTGAGCGTCGACTACTACACGCGCCTGGAGCGCGGCCGGGAGACCAACCCCTCCCCCGCCGTCATCGACGCCCTGGCCCGCGCCCTGCGGCTGACGGGCGACGCCCACGAGCGCCTGCACGAACTGGCCGAGCTGGCCTCGGGCCGCCTGACGGAACCGCATCCCACGGCCGACGACACGGTCCGCGAGTCCGCCGTGCGCATGCTGGACGCGCTGGCCCCGCTGCCCGCGTACATCACCGACAGGCACAGCTACATGCTGGCCGCCAACGCCCCCGCCAAGGCGCTGCTGTCCGGCCTGTGGGACTGGCCCGCCGAGCAGCGCAACCTCACCCGCTACCTCTTCCTGCACCCCGTGGGCCGCACGCTCTACCAGCCGTGGGAGGAGACGGTCGCCACGTCGGTGGCACACCTGCGGGCGGTCGGCGGCACGGACCCGGACTCGCCCCGCCTGACGAACCTCGTCGGCGAACTGCTCCTCAAGTCACCGGAGTTCGCCCGCATCTGGGAGCGCTACGACGTACGCGAGCGCGGCGGCGGCACCAAGTCCTTCGCCCATTCGCGGGTCGGCGCGATGACCCTCACGTACGAGGTGATGAAGCTGGCGAGGACGGGCGGCCAGCGCATGGTGGTCTACCAGGCCAAGCCGGGCTCCCCGGACGAGAGAGCCATGCACGCGCTCGTCCCGGCGGACGGCGGCGCCACCGAGTGAGCCCCTCCCGCGCTCACTCCTGGGCCTTCGGGTCCACCGGGCACGAACTGCCGCTCTTCGGCGTCTCCCCGTACAGCAGGAAGCCGTTCACCTTGTCGTGCACGCAGACGGACCCCAGGTAACCGGTGTGCCCGTCACCCTTGTTGTCCAGGACGACGGCCTGGGAGCCGAGCCGCCGCGCGGTCTCCTCCGTCCAGCGGTAGGGCGTCGCGGGGTCGCCGCGCGTGCCGACGAGCAGCAGCTTCGGCGTCTTCACATCCCGTACGCGCTCACGGATGTAGTCGGTTCCCGCGGGACGCCCGAAGCACAGCAGCACCGGCATCAGCATCGACTTGCCGAAGACGGGCGACGCCTCCTCGAACTCCGTCCGGAGCTTGCCCACTTCCTTCTCTATGCGGGCGGCGTCGGGCCGGTCAGGGTCGTCGGCGCAGTTCACGGCCATGAGGGCGGCGGACATGTTGTCCATGGGCACGTCCACCCGCGGCCCGTCCGTGTCCACGCCCCCCATGAGCCCGCCGCTCATCCGTATCAGCGCCCGGGGGTCCCCGTCCGCGAGGAGCGCGCCGAGCGCCTGTGACAGCGCGGGCCAGGCCTGCCTGCTGTAGAGGGCCTGGCTGAGGACGCCGACGACGTCCTGCCCGGTGAACTCCTCGCCCTCCATGGACCGCAGCGGCATCGCGTCCATGTCCTGGATGAGCTTCACCATGCCGTCCCGCGCGGCCCGCGCGTCGGCGCCGAAGACGCAGCCGGCGTTGCCCGTACACCAGTCGAGGAAGTTGTCGAGGGCCGTCTGGCGCCCTTCGACGGTCGCGAGGGACTGCTCGGCGACCGGATCGGTGAGCGTGTCCACACCGTCGAGGACCATCCGCCCGACCTTCTTCGGGAACTGGGCGGCGTAGACGGCCCCGAGGCGCGTCCCGTACGAGAAGCCCAGGTAGTTCAGCTTCTTGTCACCGAGGGCCTGCCGCATGACGTCCAGGTCACGCGAGACGTTCACGGTCCCCATGTGCGGCAGGACGGGGCCGGACTTGTCCTCGCACTCCTTGGCGGCCTTGCGCAGCTCGGCGAGGACGGCGCCCGGGTCGTCGGACTGCTCGCCCAGACCACTGTCCAGGGGGCCGGTGCCCAGGTCACCGCAGCTGACGGGGTCGGACTGGCCCACGCCGCGCGGGTCGAAGGAGACGATGTCGTAGTCCTTGCTGAGGAAGCCGAACTCCTTCTGCGACCCGGCGAGCGCGGAGACACCGGGACCGCCGGGCCCGCCGAAGTTCAGCAGCAGAGAACCCCGCGGCTCACCACTCCCGCTGGACTTCATCCGGATCATGGCGACCTCGACGTCGCCGCCACCGGGCTCGGCATAGTCGATCGGTACGCGCACCTTCCCGCACCGCACGTCCTTGGCATGCCCCGTGGCTTCCGCCATGGCCTCGGTCTCGCCCTCGCAGGCGGCCCATTTGATCTTCTGCGTGTAGTAGCGCGACAGGTCGGGCGATCCGCTCCGGTCGGCGGCGGCTCCCGACATCACGCCCGGCACTCCCGCTCCCACGACGGCCAGCACGGCTATACCGGCGACTGCGCACGTTCCCCGCACGACAACCAACCTCCCAGGGGTCACCCCCTCGGCCCACCCTAAGGTCACACACGCCCCACCGCCTCTCGCGGAGAAACACCTCCACCCACCCAAGGCGGCCCGCCCCGCACCCACGAGCGCACCCGAGTGGGACGCGAACCGACGACATCCCGCAGCCGCGAGCGCACCGGAGGGGACACGGGGGTATGTGCGCGCGGAGCACAGTGGTGGTCACAGGGGCCCCGAAGCAACAAGGCTCCGAGGCCAAGATGGCGAGCACGGACATACCCCCGGGGCCCCGCCCCCAAGACGCACCCAGGGCGCCGTACGAGACGGCCCCAGCGAGGCCGACGGCGGCCTAGGCCGGATCCCACCCCCGCCCCTCCAGCAACCCCCCGAGCCCCGCCCACGCAAACCGCATCAACGTGGCAGCCGCCTCCTTGCCGGAGACGGACGCATCCGCGCCGGCCCAGTCCGCCAGCGACTCCGCGGCCCCCACCAACGCCCGCGCGAGCCCGGCGACCTCCCGCTCCGGCAGCGAGGGATCCCCATGGGCCTCCCGCGCCGCCGCCACGATCAGCGACGTCACGAAGGCCACCACCTCCGCCCGCATCGCGGCGACCTCCGCCGCGAACGGCTCCCCCTGCGTACGCGCCTGCCCGTGCAGCACCGCCCACCCGTCGGGCCGCTCCGCGGTATGCGCGAAGAACGCCCGCAGCCCACCCCAGAGCTGCCGGTCGGCACGCTCTCCCGAGGCGGCGCCCACCCCCTCCCGCACCGCGTCGACGAGCGCGGCGGCCTCCCGCCGGACGCACGCGCCGAACAGCTCCTCCTTGGAGTTCAGATACAGATACACCAGCGGCTTCGAAACCCCCGCGAGCTCCGCGATCTCGTCCATGGACGCGGCCCGGTACCCCCGCCGCCCGAAGATCCGCACCGCCGCGTCCAACATCTGCTGCTCGCGCACGGCCCGCGGCATCCGCTTCTGCCGCCGCTTCTCGCCCACCCCGGCCCCCGCCTTCTCACGCCGCTTGCACAGCTGTCCGTTCACAGGTCAGCGTACGGTCAACGGAGACGGGTCCACGATTACCGGACCGGGTCGCCACCGGACGGCGAAGAGCCCTGCCCCGGATCAACTCCGGGGCAGGGCTCACTCGTTGGGGACGGATCCCGGGGGGCCGCTCAGGCCGTGGCGGGCACCGACCGCGCCGGCGGCGCGTCCTCGACCGCGTCGAAGTCCTCGAGCGGCGACGACGACGCGCTCTCGTACGCCTCACGGTCGAGGATCTTCTCGCGGGCGGCGACGATCACCGGCACCAGCGCCTGCCCGGCCACGTTCGTGGCGGTGCGCATCATGTCGAGGACGGGGTCGATGGCGAGCAGCAGACCCACACCCTCCATCGGCAGGCCGAGCGTGGAGAGGGTCAGCGTCAGCATGACGGTGGCCCCGGTCAGACCGGCGGTGGCCGCCGAACCCACCACGGACACGAACGCGATGAGCAGGTACTCCTTGATGCCGAGGTTCACGTCGAAGATCTGCGCGACGAAGATCGCGGCGATCGACGGGTAGATCGCGGCGCAGCCGTCCATCTTCGTCGTGGCGCCGAAGGGCACCGCGAAGGAGGTGTACTCCTTCGGGACGCCGAGCCGCTCGGTGACCTTCTGGGTGACCGGCATGGTGCCGACGGAGGAGCGGGAGACGAAGGCCAGCTGGATCGCGGGCCAGGCGCCCTTGAAGAACTGGACGGGGCTGACCTTGGCGACGAAGGCGAGCAGCAGCGGGTAGACGCCGAACATCACCAGGGCGCAGCCGATGTAGATGTCCGCGGTGAACGTCGCGTACTTGCTGATGAGGTTCCAGCCGTAGTCCGCGATGGCGAAGCCGATGAGGCCGACGGTGCCGATCGGGGAGAGCTTGATGACCCACCACAGGGCCTTCTGGAGGAGGGCGAGAACCGACTCGCTCAGTTCCAGGATCGGCTGGGCCTTGTCACCGATCTTCAGTACGGCGACACCGGCGACGGCGGCCATGAAGACGATCTGGAGGACGTTGAGCTCGGTGAACGGCGTGATGACGTCCGTCGGGATGATCCCGGTCAGGAAGTCGATCCAGGAGCCCGCGTGGTCGGGCGCCTTGCCGTCCTTCGGGGTGAGGCCGGTGCCGGAGCCGGGGTTGGTCAGCAGGCCGATGGTGAGGCCGATGGCCACCGCGATCAGCGAGGTGATCATGAACCACAGCAGGGTGCGGGTGGCCAGGCGCGCGGCGTTGTTGACCTTGCGCAGGTTGGTGATGGACACCAGGATCGCGAAGAAGACGAGCGGGGCGACGGCCAGCTTCAGCAGCCCGATGAAGGTGCTGCCCACCTTGTCCAGGGTGGTGACGAGCCAGGAGACGTCCTGGCTGCGGGCGATCCAGCCGAGCAGGACGCCGAGGAACAGACCGGCGAGGATCTGGGCCCAGAAGGGGATCTTGAGGAACTCGGATATCCGGAAGCTCGGCTCGGGCGGCCGGCTCTGGCCCGCCTGGTCGGCGGACGGCGCGGAATTCGCGGACACGGACACACTCCGGTGGGGAAATCAGGGGATCGAGGAGATCGGGGAGAGGGACATACGGGAGCGGCGACCGCGAAGGGTCAGCGTCGCCACTGCATCGGGGGTCACGGTCAGACGTGACAGGCCGCGGACATGCAGCGGCAGAGATCGACATGCAGGCGCGCCACGAGCGGGACGCTCATGGCGTGGTGGTGCGCTGCTGCTGTCTTCATGTCGAACACGTTAACACTCGCACTTTGAGAACATCAAAGGCCTTGTTTGAGGTAAAGGCCCGCCCGAGTCCTCCCCGAGCCCCGCCCGCGCCCTTCAAACAACGCAGAGAACGCACAGAACCCCGGCCCGAAGCCGAATGGCTCCGGACCGGGGTCCCGGCGAGAGTGACGAAGCTTACGACCGCTGCGCGCGCGCCATGTCGTCCGCGGTGTCCTCCTGGGTGCGGTTCGCCTCCAGGCTGGCCTTGGCGCGGTCCACGCGGGCGACGACGTCCTCCGAGGCGCGGTCGCGCTCCTTGCGCAGCACCACGAAGCTGATGGGCGCCGAGACGACCAGCGCGAGCAGCAGGATCCACAGCATGTTGGAGTCACCGAGGCCGCGCGGCAGCATCCCGGAGTAGACGAGGCCCCAGACGACCAGGAAGCAACCCACGAAGATCCCGAGGCGCATCAGCGTGTAGCGGAGCATGTCAATCCACTCTTCCGTTCCGAAATGGGCCCGAGCTGGACGAGCCTCTCCAGTGAAGCATGGAAGGACCCGCGCCCGGCAAGGGGGTGCCGCTCCGAAACCGCGGCCTGGTGAAGCGGTCTGGTGCAGGTGAAGCGGTCTGGTGCAGCGGTCTAGTGCAGCGGCAGAAGCATCATGATGTCCTCGCGGTCGTCGCCGGGCGCGACCCGTATCGCGTCGGGAACCCGTCCGACTTCCTTGTATCCGCAGGAGGCGTAGAAGCGGTCGACGCCCGTGCCGCCCCGGCAGGTCAGCCGGATCGCCTCGATGCCCTCGAAGGTGCGGGCGGCGCCCTCGGCGGCGGCCATCAGTTCGCGGCCGTACCCCTTGCCCTGGTGGCGCGGGTGGACCATCACCACGTACAGCCAGATCCAGTGCTGCATCAGGCGGTGCCCGTTGCGGGTGAGGAAGGCGGTCGCGGCGACGGCGCCCTGTTCGTCGTACCCGACGAGGAGCCGGGTGCGGCCCTCGCTCAGCTCGGTCAGGCGTCCCAGCCATTCGGGCCGGATGTCGTCGACGGTCACGGGCGGTACGAAGCCGACCGCTCCGCCGGCGTTGACCACGTCGGTCCACAGGGTGAGCACCCCGTCGCGCAGGGCGGGATCGATCACCGGGTCCAACTTGAAGGTAAGAGTCATAAGGCAAGATTAACCATTACACACGCCCGGTCGCCAGGGAAAAACAAAACGAGCCCCGGCCCAGATGGGCCGGGGCTCGCAGCGAACGACAAGCGGGTCAGACCCGCATCGCCTGCGGCGTCTCGCGCAGCATCGGGTCGGGGCCCTCGTACTCGCGGATCGCCTCATAGCGCGTGTTCCGCTCGACCGGGCGGAAGCCGGCCTCGCGGATCAGGTCGAGCAGGTCCTCACGGGTCAGCTTGTTCGGCGTGCCGAAGTTGTCCGCGTCGTGCGTGATCTTGTACTCGACGACCGAACCGTCCATGTCGTCGGCGCCGTGCTGGAGCGCGAGCTGCGTGGTCTGGAGTCCGTGCATGACCCAGAAGACCTTGACGTGCGGGACGTTGTCGAAGAGAAGGCGCGAGACCGCGAAGGTCTTCAGGGCCTCGGCGCCGGACGCCATGGTCGTACGCGCCTGGAGGCGGTTCCTGACCTTGCCGTCCTTCATGTCCACGAAGTCGTGCTGGTAGCGCAGCGGGATGAAGACCTGGAAGCCGTTCGTCTCGTCCTGGAGCTCACGCAGCCGCAGCACGTGGTCGACGCGGTGGCGCGGCTCCTCGATGTGGCCGTACAGCATCGTGCACGGGGTCTTCAGACCCTTCTCGTGCGCGAGGCGGTGGATGCGCGACCAGTCCTCCCAGTGGGTGCGGTGGTCGACGATGTGCTGACGCACCTCCCAGTCGAAGATCTCCGCGCCGCCGCCGGTCAGCGACTCCAGACCGGCCTCGATCAGCTCGTCGAGGATCTCGGAGGCGGACAGCCCGGAGATCGTCTCGAAGTGGTGGATCTCGGTGGCGGTGAAGGCCTTGAGCGAGACGTTCGGCAGGGCCTTCTTCAGCTCGCTCAGCGAACGCGGGTAGTAGCGCCACGGCAGGTTCGGGTGCAGGCCGTTGACGATGTGCAGCTCGGTGAGGTTCTCGCCCTCCATCGCCTTGGCGAGGCGGACGGCCTCCTCGATGCGCATCGTGTACGCGTCCTTCTCGCCCGGCTTGCGCTGGAAGGAGCAGTACGCGCAGGACGCGGTGCACACGTTCGTCATGTTGAGGTGACGGTTGACGTTGAAGTGCACCACGTCGCCGTTCTTGCGGGTGCGCACCTCGTGGGCCAGGCCGCCGAGCCAGGCCAGGTCGTCCGACTCGTAGAGCGCGATGCCGTCCTCGCGGGACAGCCGCTCGCCGTCCCGGACCTTCTGCTCCAGCTCGCGCTTGAGACCTGCGTCCATGCCCTCGCCCTTACCTCTCCAGCGACCTACGACCTGCCACAAACTCCCGCCAACGGTACGCCCCCGCCCTTATTCCTCCTCGGGCAGCTCCCCGACCCGGTTCTCCCACTTGGTGGAGAGCACGATCGTCGTACGCGTCCGGGAGACCCCGCGCGTGCCGCTGAGCCTGCGGATCGTCTTCTCCAGACCGTCCACGTCGCTGGCCCTGACCTTGAGCATGTACGAGTCGTCGCCCGCGATGAACCAGCAGTCCTCGATCTCGTGCAGGTCCTTCAGGCGCCGCGCCACGTCCTCGTGGTCGGCCGCGTCGGAGAGCGAGATGCCGATGAGGGCGATGACCCCGAGCCCGAGCGAGGCGGAGTCGACGGTCGCGCGGTAGCCCGTGATGACACCGGCCGCTTCGAGGCGGTTGATCCGGTCCGTGACGCTGGGCCCGGAGAGTCCCACGAGCCGCCCGAGTTCGGCGTACGAGGCGCGGCCGTTCTCCCGCAGGGCCTGGATGAGCTGCCTGTCCACGGCGTCCATAGGTGCGATGCCTTTCATTATTCAGCGATACCGCGAGTCTATGTGTAGAATCTAAGGCGCAACAGGGCTTACACCCTGCGAATCTTTCTCAATCTCAGCAGATCAACGACGATCCTTCAGGAGTGAGTCACCGTGTACTCGATCGAGATGGCCTACGCCCGTATGCGCGAGCTTCAGGACATGGCCAACCGCTCGCGTGCCCACAAGACCACCGCGCCCAAGGCCCGCGAGAAGCGCGCCGCCAAGAAGCGCTAAGCCCCCGGGGAGCCAGGGCCACCTCCGGAGCCGGAGCCCAGCTCCCCCTTCCACCGGCGGTACAGCTCGTGCGGCACGTCCGCCGCGTCCAGCACCCGCCCGGCGACGAAGTCCACCAGATCCTGGATGTGCGTCGCCCCCGCGTAGAACGCCGGAGAGGCGGGCAGCACGATCGCGCCCGCCTCGTCCAGGCTCACCAAGTGCTTCAGCGTCTGACCGTTCAGCGGCGTCTCGCGTACGCAGACCACGAGCCGGCGGCCTTCCTTGAGCGTCACGCTCGCCGACCGCTGCAGCAGGTCCTTCGAGAGACCGAGCGCCACCCCGGCCACGCACGCCGTCGACGCCGGCGCGATCAGCATCCCCTTCGTCGCGTACGACCCCGAGGACGGGCCCGCCGCCAGATCACCGGCCGCCCAGTACCGCACATCGGCCAGGTCGTCCGCGGTCACGTCGAAGGTGTCCGGCTTCCCGTCCGCGCCGCGCGCGAGCCATTGCCGCAGGTCGTCCCGCCAGTGCGCGTCCCGGAAGGAGATGCCCGTCTCGTCGAGCAGCGTCAGCCGCGAGGCCCGCGACACGACGAGGTCCACGCTCTGTCCCGCCGCGAGCAGCGCGCGCAGCACCGCGGCGGCGTACGGGGTCCCGGAGGCGCCCGACACCCCCACGATCCAAGGCCTACGCTCCGTATCTCCTGGGTTCACGCTGTGAAGCCTACCCATGGGTGTTTCAGACGGTGAGGCCGCGTACGAGCAGATCGAGCAGCGCGCACGCGAACAGGGCGATTCCGATGAAACCGTTCACCTGGAAGAAGGCGCGGTTCAGGCGCGACAGGTCGTGCGGCTTCACGATCGAGTGCTCGTACAGGAAGGCGCCCGCGACGACCACGAGGCCCAGCCAGAAGAACGGCCCCGCGCCCGTGTCGAGCGCGTACCAGACGAACAGCGCCGTGGTCACCAGGTGGCAGCCGCGCGCGCCCCGGATCGCGGCCGGGATACCGAACCGCGCGGGCACCGACTTCACGCCGACCTCGCGGTCCGTCTCCACGTCCTGGCAGGCGTAGATCAGATCGAAGCCGCCGATCCACACGCCGACCGCGAGCCCGAGGATGACGGCCTGCCACGACCACTCACCGGTGACGGCGATCCAGGCCCCGACCGGTCCCATCGCCTGGGCGAGGCCGAGGATCGCCTGCGGGAAGTTCGTGAACCGCTTGCCGTACGGATAGACGACCATCGGGATCACCGCGATGGGCGCGAGCGCCAGGCAGAGCGGGTTCAGCAGGGCGGCCGCGCCGAGGAAGACGGCGAGCGCGATCAGCGCGCCGGTCCACGCGGACCTCACCGACACGGCGCCGGTGACGAGTTCGCGGTGGGCGGTGCGCGGGTTGCGGGCGTCGATCTCGCGGTCGATGATCCGGTTCGCCGCCATGGCGAAGGTCCGCAGGCCCACCATGCAGACGGTGACCAGGAGCAGCCGCACCCAGTGGATGTTCTCGTCGACCTGGAACATCGCGGTCAGGGCGGCGATGTAGGCGAAGGGCAGCGCGAAGACGGAGTGCTCGATCATGACGAGCCGCAGGAACGCCTTGGTCCTGCCCGGCTGTCGCGGGATCGCGGCGGATGCTGAGGTCACGAGAGTCCGTACTCCTTCCAGCGGCGGGAGACCTTCGAGGCGGTCTCCGGATCGGACTCGACCATGTCCGGCCAGCCCCCGTCCCGCGTGTAGCCCTCCTCGGGCAGCTTCTTCGTCGCGTCGATGCCCGCCTTGCCGCCCCAGAACTGCTGGTAGGACGCGTGGTCGAGGTGGTCGACCGGGCCCTCGACGACGGTGAGGTCGCGGGCGTAGTCCGTGTTGCCGAGCGCCCGCCAGGACACCTCGTGCAGGTCGTGGACGTCGCAGTCCTTGTCGACGACCACGATCAGCTTGGTCAGGGACATCATGTGCGCGCCCCAGATGGCGTGCATGACCTTCTGCGCGTGCTTCGGGTACTTCTTGTCGATCGAGACGATCGCGCAGTTGTGGAAGCCGCCCGACTCCGGCAGGTGGTAGTCGACGATATCCGGCACGATCACCTTGAGCAGCGGCAGGAAGAACCGCTCCGTGGCACGGCCGAGCGGGCCGTCCTCCGTCGGCGGGCGGCCGACCACGATCGACTGGAGCAGCGGCCGCTTGCGCATCGTCACGCAGTCGATCGTCAGCGCGGGGAACGGCTCCTGCGGCGTGTAGAAGCCGGTGTGGTCGCCGAAGGGCCCCTCCGGCAGCATCTCGCCGGGCTCCAGCCAGCCCTCGATGACGACCTCGGCGTGCGCCGGCACCTGGAGCGGGACCGTCTTGCAGTCGACCATCTCCACGCGCTTGCCCTGGATGAACCCGGCCAGCATGTACTCGTCCATGTCACCGGGCAGCGGCGCCGTGGAGGCGTACGTGACCGCCGGCGGGCAGCCGAAGGCGATCGCGACGGGCAGCTTCTCGCCCCTGCGGGCGGCCACCTGGTAGTGGTTGCGGCTGTCCTTGTGGATCTGCCAGTGCATGCCGATGGTGCGCTTGTCGTGGCGCTGGAGGCGGTACAGGCCGAGGTTGCGCACCCCGGAGTCGGGGTCCTTGGTGTGGGTCAGGCCGAGGTTGAAGAAGGAGCCGCCGTCCTCGGGCCAGGTGAAGAGCGCGGGCAGCCGCTCCAGGTCCACGTCGTCGCCGGTGAGGACGGTTTCCTGGACGGGCGCGTTCTCCGCCTTCACCTTCTTCGGCGGTACGTGCGTCATCGCGCCGAGCTTGCCGAACGCCTCGCGCACCCCGACGAAGCCGTGCGGCAGCTCCGGCTTGAGCAGGCCGCCGATCTTCTCGCTGATCTCGGCGTACGACTTCAGGCCGAGCGCCTTGAGCAGACGGCGGTCCGTCCCGTACACGTTCATCGCCAGGGGCATCGCCGAGCCCTTGACGTTCTCGAAGAGGAGCGCGGGACCGCCGGACTTCTGTACCCGGTCGACGATCTCACCGACCTCCAGGTACGGGTCGACCTCGGCCTTGATGCGCTTGAGATCGCCCTCGCGCTCCAGTGCACGGAGCAGGGAGCGAAGATCGTCGTAAGCCATGCGTTCCAGTATCCGGCACCGGTTACCCTGGCCCCGTCACCGGGGGGCTCGCACGCCTCTCGCCGTCGCTCCTTGGGGGATCGCGCCACCATGCTCAGGTATCTGCCGTTCCTGCTGGTCCTGGCGGTGTGGATCTACGCCTTCATCGATGTCCTGAACACTCCGGAGAAGGAGGTCAGGCATCTGCCCAAGGTGGTGTGGGTCATCATCGTGCTCCTCTTCGGCGAGGTGCTGCTCGGCCCGATCGCCTGGTTCGCCACGGGCAAGGTGCGCAAGGCGCCCGCCGGGGGCGGCGGCCGGGGCAGGACCCAGTGGGTGGCGCCCGACGACAACCCCGAGTTCCTGAAGTCGCTGCGGGACGACGCCCCCGACGAGGACGCCGACGACAACGACAGGAAGCGGGACAAGGGCAGCGACAGCTGATGGAACTGCGGCTCCTGGTGACCTTCGAGAAGGTCGCCACCGTCCTCAGCTTCACCCGCGCCGCCACCGAGCTGAAGTACGCCCAGTCCAGCGTCACCAGCCAGATCCTTCCCCAAGCTCTCGGCTCCGCTCGAGCAGGGGAGACCCCTATCTGGAGACCTCCCTCGGCACGGAGCTCTTCGACCGGCTCGGCAGCCGCATCCGCCTGACCGAGGCGGGGGCGCGGCTGCTGCCCTACGCCCGGCAGATCATCGAACTCACCGACGAGGCACGCGCCGCGGTCGTCGGCGCCGAGGAACCGGCCGGGACGATCGCGGTCGGCACGATGGAGTCGCTGACCTCCTACCGGCTGCCGCCGCTGCTCGAACTCTTCCACCACCGCTATCCGAAGGTGCGGCTCTCGCTGCGTCCGACGCTGGGTGACGAGACCCGGCGGGCGCTGCGGCAGGGTACGTACGACGTGGGGTTCCTGATGGAGCCGGGGACCGGGCATCCGGGGCTGGAGTGCGAGGTCCTCGCCGAGGAGCCGCTGGTCCTGGTCTGCGCCCCGGGCCATCCGCTGGCCTCGGGCGGCGCGGCCCCGCTCGCCACGGACGAGCTGGCAGCGGTGCAGCTGGTCGGCACCGAGCCCGGCTGCCCCTACCGGGACCTCTTCGAGGCCGAGCTGCGGACGCGGACCGGGGCGCCGCCGCCGTTCATGAGTTCGGCACCATCGAGGCGACGAAGCAGGGCGTGGCGGGCGGCCTCGGCGTGGCGCTGCTGCCCGCCGTGACGGTGGCCAGGGAGCTGGCGGAGGGCACCCTCGTACGGCTGCCGTGGGAGCCGCCGTTCACGCTGTGGACGCAGCTCGCGTGGCGGTCGGGGAAGCGGCTTCCGGCGCATGTGCGGCTGTTCGTGGAGCAGGCCGTGCGGCTCGTGCGGGAGCAGAGCGCGGCGCCCGGCCCAGCATGACCTTGAGGCTCGCCAGCACGATCAGCGGGACGCCGAGGGCCTGCACGAGACCGATGTGGTGGCCGTAGACGGCCCAGTCGGCGACCATCGCGACCGCCGGGTAGGTGAAGGCGAGTACGGCGATCTTCGGCGTGGGCAGCTTGGCGTACGCCGCGTACATCAGGACGTACATCAGACCGGTGTGGATCACGCCGAGGCCGACGAGCCAGGCCCAGCCGGTGCCGGTGCCGCGCACCGCGCCGAAGTCGGCGAAGGGCAGCAGCAGCGGGATGCCGACGAGGACCTGGACCAGGGCGATCAGGTGCGGGCGTACGCCGGTGACCTGCTTGGTGACGAGCGTGGACAGGGCGTAGAGGACGGCGGCGAGCAGCGCGAGGCCGATGCCGGCGAGGGAGCCCGCGTCGCCGGGACGCACCCCGGAGACGAGCACGAGGCCCGCGAACGCGGCGGCCAGCCAGCCCAGTTGGGCGCGGCCGAGCCGCTCGCGCAGGATCAGGGCGCTGAGCAGCACCAGGAAGAAGGGCTGTATGTGGTAGACGACGGTGGCCAGGAAGATCGAGGTGGCCTCGTACGCCTTGAAGAGGAACACCCAGTTGAAGACGGTGAACACCCCGCCGAGCGCGGCGAGTCCGAGCTTCTTGAGGGTGAGGCCGTGGTCGCGGAAGTAGCCGCGGGCGAAGGCGTACGCGCCGAGGGCGAGGGCGCCGAACAGGACGCGGAAGAAGACGACGTCGAAGGCGGCGGCGCCGGACTCCACGACGAAGACGCCGAGGGTGCCGGAGAGCACCATGGCGGCGGTGAGCTGGGCCGTGCCCTTGTTCTGCGAAGGTTCTCTGGGGTCATGGCAGGAACGTACGCGGGCGAAGCCACAGGTCCACGCGCTGCCGCGGTGTCCTCCCGATGGCTCCATCGGCGCCGTCGATGAGGCCTGACCACAGCCTCAGTCGCCGCGCAACACCAGCGCGAGCAGCCCCGGGAAGCGGGCCTCGAACTCCGCGCGGCGCAGGCGGTTGACGCGCCGGGCGCCCTCGTCGCGCTGCTCGACGATGCCCGCCGCCCGCAGGGTCGCGAAGTGGTGGCTCAGGGCGGCCTTGCCGACGGAGGCGTCGAAGCTGCCGCAGGCCCGGGTCCAGTCGCCGGATCCGGCCAACTCCCGTACGAGGTAGAGCCGTACGGGATCGGCGAGCGCCGCCAGCGCGGTCTGCACGGGGACGTCGTCGGGGTGCGTGTGCGCCGGTGCCGCGCGGTGACCCGCCATGCCTGCCCACGCCCTTCCCGTCCTGCTCGCCTTGCCGCCTTGCCGAGTGTTCGATGAACACCATACACTCCCGGGTGTTCGCTTTTGATTGAACACCTGGTTCCCATCGAGCGCCCGGCGGAAAGGTGGCACAGCCATGCGCGCAGTCCAGTTCAAGGAGTACGGCGGGCCCGAGGTTTTGGAGGTGGTGGCCGCCGCCGTCCCCGAGCCGGGCCCCGGCCAGGTGACCGTCGACGTCGCCTACACCGGCGTGAACTTCGCCGACGTCAAGGCCCGCTCCGACGGCTACCGCGTGCCCGCGCTGCCCCACGTCCCCGGCATCGAGGTCTCCGGCCGGGTCCGCGCGGTCGGCGCCGACGTCACCGGGCTCCGGCCCGGCCAGGAGGTGGCCGCGCTCACCGCGGGCGGCGCCTACGCCGAGGTCGCCCTCGCGGACGCCGCCACCGTCTTCGCGCTCCCCGAGGGCGTGGACCTGCGCACCGCGGCGACCCTGCCGACCGTGCTGCCGACCGCGCACGCCCTGGTCCACGAGGTGGGCCGCCTCACGGCCGGGGAGAGCGTGCTCGTGCAGGGGGCCGCGGGCGGCGTGGGCACCGTCGTCGGCCAGGTGGCGAAGGCGGCGGGGGCCACGGTGTACGGCGTGGTGTCCGGCCCGGCCAAGGCGGAGTACGCCCTGAAGCACGGCTACGACGAGGTGTTCGTCGGCGACACCTTCGCGGCCGACGCGCGCCGGGCGACCGGCGGCCGCGGCGTCGACCTCGCGCTCGACCCGGTCGGCGGCGACACGTTCCGCCAGTCACTGGCCGCCCTCGCGACCTTCGGGCGGCTGGTCTCCTTCGGCAACGCGAGCGGGGCCGAGCCGTGGCGGGTGGGCCAGCCCGAGCTGTTCCCCGGGGCGCACACGGTCTCGGCGTTCTCCATCCTCACGCTGGCCCAGAGCGCTCCCGAGGCGCTGCGCGCGCTGGCCGGGCGCGCGTTCCGGCTGGTGGCCGACGGCACGGTGGCGCTGCCGGTGACCGCCGAGTTCCCGCTGAGCGAGGCGGCCGAGGCGCACCGCCTGATGGGCGGGCGGACCACGACGGGGAAGCTGCTGCTGCGGGTCAGCCCGTAGGGGCCGCGTAGGTCTCGCGCAGCTGCCGCCAGCGGTCGAGGTTCCACGTCGACCAGTCCTTGGGGCGGCCGGCGAGCGCGTCCACCAGGAACTCGAAGTGGTGGTGCCACCCGGCGAGGCAGTCGAGGCGCAGCGCGTCGTCGCCGTCGAACTCGTTGGTGAAGCGCAGCGTGGTGCCGGAGTGTCCGGCTCCCGGTTCGAGGTGGAAGCGGCAGCGGCCGTGCAGGTCGATCGTGTACTCGGCGACGACGTCCGGGTCCCAGGCGGTGATGTGCCCGGAGTGCACGGCGTCGGCCTCGCCGTTGAGCCAGCGCAGGGTGACGGCGCCGCCGAGCCGTGGCTCGAACACGTCGGCGGCGGCCAGCCACCCCGGGAGGCCCTCGGGGGTGGCCACCGCCGCCCAGACGTTCTCCACGGGGTGGGGAAGGCGCAGCTCGTAGTGCAGGTGCTGGGTGGTGCCCTCGGTCCGGCTGGCGCCCTGCCCGATCGTCTCGGTCATGACACCAGCCTGACCCGGAGCGGCCCGTTCCGCACCCCTGGCGGGTACGCCGGGGTCAGACCCCGGCGTACGAGTGCTTGCCGGTGACGAAGATGTTCACGCCGTAGTAGTTGAACAGCCAGCAGGCGAAGGCGATCAGCGCGAGGTAGGCGGCCTTGCGGCCCTTCCAGCCGGCCGTCGCACGGGCGTGCAGGTAGCAGGCGTAGGCGACCCAGGTGATGAAGGACCAGACCTCCTTGGGGTCCCAGCCCCAGTAGCGGCCCCAGGCGTCGCCCGCCCAGATGGCGCCCGCGATGATCGTGAACGTCCACAGCGGGAAGATCGCGGCGTTCAGGCGGTACGAGAACTTGTCGAGCGAGGCCGCCGAGGGCAGCCGCTCCAGCACGGAGGTGGCGAACTTGCCGGGCTGTCCGCCGTTCTGGAGCTTCGTCTCGTAGCTGTCGCGGAAGAGGTAGAGCATCGTCGCGACGAAGCCGACGTAGAAGACCGCGCCGCAGAAGATCGCCGTGGAGACGTGGATCCACAGCCAGTACGAGTGCAGGGCCGGGACCAGCTGGTCGCTGGAGGTGTACAGCACGGTGACGGCGAGCCCGAGGTCCAGCAGGACCGTCGTGACCAGCGGAAGACCGAGCCAGGCGATGTTCTTCCTCAGCGCCATCAGCACCAGGTACACGCCGACGGCGACGGTGGAGAAGGTGATGGAGAACTCGTACATGTTGCCCCACGGCGCCCGCTGCACCGACAGGGCGCGGGTCAGGACACCGCCGAACTCCAGCAGGAACGCCAGCACGGTGAGGGAGACCGCGATGCGCCCGTACAGGTCGCCCTTCTCGTCGCCCGCCGCGGCCCCGGGCCCGTCCGGCACGTCGCGCGCCCCGGTGACGGACCGCGTGACGACCTTCGGGCGCTCCAGGGTGGCGGTGCCGCCCTTGGCCTGGACGGTCACCGCGGGGGCCGCCGCGGCGGTCTTGCTCGGGGTGAGCGCGGCGGCGGTGCGGGCGACCTTGCTGCGGCTGCCGAAGAGCCACTCCGCCATGTGCGCGAAGAAGGCCAGGAGGTAGACGGCCATCGCGGAGTAAATCAGCACATTGCTGATGTGCGCGAGGTCCTCGTTGGGTTCGGCGGCCAGGGTGGCGGCGAGATTCACTTCTCAGCCCCTTCGGCAGGTGCTACGTCGGGCTCGGAGTCGGAGGCGGAGGCGGCGTGGGCGCCCGGGTCGGTGTCGGGCGCGCTCGGCGCCTTCTCGGGCGCACTGGGCGCCTTCTCGTACAGGTGGGCGGCGAGGTCGGACAGTTCCTCGGGGAGCTTCGCGGACTCGCTGCGGCCGAGGCCCGCCATCTCCACGACCGTGACGCCGTCGGCGCCCTGACCCGACGCGGCCCGAACAGCGCGGCGAGGCGCGATGCGATGCGAGATCAGTCGCCCAGGATCGAGGCGTTCTCGGGTGGTCCAGCTGGTAGTTCTGTACAGGACACCGGAGTCGACGCCCAGGCTGCCGTGATAGGCGGACAGGGCGAGCACCGGGAAGTCGGGGGCGGGGAACTGCGAGAACATCTGGCCCTTGCCCTCGCCCGCGAAGGTCGGCACGAAGAAGGCGTTGAAGCCCAGCTGCTCCTTCACGCCCTTCTTGTTCTTGTAGCCGTCCAGGACCTTGATGGCGCCGGTCGCGGTGCCGTTCTGGTCGATGGGCAGCAGCGGCACGGCGGCCTCGTAGACCACCTTGCCCTTGGGGTCGCGGACGGTGACCTTGGGGGCGTAGCCGTGGCCGATGAGGTAGACCTTCGAGCCGTCGATCTCCAGCGGTTCGTTGACCTCGATGGACTTCTTCTTCTCGGGACCGTCGGCGCCCTCGCTGTAGGTGACGTCGGCCCGGTAGGTGCGGGGCGTGCCGCGGTTGGGGCCCGACTTCTCGTACGTGCCCGTGAAGTCGTCGAGCGTGAAGTGGAACGGCGCCAGGTCGTTGGTGTCGAAGAGGCTGCCGGACTTGAAGTCGTCGTACTGCGACAGCGTGTTGGAGAAGCCGTCGCCCTCCATCACCAGCTTGCCGCCCTCGGACTTGAGGAGCTGCCCGGCGGCGAAGGCGATCAGCATCACGATCAGCGCGATGTGGAAGATCAGGTTCCCGGCCTCGCGCAGATAGCCCTTCTCGGCGGCGACCGAACCGGCGGCGGTGTGCGCCCGGAATCGGCGCTGCTTGAGCAGCGTGAGGGCGGCCTCGTGCACCTGCTCGGGCTCGGCCTCCGTGCGCCACGTCGTGTACGCGGGCAGCCGCGTCAGCTTCCGGGGCGCGCCCGGCGGACGGCCGCGCAGCTGGCCGACGAACTGCCAGGTGCGGGGCACGATGCAGCCGATGAGGGAGACGAAAAGCAGGATGTAGATCGCGGAGAACCACACCGAGCTGTAGACGTCGAAGAGCTGGAGCTTGTCGTAGAGCGGCCCGAGCGTGGTGTGCCGGTCCATGAAGTCCTGGACCTTGAGCTCGTCGACGTTGCTCTGCGGGATCAGCGAGCCGGGGATCGCGCCGAGCGAGAGCAGCAGGAGCAGGATCAGCGCGACCCGCATCGAGGTGAGCTGGCGCCAGAACCAGCGCAGCCAGCCGATGACGCCGAGCGAGGGGAGGTTCGGCGCGTCCTCCCGGGGAGCCGTCGAAAGCTGCTCGCCCGCGGCGCCGAGGTCGTCCCGCTGCTCGGGGGCTTCGGTCTTGCTCATGGATCAGATCCCCACGCTGTAACTGCTTGTCCAGACCTGCATCTGCTGCACCATGCTGTCCCACACGCCGGTGACGAGCAGCAGGCCGGTCGCGATCATCATGATGCCGCCGACGCGCATCACCCACGCGTAGTGCCGCTTGATCCACCCGAAGGCGCCGAGCGCCTTGCGGAAGGCGACGGCCGCGAGGATGAACGGAATGCCGAGCCCGAGCGAGTACGCGACGCCGAGCACCGCGCCGCGCTGCGCGTTGCCGCCCTCCGCGGAGAGCGTGAGGACCGAGGCGAGCGTCGGGCCGATGCACGGCGTCCAGCCGACGGCGAAGAGCGCGCCCACGACCGGCGCGCCGATCAGCCCGACGGCGGGCCGCTTATGGAAGCGGAACTCGCGCTGGGTCAGCCAGGGCATGAGCCCCATAAAGAAGAACCCGAGCACGATCATCACCACGCCGAGCACCGTCGAGATGGTGTCCTGGTGCTCTCTGAGCGTGCGCCCCAGCGCCCCGAAGAAGACGGTCGCGGAGACGAAGACCACGGTGAAGCCGAGGACGAAGAGTGCGGCACCGGCCGCCATCCGGCCCCGCCGCGCCTCACCGAGATCCTGGCCGCTGACCCCGGTGACGTACGACAGATAGCCCGGCACGAGCGGCAGGACGCACGGCGAGAAGAAGGAGACGAGCCCGCCGAGCACCGCGACCGGGATCGCGAGGAGCAGGGCCCCGCTCATGACGGTCTGGTTCGTGCCGGTGACGGCCGCGAGCGTGAGCATCACTTCTCCGCGACCACGGGGTCGATCATCTTGCGCAGCTTCGCTTCGTTGAGTGGCTGCTGCGTGCGCGCCGCGATCTTCCCGTCCCGGTCGACGACGAGCGTGGAGGGGATGGCGTTGGGGTTGAGCGAGCCCTGGGGGAAGCGCAGCATCAGCTTGCCCGTCGGGTCGTACACGCTCGGGTAGGGCACCTTGTGCGCCTTCTCGAACTCGATCGCCGGGCCGCGCTCGGGGTCACGGGTGTTGATGCCGACGAACTGGACGCCCTTGGCCTTCGTCTCCTTCGCGACCTTCACGAAGTTCGGCGCCTCGGCCCGGCACGGCGCGCACCAGGAACCCCACACGTTGATGACGAGGATCTTGCCCTTGTACGCCTTGGTGAGGTTCAGGTGCTTGCCGTCGAGGGTCTCGCCGTCGAGTTCGGGGAGCGGCTTGCGGTCCGCCTTCGCGGCGGTGGCGATGCCGTCCTTCCCGGCCACGAAGTTGGTGTTGCCGCCCCCGCCCGACGTCCCGCCGGAGCCGCAGGCCGCGAGCGTCAGCGCTCCGGCAGCGGCCCCCGCGGCCAGCAGGGCGGCGCGGCCGCGACCGCCTCGGCGGCGGCTACGGCTGCGGTTCGTGCTGTGGGGGGCGCGGCAGGCGGCACTCATGTGAAAAGTTTCGCATGTCTGTTTCGGGGATCTTCCGCACCCCCCGCGGTTGCGGAAAGTCCCATTTCAGGCGGCCTTGCCGAGCCCCTTCCAGCCACCCGCGGGCGCCTGGCCGACGTCGAGGCCCTGGAGCTGCTTGAGGACCTTCGGGTCCTGCACGTCGAGCCAGTCGACGAACTGCCGGAAAGAGACGAGGCGTACGTCCTTCTTGCCCGCGATGTGCTTCAGGGCCTCCTCGACGGCGTCCATGTAGATGCCGCCGTTCCACTCCTCGAAGTGGTTGCCTATGAAGAACGGCGCGCGGTTGGACTCGTAGGCCCGCTTGAACCCGGCTATGTAGGCCTCGGTGGCCTGCTTGCGCCAGCCCGGGTAGTTGTGGGGCGGCGCCTTCGTGGAGTTCTGCGACTGGTTGGCGAGGATGTTGTAGTCCATCGACAGGACCTCGAAGGAGTGGCCGGGGAAGGGCACCGCCTGGAGCGGCAGGTCCCAGACGCCCATCTTCTTCTCGGGCCAGCGCTGGCGGCCGCCGGGCGAGGACGCGTCGTAGCGCCAGCCGAGCTTCTTCGCGGTCGGCAGGAGGTTGTCCTGCCCGAGCAGACAGGGCGTGCGGCCGCCGACGAGCTCCTTGTCGTAGTCGAAGGGCAGCGGCGGCAGATCGCTCCAGCCGGTGTTCGTACGCCACTTCTTCACAAAGGACTTGGCCTGGTCGATCTCGTCCTGCCATTGCGCGGACGTCCAGTTGGCGACCGTCCCCGTGCCCGTGCAGAAGTGCCCGTTGAAGTGCGTGCCGATTTCATGGCCCTCCAGCCATGCCTGGCGCACGTACTTCAGCGTGTCCTTGATGTGACCGTCGGTGAGATAACCGATGTCGGAGGCGCCGACCGCGTTGTTCGGCGGACGGTACAGACGCTTCTTCGATTCGGGCAGCAGATAAAGCCCGGAGAGAAAGAACGTCATGTGCGCGCCGTGGTCCTCGGCGAGCTTCAAAAAGCGCGGGAACAGACCGTTCCCGACCTCGCCCGCGCCGTCCCAGGAGAAGATCACGAACTGCGGGGGCGTCTCGCCCGGCTCCAGCGGTACGGGCTTGCCGGGCTGGTGGGGCTGGGCGCCGGTGTAGGCGGTCGACCCGTCACCGATCGGCTTGGCCGGCTGCTTCGCGCCGCCCTGCCCTTCCTTCGCCTTTTCCGCGGGCCCCGAGGAATCCCCGCCGGCCCCGGAGCCGCAAGCCGCGAGTCCGAAAGCGGCCGCGGCACCCGCTCCGAGTCCGAGCATTCCCCTGCGGCTGATGTCGCGCATTACTTCCCCATTCGTCGCGCCCTTGGGTCCGCCTCCTGCCCGTATCCGGCTTGCAAGAGGGACGACCTGTTAGAGGGCGCGACGAACAGCGGGGTTCCTGCACATCGCGGTTATTTGCCGCGCTTTACCCGAAAGGGACGTACAGTCGCGACGTGATCACATGACGTAAATGAGACGGGGACCGCGGGCGTTAATCGGCGTCAGGCGCCGAAAGCCTCGCCCTTGCCCTTCACCGGCTTGGCACCGGCGAGGAGATGCGCGGGCACGAGATCCCGGGCGGGCTCCGAATAACCCACCGAGACGATGCGGTCACCGCGGTAGGTGAACGTCGTCAGCGACGCGAGGGTGCACTGCCGCTTGCGCGGGTCGTGCCACAGCCGCCGCTTCTCCACGAAGCTGCGCACGATCCAGATCGGCAGCTGGTGGCTGACGCAGACCGCCTCGTGCCCGCGGGCCGCGTCCTTCGCCGCGTCCAGGGCGCCCATCATCCGCACGACCTGCTCGATGTACGGCTCGCCCCAGGACGGCTTGAAGGGGTTGACCAGATGCCGCCAGTTCTCGGGGTTCTTCAGCGCGCCGTCGCCGACTCCGAAGGTCTTGCCCTCGAAGACGTTCTCCGCCTCGATGAGCCGGGCGTCCGTCGCGAGGTCCAGGCCGTGCACCTTGGCGATCGGCGCGGCGGTCTCCTGGGCGCGCTCCAGCGGCGAGGCGACGACGTGCGTGACGTCGCGCTGGGCGAGGTGCTCGGCGACGCGGTCGGCCATCCGCCGGCCCAGCTCCGAGAGGTGGTAGTCGGGCAGCCGCCCGTACAGGATCCCGTCGGGGTTGCGCACCTCGCCGTGGCGCATCACATGGACGACGGTCAGCTCGTCACCCGCTGCCGTGCCGCTCATGCGCCGGCCTCCGTGGCTTCCGCGGCCGCGCGCGCGGCACCCGGCAGGGCGGCGGCGATCCGCTCGACGGCCCGCTCGTCGTGGGCGGTGGACACGAACCAGGACTCGAACGCCGAGGGCGGCAGATAGACGCCCTGCGACAGCATCGAGTGGAAGAAGGCGGTGAAGCGGAAGGACTCCTGTGCCTTGGCGTCGTCGTAGTTGCGCACGGCGCGGTCGGTGAAGAAGACGGAGAACATGTTGGAGGCGTTCTGCACGGTGTGCGCGACGCCCTCCTTGCTCAGCGCCTCGCTCACAAGACCCCGCAGCCGCTCCGAGACCGCGTCGATCTTCTCGTACGCCGCGTCGTCCAGGAGCCGCAGCTGCGCGAGGCCCGCGGCCGTGGCGACCGGGTTCCCCGACAGCGTGCCCGCCTGGTAGACCGGACCGGCCGGGGCGAGGTGCGCCATCACGTCGGCGCGCCCGCCGAAGGCCGCCGCGGGGAAGCCGCCGCCCATGACCTTGCCGAAGGTCATCAGGTCGGGGCGCACGCCGTCGACGCCGTACCAGCCCGCCTTCGACGTACGGAAGCCGGTCATCACCTCGTCGGAGATGTACAGCGCGCCGTTCTCCCGGCACAGGTCGGCGAGGCCCTGGTTGAAGCCCTCTCCGGGCGGTACGACGCCCATGTTGCCGGGCGAGGCCTCGGTGATGACGCAGGCGATCTGGCCCTCGTGCGCGGCGAAGGCGGCGCGCACGGCGTCCAGGTCGTTGTAGGGGACGACGATGGTGTCGCCCGCCTGGGCGCCGGTGACGCCCGGGGTGTCGGGCAGGCCGAGGGTCGCCACGCCCGAACCGGCGGAGGCCAGGAGGGCGTCGACATGCCCGTGGTAGCAGCCGGCGAACTTGAGGACCTTGGCGCGCCCGGTGAAGCCGCGGGCGAGCCGGATGGCGGACATGGTGGCCTCGGTGCCGCTGGAGACGAGCCGCACCTGCTCGACGGGCGCGATACGGGCCACGATCTCCTCGGCGAGGGCGACCTCGCCCTCGCCGGGCGTACCGAAGGAGGTGCCGCGGGCGACGGCCTCCTGCACGGCGGCGGTCACCTCGGGGTGGGAGTGCCCGAGGATCATCGGACCCCACGAACACACGAGGTCGACGTACTCGCGGCCGTCGGCGTCAGTCAGGTACGGACCGGTACCGGACACCATGAAACGGGGCGTACCACCCACAGCGCGGAACGCGCGCACGGGAGAGTTCACACCGCCGGGCGTCACGGCCGCCGCACGGTCGAAAAGAGTCTGCGAAACTGGGGCGCTATACGGGAAGCTCACACGAGCCATGGTGTCAGAGGGTCCGGACTTCCTGCGGACAGGTGTTTCACTCCACGTTTTAGCGGGTGACCGTGGGGGAGGTCACTGACACGATGATCGGGTTGCGTGGCGGGGGCCGCGAGGCCTAGAAAAGACAGGGCCGTGCCGCCCTGGAAAAGCAGTCGGGTGGAGATATGCATCGCGGTGGCGGACTGGGCGAGGGGACCGACGGCCTGGGCCCCCGGCGTGCCCGGCGGGGCAAGCACCGACGTGAGGCACAAGCGCAGCCGGCGCAGGCGCCCGACCAGGCGCGGAGCGAGTCGATCGAATCCCGGCCGGACCGGATGAGCAGCAGGAGTGGCGGGGTGGGGGTGACGTACAAGTACTTCGGCGCCCCGGACGGTGCGACCGCCGCCCGCGTGCCGATCTCGATGCGGCCCGAGGAGCTGGGCGGCGACGAGCTCGGCATGGGCGGCATGTTCACGAAGATCAAGCCGGAGACGATGGCCGCGATGGTCCTGACCGGTATCGAGGGCATACCCCTGCACAAGGTGCCCCCGCTCGAACTGGTCGTCCTGCACCCCGACTACGCCGTGGTGAAGCTCCCCATGACCGTCGTCGACCCGCTGCGCGGCGTCGGCGAGGAGTCGGTGGGCGCCGCGGCCTTCATCTGGTCCACCGTGCCCGACCGCGGCGGCCCGCGCGACGCCTTCAACGTCTACCAACTCCTGCACGAGTGGCAGGATTTCAGCCACCGCCTGCACGACGCGGGGCATCAGGCGTACTGCCTGGTGTGGCCCTGACGTCCCGTCACTCGACGCGCAGGGCGGCGAGCTGCTGGGCGAAGGGGACGACGTCGAAGCCGCTGTCCGGATCCACGGACGTGATCGCGCCGGTCAGTGAGCGCGGCGCGATCGCGGCGGCGGTGTCGGGCGCCTCGGCGGGCCCGGCGTTCTGCCTGCCAGGCACCATGAAGCGCGCCAACTCCCGCCCCGCGCGGGCGATACGGGACGCGAGGCCGTCCTGCCCCCAGTCCTCCGAGGCCGCGTAGACAGCCGTCGGCACGACCAGCGCCCGCAAATGGGCGAACAGCGGACGCATCGCATGCTCGGTGACCAGCGAGTGCCGAGCCGTCCCCCCGGTGGCACCGATCAGCACGGGCTTCCCGGTCAGCGCGTCCTTGTCGATGAGATCGAAGAAGGACTTGAACAGTCCGCTGTACGAGCCCGCGAACACCGGCGTCACCGCGATCAGCCCATCGGCGGCGGCCACCGCGTCCAACGCGGCGGCCAGCCGGGCCGGCGGGAAGCCGGTGACGAGGTGCTGGGCGATCTCCACGGCCAGCTCCCGCACTTCGACGACCTCGGCCTCGGCGCCGGCGTGCTCCAGGGTGGCGGCCGCGAGCCGGTCGGCGAGCAGCCGGGTGGACGAAGGACTGCTCAGCCCCGCGGAGACGACGACCAACTTCACGCCGACACCTCCTTCTGGCCACCCTCGCGGGCGGCGGCCACGCGGGCGGCGTGGGTGGGGGCGTCCGGCACCCCGGCGGGACGCCGCTCGGCGAACTCCTCCCGCAGCACCGGCACCACTTCCTCACCCAGCAGATCCAGCTGCTCCAGCACCGTCTTCAGCGGCAGCCCGGCGTGATCCATCAGGAACAGCTGCCGCTGATAGTCACCGACCGTGTCCCGGAAGGACAGCGTCCGCTCGATCACCTGCTGCGGCGAGCCCACCGTCAACGGCGTCTGCTCGGTGAACTCCTCCAGCGAAGGCCCGTGCCCGTACACCGGCGCGTTGTCGAAGTAGGGCCGGAACTCCCGTACCGCGTCCTGGGACTTCGCCCGCATGAACACCTGTCCGCCCAGCCCCACGATCGCCTGCTCCGCGGTGCCGTGCCCGTAGTGCGCGTAACGCCGCCGGTAGAGCTCGACCATCTTCCGGGTGTGCTCCGCCGGCCAGAAGATGTTGTTGTGGAAGAACCCGTCACCGTAGTACGCCGCCTGCTCCGCGATCTCCGGAGAACGGATCGAGCCGTGCCACACGAACGGCGCGACCCCCTCCAGCGGACGCGGCGTGGCGGTGAAGGACTGCAACGGCGTACGGAACTTCCCCTTCCACGTCACCACGTCCTCATCCCACAGCCGCCGCAGCAGCGCGTAGTTCTCCACGGCCAGATCGATGCCGTCCCGGATGTCCTTGCCGAACCAGGGATACACCGGCCCCGTATTGCCGCGCCCCAGCATCACGTCCACCCGGCCGTCCGCCAGGTGCTGGAGCATCGCGAAGTCCTCCGCGATCTTGACCGGGTCATTGGTCGTGATCAGCGTCGTCGAGGTCGACAGCACCAGACGCTCGGTACGGGCGGCGATATAACCGAGCATCGTGGTCGGCGACGACGGCACGAACGGCGGGTTGTGATGCTCACCGGTGGCGAACACATCCAGCCCCACCTCCTCCGCCTTCAACGCGATCGCCACCATCGCCTTGATCCGCTCGTACTCGCTCGGCGCGCGCCCCGTCGTCGGATCGACCGTCACGTCACCGACGCTGAAAACCCCGAACTGCATGACCGACTCCCATATTGTTCATGATTCAACTACATCCATGAACGACCCCCCGGCTCCACCTATTCCCCCTACCGTGACGGCATGGAGCGATCAGAACAGCCGCAGATCCACTTGCACCCCTGGCCGGAAGACGAGGGCCCAGCGCTCCTCGCCCGACTCAACACCCCGGAGATGACGGAGCACCTGGGCGGCCCCGAGACCCCCGAGAAGCTCGCGGACCGGCACCGCCGCTACCTCGGCCTGGACGACAAGGGCCAGATGTTCCGGATCACGCTGGACGGCGTGACGGCGGGCTCGATCGGGTACTGGGAGGCGACCTGGCAGGGCGAGACGGTCTGGGAGACGGGATGGGGCGTCCTGCCCGAGTTCCAGGGCCGCGGCGTCGCGGTGGGCGCGGCGCGGCTGATCATCACCGAGGCGAGGGCGGCGGCCCGCCACGCCCACCTCCACGCGTTCCCCGCGACGGAGCACGGGGCGTCCAACGCGGTGTGCCGCAAAGCGGGCTTCACCCTCCGAGGCGAGGCCACGATCGAGTACCCCAAGGGCAACTGGCACCCGTGCCATGACTGGCGATACACCTTGACCGGGGAGTAGCAGACCCGCAGCAGGGACGGCCCGCAGCCGCGAGCGCGCCGGAGGGGACATGGGGGTATGTGCGCGCGGAGCACAGTGGTGGTCACAAGGGCCCCGAAGCAACGAAACCCCCGCGCCAAGATGGCGAGCACGGACATACCCCCGCGGCCCCGCCCCCAAGACGCACCCCAGGCGTCGCCGGCACCCCCACGCACCCGCACACGTACCCCCAGACGAACCCCAGGCGACCACCGGCACCCCACCCCTCCGCCACCCCATGCCACCCTGTCGCCCATGCTCATCGCCCGCTCCGCCGCCCTGTTCGTCCTGGCCGCCCTCTTCGAGATCGGCGGCGCCTGGCTCGTCTGGCAGGGCGTGCGCGAGCACCGCGGCTGGGCCTGGATCGGCGCGGGCGTCATCGCACTCGGCGTCTACGGATTCGTGGCCACGCTCCAGCCCGACGCCGAGTTCGGCCGCATCCTCGCGGCGTACGGCGGGGTCTTCGTCGCGGGCTCGATCGCCTGGGGCATGGCCGCGGACGGGTACCGCCCGGACCGCTGGGACGTCATCGGCGCCCTGATCTGCCTCGCGGGAATGGCCGTGATCATGTACGCGCCCCGGAGCCGCTGAACGGCCCACATATCCTGACCCGCAGACGACCGACCACCCTCACCGCCCAGCCCCGAGGAGCGCCCCATGACCGTTGCCGCCGCCACCAAGCGCATCGCCATCGTCACCGGCGCCAGCAGCGGCATCGGTGCCGCCACCGCACGCGGCCTGGCCGCCGCCGGCTACCGCGTCGTCCTCACCGCGCGCCGCAAGGACCGCATCGAGGCGCTCGCCGCCGAGCTCACCGACGCGGGGCACGACGCGATGGCGTACGCACTCGACGTCACCGACCGCGCGGCGGTCGACACCTTCGCGACGGCGTTCAAGAAGATCGCGGTCCTGGTGAACAACGCGGGCGGCGCGCTCGGCGCGGACCCCGTCGCCACCAGCGACCCGGCCGACTGGCGCCGGATGTACGAGACGAACGTCCTCGGCACGCTGAACGTCACGCAGGCCCTGCTCCCCGCGCTCACCGCGAGCGGCGACGGCACGGTGGTCGTCCTCTCCTCGACCGCCGGGCACGGCACGTACGAGGGCGGTGGCGGCTACGTGGCCGCCAAGCACGCCGAGCACGTCCTCGCCGAGACGCTGCGCCTGGAGATCGTCGGCACCCCCGTCCGCGTCATCGAGATCGCGCCCGGCATGGTCAAGACGGACGAGTTCGCGCTGACCCGCTTCGGCGGCGACTCCGAGAAGGCCGCGAAGGTCTACGCGGGCGTGGCCGATCCGCTGACGGCCGAGGACGTGGCGGACACCATCACCTGGGCGGTCACCCGCCCGCCCCACGTCAACATCGACCTGCTGGTGGTCCGCCCGCGCGCCCAGGCCTCCAACACCAAGGTCCACCGGGAGTCATGACCATGACCCTCCCCGGCGACGACCCCGGCACCCCCGCCTACTCCGCCGACTCCCAGGACCCCCTCGAACGCCTCACACACGAGCGGGAGACCCAGCGCCTCGCCGAGGAGAAGAAGAACGAGCGGATGGTGTGGTGGTACCTCGCGTACTTCCTCTTCGGCATCCACCTGGTCGCCTTCGTCATGATCTTCGCCATCACACACGCGAAGTAGCACGACGTCCGCGTCTCAGCCCTTCACGCCTCAGCCCTTCACGCAGATGACCTGCTTGAGCTTCGCCACGACCTGGACGAGGTCCCGCTGCTGGTCGATGACCTGCTCGATCGGCTTGTAAGCGGCCGGGATCTCGTCCACGACGCCCGAGTCCTTGCGGCACTCGACGCCCCGCGTCTGCTCCGCCAGGTCCTGCGTCGAGAAGCGCCGCTTCGCCGCGCCCCGGCTCATGCGCCGGCCGGCGCCGTGCGAGGCGGAGTTGAAGGACGCCTCGTTGCCGAGGCCCTTCACGATGTACGAGCCGGTGCCCATGGAGCCGGGGATGATCCCGAAGTCACCGCTGCCCGCACGGATCGCGCCCTTCCGGGTGACCAGCAGGTCCATCCCGTCGTACCGCTCCTCGCTGACGTAGTTGTGGTGGCAGGAGATCTCCTGCTCGAACACCGGCTTGGCCTTCTTGAACTCCTTGCGGATCACGTCCTTGAAGAGCGCCATCATGATCGCGCGGTTGTGCTTCGCGTACTCCTGCGCCCAGAACAGGTCGTTCCGGTACGCCGCCATCTGCGGGGTGTCCGCGATGAACACCGCCAGGTCACGGTCGACGAGCCCTTGGTTGTGCGGGAGCCCCTGGGCCACGCCGATGTGGTGGTCGGCGAGTTCCTTGCCGATGTTCCGCGAACCGGAGTGCAGCATCAGCCACACCGAACCCGCCTCGTCGAGACAGAATTCAACGAAGTGGTTGCCGCTTCCGAGCGTGCCCATCTGCTTCGTCGCCCGATCCTGACGGAATTTGACCGCCTCCGCGACCCCCTCGAACCGCCCCCAGAAGTCGTCCCACCCCGCCGTCGCCATCCCGTGGAAGCGCCCCGGATCGACGGGGTCGTCATGCATGCCCCGTCCCACCGGAATCACCGCCTCGATCCGCGACCGCAGGCGCGACAGATCCCCCGGGAGGTCGTTCGCCGTCAGTGACGTCCTGACCGCCGACATGCCGCAGCCGATGTCGACGCCGACCGCCGCCGGGCAGACCGCGCTCTGCATGGCGATCACCGAGCCGACCGTCGCGCCCTTGCCGAAGTGGACGTCCGGCATGACCGCCAGGCCCTTGATCCACGGCAGCGTCGCCACGTTCTGCAGCTGCCGCATCGCGACGTCCTCGACCGACGCCGGGTCGGCCCACATCCGTATCGGCACCTTCGCGCCGGGGACCTCTACATACGACATATCGTCCTCTTTCCCCCGTAACCCACTACAAGTCTAGAAGCGCAAATACCGGAGCCAAGGTCTACGAAAGGGGTATCGGACCGGCGTCGACGGCGGCGCGTGCGATAGACATTGTGTCCACCGGTCGCCTGTCAGCGGCAACCGAATATCCCCACGAGAGGAGCCATCACGGTGCAGCGGAAGGTCTACGCACCCGGTGTCGCCGCCGCGCTCCTCGCGGCACTGCTCGCCGGCTGCACCGGAGGCTCCGGCGGCGGCGACGGAGCCGACGACTCCAAGCCGGGGGACACCGGCAGCGCGGCCGCCCCCGCCGAGCCCGGCAAGTACCGCACGCTCCCGGAGCCCTGCGGCGAGGTCGAGCCGGGCACCCTCGACGCGATGCTCCCCGGCCTCACGGAGATGGGGGAGAGCGAGCAGCGCGAGAAGGCGTACGAGGGGACGCCCACGGTCACGTACGACACCGACCGGCGCGTGGGCTGCCGCTGGAAGGTCGAGTCGTCCGGCGCCTCCCACCACCTCCTCGTCGACTTCGAGCGGGTCGTCTCCTACGACGGCACGGTCAGCGACGACGACCGCGCCGCGGAGGTCTACTCGACGAAGCTGCGCGAGGCGGGCCTCCCGGTGCCCGCCTCCTCCGACGCGGACGACGAAGACGAGAACGACAAGGACGGCAAGGACGCATCGAAGGAGGAGAAGGAGGGCAAGGAGGAGAAGGGGGACAAGGCCCAGGGCGGGACGAAGGACCGCACCGAGCCCGGCGACGACGACGCCACCTCCACGACCGGGCCCGCCACCCCGCCCGCCGGCCTGGAACCCCGCTCTCTGGAGGACCTCGGCGACGAGGCGTTCCTGGACGACGCCCTCACCACCGCCGCCTCGGCCACCCGACACCGCACCGTGACTGTGGTGTTCCGCACGTCGAACGTCATCGTCACCATTGAGTACGACGAGCAGCCCGGCCGCCGCACGGACGTCCCCGACAGCAAGGAAATGCAGGACAAGGCGCTGGAACTGGCCGATGGCCTCGCCGGGAAGTTCGACGAGTAGCCGGCGGACGGAGCGGGCGCGGGCAGGGGCCCCGCGCACGTGAAGCGGGGCCACCCGCCGCCCCATGCGCGTACCGTGGCCCCTCGGACCCGACGACGTCACGAGACGAACCGGACGTCACGAGACGAACTGAGTGAAGGAACCATGCACCGACCTGCACAGCGACAGCGCCAGCGTCTGAGCCGCATCCTCGTCAGCGCGGCCGCCGTACCGGTGATCCTCGTCGCCTCCGGCTGCTCATCCGACTCCGGCTCCGGCTCCGACGGGGCCAAGAAGGAGGCGGGCGCCAAGGCGTCGGCCTCGAAGAAGGCCGGGGGCGACAAGGCCCCGGCCGTGGAGGAGGCCGCGTACGGCAAGCTCCCCGAGCCCTGCAAGGTCCTGTCGAAGAAGACGCTCCAGGACCTGGTGCCGGAGGCCAAGGACAAGGGCAAGGCCGGCACGTCCACGGACACGGCGCTGCGCGGCAGCTGCTCCTGGGACAGCCTCGACAACAACGGCGTGGACGGCTCCCAGTTCCGCTGGCTGCGCGTCTCGCTGATGCGCTTCGAGTCGGACGCCTCGCTCGGCAGTGGCGCGAAGCGCGCGCAGGAGAGCTTCGCCAAGCAGGTCGCGGACGCCCAGGCGACGAAGGACGCGAAGAGCGTCAAGACGGAGCCGGTGCAGGGCGTCGGCGAGCAGGCGACGCTCGTGCGGTACGACCTGAAGAAGGACAAGGACACCTTCAAGCAGCAGACGTTCGTGACGCGCGTGGAGAACGCGGTCATCACGGTCGACTACAACGGCGCGGGCCTCGCGGGCGACAAGTCCCCCGACGCCGGTGCCCTGTCGAAGGCCGCGCAGAAGGCGGCGAAGGAGGCCGCGGCCGCGGTCGTCTCCGCCAACGAGGACGGCGCCAAGGCGCCGTCCGGGTCCGAGGACAAGCCGAAGTCGGACGACGACGCGAAGAAGAGCGACGCGAAGAAGACCGACGCGAAGTCGGACGACGCCAAGTCCGACGACTCCGAGTCGGACACCAGCAACTCCAAGTCCAAGTCGACGTCCAAGTCCTGACCCCCGGCGCCTTCGACGCCGCCAACGCACCCCGCCGCCACCGCGGTTGACGGAGCCCGGCCCCCGAGGGCCGGGCTCTTGGCGTACCGGCCGACAGACCCCCCGCACACGTGTGCCAGGCTATCGCTCGCAACAAGCCGATCCAGGCTGAACAGGGAGGGGTTCGCGGGTGGCCGCGATGCAGCTGACACGCACGCACCGGATACTCATCGGGGTGGTCGTCGCCGGTGCGGTCGTCATCGCCGGGATCGGCTTCGCGGGGTCGTACGCGGCCGTGCGCGAGCTCGCCGAGCAGAAGGGCTTCGGCGGCTTCTCGGTGGTCTTCCCGATCGGCATCGACGCGGGCATCTGCGTCCTGCTGGCCCTGGACCTCCTGCTGACCTGGATCCGCATCCCCTTCCCGCTGCTGCGGCAGACGGCGTGGCTGCTCACGGCCGCGACGATCGCCTTCAACGGCGCGGCGGCCTGGCCGGACCCGCTCGGCACGGGCATGCACGCCGTGATCCCCGTGCTCTTCGTCGTCGCGGTCGAGGCGGCGCGGCACGCGATCGGGCGGATCGCGGACATCACCGCCGACAAGCACATGGAGGGCGTACGGCTCACCCGGTGGCTGCTCTCCCCGCTGCCCACCTTCCTGCTGTGGCGCCGGATGAAGCTGTGGGAGCTGCGCTCCTACGACCAGGTGATCAAGCTGGAGCAGGAACGCCTCGTCTACCAGGCCCGGCTGCGCTCCCGCTTCGGCCGTGCCTGGCGCCGCAAGGCCCCCGTCGAGTCACTGATGCCGCTGCGCCTCGCCCGTTACGGCGTGCCGCTGGCGGAGACCGCCCCCGCGGGCCTGGCCGCCGCGGGCATCGAACCGGCCCTGCTGCCCCCGGCCCCGGCCCCGGCCGCCGCGCAGACCACGGTCTCCCAGCAGCCCCAGCTGCCGGCCCCGCGCAGGCCCCAGCCGGAGCCCCAGCCGGAGCCCGAGCCGAAGCCGGAGCCCGAGCCGGAGCCCCAGCCGGAGGTCCTGCCGCACGAGAGCCCGTGGTTCGCGAAGCACCCCGCTTCGTACGCCCCCGAGGAGCCGTACGACCAGTGGTACGAGGAGCAGGCCCCGTACGACAACGGACAGCACGGCGACGAGCAGTACGACAACGGCCCCTACGACGATGAGGCGCGCCACCCCGCCGCCACCCCGCAGCCCGAGCCCAAGCCCGAGCCCGAGCCGGAGGCGCAGACGGACCCCGAGCCCGAGCCCGACATCCCCGGGCTCCCCGACGACGTATCCCGCGTGGAGGCGTACTTCACGGCGTTCCGCAAGTACGTCAGCGAGATCGGCGACTACCCCAACGCCCGGCAGTTCAGCCTGTACCTGATGGACCTGTACGGCGTGACGGGCCAGGCGGGCGGACCGCTCACGGAGAGCACGCTCCGCCCGTACCTGCGCGACTTCCGCTCCCGCTACCAACAGGATCTGGACGCGGGCGCGGACGTCGGCGCGGAATACATCGCGTGACCCGACGGAGCGTCAGGAGACCTTCGGCGGCACGAGGGTGACCTCGCGGCCGAGCTTCGCCGTCGTGTCGGCGTAGAGGCTGACCTCGCCGTCGCTCCAGCGCACGATCAGGTCGTCGGGCCGGCCGCCCGCGGTGTAGGCGCCGGCGGTCATCACCTTGGCGTGCTGCCACAGGGCGCCGGGGGCTCCCATGCGGGTCTTCGTGCCGGGTCCTGCCGGGCTCACGTCCTTGTGGACGGTGCGTTCGCCGTCGCTCCAGCGGACGAAGAGGTCCCCCAGGGCGGTGCCGGTGAAGTCGCCGCCGGTGAGCAGGGCGGTGCGCTTCCACGTGGCGCCGGGCTTGTGGAGCCGGGTCTTCTTCTTGAAGCCGCGGCCGTCCACGTCGCTGTACAGGCTGACCTCGCCGTCGGTCCAGCGCACGACGACGTCGTCGGTCTTGTTTCCGCCGCCGAAGCGGCCCGCGGTGAGCTGGGCGGCCTTCTTCCAGCGGGATCCGGCGGCGGCGAGCTCGGTCTCCGTGCCGAACCCCGAGGCGGACACGTCCGGGTACAGGGTCACCTCGCCGTCGGACCAGCGCACCATGAGGTCGGAGAGGGCGGTGCCGGTGAAGTCGCCGCCGGTGAGGGCCGTGGTGTGCTTCCACGTGGCGTTGGGCTTCCTCAGGCGGCGTTCGCCGGTGAAGCCGCCCTTGCCGTTGCCCGGGTGGAGGGTGACCTCGCCGTCGGCCCAGACCACGAGGAGGTCGGCCTTGCCGTCCCCGGTGTAGTCGCCGGTGGCCATGTGCTTGGTGTGCTGCCAGGTCTCGCCGGTGCCGAGGGTGGCGGGCAGCGGGGGCCGCTCGACGACGGCTGCGTCGTGCACGGCGTCGGCGTAGAGCTTGAACACCTCGTCGTCGTAGAAGGGCGCGTAGGAGACGGAGTCGGTGGCTCCGCCGCCGCCCGCGCCACCGAGGTTGCCGATGACCTTGCCCGTCTTGGTCCGCTCGTCGAAGTCCATCAGCCACGGGCTGCCCGAGGTGCCGCCGAAGAACCCGCCGCACTCCATGCGCAGTTGCTTGTAACCGGTGAGCCGGGTGGTCTTCGTGCGGCACTTGATCGCCTGGTCCTTCGGGGCGTTCCTGGCCGACGGGTAACCGATGACGGTGACCGAGAGGTCGTAACGGGGCGTGTGCGTGAGGGTGTTGGCGCCGGTGAGGTCCTCGACCTGGCGGCCGTTCTTGTCGGGCTTGACGGTCGCGAAGGCGAAGTCGAGGTCCGAGCCGGGGCCGTGGTCGGTGCGCCGCGGGTCCTTGAAGACGCGGTCGACCGCCCAGATGCCGTGGGGCTGCTGCGCCGGGGTCTTGCCCGTGCGGTACTGGGGTACGAAGGCGTACTTGTCGCCGTTGCCGCAGTGCCCCGCGGTGAGGATGAGGTTGCCCTTGGGGCTGTGGACCACGCTGGCCGTGCAGTTGTGCTTGGCCATGCCCTTGTCGACGAAGTAGAGCACGCCGATGGTCTTGGAGCCCTCGTAGTCCGTCTGGGCCCTCGCCGCGGACGCCACCGACGCCCGCACCCCCCTGGCTGTCTCCACCGAGGACCGCAACGGCGTCGCCGCTTCCATCCGGTCGGCGGTCCAGAACCGCGCCGCCGCCGCGGCCCCCCATGCCACGTCGCTCTCCTTCGGAACCGCCCTGCTGTCACCGACGGGTGTCGCCGCGGTGGCGGTGGTGGCCGAGACGGCGAGGAACCCGCCGCCCACCCCCACGGCCACGGCGCGGGCCCAACGTGAAATGCGCACAACTGCCTTTCCGCTGGGCGCCCGAGGTCGGATGTGCGCCCAGACTCCCCCTGAATAAGATCCGGATAAGATCACCTTATGCCACACAAAACCGCCGTAACGGCTGGAGCGCTCGCCCTCGCCCTTTCCCTGGCAGGCATCACAAGCGCCGCCGCGCAGGCGGGCCGGGAAGGTGAACTCACCGTCGTACCGGGCTCGGTGAGGCCCGGCGAACGCGTCACGCTGTCCGTGCTGAATCCGGAACTGATGGACCAGATGGACGACGGCCACCGCGTCACCGTCCGCTCCGACGCGTTCTCGGGTCCGGTGAAACTGGAACCTTCCGGCAAGGTCTCCTGGAAGGGCCGGGCCACGATCCGCTGCGACGCGAAACCCGGTGACCACTCCCTCCGCTTCGACGAGCCGGTGCCGCCGGAGGAGGCGCGGACCAACGGCACGGTGCGGGTCGAGGCGGGCGGCGCGGCCCCCGGCGCCGAGTGCGCCGCCGAGGCCCGGGCGCGGTCCGAGGCCCCCGACTGGACGCCGGTGACCCTCACCATCGCCACCGGTTCGGTCGCCGTCCTGACCGCGCTGGTCTTCTTCGCCGTACGCAGGCGGCGCCAGGCGTAGCGCCGGCCTTAGTGCTCACGCCCGCTTCTTGCCCAGCTCCCCGTATACGGCGAGCACGGCACCGGCGGCGAAGAGGGCCACGTACAAGGGGGTGGGCACATCCCACCACTTGTGCAGCAGCCCCCAGGGGCCGTCCCCGAAGAGGCGGCCGGCGGCGCCGAGGGCGCCCTGGATTCCCGTGACCCATCCGACGATGGCGATGATTTCCTTCATGCCTCCACGATCACGGAGAGATCAGCCCGCGGCGTCCTGCCCCGGGCCGAACTCCGGGTAGTCCAAAGGGTGCAGAGACGCGGGGTGCGTACGGAAACGCGGAGGGGCGGGCGGGAGACTCCGCCCGCCCCTCCGCCAGGCCTACGCGCCGAGCAGCTTGCGCACCCGGTCCGCGCCCACGGCCAGCAGCAGCGTGGGCAGACGCGGCCCGGTCTCCCGGGTCACGAGCAGCCGGTACAGCAGCGCGAAGAACGTCCGCTGCGCCACCTTGATCTCCGGCGGCAGCTCCTTGGCCGTCGCCTCCGCCGAGAACCCGGCCCGCACCTTCGGCACGCCGTACACGAGGTGGGTGAGGCCGTCCAGGGACCAGTGCGAGTCGAGGCCCTCCAGGAGCAGCCGCAGCGACTCGCGGCTCTCCTCGTCCAGCGTGGAGAGCAGCTCGGTGTCGGGCTCGGCGCGCACGATCGTGCGGGCCTCGGCCGGGACCTGGGTGGTGATCCAGTTCTCGGCGCGGTCGAGCCGCGGCCGCACCTCGTCGAGCGAGGTCAGCGGCGCCGACGGGTCGAGGTCGCCGAGGATGCGCAGCGTCTGGTCCTCGGCACCGGCGGTGATGTCGGCGACGGAGGCCAGCGTGCGGTACGGCAGCGGCCGCGGGGTGCGCGGCAGCTCACCGGCGGCGGTGCGCACGGCGCGGGAGTGCGCGGACGCGTCGGCGGGCAGCGCGGAGCCGTCGGCGACCTTGGCCTCCAGCTTGTCCCACTCGTCGTAGAGCCGCTGGATCTCCTGGTCGAAGGCGATCTTGAAGGACTGGTTGGGCTTGCGGCGCGCGTACAGCCAGCGAAGGAGCGGCGCCTCCATGATCTTCAGGGCGTCGGCCGGGGTCGGCACGCCGCCCTTCGAGGACGACATCTTCGCCATCCCCGAGATCCCCACGAAGGCGTACATCGGGCCGATCGGCTGCACGCCGTCGAAGATCTTCCGCACGATCTGGCCGCCGACGACGAACGACGAGCCGGGCGAAGAGTGGTCCACGCCGCTCGGCTCGAAGATGACGCCCTCGTAGGCCCAGCGCATCGGCCAGTCGACCTTCCAGACCAGCTTGCCTCGGTTGAACTCGCTGAGCTTCACGGTCTCGCCGAAGCCGCACGCCGTGCAGGTGTAGACCAGGTCGGTGGACTCGTCGTCGTACGAGACGACGGTGGTGACGTCCTTCTCGCACTGCCCGCAGAAGGGCTTGTACGGGTAGTACCCGCCGCTGCCGCCGCTGCCGTCGTCCTCGGAGGCGGCGCCGGAGCCCTCGGCGGCCTCCAGCTCGGCCTCGTCGACGGGCTTCTGCTGCTTGGCGCCGCCCTTGCCGCCGTTACCGCCCTTGGCGGGGTCCTTCTTCGTGCGGTACTGGTCGAGGATCGCGTCGATGTCGCCGCGGTGCCTCATCGCGTGCAGGATCTGCTCGCGGTAGGCGCCCGAGGTGTACTGCTCGGTCTGGCTGATGCCGTCGTACTCGACGCCCAGCTCGGTGAGCGCCTCGGCCATGGCGGCCTTGAAGTGCTCGGCCCAGTTCGGGTACGCGGACCCGGCCGGGGCGGGCACGGAGGTGAGCGGCTTGCCGATGTGCTCGGCCCAGGACTCGTCGACGCCGGGGACGCCGGCCGGGACCTTGCGGTAGCGGTCGTAGTCGTCCCAGGAGATCAGGTGGCGGACCTGGTGCCCGCGGCGCCGGATCTCGTCGGCGACCAGGTGCGGGGTCATGACCTCGCGGAGGTTGCCGAGGTGGATCGGGCCGGAGGGGGAGAGGCCCGAGGCGACCGTGACGGGTTTGCCCGGGGCACGACGCTCCGACTCGGCGATGACCTCGTCCGCGTAGCGGGAGACCCAGTCGGTGGTATCGGTGCTCTGAGCCACGATCGGCACGCCTTTCTGCTTCTTACGTTCTTACGTGAGTACCGCTTGACCCAGCCATTCTCCCAGGTCACCCCGTAACCGCGAAAACCGCTTTTCACCGCGTGGGATACTCGGTTTTCGCAGCTTCAGCAAACCAGGCACCCGAGCAGAACGGCACCCATTCATGGCCTCGGTCACGTCCCTCACCGCCTCCGTCCACCAGCGCCTCGCGGACGCCCTGACGGCAGCCCTGCCGGAAGCAGGCACCGCGGACCCGCTGCTGCGGCGAAGCGACCGGGCCGACTTCCAGGCCAACGGCATCCTGGCGCTCGCCAAGAAGCTCAAGGGCAACCCGCGGGAGCTGGCCGCGCAGGTCGTCTCCGGGATCACCGCCCCCGACCTGTTCAAGGACATCGAGGTCTCCGGCCCCGGCTTCCTGAACATCACGGTCACCGACGGGGCGATCACGAGGAACCTCGCGGCGCGGGCGGCGGACGGCGAGCGGCTCGGCGTGCCGTACGCCGAGAACCGGGGCACGACGGTGATCGACTACGCCCAGCCGAACGTGGCCAAGGAAATGCACGTCGGCCACCTGCGCTCCGCCGTCATCGGCGACGCCCTGCGCCACATGCTGGACTTCACCGGCGAGAAGACGATCGGCCGCCACCACATCGGCGACTGGGGCACCCAGTTCGGGATGCTCATCCAGTACCTGATCGAGAACCCCGGTCAGCTGGCCCCGGCCGACGAGGTCGACGGCGAGCAGGCGATGAGCAATCTCAACCGCGTCTACAAGGCCTCGCGCGCGGTCTTCGACGCCGACGAGGAGTTCAAGGACCGCGCCCGCAAGCGGGTCGTCGACCTCCAGTCCGGCGACAAGGAGACGCTCGACCTCTGGCAGCGGTTCGTGGACGAGTCGAAGGTCTACTTCTACTCGGTCTTCGCGAAGCTGGACATGGAGGTCCGCGACGAGGAGATCGTCGGCGAGTCCGCGTACAACGACATGATGGCCGAGACGGCGCGGCTCCTGGAGGAGTCGGGTGTCGCGGTGCGCTCCGAGGGGGCACTCGTCGTGTTCTTCGACGACATCAAGGGCAAGGACGACAAGCCGGTCCCGCTGATCGTGCAGAAGGCGGACGGCGGCTTCGGGTACGCGGCCTCCGACCTCTCGGCGATCCGCAACAGGGTCGTCGACCTGCACGCCACCACCCTGCTGTACGTGGTGGACGTCCGTCAGTCGCTGCACTTCAAGATGGTCTTCGAGGCGGCCCGCCGGATGGGCTGGCTGAACGACGAGGTCACCGCGCACAACATGGGCTACGGCACGGTGCTCGGCGCGGACGGCAAGCCGTTCAAGACGCGTGAGGGCGAGACGGTGCGCCTGGAGGACCTCCTCGACGAGGCGGTGCAGCGCGCGGCGGAGGTCGTCCGCGAGAAGGCGCGGGACCTCACCGAGGAGGAGATCCAGGAGCGGGCCTTCCAGGTCGGCATCGGCGCGGTGAAGTACGCGGACCTGTCGACGTCGGCCAACCGCGACTACAAGTTCGACCTCGACCAGATGGTCTCCCTGAACGGCGACACGTCGGTCTACCTCCAGTACGCGTACGCCCGTATCCAGTCGATCCTGCGCAAGGCGGGCGAGGTCCGCCCCGCCGCCCACCCGGAGCTGGCGCTCGACGCGGCGGAGCGGGCGCTGGGCCTGCACCTGGACGCGTTCGGCGCCACGGTCACGGAGGCCGCCAAGGAGTACGCGCCGCACAAGCTGGCCGCGTATCTCTACCAGCTGGCGTCGCTGTACACCTCGTTCTACGACAAGTGCCCCGTCCTGAAGGCGGACACCCCGGCCCAGGTCGAGAACCGCCTGTTCCTGTGCGACATCACGGCCCGCACGCTGCACCAGGGCATGGCGCTGCTGGGCATCAGGACCCCCGAGCGCCTCTGACCGGCCCCGTCACCCCACCAGCGCAGTCCTGAGCCTCCGCAGTCCCTCGGCGATCTCGCCGGGGGACTGCGTCACGAAGCACAGCCGCAGGGTGGACACGTCCGGCTCCCCCGCGAAGAACGGCGCCCCCGGCACATACGCCACGTCATGCGCGACGACACTCCGCAGCGACTCCCCCGTGTCGTACCCCTCCGGCAGCTTCGCCCAGACGAACATGCCGCCCTCGGGCCGGATCCAGCCGGACCCTTCCGGCAGCGCGTCCGCGAGGCCGGCCAGCATCGCGTCCCGCCGCTCCCGGTACACCGCCGCCACGCGGGCGACGTGCGCGTCCAGGTCGGAGTCCGCCAAGTACCGCGCCGCGGCGAGCTGGTTGACCGTCGGCGTATGCAGATCGGCGGCCTGCTTGGCCACCGCGCAGGCCCGCAGCAGCGCCGCGGGTCCCCGCAGCCAGCCGAGCCGCAGGCCCGGCGCCATGACCTTGGAGAAGCTGCCGAGCAGAACCGTGCGGTCCTCGGCCCCCGGGTACGTGGCGATCCACGGCGCCCGCTCGCCCTCGAAGCGCAGTTCCCCGTACGGGTCGTCCTCCACGATCCACAGGCCGCGCCGCCCGGCGACCTCGGCGATCGCGGCGCGCCGCCCGGCGGGCAGGGTGCGGCCGGTCGGGTTCTGGAAGGTGGGGACGGTGTAGAGCAGCTTGGGCCGGTGCAGGGTGACGAGTCCGTCGAGGGCGGCGGGGTCGATGCCGGCCTCGTCGCACGGCACGGGCACCACCCGCGCGCCCGCGAAGGCGAAGGCCTGGAGCGCCGCGAGGTAGCAGGGGTTCTCGACGAGGACGGTGTCGCCCGGCTCTATCAGCGCGGTCGCGAGCAGCGACAGCGCCTGCTGCGACCCGGTGGTGACCAGCACGTCGTCGGCGCCGGTCGCGAGGCCGCGCGCGGTGGTGCGCGCGGCGACGGCGGTACGCAGCGCGGGCTCGCCCTCGGTGGTCGAGTACTGGAGCGCCCGCTCGGGCGTCTCTTCGAGGACCGCGCGGAAGGCCGCCGCGATGCCCTCGTCGTCGAAGAGGCCGGGGGCGGGCAGCCCGCCCGCGAAGTTGATGACCTCGGGCCGCGCGGTGACCGCGAGGATGTCCCGTACCGGCGAGCCCCCGACCGCGGCGGCGCGCGCGGCCAGCGGCGGCAGGGGGGCGGCGGTGCGGGCGGGCTCGGTGACGGTCACGGCGGCGGCTCCTTCGGCTCGGACGGCTCTGCCCGCACCCTAGGCATGTGCGTGCCGCTTACACCGGCCGTTCCGGGATGCGGACGCGGCCCGCCCCGCCCCAACTCAGCTGTCCAGCGGCACTTCCCACTTGGAGCCGCCGAGCGGCCAGCCGTATGTGGGGCGTCCTACGTTGCCGCTGGTGCGGAACGGCTTGCCCTGGTCGTCGATGCGGAGCACGTTGTGCCGTTTGCCGCTCGACCACTCCAGCTCCAGGTACCAGCGGACGTCGTGCGCCTCCGTGTTCGCCTTGACGTAGAAGACCTCGGGGTCGCTCTCGCTCACCTTGTACGGGAAGTCGCGCTGCCCCGCCTTGGGCGAGAGGCGCGGCGTCCCGTCGTCGAGGTCGACCCCGAACGACTTGGTGGAGACGTTGCCGCCGCAGCCGACGCCCATCTGGAAGTCGTTCCAGGCCAGCGGTGAACTGGTGCTCTGCACCCGCACCTGCATGTCCTGGAGGACGACGGTGTCCTTGCCCATGCCCTGCACGGTGACCTCGATGAGCTGCTCACCGGCCGAGACGGCGCCGAGATCGGCGGCCCAGCCGGGGGCGTCCTGCTCGACGGCCGGTGGCTGCGGCACCTGGTTCGGCTTCCGGTTGACCAGGAAGTGCTGGCTACAGGGGCTCTCATAGACGTACGGCCTGGTACGCGCGGTGATCGGCGCGCCGAGGTCCTCGCTCCGCCCCTCGCCCGCCGCCGCGGCTCCCTTGCCGCTGCCCTCGGAGGCGTCGGGCCGCCCCGGGGTGTCCTTGCCCTTGTCCTTGCGCGAGGGCGAGGAGGAGGGCTTGTCCTTCTTCTCCGCACGGTCGCCGGCGGCCTCCTCGCGTCCGCCCTTGCCGGACGGATTCCCCGGGGTGGCGCTGGGACTGGCCGACGCCGAGGCGCCCGCGGCGCGCTCGCGCCCCCCGTCGCTCCCGTTCAGCGCGAGGGCGACGGAACCGGCACCGACGACGAGGGCGACGACGGCCCCGACGGCGACGACACGGCGCCGCTTGCCGCGTTCCGCCTCCGGCGTCGGCTCCGGGTCCGGGTCCGGCTGCTCTGGTCCGGGCGGCGGCGCGGCCTCGGCGCCCACCGGCGCCTCGGGCGCCTCGGGCTCCGCCTTACGTCCGCGCGCGGCGTCCGCCAGGATCCACCGCCGATGGACCTCCACCAGCTCTTCGGGCGAGGCCTTGCAGAGGCGTGCGAACCGCTCCACGGGCGCGAACTCCACCGGCACCGCGTCGCCGTTGCAGTACCGGTGCAGCGTCGACGTACTCATGTGCAGCCGCTTGGCCAACACCCCGTAGCTGAGCCCCGACCGCCCCTTGAGCTCCCGCAGCAGCTCCGCGAGCGAACCCATGTGCCGTCCTCCCCATTCCAGTACTGCGTTCCAGGGCGAGGTCATCCCCCCAGGTCACAGCAGGCGCGGGTGTTCCAGCGTCCCCCGTTCCCCGCCGCCTCTGGCGACCGGGACACCCCGCCGCACAAGCTGTGGCCATCCAAGCACGCCGCTCCCGCCGACCGCCTAGGCGGACACGCCACCCTGCCCGTACGACGCCAAGGACCCAGCCATGTCCCGGACCATGGAGCCCCGTTCGGATCTCACCGTCCGCCTCTTCGCCGCCACGGCGGTCGTACTCGCGGCCCTGTCCGTCACGGCGTGCGCCAGCGGCGACGGCATCGGCCTGCGCGACGAGGGCACGGCGACCCCGGCGGGAATCCGGCCGGTTTCCGAATCGCGGGACGGTAGTAACGCTACGTGGTCATCATGGAACTGTGCGCGCACCCGTGCGTCGAATTTGTACGGGCCCGCACGAGTGCAATCGCCACCGCACAGGGGGAGTTCGCCGCCATGCCACCCAAGAAGCACCGCAGGAGGAACGCCTCCGCGATGAAGATGCTGGGCGCCCAGATCGGCGCGCTGCGCCGTGCGGCGGGCCTGACCCAGCGGCAGTTGGCGGGCCGCCTCGTCGTCGACGAGGAGACGGTCGCGTCGATCGAGCAGGGCCGACGACCGCTGAAGGAAGACCTGGCGGTCGCGCTGGAGAAACTCCTGGACGCGAGGGGGGTGTTGACCGCCGCGCTGGAGAACATGCCGGAGGTCGACCTGTTCCCGAGGTGGGCCGAGGAGTACATGGACCTGGAGCGCGAGGCGATCGCGCTGTCCTGGTACGACAACCAGGTGCTGCCGGGCGTTCTCCAGACGGACCGGTACGCCCACGCCGTCTTCAGCAACGACGTTCCGACCCTCAGCGAGGACGAGATCGCACTGCGCGTGAGCGCACGCATGGAGCGCCAAGAGATCCTGCACCGAAAGGAGCCGCCGGCCATCAGTTTCGTCATCTCCGAAGTCACCTTGTTGGACCGGCTCGGCGGTGACGAGGTGTACTACGAGCAGTTACGGCGCCTACGCGAATGGGCAGACCTGCCCGGCGTCACGATCCAATTCATGCCGGTCGGCCGAGACTTTCACGCGGGTCTCGCGGGTCCCTTCACCCTGATCGAGACACCTGACCACCAGCGCCTCGCCTACACGGAGGCGCCACGAAGCAGCCAGATCATCGCCGACCCCGACGAGGTCGCCCATCTGGAACACAGGTATGCGATGCTGCGTTCACAGGCCCTCAACCCCCAGGAGAGCAAAGGCCTGTTGGACCGTCTGCTAGGAGAGCAATGAGCACCGCATCGATGTGGTTCAAGTCCAGTTACAGCAGCGACCAGGGCGGCCAGTGCCTCGAAGTCGCATACGACTGGCGGAAGTCCAGCTACAGCAGTGAGCAGGGCGGCGCCTGCGTCGAGGTAGCCGCGCACCCCACCGCCATCCACATCCGCGACTCCAAGGTCACCTCGGGCCCGATCATGACCGTGACCCCGGAGACCTGGTCCGCCTTCCTGACCAGCTCACACTCCGTCTGCTAGGAGAGCAATGAGCGCCGCACACACGTGGTTCAAGTCGACCTACAGCGGCAGCGAAGGCGGCCAGTGCCTCGAAATCGCCTACGACTGGCGCAAGTCCAGCCACAGCAGCGACCAAGGCGGCGCCTGCGTCGAGGTAGCCGCGCACCCCACCGCCATCCACATCCGCGACTCCAAGAACCCCACCGGACCCGTCCTGACCATCACCCCGGACACCTGGTCCACCTTCCTGACCAGCTCACACACCATTAGGTAAGTACCGCACTAATTAGTCGGTACTTGTCCGCTCCACAGGGCCCCGCAAGGATCAGAGGCGTCCCCAGAACAACGCCTCTGAACGCCCCTGAAGGAGCCCCCGTGCCCAGCAGCACCGCAGCCCCCGCCTCCGTGACCGTCCTCGGCCTCGGCCTGATGGGCACCGCCCTCGCCGCCGCCCTGCTCAAGGCGGGTCACGACACGACCGTCTGGAACCGCACCGCCTCCAAGACGGGCCCCCTGGCCGCCCAGGGCGCGACCCCGGCCGAGACCGCGGCCGAGGCCATCACCGCCAGCCCCCTCGTGATCGTCTGCCTCACGACCAACGACAACGTACGCGGCCTCCTTGAGGCCGAGTCCGACGCCCTCGCCGGCCGCACGGTCGTGAACCTCACCAATGGAACCCCGGCCCAGGCGCGGGAGTTGGCGGACTGGGCGGCCGGCCGCGGCATCACGTACATCGACGGCGGCATCATGGCCGTCCCGCAGATGATCGCGACGCCCGCCGCGTACATCCTCTACAGCGGCACCGACGAGGAGGCGTACGAGACACACCGCCCCACGCTGGCGGCCCTCGCGGACACCAAGTGGGTCGGCAAGGACCCGGGCGCGGCCGCGCTGTACGACCTCTCCCTGCTCACCGGCATGTACGGCATGGTGATGGGCGTCGCCCAGGCCTACGCCCTGATCGGCAGCGGAGGCGTACCCGCCCGCGAGTTCGCGCCGCTGCTCAAGGACTGGGTGAACGCGATGACGGACGGCCTCGTGCCCGGCATGGCCGAGGCGCTGGACTCCGGACAGCACCTCACGGACGTGTCGTCGCTGGCGATCAACCAGGCCGCGCTGCCCAACTTCCTGACGGCCTTCGCCCAGCAGGGCCTGCGCACGGACCTGTTCGAGCCGCTCCAGGCCCTCCTGGACCGCTCGATCGACGAGGGCTACGCCGCCGACGGCCTCTCCCGCCTCGTCACCCTGATCAAGAAGGACTGAGAAGAGCCGAGGAGGGCCGAGGGGGACCGGTCCGACTGGATTTCTATTAACCCCAACGGGTGGCTCGAATTCAGATTGTCGGCGGCGGTCCACAACAATGGCGAGCCTCACGGCCGTTGGAGGTCTCGTGTCCCGCTCCGTCTCACCCCCCTCGAACATGACCACCCTGGGGTGCGCGCTCTTCGCGACCCGCTGGCTCCAAGCCCCCCTGTATTTCGGCCTGGTGGCAGCACAGGGCGTATACGTCTACAAGTTCTTCAACGAGTTGTGGCACCTCATCCACCACGTCATCAGCGGGCACGCGGACGAGACGCACGTCATGCTCGCCGTGCTCAAGCTCGTCGACGTGGTGATGATCGCCAATCTGCTGATCATGGTGATCGTCGGCGGGTACGAGACCTTCGTCTCGCGGATCGGCCTCCAGGGCCACCGGGACCAGCCCGAGTGGCTGTCCCACGTCAATTCGAACGTTCTGAAGGTCAAGCTGGCCACCGCCATCGTGGGCATCTCGTCGGTGCACCTGCTCCAGATGTTCGTCGACGTGCACCACACGCCCCGGCACGACCTGCTGTGGGGGACGGTCATCCACATGGCGTTCATCGCCTCCGCGGCGATCCTCGCCTACATGTCCGGGCCCATGGCGGCGCACGAGGCCAAGGCGCGCACCGTGAAGGAGGACCCCCCGGCGGCCGTGGTCATCCCCGCCCAGCGGGACCGCGGGGCGGCCGGCGACGGCGGGGCGGCGGCGGAGCCGGGGACCGGTGCCGAGGAGCGCATCGCGGCCGCGGGGTTCCCGTCCCGCAAGGTCCTGGAGATGTTCGACGAGGGGCAGCTGCGCTCCCCCGAACCCCAGGTGATCGCCCGGCTGGGGAAGGCCGACTTCGTCACCCGCAAGGCGAACGTCGTACTGCTCGGCGGGCCCGGCACCGGCAAGACGCACCTGGCGGTCGCCCTCGGCGTACGGGCCTGCCAGGCGGGCCACCAGGTGCTGTTCGCGACCGCCGCCGAGTGGGGCACCCGGCTCGCGGAGGCCAAGGCCGCGGGGCGGCTGCGCGAGGAGCTGGCCCGGCTGGACGCGTACCCGGTACTCGTCGTCGACGAGCTCGGCTACGTGCCGTTCGACCCCGAGACCGCCCGCCTCCTCTTCCAGCTCGTCTCGCACCGCTACGAACGGGCCTCGCTGATCGTCACCGGCAACCTTCCGCTGGACCGCTGGGACGAGGTGCTCGGCGACGGCGCGACGGCCCGCGCGACGGTGGACCGCCTGGCCCACCACGCCGAGGTCGTCACCCTCGACGCCGACAGCTACCGCACACGCCGCCTCGAAGGCGCCGCACCGACCGCCTTCTGACACGGCCTAGGGGACGAGGACCACCTTGCCCGTGGTCTCCCGCCGCTCCATCGCCGCGTGCGCCTCGGCCGCCCGCGCCAGCGGGAACGCCTGCCAGGAGGGCGCCAACTCCCCCTTGGCGGCGGCCTCCAGGGCCGCAAGCTCCCGGGCGGGCCCGCCCTCGGGGTGCCCGATCAGCTCCATCAGGGCATTGGCGTACGAGATGCCGCGCGCGGCGAGGACCTCCGGCGCCGGCTCGAACGCCTCCTGCGAGGCCCAGCCGATGACGACGTACCGCCCGCCCTCCCCGATCAACTCGAAGGCGGCGGCGGCCTTCGAGCCCCCGACACCGTCCAGCACGGCGGTGACGGCACGCCCGCCGAGCCGTTCACGGACGGAGTCGGCCCAGCCGGGCTCGTTGTAGTCCACGGCGATGTCAGCGCCGAGCGCCCGCACCGCCTCGACCTTGCCGGGCCCGCCCGCCGCCCCGACGACCGTGGCGCCCAGGGCGTGCGCGTACTGCACGACGAGCCGCCCCATGCCCCCGGCGGCGGACGTCACCAACACCACGTCATCAGGGCGCAGCTGTGCGACGCCGAGCAGCCCCATGGCGTTGGCCCCCGTCACCACCATGGTCACGGCGTCCTCGAAGCCGAGCCCGTCCGGCACGGCGTGCAGCTCGCCGACGGCGGCGACCGCCAGCTCGGCGTACCCGCCGGGCGAACCGTGCGAGGTCACGACGGACCGGCCGAGCCAGGAGGTGTCGACGCCGGGTCCGACCGCGTCGACGACGCCCGCGACCTCACCGCCGAAGACCGCGGGCAGCTCGGGCAGCGGCGGCGCCATGTCGGACGCGTCGCCCGCCCTCATCACGGTCTCGACGAAGTGCGCGCCGGCCGCCCGCACCGCGATCCGCACCTGGCCGGGGCCCGGGACGGGGTCCGGCCAGGTCTCGTACCGCAGATTCTCGGCGGGCCCGAACTCATGCAGAACAACGGCGTGCATCTCGTCCTCCTCGGACGGGCCCCCTCGGGCCCTGTACACACCACCCTGCGACCTCAACCAAACTTCAGGTCAAGGGCCGTCCGGCGCGGGGATCACAGCTGCCGCGCCACCTCGGTCGCCCAGTAGGTGAGGATCATGTTCGCGCCCGCGCGCTTGATGCCGGTCAGCGACTCCATGATCGCCTTGTCCCGGTCGATCCAGCCCCGCTCGGCGGCGGCCTCGATCATCGCGTACTCGCCGCTGATCTGGTACGCCGCCACCGGCACGTCCACCGCGTCGGCGACCTTCGCGAGGATGTCGAGGTAGGGACCGGCCGGCTTGACCATTACCATGTCGGCGCCCTCCTCCAGGTCGAGCGCCAGCTCCCGCATGGACTCCCGCGCGTTGGCCGGGTCCTGCTGGTACGTCTTGCGGTCACCCTTGAGGGACGAGCCCACGGCCTCACGGAAGGGGCCGAAGAAGGCCGAGGAGTACTTCACCGTGTACGCGAGGATCGACACGTCCTCGTGGCCGACCTGGTCCAACGCGTCACGGATGACGCCGATCTGACCATCCATCATGCCGCTCGGGCCCACCACATGGGCGCCCGCGTCGGCCTGCACCTGCGCCATCTCGGCGTACCGCTCAAGCGTCGCGTCGTTGTCGACGCGGCCCTCGGCGTCCAGCACGCCGCAGTGCCCGTGGTCGGTCGTCTCGTCCAGGCACAGGTCCGACATGACGATCAGCTCGTCACCGACCTCGGCCCGCACATCGCGGATCGCCAGCTGGAGAATCCCGTCCGGGTCGGTGCCCGCCGTGCCCACGGCGTCCTTCTTGGACTCCTCCGGCACGCCGAAGAGCATGATCCCGGCGACCCCGGCCTCCAGCGCCTCGACGGCCGCCTTCTTCAGGGTGTCGCGCGTGTGCTGCACGACGCCGGGCATGGCGCCGATCTCCACCGGGGCGCCGATCCCCTCGCGCACGAACGCGGGCAGGATCAGGTCGGCCGGATGCAGCCGCGTCTCGGCGACCATGCGCCGCATGGCGGGCGTCGTGCGCAACCGCCGCGGCCGCGTCCCGGGGAAAGATCCGTACTTCGTCACTTGACGTCACCTGGATTCGTGCTGCGTGCTGCTGATGTCGTTGTGGGCGGGCCGCGAGGCCCGCCCACAAGAACCTACGGCGCGGTGCGCCGCCGACGCGAACCGGGCCTGCGCTCGCTCGGGCGTGTCACCGGGTCGCCGGCGTCCAGCGCCGCGTCCCGCCGCCGCGCACCGAAGTCCGCCAGCGCCTGCGCCAGCTGGTGGACCGACGGCTCCGGAGCCATCACGTCCACCCGCAGCCCGTGCTCCTCCGCGGTCTTCGCCGTGGCGGGACCGATGCAGGCGATCACCGTCACGTTGTGCGGCTTGCCCGCGATGCCGACGAGGTTGCGCACCGTGGAGGACGACGTGAAGAGCACGGCGTCGAAGCCGCCGCCCTTGATCGCCTCCCTCGTCTCGGCCGGCGGCGGCGAGGCGCGCACGGTCCGGTAGGCGGTGACGTCGTCGACCTCCCAACCCAGATCGATCAGGCCCGCGACCAGCGTCTCGGTGGCGATGTCGGCCCGCGGCAGGAAGACCCGGTCGATCGGGTCGAAGACCGGGTCGTACGGCGGCCAGTCCTCCAGGAGCCCCGCGGCCGACTGCTCACCGCTCGGCACCAGGTCCGGCTTCACACCGAAGGCGATCAGCGCGGCGGCGGTCTGCTCACCGACAGCCGCGACCTTGATCCCGGCGAAGGCACGCGCGTCGAGCCCGTACTCCTCGAACTTCTCCCGCACCGCCTTGACGGCGTTGACGGACGTGAAGGCGATCCACTCGTACCGCCCGGTGACCAGGCCCTTGACCGCGCGCTCCATCTGCTGGGGCGTGCGCGGCGGCTCGACGGCGATGGTCGGCACCTCGTGCGGCACCGCGCCGTAGGACCGCAGCTGGTCGGAGAGCGAGGCCGCCTGCTCCTTCGTACGCGGTACGAGCACCCGCCAGCCGAAGAGGGGCTTCGACTCGAACCACGACAGCTGGTCGCGCTGGGCGGCGGCGGAACGCTCGCCGACCACGGCTATGACGGACCGGCCCCCGTCGGGCGAGGGCAGCACCTTCGCCTGCTTGAGGACCTGCGCGATGGTGCCGAGCGTCGCGTTCCAGGTGCGCTGGCGCGTCGTCGTACCACCGATCGTCACCGTCATCGGGGTGTCCGGCTTGCGCCCCGCGGCCACCAGCTCACCCGCGGTGGCCGCGACGGAGTCAAGCGACGTGGAGACCACCGCGGTGCCGTCGGACGCGCCGACCTCGCTCCAGCAGCGGTCCGAGGCGGTGCGGGCGTCGATGAAGCGGACGTCCGCGCCCTGCGCGTCGCGCAGCGGCACACCGGCGTACGCGGGCACACCGACCGCGGCCGCTACGCCCGGCACGACCTCGAAGGAGATCCCCTCGGCGGCACAGGCGAGCATCTCCTCCGCCGCGTGCGTGTCCAGGCCGGGGTCGCCGCTGACCGCGCGCACGACCCGCCTGCCACCCCTCGCGGCCTCCATGACAAGATTGGTGGCGACTCGGAACGTCGCCGTGTCCGCGGTCGTTGACGCCTGGTCGTGCCGTCGGCCCGTCCACATCCCTGGCGATCAGCACATCCGCTCGGGCCAGCGCCTCGACGGCGCGCAGGGTCAGCAGTCCCGGATCTCCGGGTCCGGCACCGAGGTGCGTGCCCGGGAGTGCCGGCTCGAGGCCAGACGTGCCCCGAGATCCGGCGGTGGCGGCTCGATGCTCGCTCCCCGTCTCGGGACGGCCGACCTTGGACAGCTGCACCAGCGTCGAGCCGTCGGGCGTACCGACGACACCGCGCAGGCGCATTTCCTTGACAATCTGCCCGTCGGCCAGCAAGTCGGCCAGTGCACCAACAGGTGCGCTGCAACCGGCTTCCAGGGCGGCGAGCAGGGACCGCTCGGCGGTCACGGCGGCCCGGGTGTACGGGTCGTCGAGCTCGGCGAGCGCGGCGGCGAGTGACGCGTTGTGCGCGGCGCACTCGATCGCCAGTGCCCCCTGGCCGGGGGCGGGCAGAACGGTGTCGACCGACAGGAAGTCGGTCACCTCGTCGGTCCGGCCGATGCGGCTCAGTCCGGCGGCGGCGAGCACGACGGCGTCGAGCTCCCCCTTGTGCACGTATCCGATGCGGGTGTCGATGTTCCCGCGGATCGGCACGGTCTGGATGGTCATGCCGTGGCTGCGCCGTGCGTCAGCTGCGCCATCGGCACGGCGCGGCGTCACCGTACCGACGCGCCGTGCGAGCCGCGGCGAACCGTCGCGCGCGTCAGCAGCGTCGCCTCGGCGCGCGGCACCGCGGCGAGCGCCGCGGCCGCGGCGCCAGTCGTCGCGCGTGTCGGCAGACGCGAGTGCACGGCGAAGTCCACCTCGTCACGGAGCAGCGCCTCGCGCAGGGCGGCGACGAAGACGCCGGTGCCGCCGATCTGCGCCAGGTGCTCGCGCGAGGTGTCGCCGTACGTCGTGATCTCCACGAGCTCGACGGGGCGGCCGGTCACCTGCCGTACCGCTTCAGCCACTTGGCCCGACTGGGCCATTGGCCGTGGTTGCTGCGTTGGTCGTGGCCTCAGGCCGCCTCACATGCCCGGCCGGTCTATTCGCGGTCGTAAGTTCTGGTGGTTCTCGGGTGACCTGGTGGTTCTCGCCGTTCACATCGGTCGCGTCGGTCGCGTCGGTCAAGAGCGTGCGCAGCGCGTCCGCGTCGGACCAGCGCGCACCCGCCACCCTGCCCAGCTGCTTGACCCGGACCGTCGGCGCGTGCAGCAGCTTGTCCACGACGCGGCGCACCGTCTGGGTGATCTCCGCGCGTTGCTTGTCCTCAAGGCCCGGCAGCCGTCCGTCGAGCCGCGCGATCTCGCTCGCCACCACATCGGCGGCCATGGTGCGCAGGGCGACCACGGTCGGCGTGATGTGCGCGGCCCGCTGCGCGGCACCGAAGGCGGCGACCTCGTCGGAGACTATGCCGCGCACCTGCTCGACATCGGCGGCCATGGGCGCGTCGGCCGAGGCCTCGGCCAGCGACTCGATGTCGACCAGCCGTACGCCGGGGATGCGGTGCACGGCGGCGTCGATGTCACGCGGCATGGCCAGGTCGAGCAGCGCGAGGACGGCCGGGCGGGCCGCGCCGACGAAGGACACGGGCTTGCGCCGCTCCGGCAGGCGCCCGGTCACGCTCGCGGCGGCGACCAGCGCGGCGATGGCGTCGGCCTCGGCCCGCGGGTCCGCCGCGGTGTCGCGCCGCTCGGCCGGGGCGTTGTCCACCCAGGCGGCATGCTGCTCCAGGGAGGCCGCGTCCATCCCGGCGACGGCGGCCTCGCCCGCGACGGAGAAACCGCGCGGCGCGGCGGTGAGGTCGACGGGGCAGCCGTCGTCGGCGACGGTGGGCTGCGCGGCCTGCCCGGCGGATCCGCTCCTGGACTGCGCCGGTACGTCACCGGGGCGGCTGTCGGCGGGGACGCGCCCCTCGACGGCGGCGGCGACGGCGTCCGCCGTCAGCACCAGGCCGGTCGCGCCGGTGCAGGACACCGCCACATCGGCACGTGTCAGTTCGTGGGCCACCTGATCCATCGGTACGGCGCGCGCGCTCACGCCCGTGCCGCCCTGCTCGCTCAGGATGGCGGCGAGCCGCTCGGCGCGCTCCAGGGTGCGGTTGGCGACCACGACCTCCTCGACCCCGGCCCGCGCGCGCGAGCGGACCCGGCGAGCGGGACATGGCCGCGCCGGCCGGCCGCCCAGGTCTCGACCGGAGGCGAAGGTGCGAGCTGTTCGGCCGAAGTCGTGACGAGCGGTCTCCGAGTGCGCCCGCGCCGACCCGCCTGCCGACCCTGAGACGGCCCCGCGTTGAGGAGTGTGCAGCTCCTGCGCACGCGCGAGGGCGTCCTTGATCTGCCCGAGGATCTGGCCCTCGCCGACCACCATCGAGTCGAGCCCGCACGCCACCGAGAAGAGGTGGTGGACGGCACGGTCCTCGTAGTGGACGTACAGATAAGGGGTGAGCTCTTCCAGGCCCACGCCGCTGTGCTGCGCGAGCAGCGTCGACAGCTCGGCGACACCGGCGTGGAATTTGTCGACGTCCGCGTACAGCTCGATGCGGTTGCACGTGGCGAGCACGGCCGCCTCGGCGGCGGGCTCGGCGGCCAGCGCGTCCTGCAACAGCTTGGCCTGCGTGTCCGCGGGCAGCGCGGCCCGCTCCAGGACGCTCACCGGAGCGCTGCGATGGCTCAGCCCTACGACCAGGAGACTCATGCCGGCATCACGGCGGGGACGTCCCCGTCGGGTCCCTTGCGCTGCTGCTTGGCGGCGACCGGCGGCACGACACCGTCGGCGGCGGCCTCCTCGCCGGCCTTGCGCTGCTCGTGGAAGGCGAGGATCTGGAGTTCGATGGAGAGATCGACCTTGCGCACGTCGACGCCGTCCGGCACGGACAGCACGGTCGGCGCGAAGTTCAGGATGGAGGTCACACCGGCGGCGACGAGCCGCTCGCAGACCTGCTGGGCGGCGCCGGCCGGGGTGGCGATGACGCCGATGGAGACGCCGTTGTCCTCGATGATCCGCTCGAGGTCGTCGGTGTGCTGCACGGGCATCCCCGCGACGGGCTTTCCGGCCATTGCCGGATCGGCGTCGATGAGCGCCGCGACCCGGAAACCACGCGAGGCGAAGCCGCCGTAGTTGGCCAGCGCGGCGCCGAGGTTACCGATGCCGACGATGACAACCGGCCAGTCCTGGGTCAGCCCCAGTTCACGGGAGATCTGGTACACGAGATACTCGACGTCGTAGCCGACGCCTCGCGTCCCGTACGAACCGAGGTACGAGAAGTCCTTGCGCAGCTTCGCGGAGTTGACTCCCGCGGCGGCCGCGAGCTCCTCGGAGGAGACCGTGGGCACCGAGCGCTCCGACAGTGCGGTGAGGGCTCGGAGGTACAGCGGAAGCCTGGCGACGGTGGCCTCGGGAATCCCTCGGCTGCGGGTCGCCGGTCGGTGAGTTCGGCCAGTTGCCACGGTGCTCCTGCGGGTAGAGCGGGGCTGTAGGCGGTCACTCGTCCCCAGACCGCCCCGTCGAATGCAGGCTATGTCTTTGTGAACGCGTGCACAAAGATTGTGTCCGATTTGCCCGGCCAACGTGACCGGGGTCACGCGCCCCCGGCGCACATTTTCGGAACCGGCGCGCGGGCAGCGTCGTTGATCACCTGATGGGGGCAAAACCGCACACTCTCCTCACGATCATCGCCCCCGAGACCAAAACCGCCCCAAAGCGTAGACGACTTCGCGGGCGGTTTGGACTACCCGGTCAGTAGGTTCCGGGCCGTCAGCCGGCCAGCTCGCGGCGCAGCCGCTCCTCGTCGACGCGCCAGAAGGTGTGCTGCTCCCCGTCCACCAGGACCACCGGGATCTGCTCCCAGTAGGCCCGGTGCAACTCCTCGTCCTGCGTGATGTCCTTCTTCTCCCATGCGGCGCCCACCTCCGCGCAGACCTTCTCGATCACCAGCTGTGCGTCATCACACAGATGACAGCCCGGCTTCCCGATCAGGGTGACCGTGCGATCCGCGGGCTTCTTCTTCTCCGTACGACGAAAAATCGGGCTCATGCCCCCATTCTCGCCCCGCCGACGCGCCCGGCGGAGGTACCGGGCCGCTCCCCTTCGGCGGGCCGGTCCCGAAGAGTTCACCGGGCCTCACCTCACCGACATCCCGCCGACTCCGGAACCTCCGAACGAACTAGCTATGCTCACGGCATGGCCGCTCTCGGATGGCTCACCCCCCGTAGGCGCTCCGCCACGGCGCGGAGCGTGTTGGCAGGCGAGGCCTCGGCCGAGGCCGCCCGCAAGACCTCCCAGGAGCTGGAGGCGCTCGCCGGACAGGCCGCGCCCGATGAAGGGCCGCGCGAACCGGAGTTCCCGGTCGTCGGCGACGTGCGGGCCGCCGCGTTCTTCGACCTCGACAACACCGTGATGCAGGGCGCCGCGATCTTCCACTTCGGCCGCGGCCTCTACAAGCGGAAGTTCTTCGAGCGCCAGGAACTGTTCCGGTTCGCCTGGCAGCAGGCGTGGTTCCGGCTCGCCGGCGTCGAGGACCCCGAGCACATGCAGGACGCCCGCGACAGCGCCCTGTCCATCGTCAAGGGCCACCGCGTCGCCGAGCTGATGACCATCGGCGAGGAGATCTACGACGAGTACATGGCCGAGCGCATCTGGCCCGGCACCCGCGCCCTCGCCCAGGCCCACCTCGACGCGGGCCAGAAGGTCTGGCTGGTCACCGCCGCCCCGGTGGAGATCGCCACCGTCATCGCCCGCCGTCTCGGCCTGACCGGCGCCCTCGGCACCGTCGCCGAGTCCCTCGACGGCGTCTACACCGGCAAGCTCGTCGGCGAGCCCCTGCACGGCCCCGCCAAGGCGGAGGCCGTGCGCGCCCTGGCCGCCGGCGAGGGCCTGGACCTGTCCCGCTGCGCCGCGTACAGCGACTCGCACAACGACATCCCGATGCTCTCGCTCGTCGGCCATCCGTACGCGATCAACCCCGACGCCAAGCTGCGCAAGCACGCCCGCGAGCGGGACTGGCGGCTGCGCGACTACCGCACCGGCCGCAAGGCCGCGAAGGTCGGCATCCCCGCCGCCGCCGGTGTCGGCGCGCTCGCGGGCGGCACGGCTGCGGCCATCGCCCTGCACCGCCGCCGCCACTGACCCGCCGCTGACCGCCGCCGCCCCGCCGGCTCCGGCGAAGACCGCCGGTCAGCGCGCATTCCCCCGGTCCTACCCCGCCCGGCCCACGGCCAGTCCCGGTGGTTGAACTCGGCCACAACACGCCCCGCGTCGCGACGGAATGTGAACCGTTCCGATCAACAACCGCTCACTCTCCGGCACTTGATCCGACTCCGTTCAGTAACGGAAGCGACGTAATCGGTGATTTGAGCAACTGGGTGTAGCGCTGCCTGTACGAAGCGTTATTCTCCTCAGACGCATATCGGACCCCACGCGTCGCTACGACGAGTGAAAGGTCCCGTACTGCACGTGATGGAAGCTCTGCCTCTGGGAGTCCCGTGTACCCACACGTCGGGGTTGACGCCTCGGGCCTGGCTACGCTGCGCGCAACGGTCATCGACCGCTTGCGCGGCTTCGTCCCCACCGCGTACGCCGTCCCCGCCGTCCCCGCCTTCGCCGTCCCCGCACCCGCCGGGCCCTGCTATGCCCTGGCGGACGGTGGTGCGGCCGTCGGCAGACGGGCCCGTTCCGGCGCCGCTGCCGCCACCTCAACGCCCACCCCCCGCCGTCCCGCCGCGGACAGCGACAGCGCCCGCATGATGGACCTCGTCGAACGCGCCCAGGCCGGCGAGTCCGACGCCTTCGGCCGCCTCTACGACCAGTACAGCGACACGGTCTACCGCTACATCTACTACCGCGTCGGCGGCAAGGCGACCGCCGAGGACCTCACCAGTGAGACCTTTCTGCGCGCCCTGCGCCGCATCGGCACCTTCACCTGGCAGGGTCGTGACTTTGGCGCCTGGCTGGTCACGATCGCCCGCAACCTGGTCGCCGACCACTTCAAATCGAGCCGGTTCCGCCTCGAAGTGACCACCGGCGAAATGCTCGACGCCAACGAGGTCGAGCGCAGCCCCGAGGACTCCGTCCTGGAGTCCCTCTCGAACGCGGCACTGCTCGAAGCCGTCCGCCGCCTCAACCCCCAGCAGCAGGAGTGCGTGACCCTGCGCTTCCTCCAGGGCCTCTCCGTCGCCGAGACCGCGCGCGTCATGGGCAAGAACGAAGGCGCGATCAAGACCCTCCAGTACCGCGCGGTGCGCACCCTCGCCCGTCTCCTCCCGGACGACGCGCGCTGACCCACTGACTCACCGACGCACCGCCGCGCTTCCTCTCCGTAGCGGCCAACTCACCGGCCGTGGCGGCCAGATGGCCGCCACGGCCCTTCGGCGATTCTTCGCGGTCCGATCATCCTGACGTCCGTAACCCAAGTGCCGCGACGCTCGTTGTGCGGGATGCAGGCTCCCTGTGGTCGCAACCTGACGTTTCCCCGACTCGCCACGAGCCGGGGACACCCCACTCGCTCACCCGATCGCGTGGACGTGGTCAGACCATGCAACCCTCAGGACCCCCTGGGGAGTCGACCGTCTTGACGAGAGGAGGTGCCGCCAGTGATCGCGAACGTATCGGCCCACCGGCGGGCGAACGCCTTCGCCCAGGCCCTGGAGGAGCATTCCGACCAGGACCCGGCGGCCGAGCAGTCCGAGGACTCCGCGTCCACCGCGCCCGCGGCCGCGTCCGTGGAGTCCCCCGAAACCACCGCGGCCCGCGCCGAACCGACCGAGCAGGGCCGCATGCTGGCCCTGGCGGACGGTCTCGGCGCGCTGCCCAAACCAGCCCTCGACCCCGAGGTCAAGGTCGTCCAGCGCGCTCAGCTCGTGGCCGCGATGGAAGCCATGTTCCTTGAGGGCGGCAGTGCCTCGGTGCCCGAACAGCGCTCCCGCAAGGGCGCCCACCGCGCGGGTCCGCTGCACAAACTGCGGCCCCGCTCCCGGCTGTCCAAAGGCATCGCCGCAGGCGGTCTCACCGTCGGCGTCGCCGCGGGTGCCTTCGGCGGAGTCGCCGCCGCCAGCTCCGACGCCCTGCCGGGCGATTCGCTCTACGGCCTCAAACGCGGCATGGAGGACCTCAAGCTGGGCCTGGCCGACGGCGACGCCGACCGGGGTCAGCTCTTCCTCGACCAGGCCTCGACCCGGCTGAGCGAAGCACGCAGGCTCATGGAGCGCGACCGCGCCGGCTCCCTGGACCACGAGTCGGTCGGCGAGGTCAGGCGGGCCCTCTCCGGCATGCGGCACGACGCCACCGAGGGCCACCGCCTGCTCCTGGAGGCGTACGAGCGCGACGGGTCGCTCGGCCCCATCCAGGCGCTCTCCGCGTTCTCCCGGTCGCACCGCCAGAGCTGGAGCGACCTCCAGGGCCGCCTGCCGGTCCAGTTGGGTGACGTGGGCAAGCAGGTGGACTCCGTCTTCGACGCCATAGACGAAGAGGTCGAACCGCTGCGCTCCCTGCTGCCCCGGGCCCCCGAGAACGGCGGCAAGCCCGGCCGGGCCCCCCAGGACCCCACGGGGTCCCAGGGCACGGACAGGCACCCTTCCGCTCCCTCGGGCAGCGGCGGCGGGCACGACGGCGACACCCGAGGCGACAGCAAGCCGAAGCCCTCCTCGCCGCGCGAGACGGGCGACGACGTCCTCGGTGGCAGCGTGGGCGGCCTCCTCGACCCGCCGGACGACAAGGCGACACCGTCCCCGTCGGACGGCAAGGGCAAGCCCGGCAGGGGCGGCGGCCCCTCGGCCAAGCCGGACGTCACCCTCCCTCCGATCCTGCCCGGCCTGCTCCCGGAACTCGGCATCGACGAGGAGGACGCGAGGTAATCCACGTCAGTACGCAGTTGAGGGCGCCCTCCCACACGGAGGGCGCCCTCGACCGTGCAGGACGTCAGAAGAACACCGAGCGCCGCTGCACCAGCAGCTTGTACAGCGAATGCTGGATCTGCTCGCGCACCTGGTCCGTCAGGTTGAACATCAGCATCGGGTCCTCCGCCGCCTCCGGCGGATGACCGTCCGTCGCGATCGGCTCCCCGAACTGGATCGTCCACTTCGTCGGCAACGGCACCGCGCCCAGCGGCCCGAGCCACGGGAACGTGGGCGTGATCGGGAAGTACGGGAACCCGAGCACCCGCGCCAGCGTCTTCGCGTTGCCGATCATCGGGTAGATCTCCTCCGCCCCGACGATCGAGCACGGCACGATCGGGGAACCCGTGCGCAGCGCCGTCGAGACGAAGCCGCCGCGGCCGAACCGCTGGAGCTTGTAGCGCTCGCTGAACGGCTTCCCGATGCCCTTGAAACCCTCCGGCATCACCCCGACCAGCTCGCCCCGCTCCAGGAGCCGCTCCGCGTCCTCCGCGCACGCCAGCGTGTGCCCGGCCTTGCGGGCCAGTTCGTTGATGACCGGCAGCATGAACACGAGGTCGGCGGCGAGCAGCCGCAGATGCCGGCCCTGCGGGTGGTGGTCGTGCACCGCGACCTGCATCATCAGGCCGTCCAGCGGCAGCGTCCCGGAGTGGTTGGCGACGATCAGCGCCCCGCCCTGTGCGGGGATGTTCTCGATGCCCCTCACCTCGACCCGGAAGTACTTCTCGTAGAACGGGCGGAGCAGCGACATCAGGACCTGGTCGGTGAGCTCCTCGTCGTAGCCGAAGTCGTCGACCTCGTACTCACCGGTCAGCCGTCGCCGCAGGAAGGCGAGGCCGCCCGCGACGCGCCGGTCCCAGTCGCCGCCGCGCGGGCGCGCCGCCCGCTCCCGGGGCCGCGCGGACTCCCGCTGCCGCTCTTCCTCCCGCCGGGCGTCCGGCGGCCCGCCCTGCCGGCCCGGCAGCGTCTTGACGGTCTCGGCCGTCGGTACGGTCCTGACCTCCGTCACGGACCCGGCATCACCCGTGCGCCGCGGCGCGGGCCTGCGGCGCGGCGTGCGCTGCGCACCACCGCGTGAACGGTCGTCGTCGAACGGAATGACCTTGGCGTCCGCCATCGTTGACGCTCTCCTCAGTTGGCGCATCGGTTGCCGCCCACGAAGGGCAGCGCGGCGATCCGGTCGACTGCCCCGGCGAGGGCAGCGGGCGGCAGCAGTCCGGGACCACGGCTGCGTACGAAGTCCGCGAAGGTCTCCGCGGTCGTGTACTTCGGCCTGAACCCCAGAGTCTCGCGCATCTGCCGGGTGGCCACGACCCTGCCGTGCGTGAGCAGGCGGATCTGCTCCGGCGAGAAGTCCGTCGCGCCGAGCGTGCGCAGCGCCGTGCCGACCCAGGTGACGGCCGGCAGGAGCACCGGCACGGTCGGCCTGCCGAGCCGCCGCGAGCACTGCGAGAGCAGCAGCTGGCCGTCGCCCGCGATGTTGAACGTGCCGCTGTTGAGCGTGCCGCGCCGCGGTTCGTGCGCGCCCAGGCGCAGCACCTCGACCGCGTCGTCCTCGTGGACGAACTGCAGGCGCGGGTCGTAGCCGAAGACGGTCGGCAGGACCGGCAGCGAGAAGTACTCGGCGAGCGGTGACTCCGCGGCGGGCCCCAGGATGTTCGCGAAGCGCAGCACGCACACCGCGACGTCGGGCCGGCGCCGCGCGAAGCCGCGCACATAGCCCTCGACCTCGACCGTGTCCTTGGCGAAGCCGCCGCTGGGCAGCGACTTGGGCGTCGTCGTCTCGGTGAAGACCGCCGGGTCCTTGGGCGCGGAGCCGTACACGCTCGTACTGGACTTCACCACGACCCGCCGCACCGTCGGCGACTTCTGGCAGGCACCGAGCAGCTGCATGGTGCCGATGACGTTGGTCTCCTTGACCGAGCCCCGGCCGCCCCGGCCGAGCGCGGTGGCCGTGACGTCCATGTGGACGACCGTGTCCACGTCGTACTCGGCGAGCACCTTGGCGATCGCGGGCTGCCGGATGTCGGCCCGGACGAAGTCGGCGCCCCCCAGATGGTGCTCGGGCGGGACCGCGTCCACGGCGATCACCCGTTCGACCTCTGGGTCGCGCTGGATCCGCCGGACGAACCGTCCGCCCAGCTGCCGGGCCACTCCGGTCACGAGCACGACCTTGCCCAAGATCAGCGCCTGCCTTTCCCCAACGTCGCCGCACACCGTGGACTGTGTCCCGGCCCACGCTAGCGGGTCGGTGTCGAGCTGTGATGACCGCGCGCTGCGTGAAGTGACGACGGACACAGGGGTACGTACGGACCAACCGCCCACCTCTCAAGTACCGCGAAGAGAGGCCCCAAACATGCCGAAGCCCTCCCACCGGATGGTGGGAGGGCTTCGGGACGCGCTGTGCAGCGATCGCCTACTTCTTGTTGCGACGCTGAACGCGAGTGCGCTTCAGCAGCTTGCGGTGCTTCTTCTTGGCCATCCGCTTACGCCGCTTCTTGATAACAGAGCCCACGACTACCCTCGCTCACTTCTCTTCACTCGGTGCGGGGCAGCAGACTGGGCCCACACGACCTACGTCGGCCTAGCCTACCCGCACCTGCGTGAGGGGCGTAATCGAGGGCCAAAGGATCCCGCGCCGACCCTGCCACGAGGGGCCCGCGAGCCCTTCGCTCAGCCTGCCTCGACCCCCACATAGGACTCGCGGAGGTACTCGTGAACCGCCTGCTCGGGGACCCGGAAGGACCTTCCGACCCGAATGGCGGGCAGATGACCGCTGTGCACCAAGCGGTACACGGTCATCTTGGACACTCGCATCACCGAGGCGACTTCCGCCACGGTCAGGAACTGAACCTCGTTCAGCGGCCTCTGGTTATCAGCCATGACACCCCACCTGAACCTTCCGCACATGACGGGCACCGGCTTCCCCTTCCGGTGACTCTTCGTCGCTGCGCGCTCACTCCCCAGACTAGGGGCGGATGATGCGAGTGGGGAAGAGGAGCAGCCATCGGCCGCCTACTGTGACAGACACGCTCGATTGAGTACATAGCGAGTAAGCGGTCGGTAGTAATCAGACCGCACAGCGTCATCAAGCGGAACGACGACGGACACCTGCCCCTCGGCCTCTCCGACGAACAGCGCGGGGTCGTCCGTATCCGCCAGACCGATCGCCTCAAACCCCAGCTGACCTGCTCCGCAGACCCATCCGTGGTCTCCGACGACAAGCCCGGGAAGCGGCCCGCCGGCCTCCGCGGCGGCCCCCAGAACGGCCCGAACAGGGAGCGGTGAATGGGTGTGTGCGCCGGTCTCACTCCCGGTGGGACGCACGCCGGGTTGGCGCACCAGCGCGACTCCTTGTACGTAGTCAAGGTTGTACGTGCGTAGGCCGAACCGGGTCGTTATGTCGACACTGTTGCCCTGCGCGGGGGTGAGGACGGTGCATCCGGCCGCCGACAAGGCGTCCGCCAACGCGGCGTAGAACCCCAGCAGCCGGTGCGGGTGCCCCGTCCCGAAGAGTACGGGAAGCCGCCTCCGAGCCGCCTCCGAGAGCCGCTCCGCGAACGCGTCGAGCGCCCTCAGCGTCCGCTCCGGATCGATGACGTCGGTGCCCGTGGTGTGCCGGGGGTCGGCGGACACCCCGCACTTGTCGGCCATCAGCCGCAAGAGGTCCGCCGGCCCCCAGCTCCACTCTGGGTCGAGCCCCAGCAGCATCCGGGGATCCCGGGCCGCGAAGAGCCGATAACTGCGCAGGCTGTCTTCCCTGGCCGTGGCCACGGGTCCGGCCAGCCGAGCCGCCAGCAGATGCGCACGCAGGGCGCCGGTGGTCAACACGGTGCGATGTTGGCGCATACCGTCCGCGTGCTCCCCGAAAACCCGGAAAACACCGCACAGTTGGCGTAACGCCCCGTATCCTCCCGCTCAGGGCAGCAGCCCCCGCAGCGGGAACGCCGCCCGCCGAGCCGCGAGCACCGCCTGGTCGAGCCGGTCCGCGGGGTCGTACCCCGACTCCCACTCCTGCCAGCCCACGGGCCACCGCCCGTCCGTCATCCGCCCCGGCGCCAACTGCCGCGTACGGGCGAACACTTCCTGCCGCCAGGCCTCCGGGATCGCCGCCGTCGGCTCCACGGGCGCCCCCGCGGCGATGCCGACCAGATGCGTCCAGGACCGCGGCACGACGTCCACCACGGCGTATCCCCCGCCCCCCAGGGCGACCCACCGCCCCTCGGCGTACTCATGAGCCAGCTCATGGCAGGCGACCTGCACCGCCCGCTGCGCGTCCAGCGAGACGACGAGGTGCGCGAGGGGGTCCTCGAAGTGCGTGTCGGCGCCGTGCTGTGTCACGAGCACCTGTGGCCGGAACTGGGCGAGCAGTTCGGGCACCACGGCGTGGAAGGCCCGCAGCCACCCCTCGTCACCGGTCCCGGCCGGCAGCGCCACGTTCGCGGCGGATCCCTCGGCCGCGCCCGCCGCGCCGGTCTCCTCGGGCCACCCGGTCTGCGGGAAGAGCGTCCGGGGATGCTCGTGGAGCGAGATCGTCAGAACCCGCGGGTCCTCCCAGAACACGGCCTGCACGCCGTCCCCGTGGTGCACGTCGACATCCACATACGCGACCCGCTCGGCGCCCAGCTCCAGCAGCCGCGCGATGGCCAGCGCCGGGTCGTTGTAGATGCAGAACCCCGAGGCGCCGCCGGGCATGGCATGGTGCAGCCCGCCCGAGAAGTTCACCGCGTGCAGGGCCTCACCGCGCCACACCGCCTCGGCGGCCCCGACGGACTGCCCGGCGATCAGCGCCGACACCTCGTGCATCCCCGCGAACGCCGGGTCGTCCTCGGTGCCGAGGCCGTACTCCCCGCGCGCGGACGCCGGATCGGCGGAGGCCGCCCTGACCGCCGCCACATAGTCCTCGCGGTGCACGAGCCGCAGCGTCGAGTCCCCGGCACGCTTGGCCGCGACCACGTCCAGCTCCTTGTCGAGCCCGAAGGCACCGACGAGACTTCGGGTCAGCCCGAGCCTGACCGGGTCCATGGGGTGCCCCGGGCCGAAGTCATAGCCCGTTACTGCCTCGTCCCACATCAGCTGTGCGCGGCCGCTCATGCCCGTCACCGTATCGGTCCACTCCGGGGGCGAAGGAACGGGCGTACGACCGAGGGGCAGATGTCACGCCAGCAAGCGCGGCAACTCCCGCATGTCCTCGAAGAATCCGGTGGCGCCCGACAGCCGCTCGGCGGGCGTCATCGCGGTGAACCCATAGACGTCCATGCCCGCGGCCACCGCGGCCCGCACCCCGAGCGGACTGTCCTCCACGACCACGCACTTCTCGGGCGCCACGCCCATCCGCTCGGCCGCGTACAGAAAGAGATCGGGCGCCGGCTTCCCCCGCCCCACGTCCTGCGAACTGAAGACCCGCTTCTCGTCGAACCACGTGTCGAGCCCCGCCGCGCGATGCCCGACCCGAATCCGCTCATGACTCCCGGAAGAGGCCAGACAGTAGGCGACCCCATCGCCGACAAGCTGCTCCAGCACCTCGACGGCTCCCTCCACAGGCTTCAGCTCCCGCTCGAAGGCAGCAAAGACCCGCCCGTGAAAGACCTCGTCAAAGTCCGCGGGAAGCCGCTGCCCACTCCGCTCGAGCACCAGATCGTGTACGCGATGGACGGCGCCCCCCATGTAATCGCGCAAGGAGTCCTCGTACGAGGTGGGATGTCCGAGCTCGGTCAGATACGCGGCGAGGATCGTATTGGAGATCGGCTCGCTGTCCACGAGCACGCCGTCGTTGTCGAAGATGACCAGGTCGTATCGCATATCCCGACCCTAAGCGCTGACCCTTTTTTTCCCCGGAACGCAGAAAACCCCCGCACCATAAGGTGCGGGGGTTTCCCGTTCAAAATTAGTTCGGCGGCGTCCTACTCTCCCACAGGGTCCCCCCTGCAGTACCATCGGCGCTGTGAGGCTTAGCTTCCGGGTTCGGAATGTAACCGGGCGTTTCCCTCACGCTATGACCACCGAAACACTATGAAACTGTCAACCGCACCATGCGTGACCACACATGGGGTTGTTCGTGGTTTCAGAACCAACACAGTGGACGCGAGCAACTGAGGACAAGCCCTCGGCCTATTAGTACCAGTCACCTCCACCCGTTACCGGGCTTCCAGATCTGGCCTATCAACCCAGTCGTCTACTGGGAGCCTTAACCCCTCAAAGGGGGTGGGAATACTCATCTCGAAGCAGGCTTCCCGCTTAGATGCTTTCAGCGGTTATCCTTTCCGAACGTAGCCAACCAGCCATGCCCTTGGCAGGACAACTGGCACACCAGAGGTTCGTCCGTCCCGGTCCTCTCGTACTAGGGACAGCCCTTCTCAATATTCCTACGCGCACAGAGGATAGGGACCGAACTGTCTCACGACGTTCTAAACCCAGCTCGCGTACCGCTTTAATGGGCGAACAGCCCAACCCTTGGGACCGACTCCAGCCCCAGGATGCGACGAGCCGACATCGAGGTGCCAAACCATCCCGTCGATATGGACTCTTGGGGAAGATCAGCCTGTTATCCCCGGGGTACCTTTTATCCGTTGAGCGACGGCGCTTCCACAAGCCACCGCCGGATCACTAGTCCCGACTTTCGTCCCTGCTCGACCCGTCGGTCTCACAGTCAAGCTCCCTTGTGCACTTACACTCAACACCTGATTACCAACCAGGCTGAGGGAACCTTTGGGCGCCTCCGTTACTCTTTGGGAGGCAACCGCCCCAGTTAAACTACCCATCAGACACTGTCCCTGATCCGGATCACGGACCGAGGTTAGACATCCAGCACGACCAGAGTGGTATTTCAACGGCGACTCCACACACACTGGCGTGCATGCTTCACAGTCTCCCACCTATCCTACACAAGCCGAACCGAACACCAATATCAAACTGTAGTAAAGGTCCCGGGGTCTTTCCGTCCTTCTGCGCGAAACGAGCATCTTTACTCGTAGTGCAATTTCACCGGGCCTATGGTTGAGACAGTCGAGAAGTCGTTACGCCATTCGTGCAGGTCGGAACTTACCCGACAAGGAATTTCGCTACCTTAGGATGGTTATAGTTACCACCGCCGTTTACTGGCGCTTAAGTTCTCAGCTTCGCACACCCGAAAGTGCACTAACCGGTCCCCTTAACGTTCCAGCACTGGCAGGCGTCAGTCCGTATACATCGCCTTACGGCTTCGCACGGACCTGTGTTTTAGTAAACAGTCGCTTCTCGTTGGTCTCTGCGGCCACCCCCAGCTCAGAGTGCAAGACTCATCACCGGTGATGGCCCCCCTTCTCCCGAAGTTACGGGGGCATTTTGCCGAGTTCCTTAACCATAGTTCACCCGAACGCCTCGGTATTCTCTACCTGACCACCTGAGTCGGTTTAGGGTACGGGCCGCCATGAAACTCGCTAGAGGCTTTTCTCGACAGCATAGGATCATCCACTTCACCACAATCGGCTCGGCATCAGGTCTCACCCTCATGTCATCCGGATTTGCCTAGATGACGGGCTACACCCTTACCCCGGGACAACCACCGCCCGGGCTGGACTACCTTCCTGCGTCACCCCATCACTCACCTACTACCACCTTGGGCCGGCGGCTCCACCACTTTCCTTTCCCCGAAGGGTCCGGAACGGCTTCACGGCCTTAGCATTAATGGGCTCGATGTTTGACGCTTCACAGCGGGTACCGGAATATCAACCGGTTATCCATCGACTACGCCTGTCGGCCTCGCCTTAGGTCCCGACTTACCCTGGGCAGATCAGCTTGACCCAGGAACCCTTAGTCAATCGGCGCACACGTTTCTCACGTATGTATCGCTACTCATGCCTGCATTCTCACTCGTGAACCGTCCACCACTGCCTTCCGGCGCAGCTTCACCCGGCACACGACGCTCCCCTACCCATCACGATCCCCGTTGGGGGTATATATCGCAATGACACGACTTCGGCGGTACGCTTGAGCCCCGCTACATTGTCGGCGCGGAATCACTAGACCAGTGAGCTATTACGCACTCTTTCAAGGGTGGCTGCTTCTAAGCCAACCTCCTGGTTGTCTGTGCGACTCCACATCCTTTCCCACTTAGCGTACGCTTAGGGGCCTTAGTCGATGCTCTGGGCTGTTTCCCTCTCGACCATGGAGCTTATCCCCCACAGTCTCACTGCCGCGCTCTCACTTACCGGCATTCGGAGTTTGGCTAAGGTCAGTAACCCGGTAGGGCCCATCGCCTATCCAGTGCTCTACCTCCGGCAAGAAACACACGACGCTGCACCTAAATGCATTTCGGGGAGAACCAGCTATCACGGAGTTTGATTGGCCTTTCACCCCTAACCACAGGTCATCCCCCAGGTTTTCAACCCTGGTGGGTTCGGTCCTCCACGACCTCTTACAGCCGCTTCAACCTGCCCATGGCTAGATCACTCCGCTTCGGGTCTTGAGCGCGCTACTAAATCGCCCTATTCGACTCGCTTTCGCTACGGCTTCCCACACGGGTTAACCTCGCAACACACCGCAAACTCGCAGGCTCATTCTTCAAAAGGCACGCAGTCACGAGGATGGAGCAAGCTCCATCCCGACGCTCCCACGGCTTGTAGGCACACGGTTTCAGGTACTATTTCACTCCGCTCCCGCGGTACTTTTCACCATTCCCTCACGGTACTATCCGCTATCGGTCACCAGGGAATATTTAGGCTTAACGGGTGGTCCCGCCAGATTCACACGGGATTTCTCGGGCCCCGTGCTACTTGGGTGTCTCTCAAACGAGCCGCTGATGTTTCGACTACGGGGGTCTTACCCTCTACGCCGGACCTTTCGCATGTCCTTCGTCTACATCAACGGTTTCTGACTCGTCTCACAGCCGGCAGACTATGAAAGAGAGATCCCACAACCCCCACGACGCAACCCCTGCCGGGTATCACACGTCGTAGGTTTGGCCTCATCCGGTTTCGCTCGCCACTACTCCCGGAATCACGGTTGTTTTCTCTTCCTGCGGGTACTGAGATGTTTCACTTCCCGCGTTCCTCCACACTGCCTATGTGTTCAGCAGCGGGTGACAGCCCATGACGACTGCCGGGTTTCCCCATTCGAAACCCCGGATCAAAGCCTGGTTGACGGCTGGGGACTATCGTGGCCTCCCACGTCCTTCATCGGTTCCTGGTGCCAAGGCATCCACCGTGCGCCCTTAAAAACTTGGCCACAGATGCTCGCGTCCACTGTGCAGTTCTCAAACAACGACCAACCACCCATCACCCCACCAGCAAAACCAGTGAGTGTACTGGGGTCGGCATTGAGGTCGGGAACAAGCCCGTACCCTCAGATACCCAACAGCGTGCCCGACACCCTTCACCGCTCCCCTCAACTTTCCACGCTCCGAAGAGCAGTACTTGCAGGAGAAGACAACCAAGAGTGCCGAGTAGTCAACGTTCCACCCATGAGCAACCACCGTCGATCGTTTGCCGACGTAGTGGCCTCTGAACCAAGCAAGCTTGGCTTAGAAGTGCTCCTTAGAAAGGAGGTGATCCAGCCGCACCTTCCGGTACGGCTACCTTGTTACGACTTCGTCCCAATCGCCAGTCCCACCTTCGACAGCTCCCTCCCACAAGGGGTTGGGCCACCGGCTTCGGGTGTTACCGACTTTCGTGACGTGACGGGCGGTGTGTACAAGGCCCGGGAACGTATTCACCGCAGCAATGCTGATCTGCGATTACTAGCAACTCCGACTTCATGGGGTCGAGTTGCAGACCCCAATCCGAACTGAGACAGGCTTTTTGAGATTCGCTCCGCCTCGCGGCTTCGCAGCTCATTGTACCTGCCATTGTAGCACGTGTGCAGCCCAAGACATAAGGGGCATGATGACTTGACGTCGTCCCCACCTTCCTCCGAGTTGACCCCGGCAGTCTCCTGTGAGTCCCCATCACCCCGAAGGGCATGCTGGCAACACAGAACAAGGGTTGCGCTCGTTGCGGGACTTAACCCAACATCTCACGACACGAGCTGACGACAGCCATGCACCACCTGTATACCGACCACAAGGGGGGCACCATCTCTGATGCTTTCCGGTATATGTCAAGCCTTGGTAAGGTTCTTCGCGTTGCGTCGAATTAAGCCACATGCTCCGCTGCTTGTGCGGGCCCCCGTCAATTCCTTTGAGTTTTAGCCTTGCGGCCGTACTCCCCAGGCGGGGAACTTAATGCGTTAGCTGCGGCACCGACGACGTGGAATGTCGCCAACACCTAGTTCCCACCGTTTACGGCGTGGACTACCAGGGTATCTAATCCTGTTCGCTCCCCACGCTTTCGCTCCTCAGCGTCAGTAATGGCCCAGAGATCCGCCTTCGCCACCGGTGTTCCTCCTGATATCTGCGCATTTCACCGCTACACCAGGAATTCCGATCTCCCCTACCACACTCTAGCCTGCCCGTATCGACTGCAGACCCGGGGTTAAGCCCCGGGCTTTCACAACCGACGTGACAAGCCGCCTACGAGCTCTTTACGCCCAATAATTCCGGACAACGCTTGCGCCCTACGTATTACCGCGGCTGCTGGCACGTAGTTAGCCGGCGCTTCTTCTGCAGGTACCGTCACTTTCGCTTCTTCCCTGCTGAAAGAGGTTTACAACCCGAAGGCCGTCATCCCTCACGCGGCGTCGCTGCATCAGGCTTTCGCCCATTGTGCAATATTCCCCACTGCTGCCTCCCGTAGGAGTCTGGGCCGTGTCTCAGTCCCAGTGTGGCCGGTCGCCCTCTCAGGTACTACCGTCGTCGCCTTGGTGAGCTTCTACCTCACCAACAAGCTGATAGGCCGCGGGCTCATCCTGCACCGCCGGAGCTTTCAACACACTCAGATGCCTGAGCGTGTGTTATCCGGTATTAGACCCCGTTTCCAGGGCTTGTCCCAGAGTGCAGGGCAGATTGCCCACGTGTTACTCACCCGTTCGCCACTAATCCCCACCGAAGTGGTTCATCGTTCGACTTGCATGTGTTAAGCACGCCGCCAGCGTTCGTCCTGAGCCAGGATCAAACTCTCCGTGAATGTTTTCCCGTAATCGGGATGAACACCACGAGAGCGGAACCAAGGAGAGGAATAATCTCCCGGTTCACAGCGTCCTCGCTGTGTCGCCTGCACGATCAAATTGCCGTACAGGACTTTTTCAAAGGAACCTCAACTCACCGAAGTGAGTCGGGGTATCAACATATCTGGCGTTGACTTTTGGCACGCTGTTGAGTTCTCAAGGAACGGACGCTTCCTTTGTACTCACCCGCAGACCTTGTCTGGGGCTTTCCTCCGGGCGCTTCCCTTCGGTGTTTCTTTTGTTCTTGCGTTTCCGACTCTATCAGACTCTTTCGTGTCCGATTTCCTCGGCGCCTTTCCGGTTCCCGCTCCGGCCTTTCGGCTTTCGCGTTTCCCTTTCCGGCGGTTCCGACTCTATCAGATCCTTTCGGGCCTGATTCCCAGTCAGCGGGCGGTGTCTTCGCGGCTGTTGGGCCGTTCCGACGAGTGAGACTTTAGCGGAATCCTGGCTCCCGACCTAATCGGGGGCGTCCTTTCGAACACCGATTCCTCATTTCGCAAATACGCATGGAAACGAGCCGAAGGCGGATCCCGTACGGGAACGCGACGTCGATCGCTTGAATGGTTCTTGCGGAATGGCCGCCCGGGGACCGACCAAGTGGTCGACGCTCACGTCGGGCAACTCGGAGAACACTACGTACGGCCCCCAGGTGTGTCAACTCCCTGCCGCGAGGTCGCCTGAGGAGTACTCTCTGCGGCATGACGACGCATGCGTACACCCAGCTGTGGTGGGCCGCCTGAGGGCGGCCGTACATACGCATGTACCCAACGGCCGCCGCCCAGGCGGCCGTTCTTGTTTCTCCCCCTGGAGGACCCGGAGCCCGGCCGTCGGGCCGGTGGTCCTGAGCAGGAGGCGGAGAGATGACGAGGATCTTCAGCGGGGTCAAGCCGACGGGGCACCTGACGCTCGGGAACTACCTGGGGGCCATCCGGCAGTGGGCCGAGGTCGACCAGCATCGCGCGGAGTCGCTGTTCAGCGTCGTCGATCTGCACGCGCTCACGGTGGACCATGATCCCGGCCGGGTGCGCAGACTCAGCAGGCAGGCGGCGACGCTGTTGCTCGCGTCGGGCATCGACCCCGAGCGGGCCACCGTGTTCGTACAGAGTCATGTGGACGAGCACGCCCGGCTCTCGTACCTGCTGGAGTGCGTCGCCACGGACGGCGAGATGCGGCGCATGATCCAGTACAAGGAGAAGGCCGCCCGCGAGCGGGGCCGCGGCGGAAGCGTGCGGCTGTCGTTGCTCACCTATCCCGCGCTGATGGCGGCGGACATCCTGGCCTACGGCGCCGACGAGGTGCCGGTGGGTGACGACCAGACGCAGCACGTCGAGCTCACGCGGGATCTGGCGGTGCGGTTCAACCAGCGGTACGGGCAGACGTTCATCGTGCCGCGGGCCACTCCTCCCAAGGTGGCGGCGCGGGTCATGGATCTTCAGGACCCGACGTCGAAGATGGGCAAGTCCCACGAGGCCGGGGCCGGGATCGTCTATCTGCTGGACGAGCCCGAGGTCGTACGGAAGAAGATCCTGCGTGCGGTCACCGACAGCGGGAGTGAGGTGGTGTACGACCGGGCTGCAAAGCCGGGGGTCTCGAATCTGCTGGAGATCCTCGCCGCTTGCCGAGGTGGGAACCCAGAAGCCCTGAGCGGTGTATACGAGTCGTACGGCGCACTGAAATCCGACACCGCCGATGCCGTGGCGGAGCTGCTCCGCCCCGTGCAGGAGCGGCACAAGGAGCTGATGGCGGAGCCCGCGTATGTAGAGGAGGTGTTGCGGCGGGGAGCTGAGCGGGCCAGGGGGATGGCCAAGCCGACGGTGGACGGCGCCTATCGGGCGATCGGCCTGCTGCCGCCGGTCAACGAGGCGCGGTAAACACGGGGGGGCCGGGAGTGAGCGGCGACGGCCCGCAGTCGCGAGCGCTCCTGAGGGGACGTGGGGGTATGTGCGCGCGGAGCACAGTGGAACCCCGTGACGGAACCGATGGGCACCCGGGCGCCCGCGCCAAGATGGCGAGCACGGACATACCCCCGCGGCCCCGCCCCACAGACGAACCCGAGGCGACCCCGAGCCGACCCCCGGCCCAGGCTCAGCTGTTGTTGCCGGAGGCCAGCTCGCGGCTGCGGTCGCGCGCGGCCTCCAGGGCGGCGATGAGCGCCGCCCGTACGCCGTGGTTCTCCAGTTCGCGGATGGCATTGATCGTCGTACCGGCGGGGGAGGTGACGTTCTCGCGGAGCTTCACCGGGTGTTCGCCGCTGTCGCGGAGCATGACGGACGCGCCGACCGCCGCCTGGACGATCAGGTCGTGCGCCTTGTCGCGGGGCAGGCCGAGCAGGATGCCCGCGTCGGTCATGGCCTCGACGAGGAAGTAGAAGTAGGCCGGCCCCGAGCCGGACAGCGCCGTGCAGGCGTCCTGCTGGGTCTCGGGGACGCGCAGCGTCTTGCCGACCGCGCCGAAGATCGCCTCGGCGTGGGCGAGCGCGTCCGCGGTGGCGTGGCTGCCGGCCGAGATGACGGACATGCCCTCGTCGACGAGGACGGGGGTGTTCGGCATGACGCGGACGACGGGGGTCTTCTCGGCCAGGCGCTCTTCGATGAAGGAGGTGGTGATGCCCGCGGCGGCGCTGATGACGAGGCGGTCGGGGGTGACGTGCGGGGCGAGTTCGTCGAGCAGCCTCGCCATGTCCTGGGGCTTGCAGGCGAGGATGAGGGTGTCGGCCTGCTTGGCGGCGTCGGCGTTGCTGACGGGGGTGACGCCGTAGCGGGTGCGGAGTTCGTCGGCGCGTTCCTGGCGGCGGGTGGTGACGAGGAGGTCGGCGGGGGCCCAGCCGCCGCGGATCATGCCGCTGAGCAGGGCTTCACCGATCTTGCCGGTGCCGAGGACTGCGACTTTCTGGCTCGTGTTGCTGCTCATGAACGGGGCCTCCGGGGTTGCGTCGTCCGGCGGCCATCCTCGCATTGGGGGGCGCCGGACAGAGGGCGCGTCCGGTGGGCGGACGGGGCCCTCAGGCCTTGCGCTTCTTCCGCGAGGGGTTCCCCGTCCGCCGCGACGCGCGCTTCGCGTACTGCTCGCGGGCACTCTCGTACTCCTCCCGGTGGAGCTGTTCGCCCGGGGCCTCCGTGAGGGAGCGGAAGAAGTGGGCGAGGAGTACGCCGACGAAGCCGATGGTCAGCAGGCCGCGCATCGAGGCCTGGGACGCCGGGTCGTGGCGCTTGGTGAACCCCTCCCACGTGCGGCGGAAGGCGATCGCGCTGCAGATCGCGAACATCACGACGACGAGGAGGTTGACGAACGTGCCGACGTTCGCGATGGACAGGCCTTCGTAGGCGAAGCGCAGTACGAAGCAGCCCGCGGCCGCCGCGAGGAGTGAGCCCACGGCGACACCGGCGCGGCGGATGCCGTAGCCGCCGTCGTGGGCGACCCACGTCGTTCCGAAGAAGCGGATGGGCTCGGGCTGCGGGCCGGGGGTGGTGGGTTCTTCGCTCACCGTTTGATTATCGCCCGTCGGCGCCGCGCCCCGAGCGAACAACCTCCCGAGGCGTCGCGAGACGGCGCGCCCTATTCGTCCCCCTCCTTGTCCTCCCCTGTCACCCGGCAGCTAGTTTGGGCCGGGTAAGTCGTAACGGGGGATCACGGGGAGGTCGGGACAGTGTCACTCCGTGGAGGAGATCCGAAGGAGATCGGCGGCTATCCGCTGGAGGCACGGCTCGGCTCCGGCGGCATGGGCACGGTCTTCCTGGCGCGTACGGCTTCGGGGCGCCCCGTGGCGATCAAGCTGATCCACCAGCAGTTCGCGGACGACGAGGAGTTCCGCATCCGCTTCCGGCAGGAGGTGGCGGCCGCCCGGCGGGTCAGCGGCGCGTTCACCGCCGCCGTGATCGACGCCGACCCCGAGGCCGCGCACCCGTGGATGGCCACGACGTACATCGAGGGCCACACGCTCGCCCAGCGCATCGCCGAGCAGGGCCCGATCGGCGGCGCCGAGCTGCGCACCCTGTCCATCGGCCTCACCGAGGCCCTGCGCGACATCCACCGCGCGGGGGTCGTGCACCGGGACCTCAAGCCGTCCAACGTGGTCCTCTCCCCCGAGGGCCCGCGGGTCATCGACTTCGGCATCTCGCGCGCGGCGGACCAGCAGACGCTGACGATGACGGGGCGGGTGATCGGCACGCCGCCGTTCATGTCGCCGGAGCAGTTGCAGGCGCCGCGCGGTGTCGGGCCGCGCTCGGACGTGTTCTCGCTGGGCACGCTGCTCGTCTACGCGGCGACGGGGCAGGGCCCCTTCGACGCGGACAGCCCGTATATGACGGCGTATCAGGTCGTGCACGAGCCGCCGTCGCTCGGTTCGGTCCCGGCCGCGCTGCGGGCGGTGGTCGAGCCGTGCCTGGCGAAGGATCCGAAGGACCGGCCCTCGGCGGACGAGCTGCTCGTACGGCTGCGGGACCTGCCCGCGGATCTGGGTGGCACGGCGGCCGAGGGCGGCGCGCGCTGCACCCGTGAGACGGACACGCAGCACCACCTGCCCACGCAGGACACCCCACCGCCGAGCACGCCCGCCCCGCCGGACGCCACCCCCGCGCCCAGCGGTCCCCCGCCCGTCGGCATCTCACCGCGCGGCAAGAGTGAGGACGCCAAGAACAACAACCGCCGCCGCGTCCGCCGGGCGCTCGCCGCCGCCGTCGCCGTCGTCGCGATCGGCGGCGGTGTCACGCTGATGAACACCGGCGTCTCCGGTGATCCGGGCGGTACGGGCGGCTCGGGCAAGGAAGGCAAGGGAGGCCGCAACGTCGCGGCGACCGGGGCTCCCCTCCCCGACGGCTTCAAGCCGTGGCGCAAGACCGTGCCCGGCGGCCGTGCGGACATCCCGGACGAGCTGCGCTGCGAGGCGCGCGGCGACGCCCTGTTCTGCGGGGGCGGCGGTGTCGTCGCGACCCGCATCAGGGCCTCTGACGGCTCCCGCGTCTGGACGGAGAACAGCCCCGGCGTCCCCGTCCAGGGCATGCACCTGGTGGGCGTCACCGACGACACGGTGCTCGGTTACCGCTTCGCGGCCGAGGACGCGCCGGGCGATCCGCAGACCGAAGTGGTGGCCGTCGACGCGGACAAGGGCACCGAGCTGTGGTCCGTGCCGTCCGGCGCCCAGTCGACGGCCGTCACGGGCCGTACGCAGGACGCCGTGGTGCTGAACTCCACCGTGGTGACCGTCGACGCGTCCAACTCGCGGTTCGAGGCCCGGCAGGCGCACACCGGGAAGGTGCTCTGGCGGCGGCCGTTCCCCGAGGGCACGCAGTGCGCCCCGGTCCCTGCGGGCACGCGGCTGTACGCGATGTGCGCGCCGGACGCCGAACTGGCCGCGGGCGCGGTGCGCCACCCCGTCCTGTACGTCACCGACCTCGCCTCGGGAGATCTGGGCGAGGCCGTCGCCGTCCAGGGTCCCGTCCAGCCCGTCGGCACCGCCGACGACAGTCTCGTACTCCTCCACCAGCGTCAGGAGGGCCCGGCGACGGTCGGCTACGACGAGATCGTGCGGGTGGACCGGACCTCGCACAACATCATGTACGCCCGGCTGCCGAAGGTGTACGACGGGACGCCCGGCATGGCCGACGGCACCGTCTTCCTCAGCGGGCGGACGGGTCTCGTCACGGCGTTCGACCCGGCGACCGGCAGGAAGAAGTGGGCCCGGCAGACGGACGTCGAGGGCGCGTCGGGGCCGGTGCAGGGCGACGACGGGGCGCTGTACTTCAGCTCGGCCAGCGGCCGGGTCGCCGTGCTCTCCTCGCGCGAGGGCCGGCCGCTGCTGTCGACGGGGCCACGGGCCGACGGCGTGGCGGGCGAGACGAACGCCGAGCCGCGCGTCGTCGTCGCCGGCCGCGTGGTCGTCGTGACGGCAGCCGAGAACACCGTGTTCGCCTTCGACGTGACGAAGCCGCCGAAGACCGGCTGAGAAGCCGGGCCCTCGGCGGCCGGGTCGCGTGGGGGTCAGCAGCGCGGCGCCACGTAGCCGTTGCTGCCCGTGCGGACGTAGGTGTCCGAGACGTAGCGGCCGCTGCCGATCCGGTCCCAGAGCTTCGAGGTGCCCGTCGGCCCCGTGACCGTCTCGCCCGGCTTCTGGCACTGGATGGTGACGCGGGTGCCGGCGCTCAGGCGGCCGACCTTGGAGTACGACGTGCCGGGCCCCGAGCGGACGTTGACGTCCGCGGCGATCGCGTACGTCCTGGCTGCCGCCGCCTCGGCCACGATGGCCTCGGCCAAGACGGTCTCGGCGCCCTCTGGTGTGATGACGTTCTCGCTCATGGTCTTCCCCCGTAACCGGCGGCGCGGGCCGCCCTTGGCGTGTTCCTCACACCAAGGACGCGCCCGCGCCGCAAAAGGTTTCCCGGGTTCAGCCGAGCTTCGACACGTCCCGCACCGCGCCCTTGTCGGCGCTCGTCGCCATCGCGGCGTACGCGCGCAGGGCCGCGGAGACCTTCCGCTCGCGGGCCTTCGGCTCGTACACGCCGCCCAGGGCCTCGCGGCGGGCGGCCAGCTCCTCGTCGGACACGAGGAGCTCGATGGAGCGGCCAGGGATGTCGATGCGGATCCGGTCGCCGTCCTCGACCAGCGCGATCGTGCCGCCGGACGCCGCCTCGGGCGAGGCGTGGCCGATCGACAGGCCCGACGTACCGCCGGAGAAGCGGCCGTCGGTGACCAGGGCGCAGGCCTTGCCGAGGCCTCGGCCCTTGAGGAAGGACGTCGGGTAGAGCATCTCCTGCATGCCGGGGCCGCCCTTGGGGCCTTCGTAGCGGATGACGACGACGTCGCCTTCCTTGACGCCCTTGTTGAGGATCTTCTCGACGGCCTCTTCCTGCGAGTCACAGACGACCGCGGGGCCCTCGAAGGTCCAGATCGACTCGTCGACGCCCGCGGTCTTCACGACGCAGCCGTCCACGGCGATGTTGCCCTTGAGGACGCCGAGTCCGCCGTCCTTGGAGTAGGCGTGGGCGACGTCGCGGATGCAGCCGTTCGCGGCGTCCGTGTCGAGGGTGTCCCAGCGCTCGGACTGGGAGAAGGCCTCGGCGGAGCGCTTGCAGCCGGGAGCCGCGTGCCACAGCTCCACGGCCTCCTCGGAGGCGGAGCCGGAACGGATGTCCCAGGCGTCCAGCCACTCCTTGATGGAGGGCGAGTGGACGGTGTGCACGTCCTCGTTGAGCAGCCCGCCGCGGTACAGCTCGCCGAGGAGCGCGGGGATGCCGCCGGCGCGGTGCACGTCCTCCATGTAGTACGTGGTGGTGGGCGCGGCGTTCGGGGCGACCTTGGCCAGGCAGGGGACGCGGCGCGAGACGGCGTCGATGTCGGTCAGGTCGTAGTCGACCTCGGCCTCGCGGGCGGCGGCGAGCAGGTGCAGGATCGTGTTCGTGGAGCCGCCCATGGCGATGTCCAGGGCCATGGCGTTCTCGAAGGCTGCGTGGGTGGCGATGTTGCGCGGCAGGACGGAGTCGTCGTCGCCGTCGTAGTACCGCTTGGTGATGTCCACGACCGTGCGGCCCGCGCGCTCGTACAGCTCCTTGCGGGCGGTGTGCGTGGCGAGGACCGAGCCGTTGCCCGGCAGGGAGAGGCCGATGGCCTCGGTCAGGCAGTTCATGGAGTTGGCGGTGAACATGCCGGAACAGGAGCCGCAGGTCGGGCAGGCGTTCTCCTCGATACGGAGGATGTCCTCGTCCGAGATGTTCTCGTTCACCGCGTCGCTGATCGCATTGACCAGGTCGAGCTTGCGGACCGTGCCGTCGACCATTGAACTCCATGCGCCGATGCCGCGCCTCAGCGGATCGCCTCGGAGACGATCCGGCCGACCGGCTGGAGGTGGGTGTGGCCCGGCACGAACTCCGTGAAGGAGTTGGCCACGGCGATGATCGGCTTCCGCCCGATGTCGGCCCCGGGTACACCGGAGGCGCGCATAAGGGCGCGGGCGCCCGCCATGTTGCGGCCGTGGGTGACTGTGCGGGACCTGAGCTCGGGCATCGTCGCTCGCTCCTTCGTAAGAGATGGGGCTGCTGTCGAGCGTACGCCGCGGCTCCAGGATCTGGACAGGGTGTCCGGATGACGGGACGGGCATCTCGGCGGACGAACGGGGTCGGTCGTACGCCGGTCAGCTGCCCCTGCGCCACGGGCGCCACCCGTGCCACGACGCGGCGGCGGGCCCCGACGGTGCGCCGGAGGTCACGGGCGGGGCACCCGCACCGCCGACGCCAGGTGCAGCCGCGTGAAGGCGAGCGCCTCGGCGAGGTCGGCCTCGCGTTCGGCGCTGGACATGGCGCGCCGGGTGTTGACCTCGATGACGACGTGCCCGTCGAAGCCGGTAGTCGCAAGGCGCTCCAGGAGCTCGGCGCACGGCTGGGTGCCGCGGCCGGGGACGAGGTGCTCGTCCTTGGCGGAGCCCCTGCCGTCGGCGAGGTGGACGTGGCCGAGCCGGTCGCCCATGCGGTCGACCATCTCCATCGCTTCCGTGCGGGCGGTCGCGGTGTGCGAGAGGTCGACGGTGAAGTGGCGGTAGTCGTCCTTGGTGACGTCCCAGTCGGGGGCGTACGCGAGCATCTCGCGGTCGCGGTAGCGCCAGGGGTACATGTTCTCGACGGCGAAACGCACGTCGGTCTCGTCGGCCATGCGCCAGATTCCGTCGACGAAGTCGCGCGCGTAGTTCCGCTGCCAACGGAAGGGCGGGTGCACGACGACCGTCGACGCGTCCAGCTTCTCGGCGGCGGCCTTCGCGCGCTGGAGCTTGACCCACGGGTCGGTCGACCAGACGCGCTGCGTGATCAGCAGGCACGGGGCGTGGACGGCCAGGATCGGGATCTGGTGGTAGTCGCTCAGTCTGCGCAGGGCCTCGATGTCCTGACTGACGGGGTCGGTCCAGACCATGACCTCGACACCGTCGTAACCCAGGCGTGCGGCGATCTCGAAGGCCGTCGCCGTCGACTCCGGATAGACCGAGGCCGTCGACAGGGCGACCTTCGCATCCGGGATGCGCACCACTGGTTCTGCCACGAAGGACAGGGTACGGGCCGCGCCCGGACGCCGGGGAGGTGGCCTCACCCCGCCCCGCTCAGGCGGCCGGGGGGAGGTGGTCGAGCCGCCGCAGGATCACGCCCTCACGCAGCGCCCACGGGCAGATCTCCACGGATTCGACTCCGAAGAGGTCCATCGCGCCCTCCGCGACGAGCGCCCCGGCGAGCAGCTGCCCGGCCCGGCCCTCGGAGACGCCGGGCAGCTCCGCGCGCTCGTGGGTGGTCATCGCGGCGAGTCGCGGCACCCAGTCCTCCAGGGACTTCCGCTTCAGTTCGCGCTGTACGTAGAGACCGTCCGCCGAGCGTGCGGCGCCCGCCAGGCGGGCGAGCTGCTTGAACGTCTTCGACGTCGCCACGATGTGGTCGGGGGCGCCGAAGCGGGCGAACTCCCCCACGGTGCGGGCGATCTGGGCGCGCACGTGCCGCCGCAGGGCCTTCACGTCGGAGGGGTCCGGCGGATCCTTCGGCAGCCAGGCCGCGGTGAGCCGGCCGGCGCCGAGCGGCAGGCTGACCGCGCAGTCCGGTTCCTCGTCCATGCCGTACGCGATCTCCAGCGAGCCGCCGCCGATGTCGAGGACGAGCAGCTTGCCCGCGGACCAGCCGAACCAGCGCCGGGCGGCGAGGAAGGTGAGCTTGGCCTCCTCCTCGCCGGAGAGCACCTGGAGATCGACGCCGGTCTCCTCTCTCACCCGGGCCAGGACCTCGTCGGCGTTGGTCGCCTCGCGCACGGCGGAGGTGGCGAAGGGCAGCACTTCCTCCACGCCCTTGTCCTCGGCGGCCTCCATGGCCTCCCGCACGGTGGCGACCAGGCGGTCGACGCCGTCGGGGCCGATCGCCCCGGCCGGGTCCAGGAGTTGGGCCAGGCGCAGATCGGCCTTGTGCGAGTGCGCGGGCAGGGGGCGCGCGCCGGGGTGGGCGTCGACCACGAGCAGATGCACCGTGTTCGACCCCACGTCGAGGACACCGAGTCTCATGCACGGAACGCTACGCCGCATGGGGCGCCCGGCTGGCCCCGGGCGGCCCACCGCACGCATACCCTGGAGTTGTGCCAAAGACGAAAAAGACGAAGGCCGACAAATCGAAGTCGGGGAAGTCGTCGCCCAAGCCGCCCGGGTCCCAGGAGCCGACGAAGCAGGGGGAGCTGGAGAAGGTGGGAAGTCCGGGCAAAAACGAGAAGTCGGGCAAGCAGGCCAAGCCAGGCAAGACAGAAAAGTCGGGCAAGACGAGCAAGACGGGCAAGGCTGGAAAGCCCGGTAAGGCCGGGGTCCCGGAACAGGCCGCGAAGCCCGGGCGGCCCGAGAAGGCCGAGGAGATCGGGAAGTCCGGCAAGCCGGCGCGGACCGGGCTGGGCGAGCCGGACGAGAAGGGCCTGGACTTCGCTCGGGCCTGGGTGGAGTTTCCCGACCCCGCGGACGACGAGCAGATCTTCCGCTGCGACCTGACCTGGCTGACCTCCCGCTGGAACTGCATCTTCGGCAGCGGCTGCCAGGGCATCCAGGCGGGCCGCGCCGACGACGGCTGCTGCACGCTGGGCGCGCACTTCTCCGACGAGGACGACGAGAAGCGCGTCGCCGGGTACGTGGAGCGCCTCACGCCCGACATCTGGCAGCACCACGACGTGGGCCGGGAGACCGGCTGGGTCGCCACGGACGAGGACGGCGACCGCCAGACCCGTCCGTACAACGGCTCGTGCATCTTCCAGAACCGCCCCGGCTTCGCGGGCGGCGCGGGCTGCTCGCTGCACATCCTGGCGCTCCGGGAGGGCCGCGAGCCCCTGGAGACGAAGCCGGACGTCTGCTGGCAGCTGCCGGTGCGCCGGACGTACGAGTGGATCGACCGGCCCGACGACACGCGCGTCCTCCAGGTGTCCATCGGTGAGTACGACCGGCGCGGCTGGGGCCCTGGCGGCCACGACCTGCACTGGTGGTGCACGTCGGCGACCTCGGCGCACGGCGCGGGCGACCCGGTGTACGTCTCCTACCGCCCCGAGCTGATCGAGATGATGGGCAAGGAGGGCTACGACCGCCTGGTGGAGCTGTGCGAGGAGCGCCTCGGCGCCCAACTCCCCCTGCTGGCACCGCACCCGGCGGACCCCGCCGGGTAAGGCTCAGCCCTGGCTGGGCGTGCCCCCGCCCTCACCCGGCGGCGATGAATCCCCCGGCCCCGGATCCGACGGCGTGGGCTCCGGGTCCGGTGGCTTCGGTGTGGGATCGGGGTCGGAGGGGCCGGGGTCGGAGGGACCCGGGTCCGAGGGCCCGGGATCGGAAGGGCCGGGGTCGGAGGGGCCGGGATCCGAGGGCCCCGGGTCGGACGGCCGGGGGTCGGTGGGCCGCGGCCCCGGACCCGGCGGCGTCGACGGGCGGCCGTCGCCGTACCCGTCGATCGAGATGACCGCGCCCGAGGGCGCGATGGCGACCCGGGCGCGCCAGTGGCCGGACGGCTCGCGGTTGTGGTCGACGTAGACCTGGATGGTGACGGACTCCCCCGGCGCGAGCGTTCCCGACGAGCGGCTGAGGTAGAGCCAGGACGCCTGCTCGCTCACCGACCAGCGGACCGGTGAACCGCCGGACGCCGTCAGCGTGATGAGCGTGGTGTCGCCACTCGGCTGCGCGTCCACGGTCAGGCGCCCGGGACCCGTGGCCGAACCGGAAGCGGCCCCGCCGCTGATGACCTCCACGGAGACGTCGGACGAGCGGCCGCCCGCGGTGAAGCGGGGCCCGTCCTTCTTGCGGGCATTGCCCGCGTTCTCGTAGCCGCGTACGTCACCGCTGCCGAGGCCGCCGGGGCCCCCGCCCTCGCTCGCGGTGACCGCGCCGCCGTCGTGGCCCTCTCCGGTGACCGGCGCTCCCCGATAGGCGGCCCAGAGGGCGAGCACCGGGGCGGCCACCACGGTGGCGACGACGGTCGTCGTGACGGCACGCGCGCGTAGGCGGTCGCGGCGCGCGGCGTGGTCCTTGGGGTCGATCGGGAAACCGCGCCGGTCGTAGCGGGGGAGGGCGCCCCGCGCGCGGGGCCGTGCGCCATGGCTGCGGGCAGGGCGTCCCGCGGGCCTCGACCACGGGGAGGGCGGCCGGGCTGACGGCGGTGCCGGGCCAGGCGCCCGCTCCGGCGCGCTCGGCGGTGCGGCGGCAGCGCGGGCAGTCGTCGACGTGCCGGACGAGCTCGCGGCGCAGGGCCGTGCCGAGCAGCACCTGGTTGTCGCCGGTGAGGCGGGCGACGATGGGGCAGTTGCCGGTCTCCACGACGGCGAGCGCGGCGCGGGTGCGCTCCACCTCGCAGGCGGCGGAGGCGAGCAGGCTGCGGGCCTTGGCGAGGTCCATGCCGAGGACGGCGGCGATCTCGGCGGGGGCGAGCTGGTGGCGCACGGCAAGCTCCAGGGCCTCGCGCTGCTCGGGGGTCGTGCCGGCGGCTTCCGGCCAGGCCAGCTGGGCCAGTTCGCGGTGGCGCCGCTGCTCGGTCTCGTCCGGGGCGTGCGGGGCGGTCTTCGCGGCGCGGGCGGTGCCCGCGCCCGGGCGGCGTGCGCGCCCTGGCGGTCGCGCTTGGCCTCGGCCAGTAAGCGCAGACAGACCCAGCGCGCGAGGGCGTAGAGCCAGGGGCGCAGCTCGCGGTCGGCTTCGGGGCCGCGCGAGCCCCGCCGCTCCGCCAGGTGGAGCACATCGCCCAGCGCCGCGGTCGCCGCGTCGTGATCGCACAGGACGGACAGGCAGTACGTGAACAGGCCGTCCAGACACGGTTCGTAGCGCGCGGGCGGGGTCGTCCGGGGCGCCGTGCGGGGCGCCGTGCGCTTGCGCGCGTCACGGTGCGCCCGGTGTGCGCCGGTTGCGTTCGCGGGAGTTTCCGGCCTGCTGCTCATCACCCGTGCGAAGTTAGGCGGATGATGCAGGCCGCTTCCTCCTCCTCGCACACATTTAATCCTTACGGGTGAACAGATCCCTCAAAAGGGGACAGGAACCCACCATTCCGCAGTCTTGACTTGCGCGGGGAACCTGTCGGCGCGCTGGCGTGGAGCCCGTTGTCAGTGGCCTCGGCTACGGTTCCGAGCATGGCTGCCCGTACGAAAACCGCTAAGGACAGGCCGTCCTACCGCTGCACCGAGTGCGGCTGGCAGACGGCCAAGTGGCTCGGCCGCTGCCCAGAGTGCCAGGCCTGGGGGACGGTCGAGGAGTACGGCGCGCCCGCGGTCCGCACCACCGCCCCCGGCCGCGTCACCTCCTCCGCCGTCCCGATCGGCGAGGTCGACGGCCGCCAGGCCACTGCCCGCTCCACCGGCGTCCCCGAGCTGGACCGGGTCCTCGGCGGTGGCCTGGTCCCCGGCGCCGTCGTGCTGCTCGCGGGCGAGCCGGGCGTCGGCAAGTCCACCCTGCTGCTCGACGTCTCGGCGAAGGCGGCCAGCGACGAGCACCGCACCCTCTATGTGACCGGTGAGGAGTCGGCGAGCCAGGTCCGGCTGCGTGCCGACCGCATCGGCGCCATCGACGACCACCTGTATCTGGCCGCGGAGACCGATCTGTCCGCCGTCCTCGGTCACTTGGACGCGGTCAAGCCCTCGCTCCTGGTCCTGGACTCCGTGCAGACGGTCGCCTCGCCCGAGATCGACGGTGCGCCCGGCGGCATGGCGCAGGTCCGCGAGGTCGCGGGCGCCCTGATCCGCGCCTCCAAGGAGCGCGGCATGTCCACCCTCCTGGTGGGCCACGTCACCAAGGACGGCGCCATCGCGGGCCCCCGCCTCCTGGAGCATCTCGTCGACGTGGTGCTCCAGTTCGAGGGCGACCGGCACGCGCGCCTGCGCCTGGTCCGCGGCGTCAAGAACCGGTACGGCACCACGGACGAGGTCGGCTGCTTCGAGCTGCACGACGAGGGCATCACCGGCCTCGCCGACCCCAGCGGACTCTTCCTGACCCGTCGTGCCGAGCCCGTCCCCGGCACCTGCCTCACCGTCACCCTGGAGGGCCGCCGCCCCCTGGTCGCCGAGGTCCAGGCGCTCACGGTCGACTCGCAGATCCCGAGCCCCCGGCGCACGACCTCCGGCCTGGAGACCTCCCGCGTCTCGATGATGCTGGCCGTCCTGGAGCAGCGCGGCCGGATCACCGCGCTCGGCAAGCGGGACATCTACAGCGCGACGGTCGGCGGCGTGAAGCTCTCCGAGCCCGCCGCGGACCTCGCCGTCGCCCTCGCGCTCGCCAGCGCGGCGAGCGACACCCCGCTCCCGAAGAATCTCGTGGCGATCGGGGAAGTGGGCCTGGCGGGCGAGGTCAGACGGGTCACGGGCGTCCAGCGCAGGCTGGCCGAGGCGCACCGGCTCGGCTTCACCCACGCCCTCGTACCGACCGATCCCGGCAGGGTCCCCGCCGGTATGAAGGTCATCGAAGTCGCCGACATGGGGGACGCCCTGCGCGTCCTTCCGCGATCCCGTCGCCGAGAGGCCCCACGGGAGGCGGAGGAGCGCCGGTAGACTTTGCCCTGGTCTCGCCCATCCGTACGAAGTCAGACGTACGCAAGAGGCTTGGACAACCTGCGACCGAGGGAGTGCAGTGGCAGCCAACGACCGGGCAGCGAACCCCGGCAAGTCCGGCGGTGGCTCGGCCGCCGATGTGCTGATGCGCGCCTCCCTGAGCGCCGTCGCGCCCGGCACGGCCCTGCGCGACGGCCTCGAACGCATCCTGCGCGGCAACACCGGCGGCCTGATCGTCCTCGGCTGGGACAAGACCGTCGAGTCGATGTGCACGGGTGGTTTCATCCTGGACGTCGAGTTCACGGCGACGCGTCTGCGCGAGCTGTGCAAGCTCGACGGCGGCATCGTCCTCGACAAGGACATCACCAAGATCCTGCGCGCCGGCGTGCAGCTGGTGCCGGACCCGACGATCCCCACCGAGGAGACCGGCACCCGCCACCGCACGGCCGACCGCGTCTCCAAGCAGGTCGGCTTCCCGGTCGTCTCCGTCTCGCAGTCCATGCGCCTGATCGCGCTGTACGTGGACGGGCAGCGCCGCGTCCTGGAGGACTCGGCGGCGATCCTCTCCCGCGCCAACCAGGCCCTCGCGACCCTGGAGCGGTACAAGCTCCGTCTCGACGAGGTCGCGGGCACGCTCTCCGCCCTGGAGATCGAGGACCTGGTGACGGTGCGGGACGTCACGGCGGTCGCCCAGCGCCTGGAGATGGTGCGCCGCATCGCCACGGAGATCGCCGAGTACGTGGTGGAGCTCGGCACGGACGGCCGCCTTCTCGCGCTCCAGCTGGACGAGTTGATCGCGGGCGTCGAGCCCGAGCGTGAGCTGGTCGTCAGGGACTACGTGCCCGAGCCGACCGCCAAGCGCTCCCGCACGGTCGACGAGGCGCTGTCCGAGCTGGACGCCCTCACCCACGCGGAGCTGCTGGAACTGTCCACCGTGGCCAAGGCCTTGGGGTACACCGGTTCACCCGAGGCCCTGGACTCCGCCGTCTCGCCGCGCGGCTTCCGACTGCTCGCCAAGGTTCCCCGGCTTCCCGGCGCCATCATCGACCGCCTCGTCGAGCACTTCGGCGGCCTCCAGAAGCTGCTGGCCGCCAGCGTGGACGACCTCCAGACCGTGGACGGCGTGGGCGAGGCCCGTGCCCGCAGCGTCCGCGAGGGCCTCTCGCGCCTCGCGGAGTCGTCGATCCTGGAGCGGTACGTCTAGCCCTTGGCTCTCTCGCCAGCCGCCCTCGGCCCCTGACCCTTCTTCTAGTCCTTCTCCAGGACGAAGGAGGCACGGGCGGTGCCGAGGCCGGGGGCCTTCGCCTCGACCAAGTAGGTGCCCGCGGGTGCCGACGCCGGCGAGGGCGTCGCGCACTGCGGGGCGCCCGCGCGCCGGTCCCACTGCACGGTGTGCGTGACGCGGCCCTCGGCCGGCACGCGCACCAGCAGGCTGCCGCTCCCCGAGGGGCAGTCGTCGGAGGACCAGAACTCGTCCTCGCCGTCGGCCTGAGTGATCGTCAAGACCGTTCCCTTGCCGCCCAGATCGACCTTGCAGGCCTTGCCGCCGGTGTTCTCGGCGATCAGCTCGAACTTCGGCTTCTCGTCGATCCCGTACTCGTTCTGGACGCTGCGCACCTTCAACTTCACCGCGCTTCCGGTGCAGTTGGGCAGTTTCGTGCCGGCCGGGAGACGGTCGCCCGAGCCGGCGCCGCCCTTGGCGTCGTCCGGACCGCCACCCGCGGAGCCGTCCGAACCGCCGGAGCCACCGGATCCGCCCGAACCGGAACCCGAACCCGAACCCGAACCGGAACCGGAGCCCGATCCCTCGTCCGACTCGTCCCGCCCGCCCGGGTGTTCACTGATCGCGGGCCCGGAGCCGGATGGCCCGGGAGTGATCGACGTGGCGGGGCCGTTGCCGCCCGGCCCGTCGGCGCCGTTGTTTCCGCCGCCGCCCCCGGAGGTGGCGACCCAGACGGCGAGTAGCACCAGCAGACCGAACACGGACAGCAGAACGGCCCTCCGACGCCAGTAGATGGTGGAGGGAAGCGGCCCGACCGGATTGCGCAGAGATCCCACGCCCAAACCTTACGAGAGATCCGACGCGTGTCCTGCCCCACCCGCCGTCCTGGGCAACAAAGTTTGCCGATCATCATTCCGGAACCGGCTCCCGGCCCTGTCCATCGTCAGGGGGTCCCACGGGACGATCGCCAGATGTGACGATTCGGACTCACTCCGTACCGTCCGTAATCATGGACACCATGGACGACGATCTCTACCGCGACATCACCGGCTTCGCCCACGACACTCCCTCGTGGTTCCAGCACCTCGCCGAGGTGTGGACGGAGCTCGGCCTGCTTCTCTTCGGCGTGCTTTTCGTCATCGCCTGGTGGCGGGCCCGGCGCGGTGACCCCCGCGCCCTGGCCATCGCGGTGCTCGCCCCGCTCGCCACGGCGGTGGCGTACGTGTGCAGCGAGCTGCTCAAGTCGGTGATCGACGAGGAGCGCCCCTGCCGGGCGGTGTCCGGCGCGCTGAAGCCGCTCGTCGAGTGCCCCGCCTACGGCGACTGGTCCTTCCCGAGCAACCACTCGACGATCGCGGGCGCCGCCGCCATCGGCCTCGCGCTCGCCTGGCCGCGCATCGCGGCCCTGACGGTCCCGATGGCCGTGCTCATGGCGTTCTCGCGGGTCTTCGTCGGCGTGCACTACCCGCACGACGTGGCGGTCGGCCTCGTCCTCGGCGCGGTGCTCGCGTTCGTGGTGGTACGGATCACCACGCGTCCCGTGGCGCGGGTCGGGCAGGCGATGCGTGGCTCGTCGACGGGCATCGTGAAGTGGTTCGCGGGTCCGGGCCCCGCCCTCGCGCCGTCGCCCGCGGCGGATCCGGCGGCGTACGACTCCCCGACGATGACGTTCCGCCGTCACGACTCGCACCGCCACTGACGCCGACGCGCTACCGCGTCCGCGGGGCTCAGTCCGCTTCCGGGACGAGCCCCGCCTCGTACGCGACGATCGCCGCCTGGACGCGGTTCTTGACTTCGAGCCGTTCGAGGACCGCGCTCACATACGCCTTGACCGTGCCCTCCACGAGGTGCAGGCGGGCGGCGATCTCCGGGTTGGAAAGGCCCGCGCCGACCAGGCCGAGGACCTCGCGTTCGCGCGGGGTGAGGGTCTGGACGCGGGCGCGTGCGGCGGCGCCGCGGCCCATGCGCCGGGCGCCGAAGCCGTCGATGACGTGCCGGGCCACCTTCGGTGAGAGGAAGGCGGCGCCGCCCGCCACCGCCCGTACGCCCGCGATGAGTTCATGCGGGTCGCCGGACTTCAGCAGGAAGCCGGTGGCGCCGCCGCCCAGCGCCCGTGCCACGTACGCGTCTTCGGAGAACGTCGTCAGCATGGCGACGGCGGCCCCCGGCACGGTACGGACGATCTCCTCGCCCGCGGCGAGCCCGTCCAGGCGCGGCATGCGGATGTCGAGCAGCGCCACGTCGGGGCGGTGGGCCTGGGCCAGGGAGACGGCCTCGCGCCCGTCGGCGGCCTCGGCGACGACCTCGATGTCCCCGCCCGCGGCCAGGATGGCGCGCACGCCCGCGCGGATCATGGCCTCGTCGTCGGCCAGCAGGACCCGGATGGGCATCGTCTGGTTCACCGCGCACGCTCCTTTTCCATCTCACCTGCCGTGGGGATCACGGCCTTGTCCACGAGGCGGTTCCTGCTCTCGCCGCCGAAGCAGATCCTGAAGTAGGGGACGGCGGTGAAGAGTTCACCGCTCGCGCGGTAGTACGCGCAGTCGGCACCCTTTGGCGGCGGGGTCGGCGCGCGCTCCACGGGCGGGTCGGCGGCGGCCCGGCCGGGCAGGACGCGGGCCGCCTCGGCGCGGGGTGTACCGACGCGCAGCCGCGCGTAGTCGGCGGGGTCGAGGACCGAGTGGGTGCGTGAGTACGCGTACCAGGCGAAGGTCCCGCCGACGAGCAGCGCCCCCGTGGCGACGGCGCCGCCGAAGGCCAGGACGGTGCGGCGGCGCGCGTACGCGAGGTGGGCCCCGAAACGGGGCGGCGCCGGGGCGCTCCCCTCGGCGGGAACGCGCGCGGTGACCCGGAAGCCGTCGCCGTGCGGCCCCGCGTCGAAGGTGCCGCCCAGGTCGGTGACGCGGGCCCGCAGACCACGCAGCCCGCTGCCACCCTCGGAGGCCGAAGCGGGCTCCTGGGGACGGCCGTTGGTGACGGTAACCGTCGTCGCGTCACGGCCGCGCGCCACGGTAACGGTGACGTGGGCGCCGGGCGCGTGCTTGGCGGCGTTGGTCAGGGCTTCCTGGACGACGCGGTGGACGGTGCGGTCGGTGGGGGGTGCGTTGGTGGGGGGTGCGGGCCTGGCTTCGGGGGGCGCCGCCTTGGTCGCGGGCCCCGCCCCGGCCACAGGCGCCGCCCCAGCCGCGGGCACCACCCCCGCTTCAACAACCCCCGCCGCCAAACCCCCGCCCCCCTCCTCCTCGTACACGATCCGCAGGCCCGACTCCGACGCGCGGGCGATGAGGTCCGCGACCGTTTCGCCGGTCGGGGACAGGGGGGCCGGCTCGTCGTCGGCCTCGCGGAGCAGGCCGATGATCGCGTGCAGGCGGTCCGTGGCGTGGGAGGCCGCCGCGCGGAGGTCGGCGGCGGCCTCGCGGTGCGGGGCCGGCAGGTCGGGGGCGACCTGGAGGGCGCCGGCGCGGACGGCGATCAGGCTCAGTTCGTGGCCCAGGGAGTCGTGCATGTCCTGGGCGATGCGGGCCCGTTCCCGCAGCCGGGCGCGGTCGGCGACGATGCGCTGCTCGCGCTCCAGCTGGTCGGCACGGGCCCAGCCGGCGGCGGCCAGTTCGCGGCCCTGGCGCCAGTAGCGGCCGGTGAGCCACGGGAAGACCGTGCCGAACACGAGCGTGCCCATGAGGACCAGCCACTCGACGACGGGGTCGACGTCGCGCACGGCGATCTTGACCGTGCCGACCAGGGCGATGGCGCCGAAGGCGAGCAGGGCAGGGCGTGCGCGGTCCGCGCGGCGGCCGAGAAGCAGGGCGAAGACGGCGAGGGCGGGCCCGTAGGAGAGCGTGAAGAGGGACGAGCCGGCGGCGAGGCCGAGGGCGGCCGCCGCGAGGAAGGCGGGCAGCGGCCGGCCGCGGCGGATCGCGACGGCGGCGGCGAGGACGGCGAGCGAGGTGATCTGCTGCCAGGCCGGGCGGGGTTCGTTCATGCCGAGCCGGTCCACCGACACCACCGGGACGGCGAGCGCCGCCCACAGCAGCGCGCTCCTCGTACGTCTCTCCACCGCCCCGACGCTACGTGGCCGGTGGCACCTGCCGCCCCTGCCGATCGTCAGGTGCGCGCGGGGCCGCACCGGACACACCCCGCCCCGAAGAACCCGTGGATCCGTGGAACCGCCGGGGGCCGTGGCAGGATCGGTGGTGCCATGACTGCTCCCACGAAGCCCACGCCGAACAGCCCGGCCCCGGGGGACTCCCCCGAGCCCACCGGGGACGCCCTCCACACCCCCGTCATCGCCTGGTTCGACGCGCACGCCCGTGATCTGCCGTGGCGGCGCGAGGACGCCGGGCCGTGGGGCGTGATGGTCAGTGAGTTCATGCTCCAGCAGACGCCCGTCAGCCGGGTCCTGCCCGTGTACGAGCAGTGGCTGGCCCGCTGGCCCCGCCCCGCCGACCTCGCCAAGGAGGCGCCCGGCGAGGCCGTCCGCGCCTGGGGACGGCTCGGCTACCCGCGCCGCGCCCTGCGGCTGCACGGCGCGGCCGTCGCCATAACGGAACGGCACGGTGGCGACGTACCCACGCAGCACGCCCAGCTCCTCGCGCTGCCCGGCATCGGGGAGTACACCGCGGCCGCCGTGGCGTCCTTCGCGTACGGGCAGCGGCACGCCGTCCTCGACACGAACGTCCGCCGGGTCTTCGCGCGGGCCGTGACCGGGGTGCAGTACCCGCCGAACGCGACCACCGCCGCCGAGCGCAGGCTCGCCCGCACCCTGCTGCCCGAGGACGAGCGCACCGCCTCGCGCTGGGCCGCCGCCTCGATGGAACTCGGCGCCCTGGTGTGCACCGCGAAGAACGAGAACTGCGGGCGCTGCCCGATCGCCGACCGGTGCGCCTGGCGCGCGGCGGGCAAGCCGGCGCACGACGGCCCGGCCCGCCGCGGCCAGACGTACGCGGGCACGGACCGCCAGGTGCGGGGCAAGCTGCTCGCGGTGCTCCGCGAGGCCTTGACGCCGGTGCCGCAGGCGACGCTCGACCGGGTGTGGGACGAGCCGGTGCAGCGGGCCCGCGCGCTGGACGGCCTGGTCGCGGACGGTCTCGTGGAGCCGCTGCCCGACGGCCTCTACCGGCTGCCTCTGACCTGACGGCAGGGGCGCCCCGGGCCCTGGCAAACGCAGGTATTTACGCCGGCCCTACTTCTGTTACACAACCTACGCACAGCCGTGCGCCCGCCGCTGGCTGCTCCGCACAACCCCGTGACACGGCCTCCGTAGCTTCTTGCCTGTACCGCACAGGCAAGGACCGCGGTCGGCACATGGGGACGGAACGGAGGCGGTTTGATATGGCGCACGGCGAGGTGCTCGAGTTCGAAGAGTACGTCCGCACTCGGCAGGATGCCCTGCTGCGCAGTGCCCGGCGCCTGGTCCCGGACCCCGTGGACGCCCAGGACCTGCTCCAGACCGCGCTCGTACGGACGTACGGCCGCTGGGAGGGCATAGCCGACAAGCGCCTCGCCGACGCCTATCTGCGCCGCGTCATGATCAACACGCGGACCGAGTGGTGGCGGGCGCGCAAGCTCGAAGAGGTGCCCACCGAGCAGCTGCCCGACGCCAGCGTGGAAGACTCCACCGAACAGCACGCCGACCGCGCTCTGCTCATGGACATCATGAAGGTGCTCGCACCCAAGCAGCGCAGCGTCGTCGTGCTGCGACACTGGGAGCAGATGTCCACAGAGGAGACGGCCGCCGCGCTCGGCATGTCGGCCGGAACGGTCAAGAGCACGCTGCACCGGGCGCTCGCCCGGCTCCGGCAGGAGCTGGAGAGCCGGGACCGCGAGGAACTGGTTGCCGGCGCGCTCGGACGTGAGGAGCGGGAGCGTTGCGCGGCCTAGGCCCTGAGGCCAAGTCAGGCGTGAAGGCGGTGGGCACGGCGGTGGCCGTGCTCACCGCCGTCGGCCTTTCCCTCTCCGCCTGCTCGACCGGCGGTTCCGGCGCGCGCGACGAGGGCCCGGCCCGCAGCGAGCCCGTGGTCTCCGCCTCGCCGTCCGGGTCGCCCTCGGTCTCCGTGCCGTCGGAGAAGATCGACGCCGTGCGGCTCGTGAAGAACGACCCGAAGGTCAGCCCGGCGGTCAAGCGGGACCTGAAGCCGTGCGCGGGCAAGACGTACCCGATCGACGTGTCGTACGGCGACCTGACCGGGGGCTCCGCCGCCGACGTCGTGGTCAACGTGCTGACCTGCGCGGACGCCGTCGGCATCGGCAGTTACGTGTACCGCGCCGAGAGGGGCGGGTACAAGAACGTCTTCACGGCCGAGGAGCCCGCGTCCGTCTACGCCGAGATCGACCGGGGCGACCTGGTCGTGACGAAGCAGCTGTACGAGAAGGGCGACTCGGTGGCGTACCCCTCCGGCGAGGAAGTGATCACGTACCGCTGGTCCGCGAACCACTTCACCGAGACCGAACGTACGCGCAGCGACTTCAGCAACGCGGTGGGCGGCGAGGAACCCGCGCCCTCGGTGGAGTGACGACGGCACGCCCCCTGCCCGCACAGAACGCACAGACGTACACAAGCACTGACGCACAGAGCACCGAGAAGGACTGAGAGCATCCGATGGCAGAGCAGACCCATGTCCTGTTCGTCGAGGACGACGACGTCATCCGCGAGGCCACCCAGCTCGCCCTGGAGCGCGACGGCTTCGCGGTGACGGCCATGCCCGACGGACTGGCGGGGCTCGAGGCGTTCCGCGCGAACCAGCCGGACATCGCGCTGCTCGACGTCATGGTGCCGGGCCTGGACGGCGTCTCGCTGTGCCGCCGCATCCGTGACGAGTCGACCGTCCCCGTGATCATGCTGTCGGCGCGCGCCGACTCCATCGACGTCGTGCTGGGCCTGGAGGCGGGCGCCGACGACTACGTGACCAAGCCGTTCGACGGAGCCGTCCTGGTCGCCCGTATCCGCGCCGTCCTGCGCCGCTTCGGGCACGCCAGCGGTTCTGGCTCGACGGCGGCCGCCGCGGACGCGGGGTCCTCGGCGGACGGCGGTGTGCTCCACTTCGGCGATCTGGAGATCGACACGGAGGGCATGGAGGTCCGCAGGGGCGGCACCCCGGTCGGGCTGACGCCGACCGAGATGCGCCTGCTCCTGGAGTTCTCGTCCGCGCCCGGCACGGTCCTGTCCCGCGACAAGCTCCTGGAGCGCGTCTGGGACTACGGCTGGGGCGGTGACACCCGCGTCGTCGACGTCCATGTGCAGCGGCTGCGCACGAAGGTGGGCCAGGACCGCATCGAGACGGTCCGCGGCTTCGGCTACAAGCTCAAGGCGTGAACGGACGCGTGACGAACGGCGCACGGCGGCGGCCCCTGGGCCGCGGACTCGGGGGACGTACATGAACGGGGGCCACAGGACGGTCGAGCGCGTCCGTGAGGCGCTCCGGCCCGGCGTGGGCACACGTCCGCGCGTCCGTGAGGCGCTCCGCTCCGGCGTCGGCGCACGCCTGCGCGCCGGTCTGCGCACCGGCGTGCGCTGGAAGATCAGCGCGGCGATCGCGCTGGTCGGCGCGCTGGTCGCGGTGGCGCTGAGCCTGGTCGTGCACAACGCCGCGCGCGTCTCGATGCTGGACAACGCGCGCGACGTGCAGGACGAGCGCATCCAGTTCGCCCTGCGGCTCTACTCCGCCTCGCAGCGCCAGACCCTCCAGTTCGGTACGAAGGTCGACGACCCGGAGCTGCCCGAGGAGCTGCGGCAGAAGGTCCTCACGGGCCGCCGCGCCACCTTCGTCGAGGACAAGCCGGACGGGGTGCCGGACATCTGGGCCGCCGTGCCGCTCGCCGACGGGCACGTCCTGTCGCTGCACTCCCGCTTCACCGACCGCAGCGCCACCGTCATGAAGGACCTCGACCAGGCCCTGGTCATCGGCTCGATCGCGGTCGTCTTCGGCGGCTGCGCCCTCGGCGTGCTGATCGGGGGCCAGCTGTCGCGGCGCCTGCGCAAGGCGGCGACGGCGGCGAGCGAGGTCGCCCAGGGGCAGACCGACGTCAGCGTCCGCGAGGCGATCGGCGGTGTCGTCAAGGACGAGACCGACGACCTGGCGAGCGCCGTGGACGCGATGGCCGACGCCCTCAAGCAGCGCCTGGAGGCCGAGCGCCGGGTGACCGCGGACATCGCGCACGAGCTGCGCACCCCGGTGACCGGGCTGCTCACGGCCGCCGAGCTGCTGCCGCCGGGCCGCCCGAGCGAGCTGGTCAAGGACCGCGCCCAGGCCATGCGCACCCTCGTCGAGGACGTCCTCGAAGTGGCGCGCCTGGACTCCGCGGCCGAGCGGGCCGAGCTCCAGGACATCACGCTCGGCGAGTTCGTGACGCGGCGGATGGCGTCCCTGACCACGGACGTGACGGTGACGGTGGTGCACGAGTCGGAGGTCACCACCGACCCGCGCCGTCTTGAGCGCATCCTCGGCAATCTCGTCGCCAACGCCGCCAAGCACGGCAAGCCGCCCATCGAGGTCAGCGTCGAGGGCCGCGTGGTCCGGGTGCGCGACCACGGGCCCGGCTTCCCCGAGGCCCTCCTGGACGAGGGGCCGAGCCGCTTCCGCACGGGCAGCGCCGACCGGGCGGGGCACGGCCACGGCCTGGGCCTGACGATCGCGGCGGGGCAGGCGCGGGTGCTCGGGGCGCGGCTCACCTTCCGCAACGTACGCCCGGCGGGGGCCTCGCCCGAGGAGCCCTCGGAGGGCGCGGTCGCGGTGCTGTGGCTGCCGGAGCACGCGCCGACGAACACGGGGAGCTACCCGGTCCTTCAGCTGCCGGACAACCTCTGACAGGCAGCGATCAGGGGGGGTCAGCAGGACCAGTCCTTGTCGAGGTCGAGGCCGCCCTCGCGGCGCTGCGTGAACGAGAACCAGTTCCCGGAGTCGTCGCGGAAGAGCGCCTCGATGCCGTACGGGCGCTCCTGCGGATCCTGGAGGAACTCGACGCCGCGCGCCTTGAGCTTCTCGTAGTCCCCGTGGACGTCGTCGGTGACGAGGACGCCCGCGCCGAGGACGCCCTTGGCGACCAGCTTCTTCATGGCCTCGGCCGATTCGGGGTCCATGGCGGGCGAGCCCGGCACCATCAGGGTCAGCTCCACGTCGGGCTGGTCCTTGGCGCCGACCGTGAGCCAGCGCATGCCGCCGTCGCCCATCGTCATGTCCGTACGGACCTCCAGGCCCAGCTTCTCGGTGTAGAACTCCTTGGCCCGGTCCTGGTCCAGGACCCAGACGGTGGAGATGGCGAGTCCCTTGATCATGGCGTGCTCCAAGCGGGAGGGATGCGCGGAGCGGGGTTCCGCCCCGCCCGGACACCGTAGGCAGCGCGGGCCTCAGCCCGCTTCTTCAGAATTGCGGCTCTCCTGGCCCCGCTCCGGCTCGGGGAAGCCGCCGGCCCAGAGCATCGCGTAACACCCGGGGATGAGGGCGGCGCCGCGGCCCACGTGCCGCGCGCGGTACTCGCTGGGGGTCAGGCCGGTGCGGCGCTTGAAGGTGGACGAGAACGTGCCGAGGCTGCTGAAGCCGACGAGCACGCAGATCTCCGTGACGGACAGGTCGGCCGCGCGCAGCATGTCCTCGGCGCGCTCGATCCGCCGGCGGGAGAGGTACTGGCCGGGCGGCTCGCCGTACACCTCCTTGAAGGCGCGGATGAAGTGGTACCGGGAGTAACCGGCGTGGGCCGCCACCGCGTCCAGGTCCAGGCGGGGGTCGGCCCAGTCGCGGTCCATGGCGTCCTTGGCCCGGCGCAGCAGCCGCAGTTTCTCCACACTCCGATGCTGGCACGCGGCACTGACAACGGCCCCCGGCGCGAGGGCGCCGGGGGCCGTGGGACTGCCTGGAGGTGTGCGGCCGGGTCAGGCCGGACCCGAGCCGCGCAGCGGGGTCTCCTTCACGAAGAGCGAGGCGAGGAGCGCCGCGACGCCGACGGCGGCACCGAGCAGGAACGCCGCGTGCGTACCGGAGGAGACCGCGAACTTGTACGCGTCGCTCACCTGTTCCGGCAGCTTCGCGAGGCTGGCCGCGTCGAGCTGCGCCGACTTCTCGGTGACCTTGCCGCCCAGTTCCCCGGCGCGCTCGGCCATCACGTGCTGGACGCGGTCGTTGAAGAGCGCGCCCATGATCGCGACGCCGAAGGAGGAGCCGAGCGTACGGAAGAGCGTGGCCGAGGACGAGGCGACGCCCATGTCCTTCATCTCGACGCTGTTCTGGGCGACCAGCATGGTGATCTGCATCAGGAAGCCCATGCCGGCGCCGAGCACCGCCATGTAGAGGCCCGAGGTGAGCCGCGAGGTCCCGGTGTCCATCTGCGCCAGCAGGAAGAAGCCGACGATCATCAGTACAGTGCCGACGACCGGGAAGGCCTTGTACTTGCCGGTGGCCGTGGTGAACCGGCCGGCGAACATCGAGACGACCATCATCGAGAGCAGCATCGGGAGCAGCAGCAGCCCCGAGTTGGTCGCCGATGCGCCCTGCACCGACTGCTGGTAGAGCGGCAGGAAGAGCATCGCGCCGAACATCACGAAGCCGGTGATGAAGCCGATCACGGCCATCAGCGAGAAGTTGCGGCTGCGGAAGATGTGCAGCGGCATGATCGGCTCGGCGGCCTTCTTCTGTACGAAGACGAAGCCGACGAGGGAGGCGACGCCGATCGCGACGAGCTCCATGATCACGGCCGAGCTCCAGGCGTACTCCGTGCCGCCCCAGGTGGTGACGAGCACGAGCGCGCTGATGCCGACGGTGAGCAGGGCCGCGCCGAGGTAGTCGATGCGCCCCTCCGCCTTCTTCTTGGGCAGGTGCAGGACGGCGGTCACCATGGCGAGCGCCACGGCGCCGAGCGGCAGGTTGATGTAGAAGGCCCAGCGCCAGCCGAGGTGGTCGGTGATGGTGCCGCCGACGAGCGGACCGCCGATCATCGCGACCGCCATGACGCCGGTCATCATGCCCATGTACTTGCCGCGCTCACGCGGCGGCACGAGGTCGCCGATGATCGCCATGACGCCGACCATCAGCCCGCCCGCGCCGAGGCCCTGGATGGCCCGGAAGCCGATGAGCTGTCCCATGTCCTGCGCCATGCCGCTCAGCACGGAGCCGGCCAGGAAGATGACGATCGCGGTGAGGAAGGCGCCCTTGCGCCCGTACATGTCGCCGACCTTGCCCCAGATGGGGGTCGAGGCGGCGGTCGCGAGGGTGTACCCGGTCACGACCCACGACAGGTGTTCCAGGCCGCCGAGGTCGCCGACGATCGTCGGCATCGCGGGGCTCACGATCATGTTGTCGAGCATCGCGAGCAGCATCGCGATCATCAGTGCCATCAGCACGACGCGCACGCTGCGCGGCTGCGGTCCGGCCTCCCCCCGTGGCTCGGTCTCCTGCTCCGGTTCGGCTTGCGCCGTGCTGTTGTCCGCCATGATCCCCACTCCCCGCGCCTTCCAGGGCGCCCCTGGCGCCCCCCTGAACCCACCCGACGCCTTACTTGCCGCCCGGCTAGTTGACTACACTGAGGGAAGGTAGACCCCTAACTAGCCGGGCGTCAAGTAAGTTAAGTGGAGCCGAGGAGCACCCGATGGGCACGGGCACAGGCAAGCAGCAGCGCCGCGGGGACACCCGCCAGCGCATCCAGGACGTGGCCCTCGGACTCTTCGCCGAGCAGGGGTACGAGAAGACGTCGCTGCGCGAGATCGCGGAGCGCCTGGAGGTCACGAAGGCGGCGCTGTACTACCACTTCAAGACCAAGGAAGACATCCTGAACAGCATCTTCGAGGACCTCACCAGGCCCATCGACGAGCTGATCGAGTGGGGCCACCAGCAGCCGCAGCCGCCCTCCCTCGACATCAGGAAGCAGGTCCTGCGCCGCTACAGCGAGATCCTGGTCGACGCGGCGCCGCTCTTCCGCTTCATGCAGGAGAACCAGGCCACGGTGCGCGACCTGAAGACGGGGGAGAGCTTCAAGGACCGCATGATCAGGCTCTACGACATCCTCAAGGACCCGGGGGCGCCGATGGCGGACCAGGTGCGGTGCTTCAGCGCGCTCTTCACGATGCACGGCGGGATGTTCGTGCTCAAGGACATCGAAGGCGACCCCGAGGAGAAGCGGAAGGCCATCCTCGAGGTCGCCATCGATCTGGTCACGCAGGCGCACTCGGGCGACTGAGCCCGGCGCGCCCCGGCAGGAGCCGTACGGGTCAGACCTTCACGCGTCAGACCTTCACGCCCACCGAGCGCAGGAAGGCGACCGGGTCCACGGCCGTGCCGTAGTTGGGGGTCGTACGGATCTCGAAGTGCAGGTGCGGACCGCTGGAGTTGCCGGTGTTGCCGGAGAGGGCGACGCGCTGGCCGGTGGTGACGTTCTGGCCCACGCGGACATCGACCTGCGAGAGGTGCGCGTACTGGGAGTACGTGCCGTTGCTGTGCTTGATCACGACGGCGTTGCCGTACGCGGGGCCGTCGCCGGCGCCGTTGGGGCCGGCCTTGACGACGGTGCCGCCGTGCACGGCCGCGACCGGGGTGCCCACCGGGACGGCGAAGTCCTGGCCGGAGTGCTTGTGGGACCACATGCTGCCGCCGAGACCGAAGCTCGCGGAGAGCGTGTAGCGCTGGACCGGGTGGACCCAGGAGGCGGCGGCCGGGGCCTTCTTGGCCGCCGCGGCCTTGGCCTTCGCGGCGGTCTTGGCCTTCTCGGCGGCCTTGGCCTGGGCGGCGGCCTGCGCGTGGACGGAGTTCACCGTGACGCCGGGCAGCGCGCCGCCGCTCTGGGCGCTGTCCGCAGCGACCGAGACCCCGGCCCCGAGAACCGCCGACACCCCGAGGCCCGCGGCGACGACGGCCGCCCGCGTACGGGAGAGGGACGGGCGGGGATGGTGGGACTTGGTGCGCTTCGACATGAGGACGTCCTTCGGAGCTTGGTGACGAGACAGGCGTGAGAGAACCCGGCGGACGGGGAGCGGGTGAGGTCCCGCTGAGCACGCTTCGCCGGGTCGGCCATCCCTTGGTAACCCGCCCTCGGCGTACGCCCAAACCCGCCATCTACTACCTAAAGCCGTAGGAGGCCGTTGGGATTTCACCCTCTTGACACCATCAAATCCGGACAATTCCACCGATGCGCGATCATGGGATTCCGCACCACCGCAGAGGTTTAAGCCCACGTAGGACCGCCCCGCCGCCCGCGTGCGCGCCCGGCCCCCGCCCCGGACCGCCCGACGCGGCAAAGGTCCCGGGGGTTGCGGGCCGAAGGTCCCGCGTCCCCCTCCACCCGGTCCCACTATTCCGGCTAGTACCGGACAAAACCCCTGTGCGGCATGTCACCGGCCGACAAGATCCACCCCACCGCGGATGTGACGCCCACTACGCTCACGCCCATGGATCCCGCGGTCATCGGCACCCGCCTGGCATCGAGCGTCATCGGCCCGCTGATCAAGAGACTGTTCGTCCGGGAAGGGCCGGGGGCGGGCCTCGCGGAGCGGCCCGTGCGGCTGGGCGGGCTCGTCTCCTTCCGGGGCGAGAAGCGCACGCTGACCGAGCCGGACGTGCGCCGCCTCGCGCAGCGCCTCGTGAACCGGTCCCTGGCCGCCCCCGGTGAGGCCCCCTTCCCGCCCGACGAGGCCACCGTCGTCACGGACGCCCTGGCCCGCGTGCTCCTCGCCCTCGGCGACCTCGACATGGACGACGTCCAAGCGGTCCGCCTCGGCCACCGGAAGCTGGCCCGCGAGCTCATCCACAGCGCTTCGAAGGGCGGCGTCCCGGTCGCCGCGGGGCTGTCCGCGGACGCCGCCTCCTACCTGGACTCCGTCACCGAGTGGGCCTGCCTGCACATCCTCCAGTTCTTCACGCAGCGCTCCACGTTCGTGGCGGCGACGCTGGTCGCGCAGAGCCGCGGCCAGGACGAGCTGATCGCCAAGGTCGACGAACTGATCGCCCGCGACCCGCGCCCCGGGGCGCTGGACGCCGCCTTCGAACGCCGCTACCTCGCGTACGTGGCGAAGAAGCACGGCAAGCTGACGATCTTCGGCATCGACCTGACGGACACCCCGGGCAAGTGGCCGCTGGACGTGGCCTACCTGTCCCTTGAGGCGACGGCACCCGGACGCGTGACGACGGCCCGGTTCCTGGCCGGAGCCGAGTACCACGCGGAAGAGGTGGAGGTGGTCGAGCACACCGCCCCGCTCCCCGCCGACCAGGCCCTCGCCGCCCACGACCGCGTCCTGCTGCGCGGCGAGGCCGGCTCCGGCAAGACGACCCTCGTGCAGTGGCTCGCGGTGAGCGCCGCCCGCCAGGAACCGGCCGAGGGCCCCATGACGTACCTCTACGACCGCGTCCCCTACGTGCTGCCCCTGCGCGCCCTCACCCGCCACGGCGAGCGGCTGCCCGCCCCCGCGGACTTCCTCGCGTCGGTCGGCTGCCCGCTCGCCGGGACGCAGCCCGCGGGCTGGGAGGCGCGGGTCCTGTCGGCGGGCCGCGCCCTGGTCCTGGTCGACGGCATCGACGAGATCCCGGACGCCGAACGCGCCCGCACGCGCGCGTGGCTCACGGATCTCATCGACGCCTACCCCGGCAACCACTGGCTGGTGACCTCGCGCCCCTCGGCGGTCCGCACCGACTGGCTCGCCGAAGAGGGCTTCACGGAGCTGACGCTCCCCGCGATGAGCGAGCCGGAGGTGGCCGCGTTCATCGAGCGCTGGCACACGGCGGCGGCCACCGGCAACGCCGAGGAGGACGCGCTCCTCAAGGCGTACGAGAGCCAGCTCCTCGCGGCGGTGAAGTCCAAGCCGGACCTCGGCCTCCTGGCCACCAACCCCCTGATGTGCGGCCTGATCTGCGCCCTGCACCGCGACCGCCGGGGTTTCCTGCCGCTGGGCCGCAAGGACCTCTACACCGCCGCCCTCTCCATGCTCCTGGTCCGCAGGGACCGGGAACGCCACATGACCGTCCCCGAACTGCGCGAGGAGCCGCAGCTCCAGCTCCTGCAACGCCTCGCGTACTGGCTGATCCGCAACGGCCGCACGCAGATGGACCGTTCACGGGCGGAGTCGATCATCGCGGACGCCCTCCCGGCCGTCCCGGAACTGGCCGCGCTCGGCGACGCGGAGGCCGTCTACGGCCACTTCCTGCACCGCAGCGGCCTGCTGCGCGAACCGGGCCCCGGCACCGTCGAATTCGTCCACCGCACCTTCCAGGACTTCCTGGGCGCCCGCGCGGCCGTCGACGAGGGTGACTTCGGCGTCCTCGCCCGCCACGCGGCGGACGACCAGTGGGAGGACGTCATCCGCATGGCGGTGGCCCAGGCGCGGCCACGGGAACGGACGGAGATCATCCAGAACCTGCTCGCGGCCGGTGACGGGCACCAGGAGGACCGCGCCCGCAAGCGGATCCACCTCCTGGCGGCCGCCTGCCTCGAACACGCGGCGGAACTGGCCCCGGAGGTGCGGGCGGAGGTACAGCGGCGCACGGCCCAGCTGATCCCGCCGCAGAGCCGCCGCGAGGCGCGCGAGCTGGGCGCGGTCGGCCCGATGGTGCTCGACCTGCTGCCGGGCCCCGACGGCCTCGACGACGCGGACGCCCGGGACGTGGCGATCACCCTGACGCACATCCGCTCGGACAGCGCGATCCCCCACCTCGCGCGCTTCGCCCGCCACCCCGCCCTAGCCGTACGCGCCCAGCTCATGTGGGGATGGAGCCGCTTCGAACGCCGGGCCTACGCCGAGCAGGTCATCGCGCGGCTGGACGACGGCACGACCCACTTCTCGATCCGCGACGACCAGCAGGTGGCGGAGCTGGAGCGCCTGGGGTTGCGCCCGGAGCACCTGGACATCCGCGAGACGGTGTCGCCCGAGGCCGCCTCCCGCCTGCTGGCCGCCACGGCCCCCGGCTACCTCTCGCTCGGCATCTCCCCCGCCCGCCTCACCGACGCGGCACGCGCGGCCGTACGCGGCGTGACGGAGCTGCGGCTGTGGAACATCCGCGAGCCCTACACCCTCGCCCCGCTGCCCCCACAGGCCCCGCTGCGCACCCTCGGGATCTACGACACCGACCGCCGGCTGGGCGACCTGCACCACGTGGACCGCTGGCCGCACCTGGCGGGCCTGATGATCTCCCACGAGAGCGCCGCGCTCGACGGCCTGCCGTGGGACACCTTCGCGCGCCTGCCCCGCCTCACGATGATGACGCTCCCGTCCGGCTGCCTGGCCGACGCGCCGCCCGGCGTGCGCCTGCCCGGGGTCACCGAGCTGACCCTCAACGTCGAGAGCGGCTGGGAGGCCGCCCAGGCCCGGCTCGGCGAGCTCTTCCCCGGCGTGCGGCGCCTGCGCCTGGCCGTGCTCCCCGACCGGGAACCGATCGACATCGCCCCGCTGCCCGCGCTCCTGCCGGACCTCGACCTGGTGAGCGTCCCGGTCGTCCAGGCGTTCGGTTACGAAACCTTCCCCATGCACATCAAGGTCGACGCGTACGCCCTGCTGACCGACGACTGAGCCGCCGCCCATGCGAAAGGGGCTGCCCCGGAACCGTACGGAACGGTCCGGGGCAGCCCCTTCAAGCGATCAGCTCGGTGCGAGCGTCACGCCTCCTTGCTCAGGTTCGGGCCCGCGCCGCCACCGGCGGCCGACTCGATCGGCGGCACGTCGGGCAGTGCCGCCTTCTCCTCGCCGCGGAAGGTGAAGGTCTTGTTCTCGCCCTCGCCCTCCGTGTCGACGACCACGATGTGGCCGGGGCGCAGCTCGCCGAAGAGGATCTTCTCGGAGAGGGTGTCCTCGACCTCGCGCTGGATCGTGCGCCGCAGCGGACGCGCGCCGAGCACCGGGTCGTAGCCCTTCTTCGCGAGCAGTTCCTTCGCGGACTGGGAGAGCTCCAGGCCCATGTCCCGGTCCTTGAGGCGCTCGTCCACCTTGGTGATCATCAGGTCGACGATCTGGAGGATGTCCTCCCGGCTGAGCTGCGGGAAGACGACGACGTCGTCCACGCGGTTCAGGAACTCCGGGCGGAAGTGCTGCTTCAGCTCGTCGCTGACCTTGTTCTTCATCCGCTCGTAGTTGGACTTCGTGTCGCCCTGAGCCGCGAAGCCCAGGTTGAAGCCCTTGGAGATGTCACGCGTTCCAAGGTTGGTCGTCATGATGATGACCGTGTTCTTGAAGTCCACGACGCGGCCCTGGGAGTCGGTCAGGCGACCGTCCTCCAGGATCTGCAGGAGCGAGTTGAAGATGTCCGGGTGGGCCTTCTCGACCTCGTCGAAAAGCACGACGGAGAACGGCTTGCGGCGGACCTTCTCGGTCAGCTGACCGCCCTCTTCGTACCCCACGTAACCGGGGGGCGAGCCGAAGAGACGCGAGACCGTGTGCTTCTCGCTGAACTCCGACATGTCGAGGGAGATCAGCGCGTCCTCGTCACCGAAGAGGAATTCGGCGAGCGCCTTGGACAGCTCCGTCTTACCGACACCGGACGGACCGGCGAAGATGAACGAACCACCCGGACGCTTCGGGTCCTTCAGACCCGCACGCGTACGCCGGATCGCCTTCGAGAGCGCCTTGACGGCGTCCTTCTGGCCGATGACGCGCTTGTGGAGCTCGTCCTCCATGCGCAGCAGGCGGGAGGACTCCTCCTCCGTGAGCTTGAAGACGGGGATGCCGGTGGCCGTGGCCAGGACCTCGGCGATCAGCTCGCCGTCGACCTCGGCGACGACGTCCATGTCGCCGGCCTTCCACTCCTTCTCGCGCTTGGCCTTCGCGGCGAGCAGCTGCTTCTCCTTGTCGCGGAGAGAGGCTGCCTTCTCGAAGTCCTGGGAGTCGATGGCCGACTCCTTGTCGCGACGGACGCCCGCGATCTTCTCGTCGAACTCGCGGAGGTCCGGCGGCGCGGTCATCCGGCGGATGCGCATCCGGGAACCGGCCTCGTCGATCAGGTCGATCGCCTTGTCCGGCAGGAAGCGGTCCGAGATGTACCGGTCGGCCAGGGTGGCGGCCTGGACCAGCGCCTCGTCGGTGATCGAGACGCGGTGGTGCGCCTCGTACCGGTCGCGCAGGCCCTTGAGGATCTCGATGGTGTGCGGCAGCGACGGCTCCGCGACCTGGATGGGCTGGAAGCGGCGCTCAAGGGCCGCGTCCTTCTCCAGGTGCTTGCGGTACTCGTCGAGCGTGGTGGCGCCGATGGTCTGGAGCTCACCGCGGGCCAGCATCGGCTTCAGGATCGAGGCCGCGTCGATGGCGCCCTCGGCGGCACCCGCACCGACCAGCGTGTGCAGCTCGTCGATGAACAGGATGATGTCGCCGCGGGTGCGGATCTCCTTGAGGACCTTCTTCAGGCGCTCCTCGAAGTCACCGCGGTAGCGGGAACCGGCGACCAGCGCGCCGAGGTCGAGGGTGTAGAGGTGCTTGTCCTTGAGGGTCTCGGGCACCTCGCCCTTGACGATGGCCTGCGCGAGGCCCTCGACGACGGCGGTCTTGCCGACGCCGGGCTCACCGATCAGGACCGGGTTGTTCTTGGTCCGGCGGGACAGTACCTGCATGACCCGCTCGATCTCCTTCTCGCGCCCGATGACCGGGTCGAGCTTGGACTCGCGAGCGGCCTGGGTCAGGTTCCGGCCGAACTGGTCGAGCACCAGGGACGTGGAGGGCGTGCCCTCGGCAGGACCGCCGGCGGTGGCGGTCTCCTTGCCCTGGTAACCGGAGAGCAGCTGGATGACCTGCTGCCGCACCCGGTTGAGATCGGCGCCCAGCTTGACCAGGACCTGGGCGGCGACGCCCTCGCCCTCACGGATCAGGCCGAGCAGGATGTGCTCCGTGCCGATGTAGTTGTGGCCCAGCTGAAGGGCCTCGCGGAGCGACAGCTCCAGGACCTTCTTGGCACGGGGGGTGAAGGGGATGTGCCCGGACGGAGCCTGCTGGCCCTGCCCGATGATCTCCTCCACCTGCTGGCGGACCGCCTCGAGCGAAATCCCGAGGCTCTCCAGGGCCTTAGCGGCGACACCCTCGCCCTCGTGGATCAAGCCCAGGAGGATGTGCTCGGTGCCGATGTAGTTGTGGTTGAGCATCCGGGCTTCTTCCTGAGCCAGGACGACAACCCGCCGCGCGCGGTCGGTGAACCTCTCGAACATCGTTAATCGCTCCTCAGAGCGGTCAGGCAGTAAGGGGTCGGTCCCCTCCCTGTCCTTCCGCAGCTTAGTCCCGCAAGCGGGGACCGCTCATTCCAACTGCCGACACCCGGCCCTCCTCTCGGAGGAACTCCTAGACCCCGAACGCCGACAACTGCCTCAACCCGATGGTGCGAGACGATGTTCCCGCAGGCCAGGCAGTTACCCCCACCACCACTACGCCGATGGCGAACGTGAGACGCCCGGAACCGCGTGTCGCCCCTCCCCACTAGGGATGTCTTACCCGTCAGGACCGACAGTCCATGCGGCGCGCACCGGTTCCCTCCGCTACGGGCGAACACTCTTGCGCCGCCGAACACGCCTTTACGCCCCCTTTCCGGACACCGTACGCATCCGGACCGCGACGCTGCGTAACCCGAGCGGTCCTCGGGCTGTTGCTCGTACATGGCCCCCACAGTTCCTCAGCCCCGGACCCCGGTCGAGCAGAGCGACCCGGTGCGGCAGTGGTACGAGAACGAGCTCGGCTGGGCGACCGCGCCCGGACCCGGTCCGGTACGTCTGGTGACGGGACTGCGCTTCGACGTCCTGGAGCTGCCCGCGGAGGCGGGCTTCGCGGCGCTGCGCCACCTCGGGCCGAAGGCTCCGGTGGCGCTGCGCGGGGAAACGATGCGCCTCTTGGTGGGCGCGGGAAGCGCGGACGAGCTGCCGGGACTGCTCGACTGGCTGGAGTGGGGGGACATCCCCCTCGACCTCACCGCCGTCGGAGCGGGCGGGCGCATCGACGCGCCCACGCCTCCGGGGTGGTCCGGCTCGCGGGGGGCCGCCGTCTGGCTGCGACCCCCGGAGCCCGGGTGCGAGGTGGAGCCGACGCTGCCGGCGCTGGTGTCCCTGCCCGCGGTGGGGGGAGGCGGGACCGCGCACCACAGCGACCCCGCCGTGGGCTCCGATCTCGTACGGCTCGTGGACACGGCGGCAACGCAGTGCCACCGGGTCCGGCTGCGACGTCGCAGCCGTCAGCCGTTGGCCTTCTCGTAGGCCTCGCGGATCGAGGCGGGAACACGGCCGCGGTCATTGACCTCGAAACCGTTCTCCTTCGCCCAGGCGCGGATCGCGGCGGTGTCCTGGCCACCGCTCGTCGACGCCGCACGCGCCTTGCCGCGGCCGCTCGAACCCCGGCCACCGGTACGCCGACCGGCCTTGACGAAGTCCTCCAGGGCGCCACGGAGCTTGTCCGCGTTGGCCGTGGTGAGGTCGATCTCGTAGGACTTGCCGTCCAACGCAAACGTCACGGTCTCGTCTGCCTCGCCGCCGTCGAGGTCATCGACAAGAAGGACCTGAACCTTCTGTGCCACCGGATTTCCTTTCATCGATAACTTCGAGGCCGGCCCGCACGGCGTACGCCGCCGATTCACCGGCCCCTGTTATATGCAGTACTGCAGTACGTCGGAAAGCAAACCGCTTTTGCACGAAAAACACAAACCCCTGGGAGAGACCGGAGACCTCGAGAGGCCTGGAAACATGCGCGTTTCGGACATAGGCCCCCAGGGCAGCGGGCCGCGCGGAATACCACGGCGGCGATCACAGATGCAGAAGCATCCGACTGTTGCCCAAGGTGTTCGGTTTCACTCGTTCGAGGCCGAGGAACTCGGCGACACCCTCGTCATAGGAACGCAGGAGCTCGCTGTAGACATCTGTGTCGACCGGAGTCTCGCCGATCTCCACGAAGCCGTGCTTCGCGAAGAAGTCGACTTCGAAGGTGAGACAGAAAACCTTCCGGACGCCGAGCCACCGGGCGGTCTGAAGCAACTTCCCGAGCAGCTGATGCCCCACTCCGGCTCCCTTGACCTCCGGATTCACCGCGAGGGTGCGTACTTCCGCGAGGTCTTCCCACATCACGTGCAGGGCCCCGCAGCCGACCAACTCGGCGTTGTCGTCCCGTTCCGCCACCCAGAACTCCTGGATGTCCTCGTAAAGCGTCACCGTCGCTTTGTCCAGGAGGATGCGCTCACGGACGTACGAGTCGAGGAGCCGGCGCACGGCCGGCACATCGGAGGTTCGCGCCCTGCGGACCGAGACCGCTTTTGCGCTGAGTTCGCTGAGTTCGGACCCCTCTGCTGCCATGAGCGGACGCTATCGCCCTGCGTCCGGCTCCGCGGCGCCGGGGTTCTCCGGGCCTTGGACGATACGCATGGCGTCGGTCAGGGCTTCGCGCTGTTCCGCCGACATCATGCCGAAGAAGGCGACGAGAGCGGCAGCGGGGTTGTCGCTCCGCGACCAGGCTTCGTTCATCAGTGCGGCTGCGTACGCGGCACGAGTGGAGACCGCCTCATATCGATAGGCGCGGCCTTCCGCTTCGCGGCGCACCCAGCCCTTCTGATGGAGATTGTCCAAAACGGTCATCACGGTGGTGTAGGCGATGGACCGTTCCTGCTGAAGGTCTTCCAGGACTTCTCGAACGGTCACGGGGCGGTTCCACTTCCACACCCGTGTCATGACGGCGTCTTCGAGTTCTCCCAATGGACGAGGCACAGCAGAACAATAGTGGGAGACGTCACTATTGGTGTGATGCGTGCGGGACGTGGCGTAGGCCTAATCGGGCAACATTACGCAACAAAAAGGGCGTACGACTCGAAGGGGGGAACGAGTCGTACGCCGTCGTGCGCCGTGGAGCGGGCGCGGTCGAGAGCCGGCCGGGAGTCGGTCGGGGTCAGGCTCCGCCGGTCTTGGAGGCCTGGTGGAGGGCCTCGGAGCGGCTGATCGCGGCGTCGGCCGCCGCGTCCTCCTTGGCCTTGTTGGCACCGCCCTGGGTCTTCACGATCGTCACGATGAGACCGCTGAAGAACACGGCCATCACTACGGGGGGCACGAGCGCGGAAACGTAGTCCATGCCCCCCAGAGTAGCTAGCCCGCGACGAGCTGGTGCGGCGGGCCCGCGGGGGGTGTGGGCGGCGTGGGGGATGCGGGAGGCGGGGGCGGTGGTGCGGATGGTGCCGGGGTCGGTGGTGCGGGGCGCCTGGGCGGGAAGACCTCGGCCGGGGTGGGGACCGGGCGGGTCGGTTCCTGCTCGGCGGCGCCGAGGCCGCCCGGCAGGGAGCGCAGGCGGGTGCGGGACGCGGGCACGGTGGGGCGTTCCTGGGCGGGCACCGGGAGGCGGCCTGCCAGGCGGGCGCGGACGGACCGTTCGGCGAGCGTCCGGCAGCGGTCGAGCAGGGCTGCGGCGAGGGGGTTGCCGCGTAGGGCGCGCAGGGCGGCGAGGTCGTCGGGGCCGGGCTGGTAGCCGGTCCCGAGTACGTCGTCCAGGAGGGCGAGGTAGCCGGTCGCGGTGCCGGGCAGCGCGGCCCGGTAGCGGGACAGGTCGGCCACGAGGAAGGCGCGGAGCCTCGCGCTCTCCCGCATGGCCTCGTCCACCGATTCGGCGAGGCGGAGACAGTCCTGGACGTCCTCGTCGGGGACAGGGCTGGGGTTCAGGGCGAGGGCCAGAGCGCGACGGAGCACACGCAGCTCCTCCGCGCTGAAGGCCATGCCGCCGCGGGATCCGTATGGCGTGGGCATGAGCTGACGATACGCGCCAAACGGACAAAATCGGCTTAACGCCAGTGTGTGTGGCGCGGCGGGGAGACGGGGGTTCGTCTGGGGGGCGGGGCCGCGGGGCACCGGGGGTTCGTGTGGGGGGCGGGTGCGGGTCGGTGGGGGTGCCGGTGGTCGCCCGGGGTGCGTCTTTGGGGCGGGGCCGCGGGGGTATGTCCGTGCTCGCCATCTTGGCGCGGGGCCTTTGCTGCTTCGCCCACCCTCATGACCACCACTGTGCTCCGCGCGCACATACCCCCACGCCCCCTCGGGCGCGCGGGCGACTGCGGGCCGTCGTCGGCTCATGTCCTCCCTCGGGCGCGTGGGCGACTGCGGCCGTCGTCGCCTCCACGTTCCCTCCGGCGCATGGGTGACGGGTCGTGGGCGGCTCATGTGCCCAGAGCCCCCGCCCGACGTGCCCTCGGGTACGCGGGCGCCTGTGGGCCGTCGGCGGCTCATGTGCCCCATGGCCCCCGCCCTACGTCCCCTCAGGCGCGCTCGCGGCTGCGTGCCGTCGTCGGCCCTTGTTTCCCTCGGGCCCACGTTCGACTGCGGGCGGTTGCCCGCCCTGCCCCGCCCCTACCCGGACATCTCGACGCCGAGTAACGGGCGGGTGGGTGGGAGGCGTCCGGCGCGGAGCGGCGGGGAAGGGGATACCGCCGGGCGCTTGTACCGCCCGGCGGGGTGCGTGACCCCGGTCTGCTCCTGCCTCGATGTCTCGACGCCGGGTTACGGGCGGGTGGGTGGGGGACATCCGGCGCGGAGCGGCGGGGTGGGGGATACCGCCGGGCGCGGGCTCAGGGGCGGGAGACGTTGCGTTCGTAGACCAGGCGGAGCCCGATCAGCGTCAACCACGGCTCGTGTTCGTCGATGACCGACGCCTCGCCGAGCACCATCGGGGCCAAGCCGCCCGTCGCGATCACCGTGACCTCGTCGGGGTCGCCGCCCGCCCCCACCAGTTCGCGCGCCATGCGGTTCACGACGCCGTCGACCTGGCCCGCGAAGCCGTACAGGATGCCCGCCTGCATGGCCTCCACGGTGTTCTTGCCGATGACACTCCGCGGGCGGGCCAGCTCGATCTTGCGGAGCTGCGCGCCCCGTACGCCCAGAGCCTCCACGGAGATCTCGATGCCGGGGGCGATGACGCCACCCGCGTACTCCCCGCGCGCGGAGACGGCGTCGAAGGTGGTGGCCGTGCCGAAGTCGACGACGATCGCCGGGCCGCCGTAGAGCTCGACGGCCGCTACCGCGTTGATGATGCGGTCGGCGCCGACCTCCTTGGGGTTGTCCATGAGGATCGGGACGCCGGTCTTGATGCCGGGCTCCACGAGGACGGCCGGCACGTCTCCGTAGTAGCGGCGCGTGACCTCGCGCAGCTCGTGCAGGACCGAGGGGACCGTCGAGCAGATCGCGATGCCGTCGATGCCGTCGCCGAGCTCCTCGCCGAGCAGCGGGTGCATGCCCATCAGGCCGTTGAGCAGCACGGCGAGTTCGTCGGCCGTGCGGCGGGCGTCGGTGGAGATGCGCCAGTGCTCGACGATGTCCTCGCCGTCGAAGAGGCCGAGGACGGTGTGGGTGTTCCCTACGTCGATCGTCAGCAGCATCAGTCGCGCACCGCTTCCCGCAGGTCCAGGCCGATGTCGAGGATCGGGGAGGAGTGAGTGAGGGCGCCCACCGCCAGGTAGTCGACGCCCGTGACGGCGTACGCACGGGCGTTCTCCAGGGTGAGGCGGCCCGAGGACTCCAGGAACGCGCGGCCGCCGACGATGGCGACGGCCTCCTCGGTCTCACCCGGCGTGAAGTTGTCCAGGAGGATCAGGTCGGCGCCCGCGTCGATGACCTCGCGCAGCTGGTGGAGCGTGTCGACCTCGACCTCGATCGGTACGTCCGGGAACTGCTCGCGTACGGCCTTGAAGGCCTGCGCGACGCCGCCCGCCGCGACCACGTGGTTGTCCTTGACCAGGGCCGCGTCGGAGAGGGACATGCGGTGGTTGACGCCGCCGCCCATCCGTACGGCGTACTTCTCCAGGGCGCGGTACCCGGGCGTCGTCTTGCGGGTGTCGCGGACCTTCGCCTTCGTGCCGTCGAGAACGTCCGCCCACGCGCGCGTGGCGCTCGCGATGCCGGAGAGGCGGCACAGGATGTTCAGGGCGCTGCGCTCGGCGGTGAGCAGGTCGCGGGTGCGGGTGGTGACGCTGAGGAGCACGTCACCCGCCTCGACGCGGTCGCCGTCCTCGACGTGCCGCTCGACCTCGAACTCCTCCTCGCACACCACGGAGACGACGGCCTCGGCGACGCGCAGGCCCGCGACCGTGCCCGCCTCGCGCGCGACGAAGTCGGCGGTGGCGACGGCGTCCTCGGGGATGGTGGCGACCGTGGTGACGTCCACGCCGCCCGCCAGGTCCTCCTCGATGGCCATGTGCGCGATGTCCTCGATCTGGAGGGGGTCGAGGCCCGCCTCGGCCAGGAGGCGCGCGAGAGCGGGGTCGAGGCCGCACTCCAGGGGGTCGAAGGCGTCCTCCCCGCCGCAGCCGCAGGCGTCGCCGCAGCCGCCGCCTGCGGCTGTGGGGGCGAGGGGGAGGTCGTCGGGGGTGCTCACGGTCACTGCTCCTGGGGACTGGGGCGGGTCGGGGGGAAGTCGTGGGTCTCGGTGGTGTGGGCGGCCAGGGTCCTGTCCGGGTTGAGGCGTACGACGATGTGGCGCCGCCAGGTCTCGTCGTCGCGGTCGGCGTGGTCCTCGCGCCAGTGGCAGCCCCGGGTCTCCTCGCGGCGCTGGGCGGCGGCCACCAGGACGCGGGCGACGCACAGGAGGTTGGTGGTCTCCCAGGTGTCGACGCCCGGCTCTGCCGTCTTGCCGTGCTCGGCCAGCGCCCCCGCGGCTTCGGCGTGGATGCGGGCCAGGCGGGCCGCCGCCTGAGTGAGGGATTCGGCGGAGCGGAGCACCCCGGCGCCCTCGGTCATCACGCGCTGGATGGCGAAGCGGGCCTCGGGCGGCAGCAGGGGGTGGGACGGGGTCTCGGGGTGGGTGACGGGGTGTGGCACGCGCGTGTGGAGGGTGTTCCGTGCGTGTTCGGCCGTGATGTCCGCAGCGATGCGTTCGGCGTAGACCAGGCCTTCGAGGAGGGAGTTCGAGGCGAGGCGGTTGGCGCCGTGCACACCGGTGCAGGCGACCTCCCCGCAGGCGTACAGGCCCGGGACGGTGGTGCGGCCGTGCGGGTCGGTGCGGACGCCTCCGGAGGCGTAGTGCGCGGCCGGGGCGACGGGGATGGGCTCGGTGACCGGGTCGATGCCGTGGGCGCGGCAGGCGGCCAGGATCGTCGGGAAGCGGGTGGCCCACATGTCGGCGCCGAAGTGCCGGGCGTCGAGGTACATGTGGTCGGTGCCCCGCTCCTGCATGCGGCGCGTGATGCCCTTGGCGACGATGTCGCGGGGCGCCAGCTCGGCCAGTTCGTGCTGGCCGACCATGAAGCGCACGCCGTCGGCGTCCACCAGGTAGGCGCCCTCGCCCCGCACCGCTTCGGAGACCAGCGGCTGCTGGCCCTCGGCGTCGGCGCCGAGGAAGAGCACGGTGGGGTGGAACTGCACGAATTCGAGGTCGGAGACCTCGGCGCCCGCGCGCAGGGCGAGCGCGACGCCGTCGCCCGTGGACACGGACGGGTTGGTGGTCGCCGAGAAGACCTGGCCCATGCCGCCGGTCGCGAGGACCACGGCGGGGGCGTGGACGGCGCCCACGCCGTCGTGCTGGCCCTCTCCCATGACGTGCAGGGAGACACCGGCGGTGCGGCCCTCGGCGTCGGTGAGCAGGTCGAGGACCAGGGCGTTCTCGACGGTCGGTATGCCACGCGCGCGGACCGCCTCGACGAGGGCGCGGGAGACCTCCGCGCCGGTCGCGTCGCCGCCCGCGTGCGCGATGCGACGGCGGTGGTGGCCGCCCTCACGGGTCAGCTCGATGGCTCCCTCGGGGCCGGTGTCGAAGTGGGCGCCGGTCTCGATGAGGCGGCGTACGGCGCCGGGGCCCTCGGTGACGAGGGTGCGCACGGCCTCCTCGTCGCACAGGCCCACGCCCGCCACCAGCGTGTCGTCCAGGTGCTGTTCGGGGGTGTCGCCCTCGCCGAGCGCCGCGGCGATGCCGCCCTGCGCCCAGCGCGTGGAGCCGTCGTCCAGGCGGGCCTTGGTCACCACGACCGTGCGCAGGCCGGCGGCCGAGCAGCGCAGGGCGGCGGTCAGTCCGGCGACTCCGGAGCCGACGACCACGACGTCGGCGTCCAGGGACCAGCCGGGCGCGGGTGCGTGCAGCCGTATTCCGGTGGCACTCATACGGCGACTCCGAACGTCAGCGGGATGTTGTCGATCAGCCGTGTCGAGCCGACCTTGGCGGCCACGGCGAGGATGGCTTCTCCGGTGTGGCCGGGGCGTACGTCGGTGAAGTCGGCGGGGTCCACCAGCGCCACGTAGTCCAGCTCCAGCGGGGGGCGCAGGCGCGCGGCCTCGTCGAGGACGTGCCGGGCCGCCGCGACGACGGCGGCGGGTCCGCGGGCGTCGAGGGCGCCGCGGACTGCGCCACGGCGTGGGCGTCGGCCGCCGCGCGGGACTCGCCCATCGCGCTGAGGGCGTCGGCCCGCGCGCGCGTGGCGGGCGCGCTGGCGGCACGCGCGCGCAGTGCCTCCTGCGCGGCGTGCCGGTCGCGGCCCGCGAAGAGGGCCCGGGAGAGGGCGAGGGCGGTGCGCCGCTCGTCAGGCGAGAGGTAGCGGTTGCGGCTGGAGAGGGCCAGGCCGTCGTCCTCGCGGATGGTGGGGACGCCGACGATCTCCACGGGGAAGTTGAGGTCGCGGACCATGCGGCGGATCAGGGCGAGCTGCTGGGCGTCCTTCTGCCCGAACAGCGCCACGTCCGGCACGGTGAGGTGGAGCAGCTTGGCGACGACGGTGAGCATGCCGTCGAAGTGCCCGGGGCGGGTGGCGCCTTCGAGGACCGTGCCCATGGGGCCCGCGCCGACGCGGACCTGGGGCTCCCCGCCCGGGTAGACCTCGTCCACGGAGGGGGCGAACACGGCGTCGGCGCCCGCCTGCTCGGCGATCTTGACGTCGGCTTCGAGGGTGCGGGGATAGCGGTCCAGGTCCTCGCCCGCGCCGAACTGGAGGGGGTTCACGAAGACCGTGACGACGACCTCGCCGTCGGGGCCCGCGTCGCGGCGGGCGGCGCGGATCAGCGAGGCGTGCCCGTCGTGCAGGGCGCCCATGGTCATGACGACCGCGCGGCGGCCGCCCCGCGCGCGGGTGCGCAGGGACTCGGCGGTGTGCAGGAGGGTGGTGGGCGTGCTGTGCGTGCCGCTCATCGGGAGCCCCCTTCGGTCCCGGTTCCGCCGGTGCCGCCCGCGCCGTTGGCCAGCACACCGAGGAGGTCCTCGGCGAGCTCCGGCTTGAGCAGGCCGTGGGCGAGGGCCCGGTCGGCGGTGGCGCGGGCCATCGCGAGGTAGCCGGCGACGGTCTGCGGGGCGTGCTTGCGCAACTCCGCGACGTGCGCGGCGACCGTGCCCGCGTCGCCGCGCGCGACGGGGCCGGTGAGCGCCGCGTCGCCCGAGCGCAGTGCGTTGTCCAGGGCGGCGCCGAGCAGCGGGCCGAGCATCCGGTCGGGGGCCGCGACGCCCGCGTCGCGCAGCAGGTCCATGGACTCGGCGACCAGGGTGACCAGGTGGTTCGCGCCGAGGGCGAGCGCCGCGTGGTAGAGCGGGCGGTTCCCCTCGGCGATCCACTCGGGCTCGCCGCCCATCTCGATGACCAAAGCCTCGGCGGCGAGCCGCAGCTCCTCGGGCGCCGTCACGCCGAACGAGCACCCGGCCAGGCGCTGCACGTCGACAGGGGTGCCGGTGAACGTCATGGCGGGGTGCAGCGCGAGCGGCAGGGCGCCGGCGCGCAGGGCGGGCTCGAGGACCTTGGTGCCGTACCGCCCGGAGGTGTGTACGAGGAGCTGGCCCGGGCGCACCGCGCCGGTCTCCGCGAGGCCTTCGACCAGGCCGGGCAGCGCGTCGTCGGGCACGGTCAGGAGCACCAGGTCGGCGCGTTCGAGGACCTCGGCCACCGGGACGAGGGGCACGTCGGGCAGCATGACGGCGGCCCGGCGCACTGAGGCGTCGGACACCCCCGACGCGGCCACCGGGCGGTGCCCGGCGAGCTGGAGCGACGCGGCGAGCGCGGGGCCGACACGGCCCGCTCCCACGACTCCCACCGTGAGCCTCGCGGGGCGATCCCGCGGGTCCGGCTGATGCGATGCGTTCACGCGATGACGCCTTCCGTTCCAGTCCGCTCGGGGTACCGGACGATTTCTCGTCATGCTAACGCGATTGCCCGGCGCCGCGTCTTCCGCTGTCCACAGGCTGTGGTTATTCATATGACCGGTGGTGACGGACGGGTCATCCTCGGGGGATGACTGCGAACGACGTGGACCAGACGCCCTCCGAGGACCGGCCGAGGGACGGTGAGCCCGACGGCCGGGCCAGGCACGTGGCGGCGGCCCGCGGCGCCGCCCGCACCCTGCACCGCTCCCCTCTCCACGTCCCCCTCACCGAACGTTTCTCGGCGCTGGCGGCGGCCGCCCCCGAGGTCGTCGGCGCGGACGAGGCCACGGATGTGTACGGGGACGGTGTCGTCGCCACGCTGGAGGACGAGGCCGCGGGTCTGCTCGGCAAGGAGGCCGCCGTCTTCTTCCCGACCGGCACGATGGCCCAGCAGATCGCCCTGCGCTGCTGGGCGGGCCGCACCGGGAACGCGACCGTCGCGCTGCACCCCAAGGCGCACCCGGAAGTCCACGAAGGAGGCGCCTTCTCCGCCGTCAGCGGCCTGCGCACGGTGCACCCCACGAATGAGCCGCGGTTGCCCACGGCCCACGAAGTGCGGGACTTCCCCGAGCCCTTCGGGACGCTGATGCTCGAACTGCCGCTCAGGGACGCCGGTTTCGTCCTGCCGACGTGGGAGGAGCTCGAAGCGGTCGTGGAGGCGGCCCGTGAACGGGACGCGGTCGTGCATGTCGACGGCGCCCGCCTGTGGGAGTGCGCGCCGCACTTCGGCCGTCCCCTTCCCGAGATCGCGGGCCTGGCGGACACCGTGTACGTGTCGTTCTACAAGTCCCTCGGAGGGCTGAGCGGCGCCGCGCTGGCCGGGCCTCGCACGCTCGTCGAGGAGGCGAGGGTGTGGCGCCACCGGTACGGAGGGCAGCTGTTCCAGCACTTCCCGGCCGCTGTCTCCGCCCTGTTGGGTCTGAAGCACACGCTGCCGCGGCTGCCCGATTACGTCGCCCACGCGCGCGTGGTCGCCGAGGCGCTGTACGAAGGGTTCACGGCCGCCGGGGTCGCCTGGTCCCGCGTACACCCGCGACGGCCGCACACCCACCAGTTCCAGGTCTGGCTGCCGTACGCGCCCGACGTGCTGGACGAGGCCTCGCTCGGGCAGGCCGAGGAGACCGGAACCCTGCTGTTCGGCCGCTGGTTCGCGGACGGGCCGCCCGGCCTCTCGGTCACGGAGGTCACCGTGACCGAGGAGGGCCTTGGCTGGACGGCCGACGACGTCAAGGAAGCGGTCGCGGACTTCGTGCGACGGATCCCCCGCTGAGGCGCCCGCCGCGGGTGAGCCGGGCCAGGGCGGCGCGGAGCCTGCCGTGGGCGGGGCGCTCCTCCATGACGGCACGGAAGCGGCCGTACTCGCGCACCTCGCGGACGGCCTGCCAGTCGTTCCGGCCCGGCGCGGGCGGCGTCGGCCCGCCCTGCTGGGCGGCGCGGTAGGTGTCGAGCAGATACTGCTGGGTGACGCTCATGACGTCTCACCTCTCGGGATAAACGTTACTTAACGGGCATCGCGGGGCCGTGGGATCCCCGTGCCGTGCGGACAGTTGAAGGGAGGGGCCCGGAGACCTCGGCGGCTCCGGTGATGACCCCAGATTGCTCCCGCCGGCCCGTCCCCGTCGCGTCGATTGACGGCGCTCGTCAATCGACGGCTGCGCTGTCAGTGGCGCGGTGCACCATGGGGCCATGAGCGTGCGCATCGACATCAGCGGCCTGTCGCGGGAGCGGATCCACGTCGTGCCCTCGCCCCTGGGCGAGCTCGGCATGGCGCTGCACGCACTGTCGGAGCCGGGCCACCACCCGGGGCTCCAGGGCTGGGCGACGGCCGTCTCGGCGCGCCTGGACCCCTGCCTGGCGGACCGCATGTGCGAGGCCGACTTCCTGTGGCGTACGACGTTCTCGGACGTGTTCGCGCCGTTCGCCGGCATCCAGGGGGCGAGGGCCCTCCCGGGTGCCACGCTCACCGAGGAGCTCGACCAGCTCGACCAGCTGACGGACGAGCAGTTCGTCGACGCCGCCCTTGAGTTCACCTGCCAGTCGACGTACTCGGACCCGGACCGCAATCTGCTGTCCGATGCCGCCGTGCAGCAGCGCGCGCTGGATCTGGCCGCCGCGCGCGGCCCTCACCAGGTGCGGTTCACCAAGCGCCTGCTGGACGACCCGCCGGTCGTCCGCGCGTGGCTCCGGGCGCTCCTGGAGGACTGCGACGAGGCCTTCTTCGCCGACACCTGGGCCCGTGTCAACCACCAACTGGCCGCGGACGCCCGGCACAAGACGGAGCTGCTGCGGCGCAAGGGCCTCGCGGAGGCCCTGAAGGCGATCTCCGGGGCGGTCTCCCTGGACGAGGACGCCCGGGTCATCACCGTCGACAAGATCAGCGAGGGGCGGACGACGTCGGGCGCGGGCGGCCTGGTGCTCGTGCCGACGAGTCTCGGGTGGCCGCACCTCATGGTCCTGCACCGCAAGGGCTGGCAGGCCGCGATCACCTACCCGATCAGCACCTCGGGCCTCACCGCACCGCCGACCGTGGAGCAGCTGACCCACCGCATGTCGGCGCTCGCCCACCCGGTGCGGATGCGGCTCTGCCGACACCTCGCGCGCGGGTCGTACACCACGGGCGAGCTGGCGGACGCGCACGGCATGACCGCGCCGGAGATATCCCGGCACCTGACCGTCCTGAAGAAGGCCGGCCTGGTCACCACGCGCCGCCGCGGGCGCTATGTGCAGCACCAGCTGGACATCGGCGTGGTGTCCCGCCTCGGCAGCGACTTCATCGAGGGCGTGCTGCGCTAGTGCCGCAGCGCTAGGAAGCGCCCCCGGCCCGTACGAGGCCCGTCTCGTACGCGAGGACGACGACCTGCACCCGGTCCCGCAGGCCCAGCTTGGTCAGGATGCGGCCGACATGGGTCTTCACGGTGGCCTCCGAGAGCACCAGCCGGGCCGCGATCTCGCCGTTCGACAGGCCCTGTGCGACGAGCACCATCACCTCGCGCTCACGGCTCGTGAGGCGCTCCAGCTCCTGGTGCTGCGGCTGCCCGCCCGCGTTCGGCAGCATCGGCGCGAAACGGTCGAGCAGGCGCCGCGTGGTGGACGGCGCGACCACCGCGTCACCGCTGTGCACGGAGCGGATAGCGGCGAGCAGCTCCCCCGGGGGCACGTCCTTGAGCATGAACCCGGAGGCGCCCGCCTTCAGCCCCGAGAAGGCGTACTCGTCGAGGTCGAAGGTGGTCAGGATCAGCACCTTCGGCGGGTTCGCGTCCTGGCAGACGCGCCGGGTCGTCTCGACGCCGTCCAGTTTCGGCATGCGTACGTCCATCAGCACGACGTCGACCTTGGTCGAGCGCAACACCTCAAGGGCCTCGACGCCGTCACCCGCCTCCGCGACGACCTCCATGTCCGGCTGCGCGGCGAGCACCATCCGGAATCCGGTGCGGAGCAGCACTTGGTCGTCGACGAGCATCACGCGGATCGACATCTTGGAGTCCCTTCGGGGGTCAATGCGGGGTACAGCACCGGTGACAGGTGTCATCGCCGGACGTGCGCGAGATCAGTGTGCTGGTTTGAGGGGCAGCAGCGCGCTGATCCGGAAGCCTCCGCCAGGACGCGGCCCCGCGTCCAGCGTGCCGCCGACCATGCCGACGCGCTCACGCATGCCGATCAGACCGTGTCCCCTGCCGTCGGCGCCGCCGTCCTCGTACAGCTCGTGCGGGGCGCCCTTGCCGTCGTCCTCGACGAGCAGCCCCAGGCCGTCGTCGAAGTAGACCAGGCGCACGCTCGCGCCCGCGTTCTCGCCGCCGTGCTTGCGCGTGTTCGTCAGCGCCTCCTGCACGATGCGGTACGCGGTGAGCTCCACGCCGCTGGGCAGCGGGCGCGGGGTGCCCTCCACCTTGTAGTCGACGGGCAGACCGGCCGTGCGCACCTGTTCGATGAGCTCGTCGAGCTGCTCGACGTCGGGCTGCGGAACGTACTCGGAACCCTCCTCGGGCTCCCCGGTGCGCAGCACACCGAGCAGGCGGCGCATCTCGGCGAGCGCCTGGCGGCCGGTCCCCGAAATGGTCTCCAGGGCCTTCTTGGCCTGGTCGGGCGCGGTGTCCAGGACGTACGCGGCGCCGTCGGCCTGGACGACCATCACCGAGACGTTGTGCGCGACGACGTCGTGCAGTTCGCGCGCGATGCGGGCCCGCTCCGCCGCCACCGCGACCTTCGACTGCGCCTCGCGCTCCTTCTCCAGCCGGTCGGCGCGCTCCTCCAGCTGCGCCAGGTAGGCGCGGCGGGTGCGGATGGAGTCGCCGAGGACCCAGGCGAGCGCGAAGGGAACGATCTGGAAGATCGTGAAGAGGACGCTGCCGAATACGGAGTCGTTCCCCGCGGACCAGCGCATCATCGACAGCGGCGCCGCGCACAGGCCGCCCACCAGAGCGAACCGCGAGGCCCACTGCGCCCCGTCGGCCGCCGCGGTGTAGATGATCACGAGCATGGCGAAGTTCGCGGGCATCGTCTCCACGTCGAAGACGAGCTGGAAGACGCCGATGACCGCGACGAGGACCAGCATCGGCTCGGTCGCCCGCCGGCGCAGCGCGACCACCAGGCAGAGTCCGAGGGCGACCGGGACCGCCAGGAGGGTCGGCTCGTGTCCGTTCCCGCCGGACATCGACACCAGACCGAGCCCGGAGATCCCGAGCAGGACGAAGGCCCAGAAGCCGTCGACCCATGTCGGGTGTCTGCGGAGGAAGTCATAGAGACGCTGCACGTAACCCAGCGTAGGCAGGCCCGTGGCACCCCGGGGTCAACCGGAGGTGCGATCCGTATCGAGCGTGTGTACTCCCCAAGGTGGAGGCCCCCTTAGCCTGCGGTCTGTGACGAACGACGACCGCGCGCCGGGAACAGGCGCCCCGCGGGGCTGGCGCGAGGCCACGGAGGCCGCCCTGTACGGCCCTGACGGCTTCTATCGCGGCCCCGGGGGACCCGCAGCGCACTTCCGCACCTCCGTCCATGCCTCGCCCCTCTACGCCGCCGCCGTGGCCCGCCTCCTGTGCCGGGTGGACGAGGCGCTGGGCCACCCGGAAGAGGTCTCCTTCGTGGACATGGGCGCGGGTCGCGGCGAACTGACGACGGCCGTCCTGGCGGCGCTGCCCGCCGACGCGGCGGCACGCGTGCGTGCGTACGCGGTCGAGCGCGCGGAGCGTCCCGTGGGCCTCGACCCCCGTATCGCGTGGCTGCCCGCGCCGCCGGCCGGTGTGACGGGCCTGCTCTTCGCCAACGAGTGGCTGGACAACGTCCCCGTGGACGTCGCCGAGGTGGACGGCGACGGAACGGCGCGCCGTGTCCTCGTACGCGACGACGGCACCGAGGTGCTTGGCGGTCCCGTCGAGGGCCCGGACGCCGCGTGGCTGGCGCGCTGGTGGCCGCTGGACGGGGAGCCCGGACTGCGCGCGGAGATCGGCCGCCCCCGGGACGAGGCGTGGGCGGCGGCCGTGGCGACGCTCACGCGCGGCCTCGCGGTCGCCGTCGACTACGCCCACGACCGGGGGTCCCGCCCGCCCTTCGGGACGCTCACGGGCTTCAGGGCGGGCCGGGAGACGGCTCCCGTGCCGGACGGCGGCTGCGACATCACCGCGCACGTGGCGCTGGACGCCTGCGCGGGTGAGGGCGCCGCGCTGCTCACCCAGCGGGCGGCGCTCGGCGCGCTCGGGGTGAGCGGCGGCCGTCCCCCGCTGTTCCTGGCCTCCGAGGACCCGGCGGCGTACGTACGTGCCCTCACGCGCGCGGGAGAGGCCGCGGAACTCACCGCGCCCGGCGGGCTCGGGGACTTCCGGTGGCTGCTCCAGCCCGTCGGCGTCCCCGAAGGCACCGCACTACTTGTCGATGTCGCCGACCACGAAGAAGAGTGACCCGAGGATCGCCACCATGTCCGCGACCAGCTGTCCAGGAAGCAGCTCGGCGAGGGCCTGGATGTTGTTGTAGGAGGCCGAACGCAGCTTCAGGCGGTACGGGGTCTTCTCGCCCTTGGAGACCAGGTAGTAGCCGTTGATCCCCAGGGGGTTCTCGGTCCACGCGTACGTGTGGCCCTCGGGGGCCTTGAGGACCTTCGGCAGGCGCTGGTTGATCGGTCCCTGCGGGAGATCCGCGATCCGGTCCAGGCAGGCGTCGGCGAGGTCGAGGGCGTTGTGGGTCTGCTCCAGGAGGCACTCGAAGCGGGCCAGGCAGTCGCCCTCCTGGCGCGTGACGACCTTCAGGGTGTCCTGGAGTTCGGGGTACGCGAGGTAGGGCTCGTCGCGGCGCAGGTCGAAGTCGACGCCGGAGGCGCGGGCGATGGGACCGCTCACTCCGTAGGCGTGCGCCGCCTCGGGGGTGAGGACGCCGACGCCGCGCGTGCGCCCCCGGAAGATCTCGTTGCCGAGCACCAGGCGGTCGTACACGTCCATGCGCGAGCGCACCGACGCGACGGCCTCCCGCGCGCGGGAGGTCCATCCGGCGGGCAGGTCCTCCTTGAGGCCGCCCACGCGGTTGAACATGTAGTGCATGCGGCCGCCGGAGATCTCCTCCATCACGTTCTGGAGCTCCTCGCGCTCGCGGAACGCGTGGAACACCGGGGTGATCCCGCCCAGTTCCAGGGGGTAGGACCCGAGGAACATCAGGTGGTTGAGCACGCGGTTCAGCTCGGCGAGCAGCGTGCGCGTCCACACGGCGCGCTCGGGGACCTCCATGCCGAGCATCCGCTCGACGGCCAGCACCACGCCGAGTTCGTTCGAGAACGCGGACAGCCAGTCGTGGCGGTTGGCCAGCATCACGATCTGCCGGTAGTCCCGTGCCTCGAAGAGCTTCTCGGCGCCGCGGTGCATGTAGCCGATGACCGGCTCCGCGTGCTGGATGCGCTCGCCGTCCAGGACGAGGCGCAGGCGGAGCACACCGTGCGTGGACGGGTGCTGGGGGCCGATGTTGAGCACCATGTCGGTGCTCTCGGCCGCGCCGCCGATGCCGAGCGTGGTCTGCGTGGTGGTCTCCGTCGTGGGACTCATGGACACAGTCTCTCGCACGCTCCCCATGCGTACGCGACCGTCGGGCCTACGCGGCTGTCGGAGGGCGTACGTACGCTGGGGGCATGGAAACGGGGACGGCAGGGACCGCTGGACCGGCGGGGGCACGGGTCGAGCCGGTGTGGACGGGCCTGCCACGGGGTCTGCTGAAGATGCGGCGGCTGCTGCTGGTGGTCTGGCTGGTGCCGCTCGCGGCGGCGGCCGGCGTGCTGCTCGGCCTCTTCGCGGGTCCGGCGTGGGCGGCCTTCGCGCTGCTGCCGCTGGCCGTGGTGGCGTGGGGCTGGCCGATGCTGGGGCGCAACTGGCGCTCGTGGCGGTACGCCGAGCGCGACGACGACCTGCTCATCAGCCGGGGCGTGCTGTGGCGCGAGGAGACCGTGGTCCCCTACGGCCGGATGCAGCTCGTCGAGGTGACGTCGGGGCCCGTGGAGCGGCACTTCGGCCTGGCGAGCGTGCAGCTGCACACCGCTGCCGCCGCCACCGACGCGCGGATCCCCGGGCTGCTCCCCGAAGAGGCCGAGCGGCTGCGCGACCGCCTCACGGAGCTCGGCGAAGCCCGATCGGCGGGGCTGTGAGCGGCGAGGGGCCGGGCCCGGGCGGCGGGGCCTTGGGTGGCGTGCGGGAGGCTCCGGACGGAGCGGTGGAGACCGGGGCCGTGACCGAGCGGCGGCTGCATCCCGTGACGCCGCTGCGCCGCGCCTGGGCGCCCTTCGCGATCCTGGTGGGCTGGGCCGTCCACGACCCGAACGGCACGCAGCAGCGCCTGTCCGCGCTGACGACCACCACCCTGCTCCTGGGCTGCGCGGCCGTGGTCCTCGGAGGCGCCGCGTACGGCTTTCTGAGCTGGTGGTTCACCCACTTCGCGGTCACCGACACCGAACTGCGCATCCGTACCGGCCTGTTCTTCCGGCGCACCGCCCACATCCGGCTCGACCGGCTCCAGGCCGTCGACGTGACGCGTCCGCTGCTCGCCCGCATCGCGGGGGTGGCCAAGCTGAAGCTGGACGTCGTCGGCGCGGACAAGAAGGACGAACTGGCCTACCTCGGTGAGCGCGACGCCGCCGCGCTGCGTGCCGAACTCCTCGCGCGGGCGGCCGGTTTCGCCCCCGAGGAGGCGCGTGAGGTCGGTGAGGCGCCGGTGCGCGGCCTCCTTCACGTACAGCCGCGCATGCTCGCCCTCTCCCTGTTGCTGACCGGCGCGCCCTGGGCGATGCTCGTCGCCGCGGTCGTCGTGCCCGCCTTCCTGTGGTTCGCCACGCACAACCTGTGGACGGTCCTCGCCACCGGACTGCCCATGCTGGGCGGCGCGTTCGCGAGCAGCGGCGGCCGGTTCATCAAGGAGTACGACTGGACGGTGGGCGAGTCCCCGGACGGCCTGCGCATCGACCACGGCCTGCTCGACAAGGCGCACGAGACGGTGCCGCCGGGGCGGGTGCAGACCGTGCACGTCGTACAGCCCCTGCTGTGGCGGCGGCGCGGCTGGGTGCGGGTCGAGCTGGACGTGGCGGGCTCGGCCAACAGCGTGCTGGTGCCGGTCGCGCCGCGGGAGCTGGCCGAGGCGGTGATAGCCCGGGTGCTGCCGGGCGCGCGCGTGCCGGGCGCCGCCGAGCTTTCGCGCCGCCCGCGCGCGCGGCGTGGTGCGTACCGCTCTGGTGGAAGGGTTACGGCCTCGCGGTCACGGACGCGGTCTTCGCGGCGCGGCACGGCCTGCTCAAGCGCCGCCTGTCGCTGGTGCCGCACGCCAAGGTGCAGAGCGTGCGGCTCTCACAGGGGCCGTGGGAGCGGTACAGGGGCGTGGCCGACGTACGGGTGGACACGGGCGCCAACAAGACGGTGACGGCACGGCTGCGGCCGGCCGCGGAGGCGGCGGCCCTCCTCCAGTCCCAGGCGTCCCGCTCCCGCACAAGCCGCAAAGAGGCCCGCCCGGACCGCTGGATGACCAGGTAACCCGGCCCGCCGAAGCAGCGCCCCGTCAGGGGCGCGGGGAACTGCGCGACCAGCCACGACCGACCCGCAGCCGACAACCCGACCCGCCCACCCCCGGCCAAGGCCACTGCCCCGCAGAACCCTCGGAGCGCTACGCCCGGAGGGCCGTCCGCAGCACCCCCACGTCGATCTGCTCCGTCTCGTCATGCGCCGTCAGATCGATGACCTGCCCCACGCCCCGCTCCGCGTCCCCCGCGGGCGCGTCCTTGAACTCCGCCTCGGCCTCCGCCTTGTGGACCGCGAGGGCTTCCTCACCCACCACATCGGCGAGGTCCGCGTTCTGCACGGACTCCAGCGCGGCCGGAGCCGCGCCCTTCGTGCCGAAGAAGTCGAATCCGCCCTGCGGCGCCTGGCGCCGGGCCTGAACGGGCGGCGCGACGGCGACCGCGCGCTCGTGCCCGCCGATTCCGTCGGCCGCCCCGGGCTTCCCCCGCGACTCGTCCTCCGCGTTCGGCGCGGCCTCCGGCTCCGGCCTCGCCTGCGACCGCGCCTTGGGCGCCGTCCGGGAAGCCATGCGGTCGAGCGCCGCGTTGGCCAGTACGAAGAGCGACGGTGTCGGGACCCCGTCCGGCCGCACGGAAGGCTCGGCGGCCTCCTCCGGGGACGGCGCAGCGGCGCGCTCCGCAGCCACCGCCGAACCCGGAGCCCGCACCGGCGCCCCCGCCCGCACAGCAGGCACCAGATCCGCGGCGCCACTACCGCCACCGGCAGCGGCACCGGAACCGGCACCCGACTCCGCGCCGGACGCCGGCAGCGCCGGTGCCGTGGACGACGCCTCTATGGCAAGCAGCCGCTGCCCCTCAAGGGCGCTGGCCCGCTCCGTCTCGGCGGTCGCGTACCGCCGCAGGAGCGCGGCGTGTTCGTTGCGCAGCGCGGCCAGCTCGGCCCGCTTGGCGCGCAGCTTCGTCTCCAGCTTGCCCCGCAGCTCGCGGGAGTCCTCGAGGTCCGACTCGGCCTCGGCTATCCGTTCCTCGTAACGCCACTCGTCGCTCGCCCGCGCGCGCGTGAGCTCGGCGACGCGCTTGCCCGCCGCCTGGTCCCAGCGGCGCATGACGACCGAACCGACGACGGCAGCGGCGGCCGCGGCCGCGACGAGCCCGCGGAGCACGACCGGTTCCGCGAACATCCAGGCGCCGCCGGCGCAGAGAACGGAAACACCGGCGACCGCCGAAGGGGGAAGCAGCCTGTGCAGGGGTGGGGAATGGCGGTGACGTCCACGTGGCATGGCCAGAAACTTACCGCGCGTAGACGAAGTCTGGTGCCTCGCCCGCCAAAAAGCAGGTGCCACATCGGTAACTCGCCACAACTCCCCATCCTTCCTCCGCTTTGCCCGGGCGGCCGACTTCCGCTTCACCATGGGAGCCACCCGGACGATTCCTTGATCAACTTCCGATCAGGCCCTTCGACTCCAGATACTCCCGCGCGACATCCGCTTCCTTCTGGCGCTCCTCGTCGACCTTCCGGTTGAGTTCGATGAGGTCTTCCGTCGTGAGCGTCTTGGTCAGCTTCGCGAGCGCGTCGGCTATCTCCTTGCCGCCCGCTTCCTCGGCGTTGACGACGGGAAGGATGTTGTCCGCGTTCTGGAGCTTCTTGTCGTCCTCAAGAATCACGAGGTCGTAGTTCTTCAGCGTCGCGTCGGTCGTCGTGGTCAGCACCAGCTGGTCCGTGCCGTTCTTCACGGCCTGCTTGGACTGCGTGGTCCCGACGCCCTTGGGGTCGATTCCGGCGACATCGATCCCGTACTTCTTCTTCAGGCCGGGCGCGCAGAACGGCCGCGACTCGCATTCGTCGCCCGCCGCGATCGTGACCTTCTCGCCCGACCTGCCGAGATCCGAGAGCGTCTTGAGCTTGTGCTTCTCGGCGTATTCCTTCGAGACCGCGAACGCGTTCTGGTCGACCGCCTCGCCCGCCGGGAGCACCTTCAAGCCCTGCGGCTTCGCGAGCTTCTCCAAGGCGCGCACCGTGGCGTCGAGATCACTGGAGGCGACGGCCTCGGCCTTCGGGCCGTTCTTCTCCAGGTTGAGGAATTCCGCGAGCGTCGCCGCGTATTCGGGCGTGACGTCGATGGAGCCCTTCTTCAGTTCGGGCTTGTAGATCTCGCGGTTCTGCACGGTCTTGACCTGCGTGTCATATCCGGCTTCCGCGAGAACGCCCGCGTACAGCTCGGCGAGGACCTTCTGCTCGGTGAAGCGCGCCGAACCCACCACGAGTGAGCCCTTCTTGCCGTCACCCGCCTTGTCCGAGCCCTTGCCCTCGCTCTCCAGGCTGTCCCCGCCGCACGCGGCGAGCCCCGCGGTCAGCGCCACGACGGCCGCGGCCGCCCCTGCCATCCGTCGCGCGCGACGCGTTGTGCTGTTCATCGGTGAACCACCATTTCGAAAGAGAATGACGACAGAACTCACGGGGCCTGACGCGCACCTGGCAGACGACCAGGACTCACCGCACCGCACCGCCCGACCGCCGCATCGGGTCGAAGACGCGCCCCGCCACCACCAGGACCCCCTCCACCAGCAGGGCCAGCAGCGCCACCAGGAAGGCGCCCGCGACCACTTGAGGGGTGTTCTGGAGGTTGAACCCGGCGGTGATGATCCGGCCGAGACCGCCCTCGCCCGCCATCGCGGCGAGCGTGGCCGTCGCGACGACCTGCACCCCGGCGGACCGGACGCCGGTCATGATCAGCGGATACGCGAGTGGCAGCTCGACCCGCGCGAAGAGCTGTCCGCCGCTCATGCCCATCCCGCGCGCGGCCTCCACCACCGCCCGGTCCACCTCGCGCATCCCGAGGTAGGCGTTGGTCAGCAGCGGCGGCACGGCGAAGAGGACCAGCGCGATCAGCGTCGGCGCGTCGCCGTGCTCACCGAGCGGGGTGAGCGTGAGCAGGACCAGCAGGGCCAGCGTGGGCACCGCCCGGCCGACGTTGGAGATGTTGACCGCGAGCGCCCCGCCCTTGCCGATGTGGCCGAGCCAGAGCGCGAGCGGCAGCGCGATCAGGCAGGCGACGGCGAGGCAGACCCCGCTGAAGTACAGGTGTTCGGCCAGGCGGTGCCACACCCCCTTCTCGCCCTGCCAGTTGGCGCCCGTGGTCAGCCAGTCGTACGCACCCGTGATCGCGTTCATACCGGCTCAGCCACCTTGGCCACGGCCGCCGCACGCCCGGCGCGGTTCGTGCGTATGCGAGGGGCCCTCGTCCAGGGCGTCAGCCACCGCTGGAGGGCGAGCAGCAGCAGGTCGGCGACGACGGCCAGCAGGACGCACAGCACGGACGCCGTGAGCACCTGGGCCTTGAAGGTCGTGTCGAGACCGTCGAGGATCAGGGTGCCGAGGCCGCCGTAGTCCACGATGGCGCCGACCGTCGTCAGGGCGACCGTGGAGACCGTGGTGATGCGGACGCCGGCCAGCAAGGCCGGGAGCGCGAGCGGCAGTTCCACCTCCCACAGGAGCCTGAGCGGGCCGTACCCCATCCCCTTGGCGGCGTCCCTGGCTTCGTCGGGGACGGCCTGGAGCCCGGCCAGGATGTTCCGCACGAGGACCGTCAGGGAGTACAGCACCAAGCCTGTGACGACCAGCGAGGCGGAGAGCCCGAAGAACGGCAGGAGCAGCGAGAACATCGCGAGCGAGGGCACCGAGTACAGCACGGTCGTCACGCCGAGGATCGGTCCCGACAGGAAGCGCCACCGCCGCGCGAGAAGCGCGAGCGGCAGGGAGACGGCGAGGCCGATCGCCACCGAGGCGAGCGTGATCCCGGTGTGCTGAAGGGTCGCGTCGGTCAACTCCTGGCTGCGCGTGCGGAGGTACTCCCCGCAGATCCAGTCGTTCGTCACCAGACAGTTCTGCTCGGCCACGCGGCCACACCTCCCCCGAATCCCCGGACGTATGCCGCACACACGTCCCCCCGTGTCTGGCGACCCTAACGCGCGGCACTGACAATCGCCGAGAGTCGTTGTACGGCCGCAACACGGCCGTGTACGGCCGCAACAGGGCCGTCGCACGCGGCCCGCCACCGCCCACCGCCGTCCGTCACAATGGGGAAGCATGATCCGGTTCGAGCACGTGACCAAGCGCTACGCGGACGGCACCACGGCCGTCGACGACCTGTCCTTCGAGGTCGCCGAGGGTGAACTGGTCACCCTCGTCGGCCCGTCGGGATGCGGCAAGACGACCACGATGAAGATGGTGAACCGGCTCATCGAGCCGAGCGAGGGCCGGATATTCGTGGACGGCGACGACATAGCGGCGACCGACCCGGTCCAGCTGCGGCGCCGCATCGGCTACGTCATCCAGCAGGTCGGCCTCTTCCCGCACAAGACCGTCCTGGAGAACACGGCGACCGTCCCGCACCTCCTCGGCGTCAAGCGCGGCAAGGCCCGCGAGCGCGCCGCCGAACTCCTGGACCTGGTCGGCCTCGACCCGTCCGTCTTCGGCGACCGCTACCCCGAGCAGCTCTCGGGCGGCCAGCGCCAGCGCGTCGGCGTGGCCCGCGCCCTGGCGGCCGATCCGCCGGTGCTCCTCATGGACGAGCCGTTCGGCGCGGTCGACCCCGTGGTGCGCGAGCACCTCCAGAACGAGTTCCTGCGCCTCCAGCAGGCCGTGCGCAAGACCGTGTTGTTCGTCACGCACGACATCGAGGAGGCGGTCCGCCTCGGCGACCGCATCGCGGTCTACGGCCAGGGCCGCATCGAGCAGTTCGACACCCCCTCGACGGTCCTCGGCGCCCCCGCGAACGGGTACGTGGCCGACTTCGTCGGCGCGGACCGCGGCCTGAAGCGGCTCTCGGTGACCCCGATCGAGGAGGGCGACCTCGAACAGCCGCCGGTGGTGCACCTCGACGACACGCTGCCCAAGAAGCTCGACGCCCCCTGGGCCGTCGTCCTGGACGGCGAGAACAACCTGCACGGCTGGATCTCCGCCGAGCACGCGCGCGTGGGCGGCGGCACGGTCCGCGCGCACGCCCGCCGCATGGAGGCCTGGCTCCCGGTCGGGGCGAGCCTGAAGCAGGCGTTCGCGACGATGCTCCAGCACGACGCGGGCTGGATCGCGGTCATCGACAAGGACAGCGAGGGCCGCTTCCTGGGAGTGCTGACACCGGCCCGGCTGCACGAGGCGCTGCGCCGGTCGACGGCGGCGGACGCGCGGGACATCGCGCGGGCGGAAGTCGAACTGGAGACGGTCGCGGCCATCGGCTCGGACTGACAACCGGGCGGCCATCGGCTCGGACTGACAACCGGGCGGCCATCGGCTCGGACTGCGCCCGGCCGCATCCGCCGAAAAGAGCGGCTCAAGAGAAGCGGCTCAGTTGTCGTCGAGCCGCCCGCTCATCCACTGGAGGGTGGCGGGGATCTCCCTGCGCCAGGTGTTGAAGTTGTGGCCGCCGCTTTCCAGTGTGATCGACGACACGCGCGTGGGCTTCTTCACCTTGTCGATGAACTTCAGGGTGTCCTGGTAGTTGTCCTCACCCTTCTTGCTGCTCGTGACCAGGAGGGAGGTCCTGGGCGCCGGCTTGTGGTCGAGGTACCACATCAGATCGGCCTCCCGCTGCAGCTGCTCGTCACCGTGGAAGAGGTCGCCGGTGGTGACGTCGATGGGCGCCTTGTAGTACGCCGACAGGCCCGCCGCGGCGCCGTACTGACCGGGGTGGTGCAGGGCGAACTTCAGGGCGCAGTAGCCGCCCGTGGAGTCGCCGATGACGCCCCAGTTCCGTGCCTTGGTGCCCACCCTGTAGTGCTGCGAGACGGCGCCGGGCAGGTCCTTGGCGAAGAACGTCTCCGCCTGCGGGCCGTCGGGGACGTCCACGCACTCCGTGTCGCGCGGCGGCGCCACGGTCGGCCGCAGCATGATCAGGATCATCGGCTGCATCTTGCCCTCGGCGGACAGCCTGTGGGCGGTCTGCGGGTAGTGCAGCCCTTTGATGAGCGCCTCGGCGGTGCCCGGGTAGCCGGTGAGGACCACGGCCGCGGGGAAGGTGCGGTTGCGGTAGAACGACTGGAAGTACTCGGGCGGCAGGTAGACGTAGGCAGGAGAGCCTATGCGCGACTCCTTCCCGCCGATCTCGACCTTCTGGATCTGGCCGCCGGTGGCGGGGCGGCCGCCACCGGGCACGTTCACGGTCTTGGTGTCGACGACCTTGACGGGCCCTGCTCCTTTGGCCGGATCGTGGTCCACCACGATGCCGGGGGTCGTCTCCTGGCCGAAGAGGTCGGCCCAGGTGGCGTAGAAGCCGAAGGCCTGGTTGGCCGCGAGGCCCACCGATGCGAAGATCGTCACCTGAGTGGCGAGGAGCAGGCCGACACGGCCCGTGATCGCCTTCCAGGTGCGGCGGGCGAGCCGCGGCCAGAGCCAGATGGTGCCGAAGAAGAGCAGTACGGCCAGCAAGACCGCAAGGGCGAGGACCTTGTTGCTCGTGAGACCCATGGGGTTTTCCTGCCTGCGCTTTCTACTACCGTTGCCTCGGGCTTACCGCGGCGGGACCGGAACAGGGCTGTGACCTTGCCGGCACGTGCCGAAAGCCTTGCCTGCGCTTTTCCAGCGGTTTCCGGTCGGGAATGAACCCGTTTCCCCGAAGGACCGTCCTAGAGGACGCAATGGTGCCGGATGCCGTTTTGGCACCGGATTCAAGCTCTCTCGCAGAACTACGGGATGCGATGTCTGTCAGGATAGATGGCGAAATGTCGGGTGGGGTTCCGGGGAGTGAGGACCGCCACCGCGACGGCCGCCTCCACCGGATACTGCGCGGTCCGCGACCCGAGGCCGTGCCGACCCTCGTCGCCAGAGCCTGCACGCTCGTAGGTCTGCTGAACGTCGCGGCGGGTGTCTTCCCCCGCTTCCGCTACAGCCGCATGCACGCCGTCGCCGAGGTGCTGCCCGGTGCGCTCGGCCCGTTCGCGGCCGCACTCGCGCTCAGCTCCGGCATCCTCCTGCTCCTGCTCGCGCACGGTCTGCGGCGCCACAAGCGGCGGGCCTGGCGGGCCGCCGTGGTGCTGCTGCCCGCGGGCGCCGTGGCGCAGTTCGCGTACCGTCACTCGGTGATCGGTGTCCTGATCTCGCTCGCGCTCCTCGCGCTGCTGCTGCGTCATCGTAGTGAGTTCACGGCCCTGCCCGATCCGCGCAGCCGCTGGCGGGCACTGGCCAACTTCGTCCTCCTCGGCGCCGGATCGATCCTGCTGGGCCTCGTGATCGTCAGCGTCCACCCAGGCAAGGTCATCGGGGACCCCAGCATCACGGAGCGCCTGGAGCACGTCCTCTACGGCCTCTTCGGCTTCGAGGGCCCCGTCGCGTACTACGGGAACACGTCCTGGACCGTCGGCTTCTCCCTCGGCGCCCTCGGCATGCTCACCGCCCTCACCACCATCTACCTGGCCTTCCGCCCGGAGCACCCGGCCGCGCGCCTCACCGAGGACGACGAGACCAAGCTGCGCGCCCTGCTCGACAAGCACGGCGCCCGCGACTCGCTCGGCCACTTCGCGCTCCGCCGCGACAAGGGCGTCGTCTTCTCCCCCAGCGGCAAGGCCGCCGTCACCTACCGCGTCGTCTCCGGAGTGATGCTCGCCAGCGGCGACCCGATCGGCGACGTCGAGGCCTGGCCCGGCGCCATCGAGCGCTTCATGGACGAGGCGAAGGCCCACTCCTGGACGCCCGCCGTCATGGGCTGCTCCGAGACGGGCGGCGAGGTCTGGACCCGCGAGACCGGCCTGGACGCCCTCGAACTGGGCGACGAGGCGGTGGTGGACGTCGCGGATTTCTCCCTGTCCGGGCGTGCGATGCGCAACGTACGCCAGATGGTCAAGCGGATCGAGCGCAATGGCTACGAGACGCGCGTACGGCGCATCCGTGACCTCGGTGAGCAGGAGCTGACCAGGATCCAGCGCGCCGCCGACGACTGGCGCGGCACCGACACCGAGCGCGGCTTCTCCATGGCGCTCGGCCGCATCGGCGACCCGAACGACGGCGACTGTCTGATCGCCACCGCCCACAAGGCCGACGAGGACCCGGGCCCCTACGGCGACCTGAAGGCGGTCCTCCACTTCGTCCCGTGGGGCAAGGACGGCGTCTCCCTGGACCTCATGCGCCGCGACCGCTCCGCCGATCCCGGCATGAACGAACTGCTCATCGTGGCCGCCCTCCAGGCCGCCCCGAAGCTCGGCATCGCGCGCGTGTCCCTCAACTTCGCGATGTTCCGCGCGGCCCTCGCCCGCGGCGAGAAGATCGGCGCGGGCCCGGTGCTGCGCGCCTGGCGGGGCCTGCTCGTCTTCCTCTCCCGCTGGTTCCAGATCGAGTCCCTGTACAAGTTCAACGCGAAGTTCCGCCCCCGGTGGGAACCCCGCTTCGTCGTCTACCGCTCCAGCAAGGACCTGCCCCGCATCGGCTTCGCCGCCATGCAAGCCGAGGGCTTCGTGACCCTCGCGCTGCCCCGCTTCCTGCGCAAGGGCACCCCGCAGCGCCGTCCCTGCCCGCACCGGACCACGGAACGCGAGATGCAGGCGGCGTAACCCGGCGCCGTCCGGGCCTACGCTGGAGGCATGAGTACGTTGAGCGGGCGGGGATCGGTCCAGGGGCTGCCGGAGTGGGACCGCTGCGCGGTCATGGGCGTCGTGAACGTCACGCCCGACTCCTTCTCCGACGGCGGCCGCTGGTTCGACACCACGGCCGCCGTGAAGCACGGCCTCGACCTGGTCGCCCAGGGCGCCGACCTGGTGGACGTCGGCGGCGAGTCGACCCGCCCAGGCGCCACCCGGGTGGACGAGGACGAGGAACTCAAGCGCGTCGTCCCCGTGGTGCGGGGCCTGGCCGCCGAGGGCGTCACCGTCTCCGTGGACACCATGCGCGCCACTGTCGCCGAGCAGGCGCTCGCCGCGGGCGCCGTCCTCGTCAACGACGTCAGCGGCGGCCTCGCCGACCCCCGCATGGTCCCCGCGGTCGCCGCCGCCGGCGCCCCCTTCGTCGTCATGCACTGGCGGGGCTTCCTCACCGACATCCACGCCAAGCCCGTGTACGAGGACGTGGTCTGCGAAGTCGTCGGCGAGCTCCACGCGCGCGTGGCGGCCGCCATCGAGGGCGGCATCGCCCCCGAGCGCGTCATCGTCGACCCGGGCCTCGGCTTCTCCAAGGAGGCCGAGCACGACCTGGCGCTCCTGGCCCGCCTGGACCGGCTGCGCGAACTGGGCCACGCCGTGCTGGTCGCCGCCTCCCGCAAGCGGTTCCTCGGCCGGGTCCTCGCGGGCCCCGAGGGCGCCCTGCCGCTTACCCGCGAGCGCGACGCCGCCACCGCCGCGGTCTCGGCGATCGCCGCCCACCAGGGCGCCTGGGCGGTCCGTGTGCACGAGGTGCGGGCGACGGCCGACGCCGTGCGCGTCGCCCAGGCCGTGACGGACGCCGCGGGCGGCCACCGGTGACCGGGGCACGCACCGACGTCGAGCAGGTGGAACTCGCCAACACGGCCTTCTACGAAGCACTGGAGCGCGGTGACTTCGACGAGGTCTCCGACCTGTGGCTGGACTCCGAGGCCGACAAGGTCACGGACGAGGTCACCGGCGATGACGACGACCGCACGGACGAGAGCGTGGACGGGACCGCCGACGGAGACGCGATCTCCTGCGTCCACCCCGGCTGGCCGGTCCTCACCGGCCGCGGCGAGGTCCTCAGGTCGTACGCGCTGATCATGGCGAACACCGAGTACATCCAGTTCTTCCTGACCGACCTGAAGGTCGGCGTGGCCGGTGACACGGCCGTGGTGACGTGCACCGAGAACATCCTCAGCGGGGGTCCGCCCCCGGAGGGCGGCGGGGAGCTCGGCCCGCTCGTGGGCCAGCTCGTGGTCGCCACGAATGTGTTCCGCCGCACACCCGACGGCTGGAAACTGTGGTCCCACCACGCCTCGCCCGTCCTGGCCGAAACCGACGACGACGAGGGTGACGAGACCCCCTCCTGAGTGGGTAGGGGGCGGAAGAAAAGCCGGATCGAGCGGGATCGCGGGGCCGCCGGGCCCTCTCGGAAGGCCCCGCGGGCGAGCACTGTCGGTGCTCGCAGGTAGATTCGATCGAGGCTGGTGTGCCGACCGCACTCGGTACAGGCCTGCCGATACCGACGATTGCAGGAGTGATTCGCGTGGATCGTGTCGCGCTGCGCGGCCTCAAGGCCCGCGGGCACCACGGTGTCTATCCGCGGGAGCGCGAAGAGGGCCAGACCTTCATCGTGGACCTGGTTCTCGGCCTGGACACGCGAGCGGCCGCGGCCGACGACGACCTGGCGAAGACCGTGCACTACGGCGTCGTGGCCGAAGAGGTCGTGGCCGTCGTCGAGGGCGAACCGGTCGATCTGATCGAGACCCTCGCCGAGCGCATCGCCCAGACGTGTCTGAAGCACGAGGGGGTCCTGGAGGTCGAGGTGTGCGTGCACAAGCCGGACGCCCCGATCACCGTGCCCTTCGACGACGTGACCGTCACCATCACCCGGAGCCGAGTATGACTGCGCCTTTCAAAGCGGGTCAGAGCGACCCCACCGTCCAGCCGGTGCCCACCTCCGTGGTCGAGCAGGTGGACGCCGCGGATACCACCCTGTCCAACCCCAAGCGGGCCGTGATCTCCCTCGGCAGCAACCTCGGCAACCGTCTGGAGACCCTCCAGGGCGCCATCGACGCCCTGGAGGACACGCCGGGCCTGCGGGTCAAGGCGGTCTCTCCGGTGTACGAGACCGAGCCGTGGGGCGTCGACCCCGGCACCCAGCCCTCGTACTTCAACGCCGTCGTGGTGGTGAAGACGACCCTGCCGCCCTCCTCCCTCCTGGAGCGCGCGCAGGCCGTCGAGGAGGCCTTCCACCGCGTCCGTGACGAGCGCTGGGGCCCGCGCACGATCGACGTGGACATCGTGGCGTACGCCGACGTGGTCTCCGACGACCCGGCGCTCACCCTGCCCCACCCGCGCGCGCACGAACGTGCCTTCGTCCTCGCCCCCTGGCACGACGTCGAACCCGAGGCCGAGCTGGCCGGCCGCGGCGCGGTGGCCGAGCTGCTCGCCGCCGTCACCCGCGAAGGCGTCGCGCCCCGCCCCGACCTGGAACTCCGGCTGCCCGAATAGTCGTTAGGGTCTAACGGGCCGGTACGAGGATGAAGGTGCCGCCGATCCGTACGAGGATGAAGGCAACGAAGGGTCACTCGTGAAGCAACTGCGCATCAGGACACTGGCCGGCCTCTTCGTCGTGGCCGGAGTGCTGTCCTGGTCGGGCGCCCGCCTGTGGGACTCCGTCGGCACGCTGCCCCGGGTCCCGCTGGCCGCGCCCATCGTGCTCGCGGTGATCGCCGTCGTGCTCCTGTCCACGGCTCTCTCGCTGCGCTCGCGCCTGCGGGCCCAGCGTGAGCGCCGCCCCGGTGCGAAGGGCGTCGATCCGATGATGGCCGCCCGCGCCGTCGTCTTCGGCCAGGCCAGCGCCCTGGTCGCGGCGCTCGTCGCGGGAATGTACGGCGGCGCGGGCGCCTTCCTGCTCGAATTCCTCGACATCCCCGGCCGCCGCGACCAGGCGATCTACGCCGGCCTCTCGGTCCTGATGGGCATCGCGGTGGTAGCGGCCGCCCTCTTCCTCGAACGGGTCTGCAAGCTCCCCGAGGACGACGACGAGGACGGCCAGGCGGCTCCGGCGGCCTGAGGCGGACAGGGAAACGCCGAGGCCGCCCGGCACGGCTCTCAGGGCCGGTTCAGCGGGCGATGATCAGACTCATCGCCTCATTGCGCGTCGCGGGGTCGCGCAGCTGACCGCGGACCGCTGAGGTGATCGTCTTGGCGCCGGGCTTGCGGATGCCGCGCATCGACATGCACATGTGCTCGCACTCCACGACCACGATGACGCCGCGCGGTTCCAGGATCTCCATCAGCGAATCCGCTATCTGAGTCGTCATCCGCTCCTGCACCTGGGGACGCCGGGCATAGACATCCACAAGTCGGGCGAGCTTCGAGAGCCCCGTGATTTTTCCGCTGGTGGCAGGGATGTAACCCACGTGCGCGACACCCCGAAACGGGACCAGGTGATGTTCGCAGCATGAGGTGACCTCGATGTCCTTCACCAGGATCATCTCGTCGTGCCCGAGGTCGAACGTCGTCGTCAGCACGTCCTCCGGCTTCTGCCACAGCCCGGAGAATATTTCCCGGTACGCCCGCGCCACGCGCGCCGGAGTCTCCAGGAGGCCCTCCCGGTCGGGGTCCTCCCCCACGGCGATCAGTAGTTCACGCACGGCGTTCTCGGCCCGCTTCTCGTCGAACTCGCCGATCGAGCCCTCGCCATCCAGGGTCACCGGGTCGGTCATGTTGTGCCTCGTTCCTGTGCGTCTCACGCGGGCGTACGGAAATGCCGCGCCCCCCAGGCTAAAACCAGGGGGACGCGGCAATCATTCCGGGCCTGCTGAGACGCGCGGTCAGCTCTCGGGGCGGTCCTCCGGGGCCACCTCGATGGGCTGCTCCGTGCTGCCGGCGGTCACCGCAGGGGTGGAGGCGCCGTTCGCACCGTTCGTCAGTGACAGCTCCTTGGGGGAGAGCACCGGCGGGCGGGTCGAGGGAGTGCGCCGCGAGGAGCCGGTCCACGCCGGGCGGGCCGGGCGCTTCACGATGCCGGCGAAGATCTCGGCGATCTGCTCCTTGCCGAGGGTCTCCTTCTCCAGGAGCTGGAGAACCAGGTTGTCGAGGATGTCGCGGTTCTCGACGAGGATCTCCCACGCCTCGTTGTGCGCGGTCTCGATGAGCTTCTTGACCTCTTCGTCGACCAGCGCGGCGACCTCTTCCGAGTAGTCCCGCTGGTGCGCCATCTCGCGCCCGAGGAACGGCTCGGTGTTGTCCCCGCCGAACTTGATCGCGCCGAGACGCTCGGTCATGCCGTACTGCGTGACCATCGCGCGCGCGGTGGCCGTGGCCTTCTCGATGTCGTTCGCCGCGCCCGTCGTCGGGTCGTGGAAGACGAGCTCCTCGGCCGCGCGCCCACCCAGCATGTACGCGAGCTGGTCGAGCATCTCGTTGCGCGTCGTGGAGTACTTGTCCTCTTCGGGCAGGACCATGGTGTAACCCAGGGCCCGGCCACGGGACAGGATCGTGATCTTGTGGACCGGGTCCGAGTTCGGCGAGGCCGCCGCGACCAGGGCGTGTCCGCCCTCGTGGTACGCGGTGATCTTCTTCTCCTTGTCGGACATGATCCGGGTCCGCTTCTGCGGGCCCGCCACGACGCGGTCGATCGCCTCGTCCAGCGCGTGGTTGTCGATCAGCTTCTTGTCGCCGCGCGCCGTCAGGAGCGCCGCTTCGTTCAGCACGTTCGACAGGTCGGCGCCGGTGAAGCCGGGGGTCCGGCGGGCCACCGCGCCCAGGTCGACGTCCGGGGCGACCGGCTTGCCCTTCTGGTGGACCTTGAGGATCTCCAGACGGCCCTGCATGTCCGGGCGGTCGACGGCGATCTGCCGGTCGAAGCGGCCCGGGCGCAGGAGCGCCGGGTCGAGGATGTCGGGGCGGTTCGTGGCGGCGATCAGGATGACGCCGCCCTTCACGTCGAAGCCGTCCATCTCGACGAGCAGCTGGTTCAGCGTCTGCTCGCGCTCGTCGTGGCCACCGCCGAGGCCGGCGCCGCGGTGGCGGCCGACCGCGTCGATCTCGTCGACGAAGACGATCGCCGGGGCGTTCGCCTTGGCCTGCTCGAAGAGGTCACGGACACGGGAGGCACCGACACCGACGAACATCTCGACGAAGTCGGAACCGGAGATCGAGTAGAACGGCACCCCGGCCTCACCGGCGACGGCGCGCGCGAGGAGCGTCTTGCCGGTACCGGGCGGGCCGTAGAGGAGGACGCCCTTGGGGATCTTGGCGCCGACGGCCTGGAACTTCGCCGGCTCCTGGAGGAACTCCTTGATCTCGTGGAGCTCCTCGACGGCTTCGTCCGAACCCGCCACATCGGAGAAGGTCGTCTTCGGGGTGTCCTTGGTGATGAGCTTGGCCTTGGACTTCCCGAAGTTCATGACCCGGGAGCCGCCGCCCTGCATCTGATTCATCAGGAACAGGAAGACGACGACGATGAGGACGAAGGGGAGGAGGGAGAGCAGGATGCCGACGAAGGGGTTCTGCTTCGACGGGGAGACGGTGTAACCGTCCGGGATGTCCTTGCTCTCGTACTTGGTCTGCAGCGAATTGGCGAGGGCGACGCCCTGGTCGCCGATGTAGCTCGCCTGGATCTTGCTGCTGCCCTTGACCTTCTGGCCGTCCTTGAGCTCGACCTTGATGATCTGCTCGTCACCGGTGGTGAGCTTGGCGGACTCGACCTTGTCGTCGTTGATCGCCTGAACGACCTGACCGGTGTCAACCGTCTTGTAGCCACCGGACGAGCCGACGACCTGCATCAACACGACCACGGCAAGGACGGCCAGCACGATCCACATGACTGGCCCACGGAAGTATCGCTTCACGTCCATCCATACGGAGCGATGACGCCCCGTCCCTCCTGCCATAGTGAGTTTGATAAAGACTGTTCTTCGGACGGTACCCCAGCATTGTGACCCGAAGCCGCACGGGACGGCTGGCAAACCCGTCTTCGCAGGGTTCAACGGCGGGAAACGGGTGAGGGTTCCCCGCCGCCTCGGGCAGTCCTACGAAACGTCAGCCGCCGTAGACGTGCGGGGCCAGCGTTCCGACGAAGGGGAGGTTGCGGTACTTCTCCGCGAAGTCCAGGCCGTAGCCCACGACGAACTCGTTGGGGATGTCGAAGCCGATCCACTTCACGTCGATCGCGACCTTCGCCGCCTCCGGCTTGCGCAGCAGCGTGCACACCTCCAGGGAGGCGGGCTCGCGCGAGCCGAGGTTGGACAGCAGCCAGGACAGCGTCAGACCGGAGTCGATGATGTCCTCGACGATCAGGACGTGCTTGCCCTTGATGTCGGTGTCCAGGTCCTTGAGGATCCGGACCACGCCGGAGGACTGGGTGCCCGCGCCGTACGACGACACGGCCATCCAGTCCATCGTGACGGGGGTGGACAGCGCGCGCGCCAGGTCCGCCATGACCATCACGGCGCCCTTGAGGACACCGACGATCAGCAGGTCCTTGCCCGCGTACTCCGCGTCGACCTTCGCTGCCAGCTCGGCCAGCTTCGCGTCGATCTCTTCCTTGGTGATGAGCACCGACTTGAGGTCGGTGCCCATGTCTTTCGCGTCCACCCGCATCACTTTCGGTCGTCCCACCGGCCGACCGGCCCGCGATGAGCACGGGCCTCACGTCAGCCTTGCCGGATCACCAGTCTGCCACCCTGGCGCCGGGCCACGACTTTGCCCGGGAGATTGATGGCTCCCTGGCCGCGCCAGCCGGTGATCAGACGGTCGACCTCTTCGATGTGCCGGGCGAAGAGCGAGCCGGCGGGCGCCCCGGCCTCGATGGCGGCCCTGCGCACGATGCGGCGGCGTACGGCGGGCGGCAGGGCGTAGAGCTTGGCGCACTCCAGGAGGCCCGCGTCGTCCCGGACGGTCGACTCGGCCCGGGCGGCCCATGCGTCGAGGGCGTCGGCGTCGTCACGGGAGAGCTGGGCCGTACGGGCGAGGGCTTCGACGACGCCCTTGCCGAGGGCCTTCTCCAGGGCGGGCAGGCCCTCGTGGCGCAGCCGGGAGCGGGTGTAGGCGGGATCGGCGTTGTGCGGGTCGTCCCAGACCGGCAGCGACTGGACCATGCACGCCTTGCGGGCGGTCTGGCGGTCGATGCGCAGGAAGGGGCGGCGGTAACGGCCGGCGACCCCCGAGGTCGCCGCCATTCCGGACAGGGAGCGGATTCCGGAGCCACGGGCGAGGCCGAGCAGGACGGTCTCCGCCTGGTCGTCGCGGGTGTGGCCGAGCAGGACGGCGGCCGCCGAATGCCGTGCGGCGGCGGCGTCCAGGGCTGCGTAGCGGGCGTCGCGGGCGGCGGCCTCCGGGCCGCCGGACCGGCCGACCTGGACGGCGACGGACTCGACCGGTTCGAGGCCGAGGGCGGTCATGCGGAGGACGACCTCGGCGGCGCGCAGGTCGGAGCCTGGCTGCAGTCCGTGGTCGACGGTGACACCGCCGGCGCGGATGCCGAGCCGGGGCGCTTCGAAGGCGAGGGCGGAGGCGAGCGCCATGGAGTCGGCGCCGCCGGAGCAGGCGACCAGCACGAGCGGCTGGGGGGACTGCTCGTGTGGGGGGCGTGGGGGGGCGTTCTCGGAGCTGCGCTGTACGTCGGTCAGTACGTCGTGGAGTACGCGGCGGACCGCCAGGCGTATCGCCGCGACCGCAGGATGGGGACCCATGTCCGGTTCCCTTCATGAAGTTCGGGGGTGAGCCTCGGACCAATCACTCAGGACCCACTCCGGAGACCGAGTCTGGTCGACCGGACCAGACATCGATATCCCGAGCGTTTAGTCACTCAGAGTGTGTCGATGGTGACAGAACCGAGCCGTTCCCCGAGCATCGCACGCCTACCCGTCGCCCACGGTCCCTCGGACGGGTGATTGCTGGGGCGTTCTCCTGCCGTCGGCCGCATCCGGTCCCTCAGTCTCCCTTACGGTGCACCCGCGCGACCCAGTCCGCCGGTTTGGCGATCTCCGCCTTCGTGGGCAGCGTGTTCGGCGAAGTCCACACGCGGTTGAAGCCGTCCATCCCGACCTCCTGCACGACGGCGCGCACGAATCGCTCGCCGTCCCGGTATTGGCGCAATTTCGCGTCGAGCCCGAGGAGCTTGCGCAGCGCCTGGTCGAGGCGGCTGGCGCCGCGGGCCCTGCGCTCCTTGAACTTCTCGCGGATCTCCTCGACGGAGGGCACCACGTCGGGGCCGACGCCGTCCATCACGAAGTCCGCGTGGCCTTCCAGGAGGGACATCACGGCGGTGAGGCGGGCGAGGATCTCGCGCTGGGCGGGGGTCTGCACCAGCTCGACGATGGAGCGGCCTCCGTCGTCCCCCTCCCCCTCCTCCCCTTCGGGGCGGCCACCGGCGAACGACTGGGCGGCCTCCCTGATGCGCTCGAGGACCGTCATCGGGTCGACCTCGGTCTCGCCGAGGAACGACTGGATCTCGCCTTCGAGGTGGTCGCGCAGCCAGGGCACGGCGGTGAACTGGGTGCGGTGCGTCTCCTCGTGGAGGCAGACCCAGAGGCGGAAGTCGTGGGGGTCCACGTCCAGTTCCCGCTCGACGTGCACGATGTTCGGGGCGACGAGGAGGAGCCTGCCGCCGCCGTTCGCCCCGGCGGGGAGGGCTCGGGTGGCCGGGGCGAAGGTCTCGTACTGGCCGAGGACGCGGGAGGCGAGGAACGACAGGAGCATGCCGAGCTCGACGCCGGTGACCTTGCCGCCGACCGCGCCGAGGACCGCGCCGCCGGGGCCGCCGCCGCGCTTGTCCTGCATCTTGTCCAGGAGGGGCTTGAGGATCTCCCGGAAGCCGGCCACGTTCGCCCGGATCCAGCCTGCTCTGTCGACGACGAGGACGGGGGTGTCGTGGGTGTCCTCCGTGCCCATGCCCGTGAAGGAACGGACGTGTTCCTCCGAGGACTTGGCGTGCCGACGGAGCTCCGCGACGACGGCTCGCGCCTCGTCCTTGCTCACTTCTGGGCCCGGCCGCACGAGTCGGGTCGCGGTCGCCACCGCGAGATTCCAGTCGACCATCTCCGCACCACCGATGCTCGTCATGCGTCAACGGTACGTGCTCGGCCCCTCTGGTGGAGGGGGTTGACCCCCCAGGTTGCCCTGGGGCGGCCCCTAGGGGGCGTGGCCTCGGTTGTCATGTGCGGGCCGTCCGTGGCTTGTCGCGCAGTTCCCCCGCGCCCCTGGCGGGGGCGCTTCTTACGGGGGCGGTCAGCGGCAGCCGCAGTTGGCCAGGGTGGAGGCCATGTGGTCCAGGGAGGACTGGGCCGCTCGGGGGTCCGTGGTGCCTGTGGTCATGAAGGCGAAGAGGAGGAGGCGGCCGTCGGCGTCCACCACCGTGCCCGCGAGGGTGTTCACGCCCGTGAGCGTGCCGGTCTTGGCGCGGACGACGCCCGTGCCCGGGGATTCCTTCGGGTAGCGGTCGACCAGCGTGCCGGTGAAGCCCGCGACGGGCAGGCCCGTCACCACGGGGCGCAACTCGGGGCGGCCCGGGTCGGCGGCGCGGTCAAGGAGCGCGGCGAGCAGCTCGGCGGAGATCCGGTCGGCGCGGTCGAGGCCGCTGCCGTCGGCGATCTCGGCGTCCGAGACCGGCAGCTTCAGCTCGGCCAGCTCGGCGCGGACCGCGTCGCCCGCGCCGTCGAAGCTGGCGGGTTCCTTCGCCGCGAGGGCCGTCTGGCGGGCCAGGGCCTCGGCGATGTCGTTGTCGCTGTGGGTCAGCATCCGCTCGACCAGGGTGGACAGGGGCGGCGACTGGACCTCGGCGAGGGACGCGGCGCGGTCGGACGCCTTGGTCGGGCCGGGCTCGCCCTGCGTCTCGATGCCGTGGTCCTTGAGGAAGCCCGCGAACTTCTTCGCCGCGTCGCCCGCCGGGTCGCCCGAGCGCGGCGCCGGCCCGCTGGTGGAGTCGTCGAGGCGGCCCTCGTCGGCCATCAGGGCGCTGACCGGGGTGATGTTCTCGTTCGGGCCGATGGGGTGCTGCGGCGGCCCGGAGTACAGCGAGGTGTCGTAGGAGAGCCGCACCTCGTCGATGTCGCGGTCCTTCAGGGCGCGGGCGGTGTCCTTCGCCAGGGTGCGCAGGTTCGCGGCGGTGTCGGTGTAGCGGCCGTCCTTGCGGGCGGTCAGCGTGGGGTCACCGCCGCCGATCAGGACGAGGTCCTTCGAGTCCGGTTCCACGACCGTCCTGGTCGTGATGCGGTGGTCCGGGCCCGCCGCGGAGAGTGCGGCGACCGCCGTCGCGAGCTTGATGGTCGACGCGGGCGTCAGCTCATCCCCCGCCGCCTTGTCGTAGACCCGCTTGCCGGAGACCGCGTCGAGCACGACCGCCGAGCGCTTCGGGCCGAGCGCCGGGTCCTTCAGAAGCGGATCCAGTACGTCCGCGAGGGCGCGGTCCGTGGGCCGCGGCGCCGTCCCCGCGGGCGCGCCGAGCCCGGCGAGCACCGCGGGGGCGCTCGGAGCGGCCTCGGGACCCTGTCCGGACGTGTTGCCGCCGTGATCTGCGCCACCCCCGGCCTCCTGAGCGGCGGCCCACTCCCGCTCGGCCGTACGCTGACCGGAGGAGTCCCAAGGGCCGGCCGCGGCCACCGCCCCGGCCGAGATCACCAGGCCGAGGGTGGCGGCACCCGCCGTGAGCTGCCAGGTCTTGAGCTTCCCCGAGAACCGGGAAAGCTCGATGGCGGAAGGCTTTGCCAGCTGTCGCATCAGCTGTCGAGGCCGCTGCCAAGGTCTGAGCTCCGGCACGACGACCAGCCCCTTTCGCGATCACACATCTGCGTGAGGGACACTTAATCACCCGAAGTATGTGCTGATCATGGAGGAGCCACCCGTGGAGTTCGACGTCACCATCGAGATTCCGAAGGGTTCGCGGAACAAGTACGAGGTGGACCACGAGACCGGCCGGATCCGTCTGGACCGTCGCCTCTTCACTTCGACCAGCTACCCCGCGGACTACGGCTTCGTCGAGAACACCCTCGGCGAGGACGGTGACCCGCTGGACGCCCTGGTCATCCTGGACGAGCCGACCTTCCCCGGCTGCCTCATCAAGTGCCGCGCCATCGGCATGTTCCGCATGACCGACGAGGCGGGCGGCGACGACAAGCTGCTCTGCGTCCCGGCCTCGGACCCGCGTGTGGAGCACCTGCGTGACATCCACCACGTCTCCGAGTTCGACCGCCTGGAGATCCAGCACTTCTTCGAGGTCTACAAGGACCTTGAGCCCGGCAAGTCCGTCGAGGGCGCCGACTGGGTCGGCCGCGCGGACGCCGAGGCCGAGATCGAGAAGTCGTACAAGCGCTTCGAGGCGCAGGGCGGCCACTGAGCCTCCCGCCCCGTACGGGCCGCGCGATCCGGGACCCCCGGGCCGCGCGGCCCGTTCGTGTATTTGTGCCCATACTGGCCATACGGAGGGTGCGCACGAGTCGTATGAGAAGTGAGGGCAGTAGTGGCCGAGCATGAGGCCGAGGACCGAAAGCCTCAGTCGGACGAGGCCCGCAGCGCGTTCGCGCAGCCCAGCGGAGTGGCGCCGCAGCCGGCGGCTCCCGAGGACGAGTCACAGACCACCTCCGAGTTCGCCATCCCCGACGGTCTCGCCGCCCCGGCCCCGACGACGGCACAGGAGCCCGAGAAGTCGGCGTTCTCCACGCCGCACACCTACAGCGCCCGCAACGCCCCGCAGGCCTTCACGCCCGCGCACGGCGTCCCCCTGGTGAAGCTCACCAAGGAGGCGCCCTGGCAGGACCAGATGCGCACGATGCTGCGGATGCCGGTCACCGAGCGGCCCGCGACCGAGCCGGCGCAGAAGCACGAGGACGAGGCCGGGCCCGCCGTGCCGCGCGTGCTGGACCTGACGCTGCGTATCGGGGAGCTGCTGCTCGCGGGCGGTGAGGGCGCCGAGGACGTGGAGGCGGCGATGTTCGCGGTCTGCCGCTCCTACGGCCTCGACCGGTGCGAGCCGAACGTGACGTTCACGCTCCTGTCGATCTCCCACCAGCCGTCCCTGGTGGACGACCCCGTCACGGCCTCCCGGACGGTACGCCGCCGGGGCACCGACTACACCCGGCTCGCGGCGGTCTTCCACCTGGTGGACGACATCAGCGACCCGGAGATCGAGGTCTCCCTGGAGGAGGCCTACCGCCGCCTCGCGGGGATCCGGCGTAACCGTCACCCCTACCCGGGGTGGGCCCTCACGGCGGCCAGCGGGCTCCTCGCGGGCTCCGCGTCCGTCCTGGTGGGCGGTGGCGCGCTGGTCTTCGTGGTGGCCGCTGTCGGCGCGATGCTCGGCGACCGGCTGGCGTGGCTGTGCGCGGGGCGCGGGCTGCCGGAGTTCTACCAGTTCGTGGGGGCCGCGATGCCGCCCGCCGCGATGGGCGTCGCGCTGAGCTTCGCGCACACCGAGGCGACGATGGCGTCCGCCGTCATCACCGGTGGCCTCTTCGCGCTGATCCCGGGGCGGGCCCTGGTGGCGGGCGTGCAGGACGGTCTGACCGGCTACTACATCACCGCGGCCGCGCGCCTGCTCGAAGTGATGTATCTGATCGTGGGCATTGTCTGCGGTGTGCTGCTGGTGCTCTCGCTCGGCGTGATGCTGGACGCGACGAACCTGACGCCGGAGACGGAGTTCGGGGTGTCGTCGACGCGTCCGGTCATCCAGATACTGGCGTCGATGGCGCTGAGTCTCGCCTTCGCGATACTCCTCCAGCAGGAGCGCAACACGGTCCTGATCGTGACGCTCAACGGCGGCATCGCCTGGGTGATGTTCGGCGCCCTGGCGCACACGCCGCTGGAGCTGTCGCCCGTCGCCGCGACGGCCGTGGCGGCCGGTCTCGTGGGGCTGTTCGGGCAGCTCTTCTCGCGCTACCGGTTCGCGTCCTCACTGCCGTACGTGACGGCGGCGATCGGGCCGCTGCTGCCCGGCAGCGCGACGTACTTCGGGCTGCTCGCCCTGGCGCAGAACGACCTCAACACCGGCATCAACTCGCTCACCAAGGCGGTCGCCACGGCGCTGGCCATCGCGATCGGCGTGAACCTGGGGAGCGAGGTCTCCCGACTGATCATGAAGGTGCCGGGCGCGGCCTCGGCGGCGAACCGCCGGGCGGCGAAGCGGACCAGGGGCTTCTGACCGCCCCTGGCCCCTGGCCCCTTGAGGGGCTACCGCTTGGCGTGGCGGCCGCGCGGCGCCGCGGGGGCGCCCTCGGCCAGTGCCGCCTTCTTGGACTTGCCGCGCGCCCGCAGGAACTCGATGGCGATCGGCACCACCGAGATGAGGACGATCAGGATCAGGATCGCCTCGATGTTCTTGTGGACGAAGTCGATGTTCCCGAGCCAGGCGCCGAGCAGGGTGACGCCCGCGCCCCACAGGATGCCGCCGATGATGTTGAACGTGATGAACGAGCGGTACCGCATGCCGGAGACGCCGGCGATGATCGGCGTGAACGTACGGACGATCGGGACGAAGCGGGCCAGGACCAGCGACTTGGGGCCGTACTTCTCGAAGAAATCGTGGGCCTTGACCACGTTCTCCTGCTTGAACAGCTTGGAGTCCGGGCGGTTGAACAGCGCCGGGCCGACCTTCTTGCCGAAGAGGTAGCCCGCCTGGTCGCCGAGGATCGCGGCGAGGCAGATCAGGACGCAGGCCAGCCACAGGGGGGTGTCCAGTTTGTGCGTGGTGATCAGCAGGCCCGTCGTGAACAGCAGCGAGTCACCGGGCAGGAAGAAACCGATCAGCAGGCCCGACTCGGCGAAGACGATCACCAGCAGGCCCCAGAGGCCGAACTGGTTGAGCAGGTAATCCGGATCCAGCCAGCTTGGTCCGAGCGCAAGCGTCGTCACGGTTCCGGGCTCCTGAGGGTGAGGGGGCGGTGCGGCGGCAGGTGCAGCCGACCAAAGTTATCAACGTGGGGCGGCACGGCCAGGTTCCACGGTCCAACTAGGCAGCATAGTAAGGGGCGCTCTCCCCTCGAGAACGCTGTGAACGCTCCTCACCGGCCCCCCATCCCGTACTGATCAGCTGTTGCGCACCGCGTTCGCGAGGATCGCGTCCCGCATGAACACCGCGAGTCCGGGCCGGATGGCCTCGTAGAAAGCGGTGAACCGCTCGTCGGCGACGTACATCTCGCCGAGGCAGGTGTGCGTCTCGTACGCGCACTCGTAGTGGTGCCGGGAGATGAAGAGGCGGTGCTCCTCGGCGCCGTCCATCGCCTCCGGGGAGTCGGCCGCGAACCCCTGGGCGAGCAGGTCCCCCATGCGGGCGTGGACCGCCGCGAACTCGTCGTTGATCCGCTTCCAGTCGTCCTTGGTGTACGACGCGGACCGGCGCTGCGCCTCGCGGTAGGCCTCGGTGTCGCCCCAGCGCCGCTCGACCTCCTCCGCGTACTGCTCGGGGTCGTGGTCCCCGAAGACCTCGAACTTCTCCTCGGGCGTGAGGTTGATGCCCATCTTCTTCGCCTCCATGGCGGTCTCGACGGCGGCGGCCATCTCCTGGAGCCGGGCGATCCGGGCGGTCAGCAGCCCGTGCTGGCGGCGCAGGTGCGCGCGCGGGTCCGCCTCCGGGTCGTCCAGGAGGGACGCCACCTCGTCGAGGGGGAAGCCGAGCTCTCGGTAGAACAGGATCTGCTGGAGCCGGTCGAGGTCGGCGTCGGTGTAGCGCCGGTGACCCGCGTGGCTGCGCTCGCCGGGCACGAGCAGGCCGATCTCGTCGTAGTGGTGCAGTGTGCGCACCGTCACCCCGGCGAAACCGGCGACCTGTCCCACGGAGTAGTTCATGGCTTCCGCCCTCCTTCTCGGTACGCGGATCAGCCTGCGTCCTCACGTCGCGTGAGGTGCAAGCCCGGACCGGGAGCGCGGCTCAGCCCCGGTCGCCCGCGCGCGGCTCGCCCGTCGCGAAGGGGTTCTCCTCGCCGTCGGCGAGCACGCCGACGAACGGCTCGCCCTCGCCCGCGAAGGTGTAGGCGCCGCCCTCGATCCGCTCGATGAGGCCCCGTGCCCACTCCATGCCGCCGTCGGCGGCGTGCACCCAGTAGTTCATGATCTCGCCGATGTGACCGAGCTGCCCGGGGCCCTCCTCGGGCGTGTAGTACTCCGTGACGGACGTGCGCCACGCCTCGATCGCCCGCACCCGCTCCTTGAGCAGCGCGACCGCCTCGTCGCGCGGCAGGTCCACGACGAAGCCGAGGGCGGACGTGAGCATGTCGGGCCGCTGGTCGTACGTGGCGAGGGCCTCGCGGAGCAGTGTGAAGAACTCCCCGGTGCCCTTCTCCGTGATCTCGTACTCGGTGCGCGGGGGGCCGCCCACGGTGGAGGGCGCGGTCTCGTGGGCGAGCAGGAAGCCCTGCTTGGCCAGCTGTTTCAGCGCATGGTAGATCGAGCCGGGCTTGGCGTTGGACCACTCGTGGGCGCCCCAGTACTCCAGGTCGTTGCGGACCTGGTAGCCGTGGGCGCGGCCGTGCTGGCGCACGGCCCCGAGAACCAGTAGCCGGATCGCTGACATTTACCGCGCCCTTCCGCTAGCCCCCCAGTCATCAATTTTGACTAGGGTATCCCTGCTCCAGCGCCACGAGCTCGAAAGCCGTCTTTCCGTCCAGGGACTCCCGGATGATGTCGGCGTGGCCCGCGTGCCGGGCGATCTCCTCGACGAGGTGCAGCATCAGCCAGCGCATCGACACCGCCCCGTCCTTGGGGAACCAGGGCGCCTCGGGCAGCGGGAAGGTGTCGTCGAGGCTCGGCACGGCGCGGATGAACTCCTCGACCTCTCGGGCGACGCCGTCCCAGAAGGCCAGCGTCCCGGCGAGCGTCTCGCCCTCCACGAGGCGGAAGCTGTCGCCGTAGCTTTCCTCGGTGCGTGCCCTCTCGTTCGGCTTCCGCTGGGCCATGCGCAGCCAGTTCAGCTCCATCTCGGCGACGTGCTTCACGAGGCCGGACAGGGAGAGCGCGCTGGCGCTCGGCCGCCGGGCGGCCTGCTCGTCGCTGAGGCCGAGCACCGCGCGGCGCAGGCCGCCGCGCTGGGCCTCGACGAAGGCGATGAGCGCGCCGCGCTCGTCGCCGCGGGCTTCGGCACTGACGTGGGTGACCATGATGTCCGCCTTCTCTGGGGCTCTGGGGGCTCTGGGGGTTGAGGGTCCGCCGGCTCCGGCTTCCCCCCGACACCTCAAACGCTACGGACCCTTGCGGTCAGGTTCTGACCGCAAGGGTCCGCGAGAGCCGACGAAGGGTGGAAGCCGGCGAAAGGCGAAAGAGGAAAGAGGAAAGAGGAAAGTCAGAACGGGAAGCGGGAGCGCCCGTACTGCACCGAGATCCACTTCTGCGTGGTGAAGACGTCCACCGTCGACTCGCCGTTCAGCCTGCCGACGCCGGAGCTCTTCTCACCGCCGAACGGCACGATCGCCTCGTCGTGGACCGTGCCGTCGTTGACGTGGATCATGCCGGTCCGCACGCGCTTGGCGATCCGCACACCGCGCTCGATGTCGGCCGTGTGCACCGCGCCGCTCAGGCCGTACGGGGTGTCGTTGGCGATCCGTACCGCCTCGTCCTCGCCGTCGAAGGGCAGGATCAGGGCCACGGGGCCGAAGATCTCCTGGCCGAGGACCGGGGAGTCGGCCGGCAGGCCCGTCAGGACGGAGGGGGCGACGACGTTGCCCTCGGTGCTGCCGTGCAGGAGGGCGGTCGCTCCCGCGGCGACGGCCTGCTCGACGACGGCCGAGACGGCGTCCGCCTGCGAGGAGTTGATCAGCGGGCCGATGTGGGTGCCGGGCTCGGCCGGGTCGCCGACCTTGAGCGAGGCGGCCTTGGCGACGAACTTCTCGGTGAACTCCGCCTCCACCGACCGGTCGACGAGGATGCGGTTGGCGGCCATGCAGACCTGGCCCTGGTGCACGAAGCGGCTGAAGACCGCCGCGTCCACGGCGTAGTCGATGTCGGCGTCGTCCAGGACGATCAGCGCGCTGTTGCCGCCCAGTTCCAGGACCGAGCGCTTGAAGTGCGAGGCGCAGACGGTGGCGACGTGCCGGCCCACGCGGTCGGAGCCGGTGAAGGAGATGAGGCTCGGCACCGGGTGCTCGATCAGGGCGTCGCCTATCTCGGCTATGTCCGTGATGACCACGTTGAGCAGCCCGCCCGGCAGTCCGGCGTCCTCGAACACCTTGGCCACCAGGCTGCCGCCGAGCACCGGCGAGTTCTGGTGGGGCTTGAGGACGACCGCGTTGCCGAGGGCGAGGGCCGGGGCGACGGACTTGACCGACAGCAGGAACGGGAAGTTGAACGGGCTGATGACACCGACGACGCCCACGGGGACGCGGTACAGGCGGTTCTCCTTGCCGTCCTCCGGGGAGGGCAGGAGCCGCCCCTCGGCGCGCAGCGCGAGGTGCACGGCCTCGCGCAGGAACTCCTTGGTGAGGTGGATCTCGAAGGCCGCCTTGAGCCGGGTGCCGCCCAGCTCGGCGATGATCGCCTCGGTGATCTCCTCCTCGCGGTCCTCGATGATCCGCAGGGCGCGCTCGAAGACGCCGCGCCGGGCGTAGGGGTTGGTGTCGGCCCACTCCCGCTGCGCGCGCTCGGCGGCGCGGTAGGCCTGGTCGACCTCGTCGGCGGTGGCGACGGTGATGGACGCCAGCTTCTCGCCGTCGTACGGGTTGAAGTCGATGATGTCCCAGGAGCCCGATCCGGTCTTCCACTCCCCGTCGATGTACTGGTGAGCCAGATCAGTGAAGAAGGACATGAGACGGACCCCTTGCCGTGACAGCGGACGGAAGCAGGCATCCGAACCGGTGGCAGACACCTGAGGTCACGTCATAGTACTTATGTTTCAGGTGAGTTGAAGGAGTCCGCGCAGAAGGTCGCGGCTGTCCGCCGCATCCGGACTGTCCTTGTGCAGCTGCGTCGCCACCCGCTCGTACTGGGCGACCTCTTCCGCCTTGTCGAGATAGAGCGCGCCGGTGAGCTGCTCCACGTACACGACGTCGGAGAGATCGGACTCCGGGAAGCTCAGCATCGTGAAGGCGCCGCTCTCGCCCGCGTGGCCGCCGAAGCTGAACGGCATCACCTGGAGCGTGACGTTCGGCCGCTCGGAGATGTCGATCAGGTGCTGGATCTGACCGCGCATCACCTCCCGGTCACCGTACGGGCGTCGGAGCGCTGCCTCGTCCAGGACGCAGTGGAAGCGGGGCGCGTGTTCGGAGGCGAGGAGCTTCTGCCGCTCCAGGCGCAGGGCGACGCGCCGGTCGATCTCGGCCTTGCTCGCGCCCTTCATGCCGCGCGCGACGACCGCGTGGGCATACGCCTCGGTCTGCAACAGGCCGTTGACGAACTGGACTTCATAGACGCGGATCAGCGATGCCGCGCCCTCCAGACCGATGTACGTCTGGAACCAGCCCGGCAGGACGTCGGAGTAACTGTGCCACCAGCCCGTGAGGTTGGCCTCCTTGGCGAGCGAGAGAAGTGCGCCGCGCTCGGCCTCGTCCGTGACGCCGTACAGCGTGAGTAGGTCCTCGACATCCCTGGACTTGAAGCTCACCCGTCCCAACTCCATGCGGCTGATCTTCGACTCGGAGGCGCGGATCGAGTAGCCGGCCGCTTCGCGGGTGATGCCCCGGGATTCCCTCAGGCGCCTCAGCTGCGAGCCGAGCAGGATGCGCCGTACCACCGAGCCACTCGACTCCCCTGCGGTCACTTCGCTCAATCCTCCCCATCGACTGGAAGCCAGCAGTCTGCCATTAAACGCTCCGGGCCGTACACGTCCGGTTACAGAAAGGAAAAGCCTCCGAAAGCCGATCTCAAGAAGTCCGAAGAAGTCTGGGGAAGAAATGGGCAAGAAGTGGCACGGGAGCGGCCAAGTCCGGCGCGTGCACGTGCATCTGCCCTTGCATCTGCTGTGCGCATTCGGAACCATGGTCCGCGCGCCACTGCTGTACCGACCGTGTACCACCCGCACCATCGGCGACCGACCGCGCCACCGCTCCATCGCTATGTACCGCGAAACCGGGGAGTGCCTCGCATGGGGACGAATGGATCGACCATGCTCGAGCCGCTGAGGCAGGGGCTTCCTCCACTCGACCCCTCGGCGGTCACCAGCGCGGCGTCCGTCGCTCTCCCCGCCCGTTACGAAGCGGTGGGCAGTGCACGGAAGTTCACCCGCAAGACGCTCGGGCAGTGGGATCTGGACGAGCGCTTCGACGACATAGCGCTGGTCGTGTCCGAACTCGTCACCAACGCCCTGCGGCACGCCCTGCCCGCCGACACCCCGCGCGAGCAGCCGGAGCCGCCCGTGCGGCTCCATCTGATGCGCTGGGCGTCCCGTCTGGTGTGCGCGGTGCGCGACCCCAGCGACGAGAGCCCGGTCGCGCGTGACACCGACGACGACTTCTCCGCGGAGTCGGGCCGGGGCCTGTTCCTGGTGGAGTCCTTCAGCGACGGCTGGGGCTGGCACCCGCTCGCCGGCGCGGTGCGCGGCAAGGTGGTCTGGGCGCTGTTCCAGCTGCGCTGAGCGGGACAGGCAGGGGCAGGCGGCGCAGGCGGGGGTCAGGAAGGCCTGGTGGGCGGGGGTGCACTAACCGCCTATGAGATGGTCGAACTCCCCGTCCTTCATCCCCAGCAGCATCGCCTCTATCTCGGCGCGTGTATAGACGAGCGCCGGGCCGTCCGGAAAGCGCGAATTGCGCACGGCGACGTCGCCGCCGGGCAGCTTCGCGAACTCCACGCAGGACCCCTGCGAGTTGCTGTGCCTGCTCTTCTGCCAGACCACCCCGTGAAGCTCCGTGGCCGCCATGCCGTTAAACGCGTGGTGCACAGATCGCTCCCCGGTGGTGCAGTGCCTGTAGTGGCTCTAGATGCAGTGGTCAACTGTCCCGGATCATAGCTGTGTTCACATGCCGATGCATGGGCAGATGCACGTGCACGCGCGGTGGTGCCTTGATTACAGCCTTGCCTAGACACAGACGCACACCGCGCCGGATGTGTTCCGTCCGGTGACGGAAAACAGCGGCGCGGTGTGCGGCGGGGGGGAGGGGAATTCGCTGTGGGCCGCGTTCAGCGCGGAGAGCCGTACGGCAACAGCGCCATCTCGCGGGCGTTTTTGATCGCGGCGGCGATCTGCCGCTGCTGCTGCGCCGTCACGCGCGTCACGCGACGGCTGCGGATCTTGCCCCGGTCGGAGATGAACTTCCGGAGCAGGTCGGTGTCCTTGTAGTCGATGTAGGTGATGCCTGCCTGGTCCAAGGGATTGGGGCGCGGCTTCTGCGGGCGGGCGGTGGACTTGCGGGGGGACAAGGTCAGACCTCCAGGAGGGTGTCGAAGGCGGGCGGCAGGTTCTTCCAGGCGTCGCGCCCGGCGGCGTACTCCTCGTCGGTCAGCAGGCAGGACTCAAGCACCTCTTCGAGACCCGAGCGGTCCAGGCCGGGCGAGGTGAACACCAGGTGGTTGCAGCAGTCGCCGTGCTCCGGATGCCAGTCGAGGGCGGCGGCCGCGCGGCGCACCGGCGGCACCATCTCCCACGCGGCGTCCGGCAGCGAGGCCAGCCAGGGCCCGGCGGACTCCACGCAGAGCGCGCCGCCCGCCGCGTCCCAGCCGAGCAGGGTGTCCGGATGGTCGGCGAGCCAGAACCGGCCCCGGCTGCGGGCCGCCGCGCAGGTCAGGTCCTCCAGCGCGTCGTAGAGCCGCCCGGGGTGGAACGGCCGCTCCCGGTGCCATACGAAGGTGGAGACGCCCGAGGCGTCGGCCTCGACCGGCAGCAGCGCGCAGGACGGGTGCTGCGCCGCGGCGGCCGCCTCGACGTCGAACCCGGCCAGTACGGCGCCCGCCAGATCACCGTGGCCGATCGGGACCTGGCGGGCCGTCGGGTGGAGCTGGGCGAGCAGCGCGCGGTCCTCGTCGTCGGCCTCGGGGGAGTCGGCGACGGCGAGCACGGGGGCGTACTCGAGCTGGCGCGCCCAGGTGTCGGCGACGGTGCGCTGGTCGGTGGGGGCCGCGGCGAGCCCGGCCTCCATGAGGTCGTCGCCGTTGCCGAGGCAGGGCAGGAGCAGGGCGGGGTCCACCGCCGTGACCACGCCGCTGAGCCTGAGGCCATCGCCGCCGTGCGCGGCGATGACCTCGGCCATGGCCTTGGGCTCGACGGAGTCCCACAGCTCGACGATCGCGAGCCGGGTCAGGCCCCCGTCCGCGAGGCGCTCCAGCTCGGGCACGAGGTCCTCGCGGAGCGCGCAGCACGCGCAGTCGTTGACGAGGGGGGCGTCGCCCGTGGAGAGCATGCCGGTGGTGTCGCGCACGGTGCGCACGACCGTGCCCCGCACTGCGGTCGACAGGTCGTGGTGGAGGGCGACGCTGCCGGGGACGGTGGCGAGGAGGTGCTCGACGGCCGCCCTGCGGGCGTCCGCGTGGAGCCCGCCGACGATCACGGTGTCCATCGGGCGGGCACCGTGATCGTCGTGGTTGTCGCGCTTGTCGTGCCGGTGGTCCATCAGCGCTTACCGAAGCGGCGCTCGAAGCGTTCGACGCGGCCCGCGGTGTCCATGACGCGTGCCGTCCCCGTGTAGAAGGGGTGGCTCGCGGACGACACCTCGACGTCGATGACCGGGTACGTGTGCCCGCCCTCCCACTCGACCGTCTTCGCGCTGGTGGCGGTGGAGCGGGTGAGGAAGGCGAAGCCCGCGGCCTTGTCGCGGAAGACGACGGGGGCGTACGGCGGGTGGATGTCCTTGCGCATGGCGGTCAGCGCTCCTCTCGGAAGTCGACGTGGCGGCCGGCCACGGGGTCGTACTTGCGCAGCGTGAGGCGGTCGGGGTCGTTACGGCGGTTCTTGCGGGTCACGTAGGTGTAGCCGGTTCCCGCCGTGGACCGGAGCTTGATGACGGGGCGGAGTTCGTTGCGGGCCATGTGGGTAGTATATGAAAACGACTCCCGTTTTCAATAGCGGGGGCCTCCCCCCGACAGAGAGGTGCGTCACCTTGTCCGCCCACTGCCAGCTGACCGGCGCGAAGCCCGGTTTCGGCAACCACATCTCCCACTCCCACCGGCGGACCTCCCGCCGCTTCGACCCCAACGTCCAGCGCAAGCGGTACTGGCTCCCGAGCGAGGGCCGGCACGTGCGGCTGCGGCTGAGCACGAAGGGGATCAGGACCGTCGACTCCATCGGCATCGAGGCGGCCGTCGCCCGGATCCGCGCACGGGGCGGGAAGGTCTGACCGATGGCGAAGAAGAGCAAGATCGCTAAGAACGACAAGCGCCGCGAGATCGTCGCGCGGTACGCCGCGCGGCGGGCCGAGCTGAAGGAGATCATCCGCAGGCCCGGCACGAGCGACTCCGAACGGATCGCCGCACAGCGGGAGTTGGCGCGTCAGCCGCGCGACGCGAGCGCCACACGCGTGCGCAACCGGGACAGTGTCGACGGGCGTCCGCGCGGCTACGTGGGCGCGTTCGGTCTGTCGAGGGTGAAGTTGCGTGAGCAAGCGCACGCCGGATTCCTCCCCGGGGTGCGCAAGTCCTCCTGGTAGCTTGGCGCGCGATTTCGCCGGAACCACCGGCGTGCAACAGCAGGCTCTCCAGGGGGACTTCACGTGCGTACGTACGTCCGTAAAACTCGTCGTGCCGGTCATGTCCGGCGCGTCCGGGCCGGAGCCGTCGCGGTCGGTCTGGTCGCGGCGCTCGCCGTGACCGGGTGCGGCGGTGACGGCGACGGTGGCAGTGGCGATGGCGGCAAGAAGGACCGCGGTTCGTCCGGCGGGTCCGGCGGCTCGCAGGACGGCGGCTCCGGTGGTGGCGGCAGCCTGGAGGGCTCGTGGGTCTCCACGACCGGCGGGAAGCCGCTGGCCCTCGTGATCCACGAGAAGTCGGCGTCGCTGGTCGGCGAGGACGTGATGTGCAGCGGCAGCGCGGGCGACGGCACGATCACTCTCAAGTGCCCGCAGGGGAACAGTGACCGCACGAGCGGACGCGTCGAGTCCGTGGACGCCAAGTCGCTGAAGGTCGCCTGGGAGGGCGCAGGCAAGGACGAGTTCCTGAAGACGGACGGCGGCAAGCTGCCCGAGGGGCTGCCCACGGACATGCCGACGGATCTGCCGACGGATCTCCCCACCGATCTGCCCACGGACCTGTCCACGGCTGTGCCGCAGTCCTGACCGCGCACCGCATCGCACCGCTTCCGCGGGAGTCAGCGGGCCGGGGGACCTTCTTGGTCGCCCGGCCCGTTCGACGTCTCGGAACCGTCCACGAGCATCGGGGGCGGCGCCGTGTCGAGGGCGTCGGTGAGTTCTTCGAGGGTGTCGAGGAGCAGCCCGGCCCCCCTGCGTACGACGCGGTCGGGGACGCCCTCGCCGTCCCACTCCGCCAGGGCCGTGCGGACCGCGTCCCACTGCGGCAGGCGGCGTTCACGCACCGCCTTCGCACCCTGTTCCGTCGACTTGCGCAGCGCCTCGGCGAGGCGGGCGGCCGCGGGGACGGGGGCGGCGTCGCGCTCCGGCAGGTGTGCCTCCATGAGCATGGCCACGCGGCCCAGCTGGGCGAGGGCCCGCTCCGCGTCGGCGGCCGCGGCGCGGGACAGGCCTCGGTGGCGCACCGGCTCGTTCTTGGCGCGGTCCGTCGCCTCCTGCCAGGCGACGCGGGCGTCCCGCGCGGCGAGCAGGGCCTGGCGGACGTCGGGGCAGGCCTTGCCCGCCGGGTGCGCGTAGTGGTCGACGACGGCGGCGGCGTAACGGCCGTCGGCGACCAGCCAGTCCGCGAGGCGGGTGCGCAGGCGCGGGGTCTCCCAGGCGGGGTACAGCGCGTACGCGATCATCGCGAGGACGCCGCCGAGGAGCGTGAGGATGACGCGTTCCGGGACGGTCTGCGTCCACTGCTGGCCGCTCATGCCGAGCAGGAAGACGACGTATGCCGACACGCAGGCCTGGGCCGCGACCTGGCCGGTGCGCATGAGCAGGTACATCAGCCCGGCGCAGAGCACGGCGAGCGCGGCGGACAGGCCGGTGCCGGGGTGGGCCAGCTGGACCAGGGCCGTGGCGAGCGCGACGCCGACCAGGGTGCCGCCGAAGCGGGCCACGGCGCGGGAGTACGTCTGGGAGAAGTCCGGCCGCATGATCATGACCGCCGCCATGGGCGCCCAGTAGCCGTGCCCGAACGGCAGCCAGGTCCCGAGCAGATACCCGGCGGCGGCCACCGCCGTGACCCGGATCGCGTGCCGGGCGATGGGTGACTCGTGGCGCAGGGCGGCCCGCATGGCGCGCAGGGCGGAGGGGACGAGGGCGGGCAGGGAGGGCCGCAGGAGGGGGTTCTGCGGGACGTACGGCGTCGCCTTGTCGTGGGCCGGGGTGTCCTGGGTGCTGCCCGCCGTCTCCAGTACGTCGTGCAGGAGCGCGCCGAGGCGGGTCGCCGCGCGGTAGGCGGGGCCCGTCAGGACGGCGCCCGTGTCAGGGGTCTTGAGGGTGGCCATGGCCGCAGGGGGCACGCGCACCGGCTCGCCGTGGCGGATCGCGCGGGCGGCGGCGTCCAGGACCGCGCCCGCCGCCGCGAGGATCTCGCGCACCCGGTCGCGTTCCCTGCCCTCGGGCGGGACGCCGACCGCCGGGTCGGCGAGGGAGGCCAGGACCGGGCGGATGCGTTCGGCGATGCCTCGTGCGCCGTGCAGTTCGCGGGGGCGGCGGCGGGCCTGGCGCGGGGTGATCGTCGCCGCGTCGCGGGCCGCCATCAGGGGCTCGGGGTCGAAGGGGGCCACGGGGTCGTGGCGGAGCCTGCGCGCGTAGTCCGCCTCGGCGGCCAGGGCGTCGGCGAGGGCGTCGCGGTGGGCGCCCCATCTGCGGACCGGGAAGAGGATCACCAGGGCCGCCTGGACGCAGCCGCCGGCCACCATCATCGCCGCGTGGACCGCCGCGGCGGCGACCGAGGTCGGGATGGTGACCGTCACCAGCATGATCGCGACGTTGGACGAGGCGATGATGCCGACGGTCGGGCCCGCGGCCCAGCTCAGGCCCGACAGGAACGTCCACAGGGAGAGCAGGGCCAGGAAGAGCAGCAGGTGGGAGCCGGTGAGGTAGCCGAGGAAGGTGGAGAGGGCGAGGCTCGTGCCGGAGGCGAGCGCCAGCTCCGGGCGGGGCCGCCAGCTGCGCTGGAAGGTGGCGATGGCCGCCTGGAAGGCGCCGAAGGCCGAGCTCGCGGCCACCGCCGGGCCGAAGACGGTGAGGCTGACGCCGATGACGATGGCGAGGCCGGCGGCGCCGCGGGCGGCCACGAGGGGTTCGAGGCGTTTGCGCTCGACGGTCAGGCCTGAACGCGCTGTCACTTTCAGCGCTCGGAGCCAGGTCACTCTGTGATGATACGGGGGATCGTGTGACGGTACGGAGCGTTCTGTGCTGATACGGCGAGGTAGGAGGGCGGCATATCGGCACAGGGGTTCACGGGACGCTCAGCGCGACCGTGGGGTGCAGGCGGGCGGCGCGGACCGCCGGGTAGAGGCCCGCGGTCACGCCGATGAGCAGCGTCGCGCCGAAGCCCGCCGTCAGGGACCAGGGCGGGACCACCGGTGTCCAGCCCTGGGCGAGGGCGAAGCCGTAGGTCGCCGCCGTGCCGAGCACCGCGCCCGCCGCGCCGCCGAGCGCCGACAGGAGCAGGGACTCCGTCAGGAACTGGAGGCGGATCGCGTTCCTCGTGGCGCCCAGCGCGCGCCGCAGGCCGATCTCCGCGCGGCGTTCGAGTACCGAGATCACCATGGTGTTGGCGACGCCGACGCCACCGACCAGGAGCGCCACCGCGCCGAGGCCCAGCATCAGCGTCGTCAGGCCCTTGTCGGCCGCCGCGCTCGCGGCCAGCGCGTCCGAGGGGCGGGAGACCTTCACGGATCCCTCGGCGCCGGGGCTGACCGTGCGGGCCAGGACCTCGCGTACGTCCTCGACGGCGGCGTCGGACGAGCGCTCGAAGACCGTGGTGGGGTGGCCGTCGAAGTCGAAGTACTTCTCCGCCGCCGGGAAGCCGACGAGCGCGACGCGGTCGAGGTTCGGGACCAGTTCGACGGGGTCCAGGATGCCCACGACGACCACGTACTCGTCGTCCATCATGATCTTCTCGCCCGGGTCCGTGACGCCGAGGCGGTCCGCCGCGACCGCGCCGAGGACCGTCACGGGCAGCCGCTCACTGGCCTCGGTGAGCCAACCGCCCCGGGCCACGCTCGCGTTCAGGGCCTCCAGCAGGTCGGTGCGGGCGGCCTGGGTCGTCACGCCTGCCGTCCGCTCCTCGGGGACCACGTCGCTGCGGCGGATGCGGGCGTCGACGTCCGCCGTCGCCGTGGCGTGCCGGACCGGCCCGATGCGCTCCACCATCGCCACCGCCTCCTTGGGGAGCCGGACCTCCTGGCCGAGGGGGTCCTTGCCGGCCTCGGCGGTCAGGAGGTTCGTGCCGAGCCGGTCGAGCTTCGCCATCAGGTCGGACCTGCTGGACTGGGAGAGGCCGACGACGGCGACCATCGTGGCGATGCCGATCGCGATGCCGAGGGCGGACAGGACGACACGCGCGCGGCGGGCGCGCAGGCCGACGGCGCCGACGCGGAGGGTGTCCGCGAGGGAGAGCCGGGACGGCTTCAGGGTGGTGACTCCGCGGGTTCCGTGGGCGCTGTCGGTTGCGTGGGTTCCGTCGGTTACGTTCATCTCGCCTCACCTGCCGTACGACGGTGTGTGCCGCTGTCGGCGGTGATCTCGCCGTCGCGGAAGCGGACGCGGCGCGGCAGGGAAGCGGCCGTGTCGTGGTCGTGCGTGATCACGCAGATCGTCGTGCCCGTCCTGTTCAGCTCGTGCAGCAGGTCCATGACGACCTCCCCCGACGCCGTGTCCAGGGCGCCCGTCGGCTCGTCCGCGAGGAGCACGGACGGCTCCCCCACCAGCGCGCGGGCGATCGCCACGCGCTGCTTCTCGCCGCCGGAGAGTTCGCCCGGCCGGTGGCCGACGCGGTGCCCTAGGCGCACCCGCTCCAGGGCCTCGCGGGCGCGGGCACGGCGGGCCTTCGGGCCCACGCCCGCGTACAGCAGCCCGTCCGCGACGTTGTCGAGCGCGTCGCGGCCCGCCGCCAGGTGGAAGTGCTGGAAGACGAAGCCGATGTGGCGGGCGCGCAGGGCGGAGAGCCGGGCGTCCGACAGGGCGCCGACGTCGTGTCCCGCGACGCGGACCGTGCCCGAGGTGGGCTTGTCCAGCGTGCCGATGACGTTGAGCGCCGTCGACTTGCCGGAGCCCGACGGGCCGACGATCGCGAGGAGTTCGCCCGCGCGGACGGTGAGGGTCACCCCGCGCAGGGCGTGCACCCCGCCGGCGTACGACTTGGTGACGTCCCGCAGCTCGATGACGGGAGGTGGTGCGCATGCGGGCGCGGCGGACTCGGAGGTCATGGGGCGGCCACCCCCACCTTGGTGCCCTCCGCGATCCCGGGGCCGCTGACCTCGATCCTGCCGTCGGCCGTCATGCCGGTCTCGACCCGGACCATGCGGGAGGTGCCGCCGCGTACGACCTGGAGGCCGTAGCCGCCGTCTTCGCCGCGCAGGGCCACCACCGCCTCCACCGGGACCGCGAGGACGCCCTTGCGGGCCTCGCTGACGAACTTCACGCTCGCCGTCGCCCGGGTGTCCTCGCCCTCGGCCGCCGTCCGGCCCGCGTCCAGGGTGACTTCGACGGTGATGGTGTCGCCGGGGCCGCTGTCCTCCCGCTCCCCGGCGGCGTCCGGCGCCGCCGTGCCGGTGACGCGGCCCGGCTCCACCCTGCCGCCGGCCAGGGTGACCTCGGCCTTCGTGCCCTTCGCGGTGAGCGAGACGTCGCTCTGGTCGAGTTCGGCGCGGACGACGGGCTTCGTGGAGGCGACCGTGAGGACCGGGTCGGCCGGGCCCACCTGGTCCGCGAGCGCCGCGTCCACCGCGGCGACCTTGACCTGGCCGGGCTGGAAGACGACGTCTCCCTTGCCGACCCGGCCCGTCGGCGTGCGGTTCAGGGACTTCTGCCACCGCTTGACGGCGGCCTCGGTCGTCCGGTCGAAGCGGGGATCCACGTACAGGCCTGCGCCGTAGCCGAGGGCGACGAGGTTGCGTTCCAGCTGGAGGACGTCGCTGCCCCGGTCGCCGGCCCGCATCTCGCGGAAGGCCGGGACCGGGCCGTACAGCAGCGTCACGGGCTTGTCGTCCAGTTCGTAGAGCGCCTGGCCGCGCGTCACGGTGACGCCCTCCCGCGCGGCGACCGTGACCGTGCCCCCGACCGCCGCCTTCACCGGGCGGCGCCCCGCGAAGTCGACCTTCCCGTCGGCCGTCTTGGACCGCACGAGGTCGGTGCGGACGACGGTGGCGGTGGCGGGCGGCAGTCCGTCCGCCGCGCGTCCGGCGCCTTCGCCACCGCCGCCGATGGCGTACGCGCCGGCCCCGAGCGCCGCGACGGCCACCACGGCCGCGCCCGCCAGGGGTCCCGTACGGCGGCTCATCACTGCATCCCGTCCAGGCCTTCGAGCAGCTTGTCCTCGCAGGCCTCGCGGGCTTCCCTGTACGCGGGCGAGTCGCGGTCCATCGTCGGATCGGTGGGGTCGGTCTCGCCGCCGGGCAGGACGTTGCCGCCGGACATCGTGGGGTTGCCGAACTTCGATACGCCGTTCTCCCGCATGCACTTGGCGTGCGCGAGCATCGACTCGTAGTCCTTCTGCGCGTCGCGCTCGGGCTCCAGGTTCATCGCGGCGCGCAGCTCGGGGACGCAGACGCCGTTCTTGCCACCCTTGTACTCCTCGCCGCCGCCGTCCGGATCGACGAGCGCGTCGATCTTCGACCAGTCGAGGTAGCCGCTGAGCTTCGGGTCCGGGTAGTCCTTGAGCCCGGCCTTGCCGCGCATGCAGCGGACGTACTTCATCTGGGCGTCGAAGAAGGCGCTCTTGCCGGTGGCCGCGGGCTTCTTCTCGGTCCCGTCCTCGTTCCCGGGGGCCGACGCGACCTCGTCGGAGCTCCGCGCGCCGCCGCCGTCGTCCTGGCAGGCGACGGAGAGGGCGAGGACCGGGGCGGCGACGAGCGCGGCGATCCGCAGGCGGGCCGTGCCGCGCGGTGTGGTGTGGATGCTCATGGCATCACCGTCCGGCGCCCATATGGTGGCCGGTCCATGGCCACATGATGAGAACGTAACAATGCGCCGGGTCCGCCCGCCCGACGCTCCCGCCCGCCCTGATCCGCGCCGATCCTCGCCCATAATCGTCGCCATGCCCCGAGTGCCCCATGTGCTGTTGATCGAGGACGACGCGTCCGTGCGCGACGGAATGGAACTGGTGCTGCGCCGGCACGGGTACGGGGTCGACACCGCCGCCACGGGTGAGGCCGCCCTCGCCCTGCTCGCCGGGCCCGCGGGCCACACCGTCGAACTCGCCGTGCTCGACCTGATGCTGCCCGGCATGGACGGCTTCGAGGTCTGCCGGCGGATCCGCGCGAGGGGGTCGGCCGTCCCCGTCATCATGCTGACCGCGCGCGGCGACGACGGCGACATCGTGCGGGGCCTGGAGGCGGGCGCCGACGACTACGTGGTCAAGCCCGTGACCGCGCCCGTCCTGGAGGCGCGGATCCGGGCGGCGCTGCGGCGGGCCGAGCCGGTGCGGAGGCGGCCCGGCGAGGACACGTACGCGGGGCTCGTCATCGACCGTGCCGGGCTCACCGTCACCAAGCGCGGCACCGTCGTCGCGCTGCCGCCCACCGAACTGCGGGTCCTGCTCGAACTCTCCGCCTCACCGGGGCAGGTGTTCAGCCGCGAGCAGCTGCTGCGCTCCGTGTGGGAGCACGACTTCCTCGGGGACTCGCGGCTGGTCGACGCGGCGGTCGGCCGCCTGCGCGCCAAGCTCGAGGACGTACCCGCCAAGCCGGTGTACATACAGACGGTACGGGGCTTCGGGTACCGGTTCGGGCCGGTATGAGGCTCCCGGGGGGTCGGTCCCCGCGGCCGTGGGTGTGGGGCGGGCTGCGGGTGCGGCTCGTCGTCGCCTTCGTCCTCGTCGCCCTGGTCAGCGCGGTCACGGCCACCGGGCTCGCCTACCGGGAGTCCCGCACCGCCGTCCTCGAGCGCAAACAGGACGCCGTGCGCACCGACTTCAAGAACCGCGTCGACCAGGTCGCCGCCGACCTCGCCATGCCGCCCGACGAGGTCTCCCTCACCCGCTTCGCCGTCAGCGTCGCCGACGGCCTCGGTGACGCGGTCGTCGTCGCCCGGTACCGCTCCCTGACGGTCTCCTCCGACGCCTCCGCCGACCGGTCGCTCATCACCTCCGCCCTGCGGACCGCCGTACGCGAGCACAACCGCATGAGCCTCCAGCGGGTCGAACGGCACGGCAGCCCCTACCTCGTGGCCGGCACACCCGTCACCTTCGCCTCCGGGCCGCCGTCCGGCCTCGACGTCTTCGCCGTCACCTCGCTGCGCGCCGAACAGGACGACACCGCCGCGATCCTCGACTCCGCACGGGACGGGCTCCTGCCCGTGGTGCTGCTCGCCACCGTGCTCGCGCTGCTCGCCGCGCGCACCGTACTGCGGCCCGTACGCGAACTGGGGCGCGCCACCCGCAGACACGCCGCCGGGGACCTCACCTCCCGGGTCGAGACGCCTCGGGGCCGGGACGAACTGGCCGAGCTCGCACGGGACTTCAACGGCACGGCGCAGGCACTCGAAGCGTCCGTCACCGAACTGCGCGAACAGGAGGCGCGGGCGCGGCGCTTCGTCGCCGACGTCTCGCACGAACTGCGTACGCCGCTCGCCGCGATGACGATGGTCGCCACCGTCCTCGACGAGGACGCCGAGCGGCTGCCGCCGGACGCGGCCCGGGCCGCCCGTACGGTCAGCGCCGAGACGGCGCGCCTGGCCCGGCTCGTCGACGACCTGATGGAGATGTCCCGCTTCGACTCGGGCGCGGCCCGCCTCACCCTCGGTGAGGTCGACCTCGCCGAGACCCTCCGGGGAACCCTCGCGCTGCGCGGCTGGACGGGGCGGGTGGAGTGCCGGCTGCCGGAGGGCGTACGGGCCGTGGTCGACGCCCGGCGCATCGACGTGGTGGTCGCCAACCTCGTCGGCAACGCGCTGCGGCACGGCGCGCCGCCGGTCTCCCTCACCGCGCGGGCGGCCGGGGGCCAGGTGAGCGTCGAGGTCGCCGACCGGGGGCCCGGCCTGCCGCCCGAGGTGCTCCCCCACGTCTTCGACCGCTTCTACAAGGCGGACAGCGCCCGCACCCGGTCGGAGGGCAGCGGCCTGGGCACGGCCATCGCGCTGGAGAACGCGCGACTGCACGGCGGAACCATCGAGGTGGCGAACAGGGACGGGGGCGGGGCGGTGTTCACGTTGCGGATGCCGTGGCGGCGGGCGGGCGCGACGGACGGGGAGGTCGGGGCGTGAGGCGGGTGGTCGGGGCCGTGCTGTCCGTGCTGTCCGTGCTCGTACTGGCCGGGTGCGGGGTGCGGCCCACCGGAGTGGTGGCCGCGGGGGAGCCGGCGAGCGGGCTCACCAAGGGGCTGCGGCTGTACTTCGTCTCCGAGTCGGGCCGGCTGGAGGGCGCGCCCCGGCCGGGCCAGGAGATCCGGGAGCCTGTCCACGTCATCAAGCTGCTGATGAGCCCCTCCGAGTCCGAGAAGCGTTCCGGTCTCACCACACTGGTCTCGGGCGGGACGTGGGAGGTCACCGGCGCGGGCGACCGGCTCACGGTGCGGGCCCCCGACCGGGTGCTCGACCCGGCCTCCGTCCAGGACCGGAACCTCGCCGGGCAGTTGGTGTGCAGTCTGGCGCGGGCGCGGTCCGTCCTCGACGAGAGCGGGCGGACACGGCCGGACGACGTACGGGTGACGGTGGTGTTCGTGGCGGGCGGCGGGGAGCTGGGGCCGCATGTGTGCTCGGACTTCTTGACGTAGCGCCCGGCGCGAGGACAGGGCGCGGGGTGGGTCAGGGCAGGGCGGGGCCCCGGTCGCGGGGTGCCACGTGGGCGCGGTCGGCCGCCGCCGTGCCGTGCGCCCAGCCCTCGCCGTCCGTCGCACCGCGCACGCGCGTGGTGGTCGTCTCCGGGAACATCCGCTCCACGCGGTCGGTCACCGCGACATCGCGCGCCGCGAGCACGGGCAGCAGGGAGGCGGCGCTCCCCCCGGAGCCCTCGGCCGCTTCCCTGACCGCGTGTTCGCCCGCCCGCGCCAGCCGTGCGCCGATGCGGTGCGCGTACGCCAGCAGGAAGGTCTGCCGGAACGTTTTCGTCCGCTTGCGGCCCGCCGCGCGCTGCCCCGCCTCCGCCTTCGTCATCGCCGCCGTGCCCTGCACGAGCAGGGAGGTGTGGAGCAGCTCCACGGCCTCCAGATCGGACTCGAAGCCGACGACGGTCGAGAAGCCGAACGCCTCGTTCCACACCGCCCGGCAGCGGTTCGCGGCCGCCACGGAGTCGAGCAGGATCGCCTTCGCCGTCTCGTACGGGGCGTCCACGCCGACCCGGCACGCCCCGGGGACGTCCTTCGCGTGCGTACGGGCGGCGAGCAGCGCCTCGTCGAGGGAGTGGCGCGCCATCAGCTCCTGCGCCTTCGCGGTGAGCGCCTCCGCCTCCTCCGGGTAGCCGGTCGCCTCGGCCTTGGCGAGCAGCGCGCGGATGCGGGTCAGCGCGCGCGGCTCACCCTCGACGGGACCCGGCACGGTCTCGCCGGGCGGCGGGCCCACCGGCTCGATGGGCGGGAGGCGCAGGAGCAGGCGGTAGAGCTGGAGGTGGGTGGTGGCGTACGAGAAGCGGTCGCGGGGCCGGGCGGGTTCCGAGCCGGGATCGAGGTCGGCGAGCTGGTCGGCCCAGCGGGGCGGCAGGTGCGCGTAGCCCCGCGTCTCGGCGAGGATCAGCGCTGCGGCCAGCCGTACGTGCGGCTCCTCCAGGTCACGCCGGACCAGGCGTACGACGTCGGCGGGCTGCCAGCCGCCCCGCCACGCGCGGCGCAGGTACTCCTCGCCCCGGCGGCGCAGCTCGGCGTCCGCGCCGGGGGCCGCCGCGAGGAGGGAGGCTCCGGTGTCCAGGCCCTCGTCGCCGTCGCCGTACAGCGCCGCCGCGAACGCGTCGTCGATCACCGAATCCTTGGGGCACATGGAGCAAGGGTATGAGGTGCCGCGGACACCCCCGGGCGGCACGTGGGGGTAGGGCCAGCCCTACCCCCGGGACACCCCTCAGTGGTCGTGTGCGCGGGCGCGCCCGGCGGTTGGCTTGAGGGCATGAACGAGACCTCCTCTCCCGCCGTACGCCTCACCGCCCTCCGCCGCCTCCACGGTGACGTCGCCGCCCTCGACGGAGTCGGCCTGGAGGTGCCCGCCGGGACCTTCGTCGCGGTCATGGGACCGTCCGGCTCCGGCAAGTCCACGCTCCTCCAGTGCGCCGCCGGGCTCGACCGGCCGACGTCCGGGACGGTCGAGGTGGGCGGGACCGTGCTGACGGGGCTGAGCGAGCGCCGGCTCACGCTGTTGCGCAGGGAGCGGATCGGCTTCGTCTTCCAGGCCTTCAACCTCCTGCCCTCCCTGAGCGCCGCCCAGAACGTCGCCCTTCCGCTGCGTCTCGCGGGGCGCCGCCCCTCCCGTACGGAGATCCGCGACGCCCTCGACCGGGTGGGCCTCGCCGACAGGGCCCGGCACCGGCCAGGGGAACTCTCCGGCGGCCAGCAGCAACGGGTCGCCCTCGCGCGAGCGCTGGTCAGCCGCCCCGCCGTGCTCTTCGGCGACGAGCCGACCGGCGCGCTCGACACGGTCACCAGCCAGCAGGTGCTGGGGCTGCTGCGTGGCCTTGTGGACCGGGAGGGCCAGACGACGGTGATGGTCACGCATGACCCGGTGGCCGCGGCGCACGCGGACCGCGTGGTGTTCCTGGTCGACGGCCGGGTGGCGGGTGAGCTGCGGGCGCCGAGTGCGGGGGCTGTGGCGGAGCGGATGGCGCTGCTGGAGGGCGGGGGTGGGGGTGTTGGTGGCGGGGCCAGGGGTGCCGCTGGCGGCTCCAGGGGTGCCGGTGCCGGGAGCAGGGGTGCCGGTGCCGGGAGCAGGGGTGCCGCTGGCAGCTCCAGGGGTGCCGGTGCCGGGGGCGAGGATGCCGGTGGCGGCTCCGTGGGTACCGGTGGCGGAACCGGGGGCCACAGTGCCGCGGCCAGAGGTGCTGGAGGCGGGGCCGGGGATGCCGGTGGCGGCTCCGTGGGTGCCGGTGGCGGGACCAGGGGTGCCGGTGGCGGCTCCAGGGGTTCCAGTGCCGGGAGCGGGGCCTCGGGTGTCGGGTGTGGGAGTCGTGTCCGGGTCGGCGGGAGGGACGGGCTGTGATCATTCTCCTTGCTTCTCTCCGTGCCCGGTGGAGCAGCCTCCTCGGGGCCTTCGTCGCCGTCGCCCTCGGCGTCGGGCTCACCGCCGCCATGGGGCTCGGGCTCCACGCGAGCCTCGCGGGGCCGGACCGGCCGGTCGGGCGGTTCGCCGGGTCGCCCGTCGTCGTCATGGGGCAGGACCGGCTGACGGTGCCGGTCGAGCGGGGCCCGGACATCACCCACGTATCGAAGCCGCTCGCTCATCCACACCCTGTGGACACCGCGCTGCTGCGTGATCTGCGGCGGCTCGGGCCCGTCCGGGTGGACGGCGGCAAGAGGGACGCGGTCGGCGTCGACGCGCCCGCCCGGGCGGTACGCGACGTGGTCGACGGACGGGCCCGCGTCCTCACGGGCGACGACCGCCGCCAGGCCGATCCCGCCAGTGCTCGCGACGCCGAGGCGATGGTGGCCGTCAACTCCTTCCTCGGCACGGCGGGCGGGGTCGCCGCCTTCGTGTCGGTGTTCGTCACGGCGTCGACGTTCGCCTTCGTCGTCGCGCTGCGGCGGCGCGAGTTCGGTCTGCTGCGGATGGCGGGCGCGACGCCCGGCCAGGTGCGCAGGCAACTCCTCGGCGAGGCGCTCGCGGTGGGCGTCACCGCGTCCGTCGCGGGCTGCGCGCTCGGGGCGTGGGGCGGGCCGCGGCTCGGGGCGGCGCTGGTGGACGCCGGCATCGCGCCGGGGTGGTTCACCATCCCTGGCGCCTCCTTTCTGACCTCCGCGCCGCTCTCCTGGCCCTTCCAGCTCGCCTTCTGGACCGGGCTCTTCGTCGCCCTCTCAGGCGCCTGGATCGCGTCCCGGCGGGCCGGCCGCATCACTCCGGCCGAGGCGCTGCGCGACGCGTCCGTGGACAGTGACGTCATGCCGTGGAGCCGCCGGCTCGTGGGCGCCGCCCTGCTGGCCTGCGGGCTCGGGCTGCTCGTCTGGACGCTGGTCACGGACCCGTCCTCGCTGATGAAGCGCAAGACGTACACCGTCCAGCCGATGATCCTGATCACCGCTGCCGCCGCCCTCGCGCCCCTGCTCGTACGCCCCGTCGTCCGCGCCTTCCGGCTGCCCGGCGCCGTCGGACTCCTCATCCGCGAGAACTCCGCCGCGTCCGTGCGCCGCACCGCCGCCGTCGCCGCGCCCGTCCTGGTCACCGTCGCCCTCGCGGGCAGTCTGCTGGGCTCCGCGCAGACCGTGAGCGAGGCGAAGGCGGCGGAGGCGCGGCAGCGGACGGTGTCGCAACTGGTCGCCACGGGTGCGGGCTTGGAGGTCGTGGCCCGCCGGGACATACCCGGGGCCGTCGCCGTCTCCGCGTCCGCCTCCACCGCCGTCTACGTCCGCGAGGAGGGCAGCGCGCTCGTCCGGTCCGACGCGCGCGCCGTGCGCGACCCCGCCGCGCTGGCGGTGACGTCCCGGCTGCCGGTGGTCGCCGGTGACGTACGCGACCTGGACGACCGGTCGATCGTCGTCAACGAGGAGTGGGAGAAGCCGCAGGTCGGCGAGCACGTCGACGTCTGGCTGGGTGACGGGCGGCCCGCACGGCTGCGGATCGTGGCGGTGCTCGCCCGGGGCAGCGGTGACAACGGCGCGTACGTGACCTCGGCCAACGCCTCCCTCGGGCGCGGCGGGGCCGCCGTCCCCGTGGACCGGGTCGACGTGCGGCTGACGGCGGGAGCTGATCCCGGCCGGGCCGCCGCCGTGCTGGCGGAACGGGGCGGGGGCGAGGTGCGGTCGGCGGAGGCGTGGCTGGCCGCCACGCATCCCCGGACCAAGGCCCAGACGCGGCTCGGGCTGCTGATGCTGCTCGGCATCTCCCTCGTCTACACGGGGATCTCCCTGGCGAGCACGCTGCTGATGGCGGCGTCGGTCCGGGGGGCCGAGCTGCGGGCGCTGCGGCTGGCGGGGGCGACGCGGTGGCAGGTCCGTGCGGTGGTCGCCGGGGAGGCGCTGGTGGCGGTCACGGCGGGCGCGGTGCTCGGCCTCGCCGTGACGGCGGTCAACCTCGGCGGCCTCGCGGCCGGTCTGGTCCGGCTGTCGGTGCCGGCGGGGGTGGTGGTGCCGTGGGATGTCGTGGGGGTCGCGGTGGGGGTGTGTGCGGTGGTGTCGGTGGGGGCTGCGGGGGTGCGGGGGCGGTTCGGCGGGTGAGGGGTGGTGGTTCCGGGGGCGCGTGTCGGGCGGCTCCGGGGGGGCGTGGCTCTGGGGCGCCTTGGGGGGCCGGGGCCGTGTGTCGGGGCGTCCCGGGGCGCGCCTCGGGGCGTCTTGGGGGCGGGGCCGCGGGGGTAGGTCCGTGCTCGCCATCTTGGCGCCCGGCCCCTGCTGCTTCGAAGCCCTCATGACCACCACTGTGCTCCGCGCGCACCTACCCCCACGTCCCCTCCGGCGCGCTCACGAGTGCGGGCCGTCCGGGGGGGGCGGTCTCCCGGGGCGCGCCTCGGGACGTCTTGGGTGGCGGGGCCGCGGGGGTAGGTCCGTGCTCGCCATCTTGGCGCCCGGCCCCTGCTGCTTCGAAGCCCTCATGACCACCACTGTGCTCCGCGCGCACCTACCCCCACGTCCCCTCCGGCGCGCTCACGAGTGCGGGCCGGCCCGGAGAGCGGTCTCCCCGGGCCGCGTGTCGGGCGTCCCGAGGGGCGGGCCTCCGCGGAGAGGGCGTTGGGGTGGCTCACCTCTGCGGGAGCAGGATCAGCTTGCCTTGGGCGTGGCCCGCCTCGCTGAGTTCGTGGGCCTTGGCGGCGGCCGCGAGGGGGAAGGCCTCGGCGACCGGGAGCCGCAGGGTTCCCTCCGCGGCCAGGCGGGCGTGACCGGCCAGGGCCGGGAGCGGGTCGCTGACGGCGGACGCCGAGAAGGGGACGCCGTGGGTCGCCGCATCCGGGTCCGCGATGGTGACGACGCGGTCCGAGGTGCCGCCGCGCAGCTCGATGGAGAGCGGCAGGGCACCCCGCCCCGCGGCGTCGAAGACCGCGTCGACACGGGCGCCGTCCGGGCGTTCGCTCGTCAGCTCCGCGACGCGCTCCGCCAGCCCGTCCCCGTAGGCCACCGGCAGCACGCCCAGCTCCCGCAGCCGTTCGTGATGGGCGGGCGACGCCGTCCCGATGACCCTCGCGCCGCGCGCCACCGCCAGCTGTGCCGCGACCGTGCCCACGGCGCCGCCCGCGCCGTGCAGCAGAAGCGTCTCGCCCTCGGCCACGCCGAGCAGATCGAGCACCCGCTGCGCGGTCTCCGTGGCGACGGGCAGCGCGGCCGCCGACTCCCACGAGAGGGCGGCGGGCTTATGGACGTACTGACGTGACAGGGCGTACTCGGCGTACGTACCGGAACCCGTGTCCGCCCAGCCGAAGACCTCGTCACCGACCGCGACGCCGGTGACACCCTCGCCCAGCGCGTCGACGACGCCCGCGAACTCCCGTCCTGGCACGGCCGGCAGCGCGGTCGGGAAGAACTCCTCCATCCAGCCGCGTCGGGTCTTGTAGTCGACCGGATTGACCCCGGCCGCCCGGACCTCGACCCGGATCCGGCCCGGCCCGGGGTGCGGTCTGGCGATCTCCCGCAGACGCAGGACCTCCGGTCCGCCGAACTCCTCGAAGACGATGGCTTCCATGGTCCCTGCCGCTGCCCCGGTGTCTGTCATGACGACTTCCTCTCCCTATGGCGCATCACCGGCGCCGCGGGCTTTTTCCGTGATCCGATGGGGTGACGGGATCCACTCTCCGTCCGTCGGCGGGTCGGCAGGGCCAGTCTTTCGGCCGGTACGGCCTGTCCGAAAGACCAGGCCCTGCCGGGCGCTCCCGCCGTAGGCTGAGGGCCATGGACTCGATCAGGGACGCCCCCGTTCTCGACGCCGCGGGTGACATCCTGCGCGCCCCGCTCGACGAGGTCCTGCCGAGGCTCTCCGGGGCCCTGGCGGCCCTGATCCCGCACCGCGCCGCCGCCGAGCTGGCCACGGAGTGCGCGCACTCCCCCTTCAAGACGGTCGGCGAGGCCGCGCTCGCGGAGCGGATCACCGCGGCCGAGCTCGACCGGCTCCGCCCCGTCGTGGGCGTCGGACGGGTCTGGCAGGGCACGGCCGGGATCGGCGGAGCGGAGCACCCCGTACTCGCCCTGCACAGCGACCGGACCACGCGCGGCGCGCTGCTCGTCCTGGTGCGCGAGCAGGCCGGGCCGCTCGACACGGCCGCGATCGACACCGCGCGGGTGCTGTGGGACCTGGTGACCAGCCACCTCGACCGCCTCGCCGCCGAGGCCGTGCCCGGCACGCTGGCCCAGTCGCGGGCGGCCGCCGGGGCGCGGGCGCGGGCCATCGCGGAGGCGGGCGAGGCCCACACCGCCGTACTGACGGGGCTGCTCGGCGTACTGCGCAGCCGCGGCCTGGACGACGGGTCCGCGCGGGCCGCGGCGACCGAACTCGCCGTCTCCGCCCTGCTCGACCTGCGTGCCGAGGCGGAGCGGGATCAGTCGGTGGCGGAGGAACCGGCCGACCAGGCGTTCACCCGTCTCGGGGAGTCGCTGCGGCCGCTCCTGCGGCACAGCGAGGTACGGCTCGCGCTCGCCCCTCCGGGCACCGCGCGGCGCCTGCCCGCCGACGTCGCGCACGCCGGGCGGGCGATCGGGCGGGGGCTGCTCCTGGCCGTCCTGGAGCAGGACGGGGTGGAGCGTGTCCATGTCGGATGGCGGCTCGACGACACCACCCTGCACGTGACCGTACGAGACGACGGTCCCGGAACCCTCTCGTACTGCTCACTCGGCCGCCGCCGGGTCACCGAGCGGGTCGAGGCGCTGGGCGGGCGGCTCGGTGTCGACGCGGTGGAGGGCTGGGGGACGACGGTGACGGTCTCCCTGCCCCTCGGTACGAAGGAGTCCGCCGGGGCGGCCGATCCTCTGGCCGCACTGGGGGCGCGTGAGCTCGAAGTCCTCGGGGAGCTGGCCCGGGGGCGGCGGAACCGGGACATCGCGGAGCGGCTGCACATCAGCGAGTCCACGGTGAAGTTCCACGTGGCGAACATCCTGGCGAAGCTGGGGGTGGGATCGCGGGGAGAGGCCGCCGCACGGTTCCACGCGGCTGCCTGAGCGGCCGTCCCGGGGGCCTTACCGGTCGGCGAACGAGGCCTCCGGCGACCCTGATGAGGCCCCGCCGGCCGTCGTCCCAGGCCGTGACGTGAACCGTGTACGTACGGACATCCCAGAAGTAGACCCGGTAGGAAACACCCCCACCCACCCGCAGCCGCGTACGCACCGGAGGGGACGTGGGGGTATGTGCGCGCGGAGCACAGTGGTGGTGCCTCCCCAGCCGATGAGCACCCGGGGTCCAGGGCCAAGATGGCGAGCACGGACATACCCCCGCGGCCCCGCCCCCAAAGACGCCCCAAGGCGACGACGGCAACCCACCGCACCTCAGGCCCACTGTCAGTGCCTGGTGCGACACTCGCGGCATGAGTGATCGGTGGGCCGTCGCCGCGGTCGAGGGGGCAGGAGCGGAGCTGGTGCCGCTCGACGCCGCCGGGCTGCCCGCGGGGCCCGTCGTGCGGGAGCCCGACCTCGTCGAGGCCGTGCGGAAGCGGCCCGGCGTGGGCCGGTGGGTGTGGCGGTCGACCGCCGCCGTGTACCCCCGGCTGCTCGCCGCGGGCGTCCGCGTGGAGCGGTGCTACGACGTGGAGGCCGCCGAGCTCCTCCTCCTCGGTCACGAGGGCCGCCTCGGCGAGCCACGCTCCGCGGCCGCCGCCCTCGCCCGCCTCCACAACCGCCCCGTACCGCCCGACCCCCCGCCCCGCGCCGCCGAGCCCGGCTCGCAGGACTCCCTCTTCGAGCCCCGCCCCGGCGGCGCCCCCGTCACGTCTGCCGAGCTCGTCGAGGTCCATGCCGAGCAGCAGCGAAGACACGACGCCACGGCCCACCCCGGCCGCATGCGCCTGCTCACCGCCTCCGAGTCGGCGGGCATGCTCGTGGCCGCCGAGATGAACGCCGCGGGCCTGCCCTGGCGCGCCGACGTCCACCGCGAGCTGCTGACCGAACTGCTCGGCGAGCGGTACGCGGGCGGTGGCGAACCCCGCCGCCTCGCCGAGCTGGCCGACGAGGTGTCCGCCGCGTTCGGCCGCCGGGTGCGCCCGGATCTCGCCGCCGACGTGGTGAAGGCCTTCGCGCAGGCCGGCATCAGGGTGAAGTCGACGCGGCGCTGGGAGCTGGAGGAGATCGACCACCCGGCGGTGCGGCCCCTCATCGAGTACAAGAAGCTGTACCGCATCTGGACCGCCCACGGCTGGAGCTGGCTCCAGGACTGGGTCCGCGACGGCCGCTTCCGCCCCGAGTACACCCCCGGCGGTTCGGTCAGCGGACGCTGGACGACCAACGGCGGCGGTGCGCTCCAGATCCCGAAGGTGATCCGGCGGGCCGTGATCGCCGACCCCGGCTGGCGGCTCGTCGTCGCCGACGCCGACCAGATGGAGCCGAGGGTGCTGGCCGCGATCTCCCGGGACCCGGGCCTCATGGAGGTGGCGGGGAGCGAGGAGGACCTGTACACCCGTCTCTCGGACCGCGCGTTCTCCGGCGACCGCGACCACGCGAAGATCGCGCTGCTCGGCGCGGTGTACGGCCAGACGTCGGGCGACGGCCTGAAGAACCTGGCCGCGCTGCGCCGCCGCTTCCCGCTGGCCGTCGCGTACGTCGACGACGCGGCGCGGGCCGGTGAGGAGGGGCGGCTCGTGCGGACCTGGCTGGGCCGGACGAGCCCGCCGGCGGCCGGGGCCGGGGACGCCGAAGAGGCGGGCATCCCTCAGGAGGACCCCACCGCCGCCGTCTCCCCGGACGGTGAGTTCACCCCCGGGTACGCCTCGACCAACGCCCGGGCGCGCGGCCGGTTCACGCGCAACTTCGTCGTGCAGGGCAGCGCCGCCGACTGGGCCCTGCTGATGCTGGCCGCGCTGCGGCGGACGATCGCCGAGGCCGGCATGCGGGCCGAACTGGTCTTCTTCCAGCACGACGAGGTCATCGTGCACTGCCCCACCGAGGAGGCGGCGGCCGTCGCGCTCGCCGTGCGGGAGGCGGGCGACCTCGCCGGCCGGATCGCGTTCGGGGAGACCCCGGTCCGCTTTCCGTTCACGACCGCCGTCGTGGAGTGCTACGCCGACGCGAAGTGATCCGGCGGCCCGTTCCCGGGGCCTGGCCGGGTACGGGTCTAGGGGCCGGCCCCGGGCTCCGGTTCCCCCAGCAGGTCCCGCAGCTCGTCGGCCACCTTGCTGTCCGTGCCGTCCAGCGCCCGGAGCGCCGACCTCCACTGCTCGTACGCCGCCTCGGGGCGCCCCTCCGTCCGCAGGAGCAGCCCGCGCTGATGACGGACCAGGCCCGTCATGTGGGCGTCACCTCGGTGCTCGGCGCGGTCGAGGAGGGCGGTGCACTCGCGCGTCGCGTCCCCGGTACGGCCCAGCCCCCGCAGCGCGCGGACCAGGCCGAGGCGGGCCTGGGACTCGCCGTGCCAGTCCTCGTACTCCCCGTGGATGCGCAGGCTCTCCTCGAAGTGGGCGAGCGCGGCGGCCGGTTCGCCGAGGGTGAGGTGGGCGTAGCCGATGTTGCAGTGGGCGGACTGGCGCACGACGGCGTGCCCGATCGCCTCGCCGATCGCGAGGCTGCGTTCGTGGTGGTCGATGGCGGCGCGGGCATCCGTGTGCTCGTAGAGGTTCCCGAGGTGGCTGAGGGTGATCGCCTCGCTGAGCGGGTCGGCGAGCTCCTTGGCGAGCGCGAGGCTCTGCCGGAGGGACTCGGCGGACTCCTCGTGGCGGCCGAGCCCTTCGAGGAGCAGGCCACGGTTGTTCAGGCCGCGCCGTACGCACGACACGATGCCGAGGACCCGCCAGAGCGCGAGGGCCTGGTCGTTCAGCGCGAGCGCCTCGCCGCTGCGCCCCGACATGAAGTGCGTCCCGGCGAGATCGGTGAGGGCCTGCGCCTCGGCGGCGCTGTCGCCCTCGCGGCGGGCGGCGTCCAGGGCGAGCGTGCCGAGCCTGGCCAACTCCAGGAGGCGGCCCCGGCGTTGCAGGTACGGGAAGAGGCAGCGCACCAGTACCGGCAGCAGGTCAGAGGTCCCGCTGTGCCGCTCCGCGAGGGTGACGATGTTCGCCAGCTCGGTGTCACCCCAGGCGAAGGCCTCCTCCAGGGAGAGGGGAGGCGGATCGGGGTCACACTCACCTGACGTGCCCGGGGAGCCCGACGTGCCCGGGGAATGGGGCGGGACCGGGGAGCGGGGCGGGACCGGCCGCCGCTCGCACTGCTTCCTGCGGCGGGCGAGCCGGGGCTCCACACCGCGCAGCCGGTCCGCCTTGTCGAGACCCTCCGGCATGATCGCCAGCAGGGTGCGGCGGGCGGACTCCGCGTACCAGAGCAGCGCCTGGTCGACGACGTCCTCCGCGCCGGGGCCCACGGCCGCCGTCTCCCTCGCGAAATCGCGGACGAGGTCGTGCGGGGCGTAGCGGCCGTACGCCGTCTCGTCGAGGAGAGCGACGTCGACCAGGCGGTCGAGGGCCGCGCCCGCCCGCAGCTCGTCGACCCCCAACAGGCGCGCGAGCAGCGGCACTCCGTACGTGGGGAGGTCGAGCGCGCCGATCCGGGCGAGGGCGAGGGCGGCGTCGCGGTCGGCCCGGCGTTCCGAGGTGCGCAGGGCGTCCAGGGCCACGGCCAGGGAGCGGCGCACGCTCAGGTCGTCGTACTCCAGGTGGTGCAGGCGGCTGCCGCTGACGGTGAGCAGCTCGGCGAGGGCGTCCGGCGTGAGGGCGCGGCGCGCGGCGAGGCGGGCGGCGATGATGCGCAGGGCCAGCGGGAGGCGGCCCGCCAGTTCGACCAGGGGGTGCCCGGCGTCGAGCCCGGCACGCCCCGACACCACCCGCAGAAGCGCGGCGCTGTCACCGTCCGAGAGCGGCTCCAGCGGGAAGCGGGCCGCGCCGTCGAGCGTCGTCAACGGCGACCTGCTGGTGACGACGACCGCGCAGCCCGGGCCCGCCGGCAGCAGCGGACGTACCTGCGCGGCGGTCGCGGCGTCGTCCAGGACCATGAGCGTGCGCGTGGGCGCGAGCAGGGACCGCAGCAACGCCGACGCCCCGCCCGGGTCCACACAGCCCTCCGGAGTGCGGCGCGGCTCGGCGCCGAGGTCGCGCAGGAGCGAGGTGAGGGCCTGGCCGGGGGTGAGGGGCGTCATGCCCGGCGTCGCGCCGTGCAGATTGACGTACAGCTGCCCGTCGGGGAACTCCTCCCGCAGCCCGTGCGCCACATGCACGGCGAGGGCGCTCTTGCCGACCCCGGCCATCCCGGAGACGACGGCGACGCGGGACCCCGAGGCGAGCGCGTCCCGCAGGGCCCGGACGGTGTCCTCCCGCCCCGTGAAGTGGGCGGGGCCGGGCGGAAGCTGGGCAGGCGGGGCGGACTTGTCGCCCACCACCCCGGCACCGGCCCCGGCATCCGCGGCAGCCTCTGCGGTGGGCTCCCCCGTGGGCTCCCCCACGGCTTCGGACACGCCCGAGCCGCCGCACTTCGCCGCCCCCGCGACCGGCGCCGCACCCGGTCCCGTGACCGGCCCTTCACCCGCACCCTCACGCGCCCCCTCACGCGGCCCTTCGAGTCGCCCTCGCAGCACCTCCTGATGCGCGTCCCCCACCGCCGCGCCCGGCTCCACGCCCAGCTCCTCCACCAGCCTGCGGCGCAGTTCGCGGTGGACGGCGAGGGCCTCCGCCTGCCGGCCCGTGCGGTGCAGCACGAGCATCAACTGCCGGTGGAAGGCCTCGCGGAGAGGGTGCTCGGCGACCAGCTCGGCCAGTTCGGGAGCGAGCGCGGCGAGACCGCTGCCGCGCGCCAGTTCGGCGTCGTACCGCCATTCCAGGGCGAGCAGGCGTGCCTCTTCCAGACGCGGTACGAGGGAGTGGTCCGCCAGCGGTTCCGGCAGGCCGCTCAACGGCCTCCCCCGCCACAGCGCCAGCGCGTCCGAGGCCCACGTGACGACCCGCGCCCAGTCCCGCTCGGCGCGCGCCGCCCGCGCCCGCGCCACCCGGTGTTCGAAGACCCGGACGTCCAACTCGCCCTCGTCGACCCGCAGCCGGTAGCCGGGCGGTACCGCGAGCAGCCGTTCCGGGTCGTCGAGGAGGCGGCGCAGCCGCGTCACGTGGTTCTGGAGGGAGGCGTGCGCGGAAGCGGGCGGGGCGCCGCCCCACAGCGCGTCCTTGAGGGCGTCGAGCGAGACGACCCTGTCCGGTTCCAGGAGGAGCGCGGCCAGCAGGGCACGCCCCTTGGCGCTGCGCACGGGACGCGGCTCGCCCGTGGCGTCGTACACGGCAGGCGCGCCGAGCAGCCCGAACCGCAGGCCGGACCGCAGTTCCTCCCGTTCACTCACACTGTCTCCCCGGGCCGACCGTCGCTTATCAGCCGACCGTTGGCCACATGTTAGCGATCTGTTGGCGGGGCCTGATGTGATCACTACATCGGACCTGGCCCGCCGGTACTCGCGCACAGCGCGTAGCTCGGGGGAGTGTCGCCGCCGCGGCCGGGTCCGGGGGCAGAGAGAGAGCCCCGGTCGGCGGAGGTGAACGACCGGGGCTCTTGTCCTGCCCGGAGCCCTTTCTGAGAGCCGACGCGATCGCGCCTCACGCCCCCGGCAACCGCACCGTGAACAGCGACCCCTTCCCCGGCACGCTCTCCGCCGTCACCGCCCCCTCATGCGCCTCCGCCAGCTTCCGCACGATGGACAGGCCGAGGCCGCTGCCGCCCGTCGACCTCGTACGTGACTTGTCCGCGCGCCAGAAGCGGTCGAAGACGTGCGGCAGATCGGCGGGCGCGATCCCCCTGCCGGTGTCGGCGACCTCGATCAGGACGGCGTCGCCCTTACCGCGGCAGCTGATCCGTACGCTGCCGCCCGCCGGGGTGTGCCGGATCGCGTTGGAGACGAGGTTGCCGATCGCCTGGCGCAGCCGCAGCGGGTCGGCGCTCACCCAGGGGTCGCCGAGCACCGTGGCCCTGAGCTTCACCCCGGCGGCGTCCGCCCGTGCCTGGTGTGCCGCCGCCACCTGCTCGGCGATCTCGGCGGCGCGTACCGGTTCGCGGTGCAGCCGGAGGGTGCCGGCGTCGGCGGCCGCCAGGTCCTGGAGGTCGTCGACGATGTGCTGGAGCAGCAAGGCCTCTTCGAGGAGCGAGGTGACCAGCGCCGGGTCGGTCTCGACGACGCCGTCCTCCGCCGCCTCCAGCCAGCCGCGGATGTTGGAGAGCGGGGTGCGCAGCTCGTGCGCGACATCGCTCACCATGGCCTTGCGCTGCTCCTCCAGGGCCTTGCGGTGGGCGGCCATGTCGTTGAAGGCGGCGGCCAGTTGGCTGATCTCACCGGCCGAGCGGGTGACCTTCGCGGGCACCGGTTCGCTCGCCTCGCCCGTCTTCATGCGCCGCGTCGCGGTGGTCAGTGCCCGCAGCGGCCGGGTCAGCCGGGTCGCGGCGAGCGCGGTGACGGCGACCGTGACGGCGAGGACGGCCGCGGCGAGCCCGGCGAGGCGGACGGTGTTGGCCCCGGAGAGGCTGAAGCCGGGCGTGCTGCGCGAGCCGTCGGGGCTGGTGATGAAGAGCAGCGCGGGCGGGGAGACGTAGGGGCCGAGTTGTTCGCGGCGGGCGCTGTCGACACACGACGTGGCGGCGGCGTCCAGGGCGTTGAGGTCGGTTCCGGCGGGTTCGGACGCGGGGGCGGCGGGGTCGGGGGCCCCAGGGGTCCGGCGGTCACCGGGTGCCCGCGGGGCCTCCCGGAACTCCCCGGGGCCGCCCGCGGGGCCCGTAGCGGTTTCGCGTGTCACGTACGTCGGGACCGCGCCGACCGGCTTCGGGCCGGAGCGCCCGGCCACGTCCAGCCTGACCTCGACCGGGGAGAGGCCGCGCCGCCTCATGCACGCGTCGGCGAGGGAGCCGAGCTTCTCCAGGGCCTTGAACTCGGTGTCGGTCGGTACGTCGAGCAAGGGCGTGTGGCAGCGGGTCTTGTAGAGGTCGCCCGGGTCGTTGTCGATGCGGAGGGAGGGGCGTCCGCCGGGGCCGACGACGATGTCGGAGGTGACGCCGAACTCGGACAGACAGGCCGCACCGCGCTCGGCGGCGGCACGCAACCGCTTGCGCTCGCGCTGAGTGAGACGGTACGGGCCGACCACGCGCGGGTCGATGCGGTCGGCCCTGGCGTCCTCGTCGCTCCGGCCGGCGGACAGCGTCGTGTCCACGGCGAGCGGGTCGAGGACGGCGGAGGCGTTCGGGGGCAGCGGGGTGTGCTTCGAGGGGGCCGCGGAGTCGGTGATGACCTTGCGGTCCTGCGTGGTCAGGGCGATGCGGCGGCCGGTGCTCCGGGACAGTTCGCGGACGGCCTCGCCGGCACCCCGCCAGGCGGGGGCGGTCGCGCCGACGCCGAGGAGACGGTCGTAGATACGGGCGTCGTCGGCGAGCACCTGGCCCTGCTCCTGCCGCAGCGCGCCGGACGTGGTCTGCGCGGCGAGCCAGGCGGTCGCGGCGATCGAGCCGACGGAGACGAGGACGGACACGACGAGCAGCCGGGCCAGCAGGCTCTTACGGAGCGGAACGTCACGCGCCACGGCGGGCCGCCGCGTCGGTGGGGGCGTGGGGGTTTGGGGGCGTGGGGGTGCGGACGGCGCGGACGCCCCGGACGGCACGGACGGCACGGAGCACAGGGCGGGTACGGGGGCCCCGGCCCCAGCCGCAGCTCCGGCCGCAGCCCCAGCCGCAGCTCCGGCCGCAGCCCCAGCCGCAGCCCCGGCCACAGCCCCGCCCCGCTCCGCCCCCGCCCGTGAGCTTGTACCCCACCCCGAAGACCGTCACAAGCCGCCCCGGCCGCCGCGGATCCGCCTCGACCTTCTTCCGGAGATTGAGCACGTGCACGTCGACCGTCCGCACCGATATGTAGCCGGACGAGCCGTGGATCCGGTCGAGGAGCTGAGGCCGGGTGAAGACCCGGTCCGGCTCCTCGGCGAGCGCCGTGAGCAGGTCGAACTCACCCGGCGTGCAGTCGACCTGGCGCCCGTCGACCGTCACCTCGTGCCGCACCGGGTCGACGACGAGACCGCCCACCCGCAGGACCCGCCGCCCGGCGTCCGGCAACGGCGCGTGGATGCCGGACGCGCGCCGCAGCAGCGTCCGTACGCGGGCCATCAGCTCGCGGGGGCTGTACGGCTTCGTGAGGTAGTCGTCGGCGCCCAGGTCGAGACCCGCGAGAAGGTCGTCCTCGGTGGAGCGCGCCGTCAGCATCAGGATCGGCAGCCGGATCAGCTCCGGCGGCCCGTCCCCGTCCCGCAGCAGGCGCGTGACCTCCAGGCCGTCGGCCCCCGGCATCATCACGTCGAGGATCAGCAGATCCGGGGGCCTGCGCCGGACCTCGTGGAGGGCGGCGGACCCGTCGTGGACGACGGAGACCGCGTGGCCCTCGCGTTCCAGGTAGCGGCGGACCAGCTCGGCCTGTTTCTCGTCGTCCTCCGCGACCAGGACAAAAGCGCACATGGCGTTGAGGATAGGCACGCCCCGTCGCGTTCAGGCGGGGGAAGCCGGATCCGGGCGGCTGTCTGACAGGATCCTGATAAGTGTGTCCAGGGCCGCCGCGAGGACGTCCGTCGGCGGTGACGCGAGGCCGATCCGTACCGCGTGCGCCGCGCGCCGCCCGTCGGCGGCGAAGGCAGGGCCCGGCGTGACGGCGATGCCGCGCGCGGCCGCCGCCGCGACGAAGGTCTCGGCACGCCAGGGCGGGGGCAGCTCCCACCAGCAGTAATAGGAGCGCGGATCGGTACGGAACCTCCCCCTCCGCCCAGCCCCAGCCCCAGCCCCAACCCGAGCCCCAGGCCCAGCTCCAGGCCCCGCCCCTGCCCCGGCTCCCGAGCCCGCCCCCATCAACCGCTCCCGCACGATCTCGTGCCGCACCCCCACATCGGCCCGCTTGGCGGCGACCAACGCCTCCACGGTCCCGTCGCCGACCCACCGCACGGCCGCCTCCAGGGCGAAGCCCCCCGCGGTCCAGCCCCCGGACCGCAGGCTGCGCGCGAGCGCGTCCAGATGGCCGGGCGGGGCGGCGAGCATGCCGAGGGTGAGGCCGGGGGCGACGCGCTTGGACAGGCTGTCGACGAAGACGACGCGCTCGGGCAGCAGCGCGGCGAGCGGCACGGGCGCGTCCTCCGCGAGGAACCCCCACGTACCGTCCTCGACCACCCAGCACCCCGCGTCCCGTACGGCCGAGGCGAGTTGCAGGCGCCGCTCCGCCCCCGCCGTGACCGACAGCGGATTCTGCAGGGTCGGCTGTACGTACACCGCGGCGAGGGAGGCGCCGCGGTGGGCGGCGGCGAGCGCGTCGGGGAGCATGCCCTGCTCGTCGACGGCGATGGGCACGAGCCGCACGCCGAGCTGTTCGGCGATGGCTCTCACCAGGGGATACGTGACTTCCTCGACGCCCACGCGGCCGCCGGGACGGACGAGCGAGGAGAGGGCGGCGGCGATGGCCTGCCTGCTGTTCCCGGCGAAGAGCAGCTGACCGGGGTCCGGGCGCCATCCGCTGCGGGCGAGCACCGTGGCGGCCGCCTCACGCGCCTCGGGCGTACCGTCCGGCGCGGCGGGCCGGGTGGCCTCCAGGAGCACATCGGCGCGCGTGAGCGGCCCGAGGGCGCGGGCCATGAGCGCCGACGGCCGCCCCGGCCGCCCTGATGCGGCGCCGCGGCCCTGACGAACGTGCCGCGCCCCACCTCGCCGACGACCAGGCCCCGCCGCGCCAGCTCCCCGTACACGCGGATGGCCGTGGAGCCGGCGATCCCCCGCCGCCGCGCGAAGGCCCGCTGCGTCGGCAGCCGTTCGCCGCCCCGCAGCGTCCCCGCCTCGATCTCCCGGGCCACCTCATCGGCCACCTCCCGGAAGTCCCGCCGCCTCCGCACGCCCCGCTCCCCGCTCTCCGCCACCTGTCCCCGCCCCTCGCTCCCCGCTCCGACCGACTGCCTGCCTACCTATGTGCCTGCCTACCTACGCGCCCGCCTACCTACCTGCGCCGACGACCGACCGCGCCCACATTGCACCGAGAGCAAAGACCCTATTGCACCGACCAGTTGGCGCCACCTAGCCTCCCCTCATGGCACCCGCACAGCTCAACGGCGTCACCATCGGCTACGACGACACGGGCGACGCCGAGGCCGGCTCCGCCGCCGCGTCCCGCCCCACCCTCGTCCTCCTCCACGGCCACCCCTTCGATCGCTCCATGTGGGCCCCGCAGCGCGAGGCGTTCGCCGGGACGCACCGCGTCGTCACCCCGGACCTCCGCGGCTACGGCGAGTCGACCGTCGTCCCCGGCACCACGGCCTTCGCCACCTTCGCCGAGGACGTCGCCGCGCTCCTGGACCACCTGGGCGTACGGGAGTTCGCGCTCGGCGGCCTCTCGATGGGCGGGCAGCTCGTCATGGAGTGCCACCGCCTGTTCCCGGAACGCCTCACGGGCCTCCTCCTGGCCGACACCTTCCCCGCGGCGGAGACCCCGCAGGGCAAGGCCACCCGCAACGCCCAGGCGGACCGGCTCCTCGCCGAGGGCATGAAGGGGTACGCGGACGAGGTGCGGGACAAGATGGTGGCCCCGTACAACGCGGAGGCGTCCGCGTACGTCCACCGCATGATGCTGGCCGCCCCGCCCGAGGGAGCCGCCGCCGCCCTGCGCGGCCGGGCCGAACGCCCCGACTACCGCGCCATGCTGGCCCGCGTCGCCGTGCCGTCCCTCGTGGTCGTCGGCCGCGACGACACGTACACGCCGGTCTCCGACGCCGAGGCCATGCACGCCGCGCTGCCCGACTCCGCGCTGTGCGTCGTCGAGGGAGCAGCGCACCTGCCGAACCTGGAACGCCCCGCCGAATTCAACGCCGCGGTCCACACCTGGCTGACCCGCCTCCCGGCAACCGCGCCCTACCTGGACCGCTGACGCCGGGCAGGGCGGCGGGCAAGGCGGCGACCAAGGCAGAGACCAGGGCCGCCGCCAGGGCATCTGGCGGTGCCCTACCAGGTGGGCCGCGCCCCCACCCCGCCGTCCACCACCAGATCCGTACCCGTGATCCAGGACGCGGCGTCCGAGGCGAGGAACACACACGCGTCGCCGATGTCCTCGGGCCGTCCGAGCCGCCCGAGCGGCGCGGCCCGCCCCCACCGCTCCACGCCCTGCGGCCACTGTTCGGCGAGGCCCGGCCGGTCGATGAGGCCGGGCGAGACGCTGTTGACACGGATGCCGCGCGGCCCGTACTCCAGGGCCGCCGAGCGGGCGAACATGATCAGGGCCGCCTTGGACGCGCTGTAGTGCGCGTGGCCGGGGGCGGGGTGCGAGCCCTCGATGGACGCGATGTGCGTGACCGTGCCGCCGCCGTCCTGCCGGGACATGAGGTCCGCGGCGGCCTGGGTGCAGCAGAAGGCGCTGGTCACGTTTGCGTCGGAGAGCTGCCGCCACTCCGCGGCCGTCAGGTCCGCGAGGTCCCGCAGGGGCTGGATCCCGGCGTTGTTGACCAGCGCGTCCAGGCGGCCCCGCCAGGCGTACGCGGCCTCGACGAGGCGGTGGCACTCCTCCTCCCGGGTCAGGTCCGCCCCCAGGGCGACGGCGTCACCGCCCGCCGCCCCGATCCGCTCGACCAGCTCCCGGGCCCGGCTCTCGCCCCGCCGGAAGTGCACCACGACCGCCGCCCCGGCCTGCGCGAACCGCCGGGCGATCCCGGCACCGATGTCTCCGCTGCCCCCGGTGACGAGAGCGACGCGCCCGTCCAACCGCGGCAGACTCTCGTCCCGCCACACCTCGCGCCCACCTCCAACCACCCCCTCGTCACGCATCGAAGCCCCCCGCCGCTCCTTCCCGTCCCATCCGCACCGGCTCCCCCGGCCTGCACAGCTCCCGGATGAGCCGCGCCCGTCCCGGATACCGCGCGGCCAGCTCGTCCGGGTCCCCGCCTTCGTAGTCCTCGGACAGGAAACCGGGCGCCATCGTCGTCCCGAACAGCGACCACCCGTAGCGCCCACCGTCGTCCGGGCCGGGCGCCACCCTCGCCCCCATCCACGTCCCCGCCGGGACGACTAGCTGTACGCACCCGGCCCGCCCCAGCACGGCGAGGCGGTCCGTGCCGTCGGGTGCCAGGAGCAGCAGTTCCAGGGCGTCGCCCTCGTAGAAGTGCCAGACCTCGTCGGTGGGCAGGCGGTGCAGGGCGGAGAAGTCCCCGGGCGCGGTGGTCAGGAGGACGAGGATCGCGGAGCCGGCCGGGCGGCCGTCGGCGTCGGGCGGCCCCACCCAGGTCCGCCGGAACAGGCCGCCCTCCACCGGCAGGGGCCGCAGCCCGTGCCGCGCGGCGACTTCGTCAGCTGTCTCGACCCGTTCAACTGTCTCGACCCGCTCGGCCAGCTCAGCTCGCTCGACTTTTTCGACCATGGTCGAAGAAGTCCCCGGCAGCGGCACGTCTCATACCCGTGCGACTGCCCATGCGACTGACCGCGCGGCGAACAAAGCCCGTCGCGAAGAAACCCCCCGAAAAGAAATCCCCCCGAACGGCGTCATGAGGACGCACCTCACCACTCCCTCTCCACATCAGCCCTATTTCTCCCCGTTCGACCCCATGGAGGGCGATGTGAGTACCCCGGTCTTCGACGAGATACCCGTGACGCGCGACTGCCCCTGCCCGGGCTGCGCGCGGGAGCGGCTCGCACTGCGAGCGAGCGGCGGCTCGCGCGCCAGTACGCGCGCCGCGGCCGTGGTGGCGCTCGGCGCGGTCCTGACGGGCGCGGGCACGGGCGCCGCCCACGCGCTGGCGCAGCCCCCGGTCGCCACGCAGAACCCGCTGCCGCCAGGGCAAGGCGCGCCGGGCCCGCTGTTCGCGCAGCAGGCGGCGACCCACTCGGCACCGGCGCCGATGCGGCTGACGCGTGCGCAGATCCTGGCCCGCGCCCAGACCTGGGTCGACGCCCGGGTGTCGTACAGCATGAGCGCGTACTACCAGGGCTACCGCAAGGACTGCTCGGGCTTCGTCTCGATGGCGTGGGGCCTCGGCAGCAACCAGTGGACGGGCAGCCTCGCCGCGTACGGCGTGCGGATCGGCAAGAGCCAGTTGAAGCCGGGCGACATGCTGCTGTTCCACAACCCGTCGAATCCCGCCGCCGGCTCGCACGTGACGATCTTCGGCGGCTGGACGGACTCGTCGAAGACGCGGTACGTGGCGTACGAGCAGACGCGCCCGCACACGCTGAAGAGGACCACCCCGTACGCGTACTGGAACCATTCCGGCGGCTATGTCCCGTACCGCTACAAGTACGTGGCGGAGGACGGCGGCTCCGGCGGCGGCGGGTCCTCCGGCACGGCCTTCCCCGGCGCGTCCGCTTTCGGTCCCGGCGCCTCGGGCGGCCACGTCACCGAACTCGGCCGCATGCTGGTCAAGCGTGGCGGCGGCCGTTTCTACCAGGTCGGCCCGGGGCCCCGCTGGTCGGACGCGGACCGCAGGGCGACGCAGGCCTTCCAGAAGGCGCAGGGCTGGCAGGGCGCCGAGGCGGACGGCATTCCGGGCCCGGCGACGTGGCGGTATCTGGTGGAGGGAAAGGGGCGGGACATCGGCGGCGGCTCGGGCGGCTCGACGGGCTCGGCGACCGCCTTCCCCGGCGGGCGCTACTTCCGGCCCGGCCAGTCGAACGCCCATGTCACGGAGTTGGGCAAGCGCTTGGTGAAGAAGGGTTACGGCAAGCACTACACGCAGGGGCCTGGCCCCGCGTGGTCGGAGGCCGACCGCCGCAACGTGGAGGCGTTCCAGCGGGCCCAGGGCTGGCGCGGCAGAGACGCGGACGGTTACCCCGGCCCTGAGACGTGGCGACGGCTCTTCGCCTGAGGCGGGGCGGGGCGGGCGCGGGGGTCCGCCTCAGGCGAGGGACCCCTGGGGTCCCGCTTCAGACGAGGGACCCGTGGGGCGGCGGGCGGCAGCCGCCTCACCGCCACCCCGGCGCCCACCCCGGCTCCCGCCCCGCGGCAGCCCCGCGTTGACGTAAGACAGCTGCCGCTGCCCCTCCCGGCACGCCGCGCAACCCCGCAGATGAGCGAGGACGGCCGCGGTGTGCCGCCGCGGGGAACGCCCCCGCAAGACCGCCACGACCCGGTCCATCACCTCGGCGCATTCCGCGCTGGCGGGATTCACGTGGCGGCGCAGAAAGCCCGCGCGCAGCGCCTCTTTGGACCGGTAGACGAAAGAGGACGCGGCGGTGGCGGCGATACCGAGCCGGTCACCGACGTGTCCCGCGCTTTTCTCCTCCAGGGCGAAGAGCCGTATCGCGGTGCGGCGTTGCTCTGAAAGACCGAGAAACGCCTCCCGCGCGCAGGCGGCGTCGAAGTGCGCGGTGACCCGGCAGGAATTCTCGCCGGGCCGGTCGGGAAGTTCGGCGACGGGAATCTCACGCCGGCGCCGTTCGGTGGTACGGGCGGCCGCATGGCGTACGGAGACCCTCACATACGCCGCGACGTTCCCGACCGGACCGTGACCGCCGCGCAATGCCTGCAACAGGCCGAGCATCGCCTCGGAAACGGCGTCCTCGGCGTCGGCCGTACTGCCGTGCGTACAGCGCAGAGCGCATTGCCGCGCCGTACGCAGATGCCGCTCCCACAACGCGTGGAATGCCCGCGGATCTCCTCGCCGCACCCGTTCGCACAACGCGGCGTCCCCGAAGCGGTCAACTCTCTCGACTTCCGCGGCTCTCTCGACTTCCGCGGCTCTCTCGACCTGCACGGCGTCACCTCTCGGTTGTGCGGAACGCGCCCCGATTCAGCGTTCCGTGCCCCGAACAACGCCATGCCCCTCCAAAGTGGACAGGTCGCACCATAGGGAGACAACTGCCCTCAACTTTCGTCGGGCCCGACGAGCGCCGGAGTCACCCCCGCCGCGCTCCCCGCCTCGGAAAGCCCCAGCTCATACGCGAGGATCGCCGCCTGCGTCCGGTTGTCGAGGCCGAGCCGCCGCAGGATCCGCGAGACATACGTCTTGACGCTGGTCAGCGACAGATGCAGCGCCGCGGATATCTCCTTGTTGCTCATTCCGGCGCCGACCAGCGCGAGCACCTTCACTTCACTCTCCCCGAACGAGGCGACCTTCGCGGCCAGTTCGGACGCCCTCGGAATTCGCGTGACCGGTGCGGTCCGACCGACGAGACGTTTCATCACGGCGTACGAGAGAACGCTCGCGCCGGCCGCCACGGAACGCACGGACGAGACGATCTCCCGAGGCGTCGACGTCTTCAGGAGAAGCCCCGCCGCCCCCGCCCGGAATGCGTCGAGGACCGCTTCGTCCGAGTCATGGTTGGTCAGCACGAGGACCCGCGCGGAAGGCATGGAACGCGCCAGCTGAAGCGTCGCGTCAATTCCGTCGACCCCCGGCATGCGCAGGTCGAGGAGTACCACGTCCGGGGCGAGTTCCCTGGCCATTCCGACCGCTTCCGCACCGTCGGCCGCCTCGCCCACGACCACCAGGTCGTCGGCCGCGCCGAGCAATGCGCGCAGGCCGGCGCGGATCACGGGCTGGTCATCGACGACGAGTACGCGAACCACGTTCATTCCGGCCTTGTTCCGAGCGTCGATGAGCCTGTCATGCGCTAGATGATATCGATCATATCGGTGACGGCATCTCAACTCCCGCTCCACGTTCGGGACTTTCGACCATGACGAGAGCCGACGTCCCGCAAGTAGAATCCCTTACGGATTCAGGGCGTGAGCGACCGCCAGATCCGATCCGGCAGAACGCGCGCGGCCCGCCCGAGGTCGACGTCGTCCAGACCGGAGAGCCGGCGGCGCGCGGTCGCGACGATCGGCCCCATGACGAGCGCCTCGACCATGGGCACGTCCAGCGGCGCGATCTCGCCCGACTCCGTGTGCCGCCGCACCCACTCGGCCAGCGGCGACAGCCGGGCCTCCTGGGCGTCGCGCAGCTGCTTGGCGTGGGCCATCCCCACCCGGTCGGCATAGGAGGAGTGCAGGAGCCGCGAGGCGTCCGGGTGCTCCTGGATGAACGCCAGATAGGTCCGCACGAGCGCGCGGACGCCACCGCGCGCCGTGCGGGAACGCTCGACGGCCGCGGCCAGCTCGCCGAGGAGACGTCCGAGCCAGCGCAGCAGCAGGGCGTTCATCAGGCCGTCGACGCTGCCGAAGTGGTGGTAGAGACTGCCGAGGCTGACGCCGCTCGCCTTGGTGAGAGCGCTGACGGTGACACCCTGCTCCCCGGAGTCGGCGTACACCTGAAGGGCGGCGTCCAGGAGGCGCTCGGCGGTTTCCGCGCCACGTTGTTGCTTGGGGCTCATGGTGCCCACCAGCGTAGACCCCCGCCCAGCAAGGCGGACCGAACGCCTCCGCTCCACCGGAAGTGGAATACTTTTCTAGAAAGATCTTCCAACCCGGCCGATCGATGGTCCACACTGGTCACCGGTCGGCCCGGGCCGGTGTCCGTCCGTGCGGACGGGGGTGCGCACGGGAACGGCACGGGTCCGGCCGGCGGCCGGTGAACGGGGAGACGGTGGACGGGGCAGGCGGACAGGACGGGTTCGACCTCACGGGCAGCGGCGCCGAGCCGCTGCGCGAGCGGGATCCGCGGCGGATCGGTTCGATCCCGCTGGTGGGGCGCCTCGGGGTCGGCGGCATGGGACGGGTGTATCTCGGCGTCGTCGACGGGCGGTACGCCGCCGTCAAGCAGATGCTGGCGTCCGTCGTCGCCGAGGACGAGGGGTTCGTACGCCGCTTCGGGCAGGAGATGGACAACCTCGCGCGCCTGCCGGCCGAGGCCACCGCCCCGCTCCTCGCGAGCGACCGCACCGCGGAACCGCCGTGGTTCGCCACCGCGTACGTCCCCGGGATCACCCTGGCCGAGGCCGTCGAACCGCACGGAGGGCCGTTGCCGGCCGACTCCCTGTGGCGGCTCCTGCGGGAGGTGGCCGCTGGCCTGGCCTCCGTCCACGCCCGCGACATGGTGCACCGGGACCTCAAGCCGTCGAACGTGATGCTGACCCTCGACGGCGTCGCCCTCATCGACTTCGGCATCGCCCGCGCCGCCGAGCAGAGCCAGCTGACCCAGACCGGCCTCATCGTCGGCACGCCGGCGTACATGTCGCCCGAACAGGCCTCCGGAAAGCGGCGGTTGACCAGGGCCTCCGACATCTTCACGCTGGGCCTGCTGGTCGCCTACGCGGCGAGCGGCCGCTGGCCGTTCAAGGACGGCGCCGAGGGCAGCCCGCTCTACCGCATCGTCCACGACGCCCCCGACCTCGGCCCGCTGCGCGAGCTGGACCCGCGGTTGGCCGAGATCGTCGACACGTGCCTGGACAAGGACCCCGAGGGCCGCCCGACGGCGGCGGAACTGCTCGACCTGGCCGCACAACACGGCCCCACCGCCCCGCCCCGCTGGCCGGCCCCGGTCACCGACCGCCTGGCGGGCCGCGCGGCCTTCGCGGCGCGAACCCCGCCCGCGCCGCCGGAACCCCTCCCGTCCCCGCCCGGCCACGCTCCCGCCCCACAGCCACAGCCACAGCACGGCCCGACACCCGAGACCACCCCGGACGCGGCCGCCGCACCTGCCCGCCCCGAGCGCCGCCGCCGCCGCACCCGCGTCCTGATGGCCGTGGTCCCCGTGGTGATCGCCACCGGCACGACACTGGCCATCCAGAACCTCCCGTACGTCAGCACTCCCGACCGCGCGGCGGGTTCGACGCCCTCCGTCTCGGCGACGGCCCCGTCGGACGACCAGAAGGCCCCGAAGAGCCCCACGGAGAAGCCGGAGAAGAACCGAAAAGACCCGAAGGACGAATCCAAGGACGACGAGGACAAGTCGTCGCACGACAAGCACGACAAGACAGAAGACGACGCCGCGAACGGCGACGACTCGGGCCCCGGCGACGCGAAGAGCCCATCCAGGAACAACGGCAAGGGAAGCAACGGGGACTCCGACCCCGACCACAACGGCGACTCACCCCCCGACACCGACTCCCCCGACGACAACGGCGGCAGCGACGACGACAGCAACGGCGACGCACCGTCCACCCCCACCACAGGCCCCTTCCGCCTGAAGAACACCGACAACGGCGCCTGCCTGACCCAGGTCTACGGCGCCGCGGACCACGGCTCGTGCGGCGACCCCAGCGCCAACTGGAAGACGGTGAGCGCGGAGAACAACAGCTTCAAGGTGGTCAACAAGCAGTCCGGCCGCTGCCTGGTCGCCAACATGCTCGGCCAGGCGGTCTTCGTCGGCGACTGCACGCAGGGCGCCGCCCGCCTCTGGCGCTGGGGCCCGAGCGGCACCCTGAAGAGCACCTCGAACGGCGGCTGCCTGGACCTGGCCTACGGCGGCGGAGTAGCCGCCGCCACCTGCCAGTCCGGCAAGGCGTCGCAGCAGTGGTCCAGGTGACGCTCACGGCAGCGGCGGACGGAAACCTGGGCAGGCCGCGAGGTACGAGGCGACCGTCTCCCTGTCCCACCCGCCGGCCGCCAGAAGCCCCGAGGCGAGAAGCCGTACGTAGGCGGGAGCCGGAGGAACCCACTCGACCTCGTCCATGCTCCAGGGAGCCGTGAAGGTCAGAACGGGCAGCCGGTCGACCTGACCGGCGCACACCAGCGTTTCGTACCGGCCTTCTCCCAGCACGGCACGCCCCCGTATGAGCGCCTCCGTCAGATCGAGATCCGAGCCCGGCTCCCGGTACATCTCCTGAGCCGCGATGTCCGCGAACTGCTCAGCGGTCACCAGATGAGCCCGGGCCAGAACCCGTCCGCTCACCCGGGGGTCATAAAAGGCCCTGCCCCCGCCCCACACAGGCGACCGGGTCGCGAAGTACATGGCTCCGGCCAGCTCCACCGGAATGGAGACAGCAGGCATGGCAGGATCACGGCACCCCGGATAGCGCCTCGCCGCACCCGGCGGACACCCGCCCTTGATATAGGCGGCAAGCCGATCGAGCTGCGTGTTGGACCCATAGGCGGTGTACCAGACCCACTCAGGACACCGACCCCCCGGCAACACCGGCTCAACACGCACCGGATCAACACCCCGCAAAGCATCCGTCACACCGCCGCCCTCCTCCCCCCTCCCCCGCACAACACAAAACCCCAGGCCACGGGGTACGTGACCTGGGGTTTCAACTGAGCCGCCTTCGGGATTCGAACCCGAGACCTACGCATTACGAGTGCGTTGCTCTGGCCATCTGAGCTAAGGCGGCGCGCCGTCCGCACCATCGTGCGATCAGCAACGCGGCCAAGTCTACACAGTTTCCGGGGGCGCTCCGCACACCCCTCCCGGAGCCGGGCTCCGCCCCCGCGGAACCGCTACGAGCAGCGCTTTCCGTCCGCCGGTGCCGTGCCCTCCAGGAGGTACCTGTTGATCGCCGAGTCGATGCACTCACTGCCCCGGCCGTACGCCGTGTGGCCGTCGCCCTCGTACGTGAGGAGGCGGCCGGAGGAGAGCTGGGCGGCCAGGGCCTCGGCCCAGTGGTAGGGGGTCGCCGGGTCGCGGGTCGTGCCGACGACCACGATGGGGGCCGCGCCCTCCGCCTCGATGCGATGCGGCTCACCCGTGGGCTTCACCGGCCAGTAGGCGCAGTTCAGCGAGGACCAGGCGAGGCCCTCGCCGAAGACCGGGGAGGCCTTCTCGAAGTCGGGCACGGCCTCCTTGACCTCGTCCGGCGTGGTGAAGGCGGGCGGCAGGTCCAGGCAGTTCACGGCGGCGTTGGCGAACATCAGGTTCGCGTACGTGCCGTCGCTGTCCCGCTCGTAGTAGCTGTCGGAGAGGGCCAGCAGGGCCGAGCCGTCCTTGTTCCGCATCGCCGAGGTGAGCGCGTCCCGCAGCTGCGGCCAGGCGCCCTCGTCGTACATTGCGGCGATCACGCCCGTCGTGGCGAGCGCCTCGCCGAGCTTGCGGCCGGAGGCGTCACCGGCCGCAAGGGGCGCGCGGTCCAGTTGATCGAAGAAGCCCTTCAGCCGCTTGCCCGCCTCGCGGGGGCTCCGGGAGCCGAGCGGGCATTCACGGCCGAGCGCCACGCAGTCCTTCGCGAACGCCTGGAACGCCGTCTCGAAACCGGCGGTCTGGTCACGGTTCATGCGGCGCGCCGGCAGAGAGGGGTCCATCGCGCCGTCCAGCACCAAGCGGCCCACGCGCTTCGGGAAGAGCCCGGCATACGTCGCGCCGAGGAACGTCCCGTACGAAGCGCCGACGTACGACAGCTTCTCGTCGCCCAGCGCCGCCCTCAGGACGTCCATGTCCCGCGCCGCCTCGACCGTGGAGACGTGCGGCAGGATCGCCCCGGACCGCTTCTCGCAGCCGGCCGCGAAGTCCTCGTAGGAGGTCCGCAGCCCGTCGGTCTCTCGCTGGTCGTCGGGGGTGACGTCGGTCTGCGTGTACGCGTCCATCTCCTTGCCGTCGAGGCAGGTGACGGGCTCGCTGCGGGCCACGCCGCGCGGGTCGACGGCGACCATGTCGTAGCGGGCGCGGACCGCTTCGGGGTAGCCGAGCGCCGCGTACGACTGGAGGTAGCCGACCGCCGAGCCGCCGGGCCCGCCCGGGTTGACCAGGAGCGAACCGAGCCGCTCCTGCCGCCTGGTGGCCTGTTTGCGGGCCACCGCCAGTTTGATGTCGCCCGCCGCGGGCTTGTCGTAGTCGCGTGGGGCCTTCATCGAGGCGCACTCGAAGCCGGCGACGCCGCACTCCCGCCAGCTGAGCTTCTGCTCGTAGTACGGGGCGAGCTCCGCGGGTGTCGAGCGGGGCAGCGCGGCCATGGAGACGTCCACCGTCGGACCTCCGGAGGAGCAGCCCGAGACGAGCAGCCCGGCGGTCACGAGCAGCGTGCCGCAGGTACGGAAGGAAAGGCGGGGGTGGCGACGGCTGTGACGGCTGATGTCCATCACGCGAGGGTAACTCTCCGCACAGAGAGGATCACAGCCCGTGCTCAGCCGATACTCGTACGGGTGACGTCGTCAACCGGCGGCCCCAAGAGGGCCGTTCAGCGCGTGCGCGGCTCGGGGCGCCGTCACCCCGCCCGCAGCGCCACCGTCATCGCCTCCACCGCGAGCAGCGGCGCCACATTGCGGTCGAGGGCCGTGCGGCAGGCGCCGATCGCCTCGATGCGGCGCAGTGTGGCCTCCGGAGAGGTGCCGAGTGCCATGCGCTCCAGCATGTCCTGCACCTCGGTGTTGGCGATGGCCACGCGGGAGCCCAACTGAAGGGCGAGGACGTCGCGGTAGAGCCCGGTCAGGTCGATGAGCGCGAGGTCCAGGCTGTCCCGCTGCGTGCGCGTCCTGCGGCGCTTCTGCCGGTCCTCCAGCTCCTTCATGGCACCGGCGGTGCCGCGCGGCATCCGGCCGCCCTGCCCTCCGCCGAGCGCCGCCTTCAGGTCCTCGGTCTCCTTGGTGTCGACATCCTCGGCCACCTGCTTCGCGTCGTCGGTCGCCGTGTCGATCAGCTCTTGCGCGGCCTTGAGGCAGCCGCCGATCTCGTGCACGCGCAGCGGCATCTTCAGGACGGCGGCCCTGCGCTCACGCGCGCGCGGGTCGGTGGCGAGCCGCCGGGCGCGGCCGATGTGGCCCTGCGTCGCGCGCGCCGCGGCCGCGGCGACGTCCGGCTCGATGCCGTCTCTCCGTACGAGCACGTCGGCCACGGCGTCCACCGGAGGCGTACGCAGGGTCAGGTGCCGGCAGCGGGAGCGGATGGTCGGCAGCACGTCCTCCAGGGAGGGCGCGCAGAGCAGCCACACGGTACGGGGGGCGGGTTCCTCCACGGCCTTCAGCAGGACGTTCCCCGCGCCCTCCGTGAGGCGGTCGGCGTCTTCCAGGACGATGACCTGCCACCGGCCGACCGCCGGCGAGAGCTGCGCCCGCCGCACCAGGTCACGGGTCTCCTTGACGCCGATGGACAGCAGGTCCGTACGCACCACTTCCACGTCGGCGTGCGTACCGATGAGGCTGGTGTGGCAGCCGTCGCAGAATCCGCAGCCCGGCGCGCCGCCGAGCGCGCGGTCCGGGCTCGTGCACTGCAAGGCGGCGGCGAAGGCCCGCGCGGCCGTGGAACGGCCCGAGCCGGGCGGGCCCGTGAACAGCCAGGCGTGCGTCATCTTCGACGAGTCCGGCACGGGCGTGTCGGCGGCGACCGCCGTCACCAGCGCGTCGGCGTCCCGAGCGGCGGCGCCCAGCTGCTCGCTCACCCGCTCCTGACCCACCAGGTCGTCCCACACGCTCATGGGGTCACCGCCTTACGCTGCGCACTGCTCTTGCCGGACTGCCCATTGTGGAACACGGCACTGACAATCCGGCATGCGCGATCCGTCACGCACCACCAGGCACGGCGGTCAGCGTCGGCGGCCGCCCCGACGCCCACGTCCACCGCGCCCGTCGCCCTCGCCCTCACCATCGACGCCGCCGTGATCCGCGTCGGTGTCGGCGGCGTCGTCGTGCGAACCCAGCAGTTCGTCCGCCAGCGTCGGCAGGTCGTCCAGCGGCGTCTCCTCGGCCCAGTCGGGCCGGGACCGCACCGGTACACCCTGCTCGTCGATCTGGGGCAGCTCCCGGGTGCGTTCGTTGGCGCCCTCGGGGGTCGCCGGACGCTCGTCCCTGAAGTACCCCGGCGGCACCTTGTCCTCCAGGTCCGCACGGTTTTCCCGGCCCTCACGAACGGCCGGCAGCACGGCGGTCTCGTCCATGGCCCCCGGAACGGGCGGCTGCGGCAGCACCGCGGTCTCCTCCGACCCCGGACCCTCGGGCCGCACCGGCGGCAACACGGCGGTCTCGTCAGCGGCACCGGAGGGCGGCGCCACGACCGGCGGCAGCACGGCGGTCTCGTCGGCCGCTCCGGAGGGCGGCGCCACGACCGGCGTCGGCACGGTGGTCTCGTTGTCCGGCACGGACGGCTCGGGCGACGCGGACGGCGCAGACGGCTCGACCGACGCGGACCCCGCGGACGTGGACTTCCCCGAGGCCTTCGATCCGAATGCCTTCGATCCGGATGCCTTCGACGCCCCGGCAGCCTTGGACGTCCCAGAGCCCACAGCCGCCCCGGAGCCCGCAGCCGCCCCCTCCGACTTCGCAGGCGCGGACGGCGCGGACGGCGCAACAGGCACGACCGGCACAGACGGGGCCGCAGCCGCCTCCGCCGCAGCCGCCGCCATCCTCCGCGCCTCCTCCGCCCGTAGCAACGCCTCCTCGGCCTTCCGCTGCTTCTCCAGGCGGCGCTCCTCCGCCTCGGCCCGCCGCCGCGCCTCTTCCTCGGCCTCCCGGCGGCGCCGCGCCTCCTCGGCCGCCCTGACCTTCTCCTCGGCGAGCAGCCTGGCCTTCTCCTCCTCGGCCTTGCGACGCGCCTCCTCGGCCCGCTTCCTGGCCTCCTCGGCCTGCCGCTCGGCCTCGCGGCGCTGGGCCTCCTCCAGCTCGCGCCGCTTGCGCTCCTCCTCCTCGGCACGGAGCTTGGCGAGCTGCTCCTGGCGCTCACGCTCCAGGCGCTCCTCCTCGGCCTTGCGCGCGGCCTCTTCCTCGGCCTTGCGCCGCGCCTCCTCCTCGGCGGCCTTGCGGGCCTCCTCGATGGCCTTCACCTCGGCCTCGGAGAGCGGCAGGACCGTGTCGAGCCGGTGCCGGATCACGGTCGTGACGGCCTCCGGCTCCTGCGAGGCGTCGACGACGAGGTAGCGGCCCGGGTCGGCGGCGGCGAGCGTGAGGAAACCGGACCGCACGCGCGCGTGGAACTCGGCGGGCTCCGACTCCAGCCGGTCGGGCGCCTCGGTGAACCGCTCGCGCGCGGCCTCGGGCGACACGTCGAGCAGGCAGGTCAGGTTCGGTACGAGACCACCGGTGGCCCAGCGGTTGATGCGGGCGACCTCGGTCGGCGACAGGTCGCGGCCTGCGCCCTGGTAGGCGACGGACGAGTCGATGTACCGGTCGGAGATGACGATGGCGCCGCGCTCCAGGGCGGGCCGTACGACGGTGTCGACGTGCTCGGCGCGGTCGGCGGCGTACAGCAGCGCCTCGGCGCGGTGCGAGAGCCCGGCCGACGAGACGTCGAGCAGGATCGAGCGCAGCCGCTTGCCGACGGGCGTCGCACCCGGCTCGCGGGTGACGACGACCTCGTGGCCCTTGGCGCGGATCCACTCGGCGAGCGCCTCGGCCTGGGTGGACTTCCCGGCGCCGTCACCGCCCTCCAGGGCGATGAAGAAGCCAGTGGCACAGGTCGCCTGCACCGGGTCGTCGCCGCCGCGCAGCGCGTCCCGCAGGTCGTGCCGCAGCGGCACGCCCTGCCGGTCGTCGGCCTTGGCGAGGACCAGCGCGGCCACCGGCAGCAGCAGCGCGCCGACCAGCATCAGCGTGAAGGCGGCGCCTCCGTGGTCGAAGACGAACTTGCCGTTGACCATGCGGTGCGGCCCGATCAGGGCGGCGACGACGGGGGCCACCAGCACGCCGAGCGCGACGACGAGGCGTACGACGGCCTGGAGGTGCTCCGTGGTGCGGGCCCTGCGGTAGTCCTCGACCTCCTGGTCGAGCAGCGCGTGGCCGATGTTGGCGGCGACGCCCGCGGCGACACCGGCGAGGGCCAGGAGCAACAGGACGGTCGTGACGTCGGGCACGAGGCCCGCGGCGAGCAGCGCGACGCCGGTGAGGGCGATCGCGAGCGCGAGCAGCCGGCGGCGCGAGAGCGAGGTCAGCAGGGACGGCGCGGTACGGATGCCGACGACGGTGCCGCCGGTCAGCGCGAGGACGATCAAGCCGTACGTGACGGGTCCGCCGCCGAGGTCCTTGGCGTGCAGCACGGCGACGGCGACGGCCGCGGCGACGGCGGCCGCGACGGCGGCGCAGGCGGTGACGAAGAGCGGGATGGCACCGGTGCGGCCCTTGTCGGGCCCGGCTCCGGTGCGGGGCCGGCGCAGCCCTTCGAGCGGGCTGCGCGCGCGTGGCGTCGGCGTACCGGGAAACCGCAGGAAGTACACGATGGTGAGCGACCCGGCGTACAGCCCGGCCGCGACGAACGAGGCGAGTCCCGCCTGGTGCTCCGCGAACCAGTCGAGCCCGGCGCCCAGGAGGTTGCCGATGAGCGTGATCGCGACGAGCACGGCGGCCGCGAGGGACAGCGCCACGAATCCCGTACGCAGCGACAGGCGCCGCAGTGCGTCCATGTGGTCCGGCAGCGGCCGCACCGTCGCGCCCTCCAGGGGCGGCGCGGGCAGCAGGGCGGGGGCGGCGCTCTCCCTGGAGACCGTCCAGAACCGCTCGGCGACGCCGACCACGAAGGAGGTCACCAGGAGCACCGCGAGGGCGTTGTCCGGGGTCCAGTCGATCCACAGCGGGGCGACGATCAGCAGGGCGGCGCGCACGCCGTCGGCGCCGACCATGGTCCAGCGCCGGTCGAGGAGGCCGCCCGGTGACGTGAGGGAGGTCAGCGGTCCCAGCAGCACGGCTCCGAAGAGCAGCGTCGCGAGGACGCGTGCTCCGAAGACGGCGGTGACGGCGAAGGCCACGCCTCGATAGCCGCCTCCGAAGGCGCCTTCGGCGATGGCGGACTGGAGGGCGAGAATCACCAGGACGAGCAGGGCGAGCGCGTCGCCCACACTGCCGACGAGCTGTGCGCTCCACAACCGCTTCAACTGCGGTACGCGCAGCAAGGCGCGGACGGCACGCTCTCGGGAATCTGCGACCAGGGCTTCGTCGGGGGCCGGGTTTCCGGCCGTTGGCTGCTCGGCACGCGTCATCCGTCCAGCCTATCCGGACGCGCCACCTCCCAGTCGTCCCGCCCGAACAAACGACCGCACCCGGGACGCGAGCCGTTCAGGACGAGAACCGTTCGGGACGCGAGCCGTTCCCGTGAGCACACGGGGCGTCCCGATGCCGGGCGCCGATCGGTCAGGCACCCGGCAAGCGAAACGTCAGTCCTCCGAAGCAGCGGCCTTGTCCGAAGCCGCGGTCTTGGCCGTCGCCTTCTTGGCCGTGGTCTTCTTCGCCACCGTGGTCTTCTTCGCCGTGGTCGTCTTCTTGGCCGCGGTCTTCTTGGCCGCGGTCTTCTTGGCGGCCGTCTTCTTGGCGGGCGCCTTCTTCGCGGCCTTCTTGGCGGTCTTCTTCGCCGGCGCCTTCGCCCGCTTCTCGGCGAGCAGCTCGTAGCCGCGCTCGGGGGTGATGTCCTCCACGGAGTCCGCCGCCCGCAGCGTCGCGTTGGTCTCGCCGTCCGTGACGTACGCCCCGAAGCGGCCGTCCTTGACGACGACCGGCTTCCCGCTGACCGGGTCCTCGCCGAGCTCCTTCAGCGGCGGCTTCGCGGCGGCGCGGCCCCGCTGCTTCGGCTTGGAGTAGATCTCCAGGGCCTCTTCCAGCGTGATCGTGAAGAGCTGCTCCTCGCTCTCGATGGAGCGCGAGTCGGTGCCCTTCTTCAGATACGGGCCGTACCGGCCGTTCTGCGCGGTGATCTCGACGCCCTCGGCGTCGGTGCCGACGACGCGCGGCAGCGACATCAGCTTCAGCGCGTCCTCAAGGGTGACCGTGTCGAGCGACATGGACTTGAAGAGCGAGGCCGTGCGCGGCTTGACCGCGTTCTTCCCGGTCTTCGGGGTGCCCTCGGGGAGGATCTCGGTGACGTACGGGCCGTAGCGGCCGTCCTTGGCGACGATCTGGTGGCCGGAGGCCGGGTCGACGCCCAGTTCGAAGTCGCCGCTCGGCTTGGCGAGCAGCTCCTCCGCGTACTCGACGGTCAGCTCGTCCGGCGCCAGGTCCTCGGGCACGTCGGCCCGCTGGTGCTCCTCGGTGTCGCGCTCGCCGCGCTCGATGTAGGGGCCGTAGCGGCCCACGCGCAGCATGATGCCGTCGCCGACAGGGAAGGAGGACACCTCGCGGGCGTCGATGGCGCCGAGGTCGGTGACGAGTTCCTTGAGGCCGCCGAGGTGGTCGCCGTCGCCGTTGCCCGCGTCGGCGGCGCCTCCGGAGGGCTCGCCCTCACCGAAGTAGAAGCGCCGCAGCCACGGCACGGCCTGCGCCTCGCCGCGCGCGATGCGGTCGAGGTCGTCCTCCATCTTGGCGGTGAAGTCGTAGTCGACGAGCCGCCCGAAGTGCTTCTCCAGGAGGTTGACCACGGCGAAGCTCAGGAAGGAGGGCACGAGCGCCGTCCCCTTCTTGAAGACGTACCCGCGGTCGAGGATCGTGCCGAGGATCGACGCGTACGTCGACGGGCGGCCGATCTCGCGCTCTTCCAGCTCCTTGACCAGCGAGGCCTCGGTGTAGCGGGCCGGGGGCTTCGTCGCGTGGCCGTCCACCGACATCTCGTCGGCGGAGAGCGCGTCGCCCTCGTTGACCTGCGGGAGCCTGCGCTCGCGGTCGTCCAGCTCGGCGTTCGGGTCGTCGGCGCCCTCCACGTAGGCCTTGAGGAAGCCGTGGAAGGTGATGGTCTTGCCGGACGCGCTGAACTCGGCGTCCCGGCCGTCGCTCGCCCGGCCACCGATCTTGACGGTGACGGAGTTCCCGGTCGCGTCCTTCATCTGGGAGGCGACGGTCCGCTTCCAGATCAGCTCGTAGAGCCGGAACTGGTCACCGGTCAGGCCGGTCTCGGCGGGCGTACGGAAACGGTCGCCCGAGGGGCGGATCGCCTCGTGCGCCTCCTGCGCGTTCTTGACCTTGCCGGCGTACGTGCGCGGCTTGTCCGGCAGGTAGTCGCTGCCGTAGAGCTGGGTGACCTGTGCGCGGGCGGCCGTGACGGCCGTGTCGGACAGGGTCGTGGAGTCCGTACGCATGTAGGTGATGAAGCCGTTCTCGTACAGCTTCTGGGCCACCTGCATGGTCGCCTTGGCGCCGAAGCCGAGCTTGCGGCTCGCCTCCTGCTGCATCGTCGTCGTACGGAAGGGGGCGTACGGCGAGCGGCGGTAGGGCTTGGACTCGACGGAGCGTACGGAGAAGCTCGTGTCCTGGAGGGCCGCGGCCAGCGCGCGGGCATTGGCCTCGTCCAGGTGCAGGGTGCCGGCGCTGCCCGCCTTCAGCTGCCCGACGGAGTTGAAGTCGCGGCCCTGCGCGATGCGCTTGCCGTCGACCGTGGTGAGACGGGCGACGAGCTGCGAGGGATCGGAGGCGTCACCGGCGCGGCCGGTGCCGAAGGTGCCGGTCAGGTCCCAGTACTCGGCGGAGCGGAAGGCGATGCGCTCGCGCTCCCGCTCGACGACGAGGCGGGTGGCCACGGACTGCACGCGGCCGGCCGACAGGCGCGGCATGACCTTCTTCCACAGGACCGGCGAGACCTCGTAGCCGTAGAGGCGGTCGAGGATGCGGCGGGTCTCCTGGGCGTCGACCATGCGCTTGTTGAGCTCGCGCGGGTTGGCGACGGCGCTGCGGATCGCGTCCTTGGTGATCTCGTGGAAGACCATCCGGTGGACGGGGACCTTGGGCTTCAGTACCTCCAGGAGGTGCCACGCGATGGCTTCGCCCTCGCGGTCCTCATCGGTGGCGAGGAAGAGTTCGTCGGAGTCCTTCAGGAGGTCCTTGAGCTTCTTGACCTGCGCCTTCTTGTCGGCGTTGACGACATAGATGGGCGCGAAGTCATGCTCGACGTCCACGCCGAGGCGGCGCACCTCGCCGGTGTACTTCTCGGGCACCTCCGCGGCGCCGTTGGGGAGGTCGCGGATGTGCCCGACGCTGGCCTCGACTACGTAGCCGGGGCCGAGGTAGCTCTTGATCGTCTTCGCCTTGGCAGGCGACTCGACGATGACGAGTCGGCGGCCGCCCTGTGCGGTCTCGCTGGTCGGGGACAACTTCGCTCTTCTCTCCGGTCGACGCTCGGTGGCAGTGCGCGATGGCATTGCTCGTGGCAGTGCTCTTGGCCGTGCGGTGGCAGTGCTCGCATGGCTTGCGTTGCGCTGTCGCTGCGGAGTGTGACGGTACATCCCGCCCCCGTGTCAAACGGGAAAAGCCCGCAACGGCCACTCGAACGGTAACCCGACTACCGCCATTCCTGCCGCCCGGAGTGGCGACCTGCCGTTTCGGCCCCCTGCCCGTGGTGCGGCCCCACCACACCGGCGCGATCACCGCGACGGGCTCCTCGACCGTGCCGCGGCGGGCCCCTCGACTGCCCCGGAACCATCCGCTCCGCCATACCCGGGCGCGGCTTGCCCCCTACCTCGGTACGACCTCCCGCGCCACCCGAGTACGACCTGGTGGCCCACTGCGGTACGGCCGTCCGCCCACCGGGGCGCGTCGCTCCACCCCCGCCGGAATACGACGCTCCACCGCACCGGAAAGAGATGGTCCGCCGCCGCGGCCGGGCGTCCTCACAGCCGCGTGAAGCACCACACGCCGAGCAGCAGCGCCCCGGATCCGGCGAGCGCGGCGAGCGTCGCCGATGCGACGGGGCTCACACCCTGGGCGACGGGCTCACGGTGCGCGACCCGCACTCCGGTCCACAGCAGCAGTGCGGCGCCGAACAGCGCGAACACCGTTCCGGCGAAAATCGCTGGTGCGCTCTCCATGGCCCTTGCCTCCCCGTACGGCGCTCCGCCCGGCGCTCCCCGCGCGGCCTTGGCCTGGAGGCTGGCACGCGGGGGAATCGGGCGGACGAAATCGGGGTGAACGTCGGGCGGCCCGCGCTGCCCTGCTCGGCCCGCCGCCCCCGCCCGAATCACCGGACCGCTGGGATCTTGGCCGGTTTCACCACCCCGCGCGGGGGCGGCGGGCCCGAGCGTTACCCCTGGACGGGCAGCAGGAAGCCCTGCTCCACGAGGAGCCTGATCTGCGCGGGCGTCCGGTCCCGCAGCAAGACGGGGTCCTCCCCCACCAGTTGGGCGATGGCGTCCAGGATCCGCCCGGCGCTCAGCGACCCGTCGCACACGCCCGCGAACCCGGCGCCCACCGTGTCCACCTTGGTGGCCCGCCGCATCCCCCGGTGCTGGCGCAGCACCACGTGCTCCGGGTCCTCGGCGCCCGGCAGCCCGACCTGCTCCTGCACGACCTCGTCCGCCAGCTTGAAGTGCGCGGCGAGCAGCGCCGCGTCATCGTGCGTACGCAGGTACTCCTGCCGGTCGAAGAACTCCCGCACCGTCTCGCCGAGGGGCTGCTCGACGGGGTGCGGCCACTCCTCGACGGTGATGGACGGCTCGGCGGCCCCCGTCTTCCTGAGCGTGATCCAGCCGAAGCCGACGGCCCGCGTGCCGCGCGCCTCGAACTCGTCCAGCCACGCCTCGTACCGCGCCGCGTACCGCGTGGGGTCCTCGCGGTGGTCCCCCGCGTCGCGCAGCCACAGCTCGGCGTACTGCGTGATGTCCTGCACCTCGCGCTGCACGATCCAGGCGTCGCAGCCGCGCGGCACCCAGGAACGCAGCCGGTCCTGCCACTCCTCGCCGTCCACGTGCTGCCAGTTGGCCAGGAAGTGCGCGTACCCCCCTTCGTTCAGCCGCGCCCCCGCCTCCTGAACGAGCGTCCGGCACAGATCGTCCCCGCCCATCCCGCCGTCCCGGTAGGTGAGCCGCGCGCCGGGCGAGATCACGAAGGGCGGGTTCGACACGATCAGGTCGTACGTCTCCTCGCCCACCGGCTCGAAGAGCGAGCCCTCGCGCAGGTCCGCCTCCGGGGCACCGGACAGGGCCAGCGTGAGCCGGGTGAACTCCAGGGCCCGCGGGTTGAGGTCGGTCGCGGTCACGCGCGTGGCGTGCTGGGCGGCGTGCAGGGCCTGGATGCCGGAGCCGGTGCCGAGGTCGAGCGCGCTGTCGACGGCGGTGCGCACGGTGATCCCGGCGAGCGTCGTGGAGGCGCCGCCGACGCCGAGGACGACGCCCTCGTCATGGCTGCCGATGCCGCCGGCGCCGCCGACCGCGCAGCCGAGGTCGGAGACGATGAACCAGTCCTCGCCGTTCGGCCCGCCGTAGGGCCGCACGTCCACGGTGGCCCGCAGCTCCCCGTCCCGCTCGACCAGCCAGCCGCTCTCCAGGAGGGCGTCGAGCGGCAGAACGTCCGCCACGCGCGCGTGGGGCACGGTTTCCTGGAGCAGGAAGAGCCGTACGAGGGCCGCGAGGGCGCCGTCCCCGCGGGTGGCCCGCAGCGCGGGCACGGTCTCGCTGCGGGCGAGCGCGGCGTACGCGGAGGCGCCGAGCAGTTCGAGGAGTCCGTCGGCGGTGAAGTCGGCGCCGAGCAGGGCCCGGCGCAGGGAGGCCGCCACGTCGGCGCGGTCGGCTGAGGGCAGGGGGAGGCTGGCATTACTCACGCCCCCCATTGTGGCCCGGCGCCCATGACAGCGCCCCCGGCGCCACCATGGATGCCGGGGGCGGGAAGAACGTACGACCGGAGAGGAGGAACGTACGGCCAGAAGGTGGCAGGCCGTCAGCTCTTGTTGGGCGGCGTGGTGGACGCGCTCTTGCAGCTGTCCTGCTCGGCCATCGCCTTGCCGACGTCGCCCTCCTGGAGCTTCTCCAGCGCTTCGTTGCCGCTCTTGCTCAGCTTGTCCAGCTCGCCCGCGACGTCCTTGAGGCCGTCCGCGAAGTCCGCCTGGTTCTTGGTGTCCAGGCCGTCTACCTGCTTCTTCAGGTTCTCGTACGACTTGGAGATGGCGTTGAGTTCCTTGACGGCGTCGTCCGTCTTCTTCTGCCCGTCGTCCACCGGCGGCGCGCCCGCGCGCTTCACGGAGGCGCCCATCGCCTTGTAGGCGTCGGACATGTCCTGGAACGCCTTGGAGTCGGTCTTCTGGACGTCGGCCGGCGAGCTGTTGTCGGAGGTCTCCTTCTGGATCGCGGCGTTGGCGTCCGCGATCTTCTTCGACTGCGGCTGGACGGAGTCGCAGACCTTCTTGGCCCAGTCGTCCAGCTTCTTGTCATCGTCGTCGTCGCTGCCGCACCCTGACAAAGCGAGTACCAGTACCGCACCGCCGGACAGTGCGGCTGCAAGCTTCTTGTTCACCGGATTGGTCCCTTCCATGGCTCTCGGCCCCGGAACTTACACGCCAAACGAGCGACAATCGCATGCCGGGGGTCCGTTACAACCGCTATTGCAGCCATTTGCACCAAGGGAGGGCGGGCACGGAGCGCGAGAGAAGGCTCACGGCTCCCCGTGTGCGCCGCACGGCGCCGGGGCACCCGTACGGCAGCGGGCGGACGGCGCGTCAAAACGCGCCGCCCGCCCGCGTGTTGGACGGTGATCCGGACCGGCTCTACGAAGCGACCGCCGGGTCGGCCGACTTTGCTGTCCGCTCGGCGTTGCCCTCGTCCCCGACGGCGATGCCCCGCCGCTTGGAGACGTAGACCGCGCCGATGATGACCGCGATGGAGAGCACCGCGATGACCACCCGCATGCCGACACTGGCGTCTTCCCCGTAGCTGAACTTGATGACGGCGGGGGCGATGAGCAGCGCCACCAGGTTCATCACCTTCAGCAGGGGGTTGATCGCCGGGCCCGCGGTGTCCTTGAACGGGTCTCCCACGGTGTCGCCGATGACGACCGCGGCGTGGGCCTCGCTGCCCTTGCCGCCGTGATGGCCGTCCTCGACGAGTTTCTTGGCGTTGTCCCAGGCGCCGCCGGAGTTGGCGAGGAAGACCGCCATCAGCGTGCCCGTGCCGATCGCGCCCGCCAGGAACGAGCCGAGCGCGCCGACGCCGAGCGAGAAGCCGACAGCGATCGGCGTGAGCACGGCGAGCAGACCCGGTGTGGCCAGCTCGCGCAGCGCGTCCTTGGTGCAGATGTCGACGACGCGCCCGTACTCCGGCTTCTCGGTGTAGTCCATGATCCCGGGGCGCTCGCGGAACTGCCGCCGCACTTCGTAGACCACGGCCCCGGCCGACCGCGACACCGCGTTGATGGCCAGCCCCGAGAAGAGGAAGACGACCGCGGCGCCGAGGATCAGGCCGACCAGGTTGTTGGGCTGCGAGATGTCCATGACCAAGTTCATCGGAGCGCCGTCGCCGAGTTTCTCGCCGACGTCCTTGGCGGCGGTCGCGATGGCGTCGCGGTAGGACCCGAAGAGGGCCGCCGCCGCGAGGACGGCGGTCGCGATGGCGATGCCCTTGGTGATGGCCTTGGTGGTGTTGCCGACGGCGTCCAGGTCGGTGAGCACCTGCGCGCCCGCGCCCTGGACGTCGCCGGACATCTCCGCGATGCCCTGCGCGTTGTCGGAGACGGGCCCGAAGGTGTCCATGGCGACGATGACGCCGACGGTGGTCAGCAGCCCCGTGCCGGCGAGGGCGACCGCGAAGAGGGCGAGCATGATCGACGTACCGCCGAGCAGGAACGCCCCGTACACGCCGAGCCCGATCAGCAGCGCGGTGTAGACGGCCGATTCGAGGCCGATCGAGATGCCCGCCAGGACGACGGTCGCCGGGCCCGTCAGCGAGGTCTTGCCGATGTCCTTGACGGGACGCCGGGTGGTCTCGGTGAAGTAGCCGGTGAGCTGCTGGATCAGGGCGGCCAGCACGATGCCGATGGCGACGGCGGTGAGCGCGAGGACCCGCGGATCCCCGTCGTGCGCCTTGATCGCCGCGTCCGTGACGCCGTCCAGCTTCGCGTACGAGGACGGCAGGTAGGCGAAGACGGCGGCGGCCACGAGCACCAGTGAGATGACCGCGGAGATGAAGAAGCCGCGGTTGATGGCGCTCATGCCGCTGCGGTCGGCGCGGCGTGGCGCCACCGCGAAGATGCCGATCATCGCCGTCACGACACCGATGGCCGGGACGATCAGCGGGAAGGCCAGCCCGGAGTCGCCGAATGCCACCTTGCCGAGGATCAGCGCGGCGACGAGCGTCACGGCGTACGACTCGAAGAGGTCGGCGGCCATACCGGCGCAGTCGCCGACGTTGTCGCCCACGTTGTCGGCGATGGTCGCGGCATTGCGCGGATCGTCCTCCGGAATGCCCTGTTCGACCTTGCCGACCAGGTCGGCGCCGACGTCGGCGGCCTTGGTGAAGATGCCGCCGCCGACACGCATGAACATCGCGATCAGGGCGGCGCCGAGTCCGAATCCTTCGAGCACCTTCGGCGCGTCGGCGGCGTAGACGAGCACCACACAGGAGGCGCCCAGAAGACCGAGCCCCACCGTGAACATGCCGACGACGCCGCCCGTGCGGAAAGCGATCTTCATGGCTTTGTGCGAGACGGCGGTGAGATCCTTTTCCGGCTCGCCTGGTGCCGGGGTGGCTTCTCGGGCGGCGGCGGCCACGCGCACATTGCTGCGCACGGCGAGCCACATACCGATATAGCCGGTGGTCGCCGAGAACGCCGCGCCGATCAGGAAGAAGATCGAACGTCCGGCGCGCTGATTCCAGTCGTCCGCGGGCAGCAGCATGAGCAGGAAGAACACCACGACGGCGAATACGCCGAGGGTTCGCAGCTGCCGGCCGAGATAGGCGTTCGCACCTTCCTGGATCGCCGTGGCGATCTTCTTCATGCTGTCGGTGCCCTCGCCTGCCGCGAGTACCTGGCGGACCAGGATCCCGGCGACGACGAGCGCCGCGAGCGCGACGGCCGCGATGACCATCACGATGAGGCGATTGTCATCTGTCAGGACTGCGGCTGCGAAGGTTGAGGGGTGGTCGATCTGATGAGGGGTAGAAAGCCCCGCCATTCGTCCTCCTTGACGCTTGGGCTGAGCTCAAGATGTGGACGGATTGTAGGGAGCGGAACCTGATCAAAACAGAGCACCACTAACGGAATTGACCTGAGATCGCTTCTCAGCAAATGATCGCGGCCAGAGAACGGCACCGAAAGCGGTAATGCCTCAAAACCGTTGACGAGAGATCGCCGGACTGTGTTACCGATCTACGTAATAAATGATCGGAATGAAAAAGGCCCTGTTCACCGTGGTGGTGAACAGGGCCTGCGCGTGTGCGCGGGTCAGGGCAGAAGCGGCGCGGGGGTCGTCGGCCAGGTCATCCGGATCACGCCGCCGGACTCACCGGCGGTGACCTCGACGTCGTCCACGAGTCCGCTGATGACGGCGAGACCCATCTCGTCCTCGCCCTCGGGCTCCGGCTCGCCGCCTTCGCCCTGCGCGCCGGGTGCCCGGTCGCCGGGCGCCGCACGGGGGGCCTCGTCGCCGACCTCGATGGAGAACTGCTTCTCGTCCTCGGTCAGCGCGACCCGTACGGGCGCCGAGACGCCGTTGCTCTGGTGGAGTCCGACGGCGCGCGTGCAGGCCTCGCCGACCGCGAGCCTGACCTCGTCGAGAACGGCCTCGTCCACTCCGGCCCTTCGCGCGACCGCGGCCGCCACGAGACGGGCGGTCCTGACGTGCTCGGGCAGCGCGCTGAAGCGGAGTTCAACGGTGGCCATGCATCCCCCTCGGACGTACGCGCGTGCTGTCAGGGGGCCGGGCCGCCGGCCCGGCCCCCTGCTGTACTGCCGTCACGGGCCTCAGTCCGTGGCGGCCACTGCTTCCTCGACCGAGGTGTGAATGGGGAACACCTTGGTCAGGCCGGTGATGCGGAAGATCTTGAGAATGCGCTCCTGGTTGCAGACCAGGCGCAGCGAGCCCTCATGGGCACGCACGCGCTTCAGGCCGCCGACCAGCACGCCGAGTCCGGTGGAGTCGAGGAAGTCCACGCCCTCCATGTCGACGACCAGATGGAAACTGCCGTCGTTCACCAACTCGACCAACTGCTCGCGCAGCTTGGGCGCGGTATACACATCGATTTCGCCACCGACCTCGACGACCGTACGATCGCCGACGGTACGGGTCGACAGGGACAGGTCCACGGATCCTCCAGCACCTTGCTATCGAGCGGTCATCCCTCGGGACACCTCGGCAGAGCCCCCAGGACGGATCGCCAGCCGCGATGGCATTCAATCACTTACCGGCAGGCGTGCACGACGCCTTCGGCCTCCATCCGCCAGTGACCATTGCCGATGGCCAACATCCCGCCAGTGCACAGACGTCCCCGCAGGCGGTCCTGGACCGGCTCACGGCGGGGCCGAGCCGTGCATCGCGCGCCCATTTCTCTCCCGGAGGTCATATCCGCCGTCCGGGCGGCGGGCATCGAACACCCCTGGGCCCATCAGGCGCAGGCGGCCGAGCACGCCCTGGACGGCGAGTCCGTGGTCGTCGCGACCGGCACGGCCTCCGGAAAATCCCTGGCCTACCTCACACCGGTCCTCACGGCCCTCCTCGACGGCTCCGAGGCGCCCAACGGCCGTGGCGCCACCGCCCTGTACCTGGCGCCCACGAAGGCCCTGGCGGCCGATCAGCGGCGCGCCGTCCGCGCGCTCGCGGCCCCGCTCGGCAACGCCGTACGCCCCGCCGTGTACGACGGCGACACCCCGGTGGAAGAACGCGAATGGGTGCGTCAGTACGCCAATTACGTGCTGACCAACCCGGACATGCTGCACCGCGGGATCCTCCCCTCCCACCCGCGCTGGTCCTCCTTCCTGCGCGCCCTGCGCTACGTGGTCATCGACGAGTGCCACACCTACCGCGGTGTCTTCGGCTCCCACGTCGCCCAGGTCCTGCGCAGGCTGCGCCGCCTGTGCGCCCGCTACGGCTCCGATCCGGTCTTCCTGCTGGCCTCGGCCACCTCCGCCGAGCCCGCGCTCTCCGCGGAGCGGCTGACGGGGCTGCCCGTGCGGGAGGTGGCCGACGACGCCTCGCCCCGGGGTGACCTCGTCTTCGCCCTCTGGGAGCCGCCGCTCACCGAGCTGCACGGCGAGAAGGGCGCGCCCGTGCGCCGTACCGCCACCGCCGAGACGGCGGACCTGCTGACCGACCTGACCGTGCAGGGCGTCCGCTCGGTCGCCTTCGTACGCTCCCGGCGTGGCGCCGAGCTGATCTCGGTGATCGCCCAGGAACGCCTCGCCGAGGTCGACCGCTCCCTCGCCCGCCGTGTCGCCGCCTACCGCGGCGGCTACCTCCCCGAGGAGCGCCGCGCCCTGGAGCGCGCCCTGCACTCCGGGGAACTCCTCGGCCTCGCCGCGACCACCGCCCTCGAACTGGGCGTGGACGTCTCGGGGCTGGACGCCGTCATCATCGCGGGCTACCCCGGTACGCGGGCCTCCCTCTGGCAGCAGGCCGGCCGCGCGGGGCGTGCGGGGCAGGGCGCCCTGGCCGTGCTGGTGGCCCGTGACGACCCGCTGGACACCTATCTCGTCCACCACCCCGAGGCCCTCTTCCGGCAGCCGGTGGAGTCCACCGTCCTCGACCCGGACAATCCGTACGTCCTCGCGCCCCACCTGTGCGCGGCCGCCGCGGAGCTGCCGCTGGTCGAGGCGGACCTCGCCCTCTTCGGCCCGGCCGCCGAGGAGCTGCTGCCGCAGCTGGAGGCCGCGAAGCTGCTGCGGCGCCGCACGAAGGCCTGGCACTGGACCCGCAGGGAGCGGGCCGCCGACCTCACGGACATCCGCGGCGAGGGCGGCAACCCCGTCCAGATCGTCGAGGAGGGCACGGGCCGGCTCCTCGGCACCGTGGACGCCTCCGCCGCGCACACGACCGTGCACGAGGGCGCGGTCCACCTCCACCAGGGCCGTACGTATCTCGTGCGCCACCTCGACCTGGAGGACTCGGTGGCGCTGGTCGAGGAGGCCGTGCCGCCCTACTCCACGACCGCGCGCGACACCACGGCGATCTCCATCCTGGAGACGGACGTGGAGGTTCCGTGGGGCGAGGGCCGCCTCTGCTACGGCTCCGTCGAGGTGACCAACCAGGTCGTCTCCTTCCTGCGCAGGAAGCTCATGACGGGCGAGGTCCTCGGCGAGACCAAGCTGGAACTGCCTCCTCGTACGTTGCGGACGCGCGCCGTCTGGTGGACGGTCACCGAGGACCAACTGGACGCCGCCCGCGTCCATCCCGAGATCCTCGGCGGCGCGCTGCACGCCGCCGAGCACGCCTCCATCGGGATGCTGCCGCTGTTCGCGACGTGTGACCGCTGGGACATCGGCGGCGTCTCCGTGCCGCTGCATCCGGACACGCTCCTTCCCACGGTGTTCGTGTACGACGGCCATCCGGGTGGGGCGGGCTTCGCCGAGCGGGCCTTCCACACGGCGCGGGAATGGCTGACGGCCACGCGCCAGGCGATCGCCTCCTGCGAGTGCGAGGCGGGCTGCCCTTCGTGCATCCAGTCCCCGAAGTGCGGCAACGGCAATGAGCCTTTGCACAAGCGGGGTGCTGTGCGGCTGCTTTCTGTGTTGCTCAGGGATGCGGGGCCGTCCGCCTAGGCCGTCCTCGCAGGACCCTCCTGGGCCGTCCTCGCAGAGCCCTCCGGCCCCGCAGCGGTTGTCGGGCGACCGGTGGGCGGCGGTGCCGTCACCCCGCCGGAGGCCGCGTGCCGGCATCCAGCAGGGCCAGGAAGGCGGAGGCCGCGGGCGACGGAGTGAAGCGGCTCCACACGAGGCGTTCCACCCGTACCGGCCCGTTGGTGACCGGCACGGTTCGCAGGCCGGGCAGTTCGGCGGCGAACGTCGCGGGCAGCAGCGCGATGCCGAGCCCGTGGCGGACCATCCGGGCCATGAGCTCGACGCCGGACACCTCGAAGGCGACCTCGCGCCGCAGTCCGGCCGCCGCGAACGCCTCGTCCGACTGGGCACGGGCCGCGCTGCCCTCGGCGAAATCCACGAACGCCTCTTCGGCCAGACGGCTGAGGTCCACCTCCTTCTCCGTGGCCAGCGGGTGGCCCGGGGCGACCACGGCGACATGCTGCCCGTGGGCGAGTTCGCGGTCGTTGACACCCTGTGGCCGGAAAGCGGGCTGCACGCCGAGGAACGCCGCGTCCAGCGTGCCGTCCCGCACCTGCTCCACGAGCCGCTCGCTGGAGCCGACCCGCAGGCTGATCCGGACCTGGGGGTAGCGCAGGTGGTAGTCCCGCAGCACCGCCGGGAGGTCGACGGCCGCCACGGTCGGGATCGACCCGACGGCCAGCTTGCCCCGTATCTCCCCGGTGGCCGCCGACACCTCCGCCTTGGCCCGCTCGGCCGCTTCCAGTGCCTGCCGGGCGGCGGGCAGGAACGCCTCCCCGGCAGCGGTCAACCGCACCCTGCGACTGGTCCGCTCGAACAGCCGGGCCCCCAATTCCTTCTCCAGTCGGGCCACTTGGTGGCTGAGCGCCGACTGGACGACGTGACACCGCTCGGCGGCCCGGGTGAAGTTCTCCGTCTCCGCCACCGCGAGGACGTAACGCATCTGCTGGAGCTCCATTCGACGCATCGTGAATCACGATCGATCGGATGACAAACATGCGTTGGACCGATGGATCCGCGCTCGACGATGCTGAAGTCGACGCCGGGCCGGACCACTCGGCACCCGGCCCCACCCCGGGACCGATGAGACCCCGGAGCCACCATCGCCCCAACGTCCCCACACTTGCCACCAGCGCCCGTGCGGCCCCGACTTCATGGAGACACTCATGCGCGTGATCGCCTTCGACCACCTCGTCCTGAACGTCACCGACATCGAGCGTTCGCTCGCCTTCTACACCGGCCCGCTGGGGCTGGAGCCGGTGCGGGTGGAGGAGTGGAGGGACGGCAAGGCCCCCTTCCCGTCCGTACGGGTGAGCCCCACCACCATCATCGACCTCGTCAAGGCCCCCGACGGGCCGCCCGAGGGCTCCAACGTCGACCACATCTGCCTCGTGGTCGAGCCGCTCGACTGGCAGCAGGTCATCGATTCCGGCGTCTTCACGGTGCTGGACGGCCCCGGCGAGCGCTTCGGCGCCCGAGGCACCGCCCTCTCGCTCTACGTGCGCGACCCGGACGGCAACACCGTGGAGCTGCGCTGGTATCCGCAGGACGCCTGAGGCCCCGGGTCCTGCCCCCTCGCGCCGAGCGGCGGGGGCGTTATGGCTCCGGGGCAGCGGCAGCCCACTCGCATCCAGCTGCGAATATGGCCGGGCTCAACCTCTCCCACCGAGCGGCGGCGGCACTACGGCCCCCGAGGCGGCGGCAGCCCACTCGCACCCGGCGGCGAACGTGGCCAGGTCCAGCCCCTCGCGCAGAGCGTCCGGGCCGCTACGATCCCCTGGGCGGCGGCAGCCCACTCGCATCCAGCTGCGAATGTGCCGGGCCCGCGCGGGAGTTGACCCGGGCCGAGAAGTGCCCCGCGGAGGCCGAAGCCGTGACCTCGGAGATCTCGCCCCGCACGGCACAACGCACAAGTCTCGCCCCCTGCGCCGCCGCCACCCTCTCCGCCCCCGCGCACGCCTTCGACGTCCCCGCCGCCCAGTGGTCCGCCGCCGCCAGTGCCGCCAAGTCCGCCGCGCCACCCGCCCGATGCCGGGCCATGACGGCCTGCCCCACGGCGAGCAACGCCCCGCAGAGCACACAGAGCACCGCCATCACCACCGCCGACCAGACCGTGGCGGCCCCTCGATCCCGCCCCGGGCCGCGCCACCACGCCCCGCCTGTCATGAGCCCACCCCCGCCGAAAGCACCGTCTCCTCCGCCAAAGCCACCGCCTCCGACCGCAGCCGCAGGCCGAGCCCCAACGCTCCCGGGCCCGGCGCGTCCGCGACGACCTCGACCCGCACCAGGTCGCCGTCGCGCCGCACCGAGACGCTCGCCCCACGCGGCGCCGCCTGCCTCGCCGCCGCCACAGCCACCGCCTCCGGGTCCTGCCGGGCCACCGCGCGGGCCCCCGCCCTGGCCGCGTCCACGCACTGGATCTGCGCACACGCGGCCAGCAGCGTCCAGACCAGCGCCATGGCGAACAGGACCAGCGTCGGCAGCACCACCGCCGCCTCAGCCGTCACGAACCCCCGGTCCCAGCCCCCGCCCCTGACCCGCGGCCTCGGGCCACGCTCAGAACGACGCATGGAGTGCCTTCTCCACCACGGCCTGCAGAGCGGCCCTGACCTGCCCGCTCGTCACCACCTTGTAGAGCAGTCCGGCGAACCCCACCGCCGCGATCAGCCCCATCGCGTACTCGGACGTGACCATCCCCGCGTCCTTGCCCGCCGCCGCGCGAGTCCGCCGAAGCAGCGTCCGCGTACCGTTGTGTCCACGCATCTCAACCCCCGTGAATGTTCCGCTTGCTGTCTCTGTCGCCGAGGCCCTGATGGCCTCGGCCGTCATCGCCTCTGTGTTCATTCCGTCCGCAGCAGGCCCTCCGCGAGCCCGATCACCACCGGCAGCACTCCGACCGCCACGAACGCCGGCAGGAAGCACAGGCCCACGGGCGCCGTCATCAGCGCCCCGGCCCTGCGCGCCTTGGCGGTTGCCGCCCGGCCCCGCGCGGCCCGGGCGTCCGCGGCGAGGCGGGCCACCGGTTCCGCGGCTTGCGCTCCCGACTCACCGGCCCGCTCCAGCAGCCGGGCCAGCGGTGCGGCGCCCGGTATCGCCGCCAACTGCCGCCAGGCCTGCGCTGGTTCACCGCCCAGACGCACTTCCGCCGCCCCTCGCGCGAGCCGCTCCCCGACCGGGCCCCGCAACGACTCCCCGACGGCGCGGGCAGCCGAGACAGGGCTCGCCCCCGCGGCGGCGCAAGCCGCCAACAGATCCGCCGCCAGCGGCAGTTGCCGCGCCGCCTCCGCCGCATCAACGGCCCCGTCCGCTCCGCGAGGCGACGCCTGATTCCGCTGCCGACGCCATGCGCCGTAGCCGACAGCCGCTCCCGCCGCGAGCCCCCAGGCCCCGCCCACCAGGGCGTAGGCCAGGCTCGCCGCGCCGACCACAACGGCCCAGGCGCGCACCTTGCCGCGCACGCCCGGCCACCGATCCCGGCGGCGGACAGCCGGTCTCGCCACGCCCAGTGCCTCCGCGGCCCGCCGCCGCAACGCCCTCTCGCGCCGGGCGGCCCACACCGTCTGCGCCAACCAGAGCACGGCCGTGAAACTCCACACGGCGACCCCCAGCCTGTGGACAGCGCTCATGGCCCCTCCGCTCCTCGTACGATCCGCAGCGCCCACCACGCCCCGGCGCCCTCCAGCACCCCGCCCGCCACCAGGCAGCCGAGGCCCGCTCCCGTGTGCAGCAGCACCCTCAGCGGCTCGGCCCCCAGCGCGCTGCCCATCAGCAGCCCCAGCACCGGCAGCCCCGCGAGCATCGCGGCGGTCGACCGCGCCCCGGCCAACTGGGCGTTCAAATCGGCCCGTTGGTCGCGCTCCACCCGCAGCGCGCCTTCCAGCCGCTCAAGTCCCGCCGCGAGCCCCGCGCCTCGGTCCACGGCCACCCGCCAGCAGGCCGCGAGCCCCAGCAACCCCTCCGCCCCCGGCTCCCGAGCCGCCTCCACCAAGGCCCCCGGCACATCCCCGCCGAACCGCGCCGCCGCCAGCACCGCACCGCGCCCCGCGCCGTCCCGCTCACCCGCCGCACCGCCTACGGCAACCCCGCACCCGAAGTCGAACCCGCCAGAGCTGCCCTCCTCGAAGTTGAGCCCACCGGAGCCGCCGCCCCCGGAGCCAAGCCCACCAGAGCCGCCACCCCCAAGACCGAACCCCCCAACACCGCCCTCCCCCAAGACCACCCGCAACGCCTCCCCCGGCTGCCGCCCCGCCCGCACCTCGCCCGCGAGCGCCCCGCACAGCGAGATCACCGCGTCCCCGCGCCGATCCCGTTCCCGACGTGCTCCCCGGGCCCGGCGCACCCGCGCCGCCACCGGCACTCCCGCCGCCCCCGCGACCACCGGCAGCAGCGACTCCCCAAGGAGCGCCACCGCCACCCCGGCCACCAGGCACCACCACTCATGCCGCACCCGGCCGCGCCCGGCGGCGACAATCCGCCGCCAGGACCACCCGCCCGCCTCTACCGGCGGCACCCCGACCCCCAGCACCGACCGAACGCGCCGAGCCATACCGTCCCGGCCTCCCATCAGCCACGCCGCGCTCCCCGCGCACACCACCGCCGCCCACATCGACGTACTCACGCCGGATCACCCCGCTCCGCGCCCGTGAGGAGTGAGTCCAGCCGCTCCCACCCGGGGCCTTCGGCGAAGGCTTCCGTGCCCCACCGCAGCGCGGGCACGGTCGTCACCAGCCCCGACGCGGCCCGCTCCAGGACATGCACCTCGGCGATGCGGCGGCGGCCCGCCCGGTCGCGTACGAGATGGACGACCACCGACAGCGCTGCCGCCAGTTGGCTGTGCAGGGCTGCCCGGTCCAGCCCTGCAGCCGTCCCCAGGGCCTCCAGGCGGGCCGGTACGTCCCCCGCAGCATTGGCATGCACCGTGCCGCAGCCGCCCTCGTGGCCGGTATTGAGCGCGGCCAGCAGGTGCACCACCTCCGGGCCCCGCACCTCGCCGACGACCAGCCGGTCGGGCCGCATCCGCAAGGCCTGGCGCACGAGGTCGTCCAGGCCGACGAGACCGGCCCCCTCCTGGTTCGCCGGGCGGGATTCCAGGCGCACCACATGCGGATGCTCGGGCTTCAGCTCCGCGGAGTCCTCGGCCAGCACGATCCGCTCCTTGGGCCCGACCAGACCGAGCAGCGCGCTCAGCAAGGTCGTCTTGCCGCTGCCCGTGCCGCCGCTGATCAGGAAGGACAGGCGCGCGTCGAGCAGCGCCCGCAGCACGCGGTCACCGCCGGGCGGCACCGTGCCCGCCGCGACCAGTTCCGTGAGGGTGAAGGCCTTGGGCCGCACGACCCGCAGTGAGAGGCAGGTGCACCCCACGGCGACCGGGGGCAGCACGGCATGCAGCCGGGTGCCGTCCGGGAGGCGCGCGTCCACCCAGGGCCTCGCGTCGTCCAGGCGCCGCCCCGCCACGGCGGCGAGGCGTTGGGCGAGGCGGCGCACCGCCGCCGCGTCCCGGAACCTGACCGCCGTGAGCTCAAGGCCGCCGCCCCGGTCCACCCACACCCGGTCGGGCGCGGAGACCAGTACATCGGTCACGGAGGAGTCCGCGAGCAGCGGCTCCAAAGGTCCCGCACCGACCAGTTCCGACCGCAACTGCGCGGAAGCGCCCAGCACTTCCGTGTCCCCGAGGACCCGGCCCTGTGCCCGCAGCGCCTCGGCGACCCGCGCGGGGGTGGGCTCCGTGCCGTTCTCCGCGAGCCACTGGCGCACCCCGTCCAGCATCCGGGCCCCGACGACGGCGCTCATACGCCCCCTCCCGGGGCGTCGACCGGCATCCGGTCCCAGAAGGCGGTGCAGAACCGCGCCAGCGGGCCCCGCGCGGCCCCTCCGGGTGGCACGCCCGCCGTCTGCGCCGCCACCAGTTCCGCTTCCCAGGGCACCTCGCCGGCCAGCGGCAGGCCGAGCAGCCCCGCCACCTCCTCCGCTTCGAGCCCGCCGAGGCCTCGGGGGCGCGCAGGGACCACCACCCGCAGGTCCCTCAGGACCAGTCCCGCCGCCGACGCGACCCGCTTGGACCCCGCCACCGCGCGCAGCTCGGGCGGCACCACCAGGAGGCACAGGTCCAGCTGCTCCAGCGCCTCCGCGACCGTCTCGTCCACCCGGCGCGGCAGGTCCACGACGACCACGCCGCCGCGCCTGCGTGCCGCGGAGACGACCGCCCGGACCGCTTCCGGGGCGACCGCCACCGCGTCGCCCCTGTCCCAGCTCAGGACCCGCAGCGCGTGCAGCTCGGGCAGCGACTCCTCCAGCGCCTCTCCGCCGACCCTGCCCCGCGACGCGGCGAAGGCCGGCCAGCGCAGCCCCTCGGCCGTCTCGCCCCCGAGGAGGACGTCCAGGCCGCCGCCGAGGGGATCCGCGTCGACGAGCATCGTGCGCCGTCCGGCGCGGGCGGCCGTGACCGCGAGGGCGCAGGCGAGGGTGGAGGCCCCGGCGCCGCCGCGCCCTCCGATGACCCCGACGGTGAGCGCGGGCCGCCCCACGCCCTCGGCCACGTCGGCGATCCGGTCCACCAGCCACTGCTCGCCGTCGGGCAGGACCAGCACGTGATCGGCGCCGATCTCCACCGCCCGCCGCCAGACCCCGGAATCGTCCTGATCCCGCCCAACCAACACGACCCCACGCCGTCGCTTCGCCCCGCGCAGCCGGTCCGCCGCGTCGTCCCCGACCAGGACGAGCGGCGCCGCGTCCCAGGCCCCTGCGCGCTCGGGCCCACCGTGGTGCACCTCGGGCCGCGCCCCGGCCGCGGCGCACAGCCGCAGCAGGTCATCGAGGAGTTCCACGTCCTCCGTGACGATCAGCGGCCCGCCGCACCGCGCCTGTGACGGCGTCGACCCGCCCGGCGTGCCGTCCCGCGAACCGCCCCGTGCAATGACTCCACCCATGATCTCCGTCCCCCTCCACGCAAGCTCCTGTGAATGCCGCGCTCCGCATGGGCGAAGAACCGGCAAAGCAATCCGGCCATGAACTTCGCGAGCGGAACGGGCGGAATCAGCGTGCAGCGATCCGGGAAATCGTGTGGATCTTGGTCAATAACTGTGGACAAGGCGATGGCTGTGAATATCTCCGTCACCCAAACCAGTGACATGGCGTCGGCTTCACCCCTGCTTCACGCCCACTTCTCACCGGCTTCCCGGCGGCTTCCCGACGGCTTTCACAGCGCAGCCCTACGACTACACACGGTGACGAGTCTTGGGCAGGACTCGAAACCGCCGCGAGGGCGGAGACAAGATCCAGAAGGCCGGAAGATGATCGACGGAGGGCTCAAAAACCCATCCGGACATGCGACGACCCCCGCCGGGGGGGAGAGCGGGGGTCGTCCCCACGGTCCGACTCGGGGGGGGAGGAGCCAGACCGGGTTAGCACGGTCGCGAACGATCCGTGACTTCCATGGTGTACCCGAGAGCCTTCTCAGGCAAACCCACGCGCCTCAGCTTACGCCGAATGGTGGGCGCCTATGCTCGGGCCCGTGGAAAACCACTCCTTGCCCCGCACCGCCGCCTTCTTTGACCTGGACAAGACGGTCATTGCGAAGTCGAGCACGCTCACCTTCAGCAAGTCGTTCTACCAAGGCGGCCTGATCAACCGCAGGGCCGTCCTGCGTACCGCGTACGCGCAGTTCGTCTTCCTCGCGGGCGGCGCCGACCATGACCAGATGGAGCGGATGCGCGAGTACCTCTCCGCCCTCTGCCGCGGCTGGAACGTGCGCCAGGTCCAGGAGATCGTCGCCGAGACCCTGCACGATCTGATCGACCCGATCATCTACGACGAAGCCGCCTCGCTCATCGAGGAGCACCACATCGCGGGCCGCGACGTCGTCATCGTCTCCACCTCGGGCGCCGAGGTCGTCGAGCCGATCGGGGAGCTCCTCGGCGCGGACCGGGTCGTGGCCACGCGCATGGTGGTCGGCGACGACGGCTGCTTCACCGGAGAGGTGGAGTACTACGCGTACGGCCCCACCAAAGCGGAGGCGATCAAGGAGCTGGCCCGCTCGGAGGGGTACGACCTCGACCGTTGCTACGCCTACAGCGACTCGGCGACCGACCTGCCGATGCTCCAGTCCGTCGGGCACCCTTTCGCCGTCAACCCCGACCGGGCGCTGCGCCGCGAGGCCCTCACGCGCGCGTGGCCGATCCTCGACTTCCACCGCCCCGTGCGGCTCAAGCAGCGCCTGCCCGCTCCGCCCCGGCCGGCGCTCGTCGCGGCGGCCGCGGTGGGGGCGGCGGCGGCCACCGCGGGCCTGGTGTGGTTCGCCAGCCGCCGTCGTGCGGCGGCGATCTGACAACGGCCGGAATCCGCCGTGACACCCCAGGCGATCACGGCGAACACCCATGCCCGGTTCGCTCCTATTTGAAGGCAAAAGTAAAGAAGTCCGGCCAGGACTACCGCTTGCCCCAGGACTGGAGTACAAAGGAGTCAACGGCCCGCGAGACCAAGGACATCCGAGAGGATTACCTTTAAACGCAACCACGGCCCCACGGACCGAAGCATGAACACCAGGCACCCACGCGACGTCGACCCGTCGATTACGGGCCAGCCGCACCAGGTGACGGGCGAAGTTCCCGACCTGATGGGCAACCTTCGAGGACGCTTGGTAACCCGGTGAACATGCCAGCGGCGGTACGGATATCCGTACCGCCGCAACCCTTTTCGGGCCTCCTTGAGCCCGCTCCCCGCGGTCGCCCTACGCCGCTCCCCGCTGGAGGGCCTCGCAGACCGCCGTGGACTCCCTGACGCCGAGCTCAACGGCCTTGCCGCAGTGGGCGATCCAGGCCGCCATGCCGTCCGGCGTACCGGAGGCGTAGCCGTCGAGCGCCGCCACATAGGCCGCTCGGCCCAACTCCGCGTGGCCCGCCTCGGCGGGGCAGATCGACTTCGGGTCGAGGCCGCTGCCCACCAGGACGATGCGCTCGGCGGCCCGCGCGACCAGACCGTTGTGGGAGCCGAAGGGCCGCAGGCTGAGCAGCTCCCCGTGGACCACGGCGGCCATCACCAGGGCGGGCGCCGAGCTGCCCGCGATGATCAGCCGCGACAGCCCCTCCAGGCGTCCCGCCACCTCGTCCGCGTCCGGCAGGGGAAGCTCGATCAGCGGCTCCTCGACGGGCTCCCCCGCGAGGCGCGGCCGTCCCGCGGCCTCGGCGGAGTCGGCCGCGGCGACCAGGTGCAGCCGCGCCAGGACCCGCAGCGGCGACTGCCGCCAGATGGACAGCAGTTGGCCGGCCTCGGCGGTGAGCCGCAGGGCCCCGCCGACGGTGCGCGCCTCGTCGTCGCCGCTGAAGTCGCTGCGTCGGCGCACTTCCTCAAGAGCCCATTCGGCCCCGGAGAGCGCGGCCGAACCGCGGGCGCCGCGCAGTGCCGCCTCGGAGGTGATCTCGTTGCTGCGGCGCCGCATGATCCGGTGTCCGTAGACCCGGTCCACGGCCTTGCGCACGGAGTCCACGGAGTCGGGCACGCCGGGCAGGGCCCCCAGGGCCGCGAGGGGATCGCCCCCGCCCGAGCCGGCTCGCGAGCTCGGGGGAGGGTCGGCTGTCGTACTCATGAGTACGAGCCTACGTACTACAGGGCCCACCCCCACGAAGGAGTGGTCTTCTTCACGCGAGCCGAGTACCCGGCGTGAAGTATCCACTACGCTTCGTGGTTATGAAAATCGCTTTCGTGGGCAAGGGCGGCAGCGGCAAGACGACGCTGTCCTCGCTCTTCATCCGCCACCTCGCCGCCACCGGCGCCCCCGTCATCGCGGTGGACGCCGACATCAATCAGCACCTGGGCCCGGCGCTCGGCCTCGACGAGGCGGACGCCGCGCGGCTGCCCGCCCTGGGGGCGCACCTGCCCCTGATCAAGGACTATCTGCGCGGCTCCAACCCGCGGATCGCCTCCGCCGACACGATGATCAAGACGACGCCCCCCGGCGAGGGTTCGCGGCTGCTGCGGGTGCGCGAGGACAACCCCGTGTACGACGCGTGTGCCCGGCCGCTGGAACTCGACGGCGCCACCGTGCGTTTGATGGTCACCGGGCCGTTCACCGAAGCCGACCTCGGTGTGGCCTGCTACCACTCCAAGACCGGAGCGGTGGAGCTGTGCCTGAACCACCTGGTCGACGGCCGCGACGAGTACGCGGTCGTGGACATGACCGCCGGCTCGGACTCCTTCGCCTCCGGCATGTTCACCCGCTTCGACATGACGTTCCTGGTCGCCGAGCCGACGAGGAAGGGGGTCTCCGTCTATCGCCAGTACAGCGAATACGCACGCGACTTCGGCGTCGACCTCAAGGTCGTGGGCAACAAGGTGCAGGGCCAGGACGACATCGACTTCCTGCGCGAGCAGGTCGGCGACGACCTCCTGGTGACCGTCGGGCACTCTGACTGGGTGCGCGCCATGGAGAAGCACTTCACGACGGCTGGAGGAGCGCCACCGCCGCACTTCCCCGACGCGCGGCTGGGAGGCACACCCGCCGCTCAGCTGAACAACGCCCTACCGAGGCCTGGCGGAAGGAACGCCGCCCAGCCCTCCTTCGGTGCCTTGCCGACCCGCAGCTTGGTCAGCTTCGCCAGCACCTTCGGGTCCTGCGCGTCGAGCCAGTCCGCGAGCTGCCGGAAGGAGACGCAGCGCACCTGCGGTTTGGTGCATACCGTCTCGATCGTCTCCTCGATGGCGCGCATGTACGTGCCGCCGTTCCACGACTCGAAGTGGTTGCCGATGATCAGCGGCGCGCGGTTGCCCTTGTACGCGCGATTGAAGCCCTGGAGCAGCCCGTCGCGCATCTGGTCGCCCCAGTACTCGTGCTTCGCGGGGTCGCCCTGCGAGGTCGAACCGGACTGGTTGACCATGAAGTTGTAGTCCATGGTGAGCGTCTCGAAGTTGCGGCCGGGGACCGGAACGAGCTGCATCGACAGGTCCCAGAGGCCTTCCTTCTTCTTGGGCCAGACCTGGTCGTTCACGCCGCTGGTGTCGTAGCGGAAGCCCAGCTGCCGCGCCGCTCGCATGAAGTTCTTCTGCCCCTCCAGGCAGGGTGTTCTGGCCCCGATCAGCTCCTTGTCGTAGTCGAAGGGCAGGGGCTGCGCCTTCTTCATGCCCGTGTTCGTCTTCCAGGCCTTCACGAAGGACTTGGCCTGCTTGATCTCGCTCTTCCAGTCCGCGACGGACCACTCGCCGACCCCGCGGCCGGCGCCGCAGAAGTGGCCGTTGAAGTGGGTGCCGATCTCGTTGCCCTCGAGCCAGGCGGCGCGGAGCTGCTCGACGGTGTTCCTGATCCCCTTGCGGTCGTTGAAACCGATGTCCGAGCTGCCGGCCAGGTGCTGCGGCGGCTTGTAGAGCGAGCGCTTCGACTCGGGGAGCATGTACACGCCGCTGAGGAAGTACGTCATCGTGGCGTTGTTCCGCTTGGCCACCTTGCGGAAGTGGGAGAACAGCTTCTGCCCGTCCTCGCCCGCGCCGTCCCAGGAGAAGACGACGAACTGGGGCGGCTTCTGGCCGGGCTTCAGGCGGGCCGGTCGCGGCAGGTTCGGCTGCTTGCCGGTGAAGGCCGTGGAGCCGTCCCCGATCAAACGGACCGGGCTCTTGGGCGCCTGGGCCCCGGACGCCTTCTTCGCGCCAGGGGCGCCTTCCTTGGTACCGGCGCCGGTGCCGGTGTCGCCCCCCGCGCAGCCGGCCAGTGCTGCCGCGCAGGCCACGAGGGCGGTGAGGCTCGCGGTGGTCCTCCGGGTGGCGGCCATCTTCCGCCCACCTCTTTCCGTGCAAGTCGGGACAGAACGGTCAGCAACTTCGCACGGGGACCGGAATGAATTAGTACGACAAGCCGACAAAAGTTTTTATTCACTCATCAGAGTGGTCGATTGCCCCATTTGCCCTATTAGTCCAGCCAAGGCCTTTACTCTGCATTACTGTTCGTTTACCGAGAGTTGAGGTATCCCGCCGCTGCAACGCCGTGACCCACGGCCGCGACCCGCCCTCCGGAGGCGTCCGGAGGACCCCCTGTTCCGCGACCGCGCTGCCCCGGAGGAGACGGGAAAATGTCTGCCTGCGTCCCCACTCGCCCCACCGACCCGGCCCCCGCGCCCGGCGCCCAGGAGCCCGAGGCCCCGCCGCGCCGCAAGAAGTTCCGCATCGCCGGCGCCGACGTCTCCGCGTCGATCGCCGTCTTCCTGATCGCCCTGCCCCTGTCCCTCGGCATCGCCCTCGCCACCGGAGCACCCCTTCAGGCGGGCCTCGTCGCCGCCGCCGTCGGCGGCATCGTCGCCGGGCGGATCGGCGGATCACCGCTCCAGGTCAGCGGCCCCGCCGCAGGGCTCACGGTCGTCACGGCCGACCTCATCCAGCAGTACGGCTGGCGGACCACCTGCGCCATCACCGTCCTCGCGGGCCTCGCCCAACTGGGCCTCGGCTGCCTGCGCGTGGCCCGCACCGCGCTCGCCGTCAGCCCCGCCGTGGTGCACGGCATGCTGGCCGGCATCGGCGTCACCATCGCCATGGCCCAGCTGCACATCGTGCTCGGCGGCACCCCGCAGAGCGCCGTGCTCGAAAACCTCCGCGCGCTGCCCGCCCAGCTGGCCGACCTGCATCCGGCCGCGCTGTCGATCAGCCTGCTCACCCTCGCCGTCCTGATGCTCTGGCCCCGGCTCCCCGGACGCGCCGGGCGCATGGCCCGTGCCGTGCCCGCCGCCCTGGTGTCGGTGGCCCTCGCGACGGGCGTGGCCTCGGCCGCCGGACTGCGGCTCGACCGGGTCGAGCTCCCCTCCTGGCGCAGCCACGCGCTGGTGGGGCTCCCCGAAGGGCCCGCGCTCGGGCTCGTCGCCGCCGTGCTCACCATCACGCTGGTGTGCAGCGTGCAGTCGCTGCTCGGCGCCGTGGCCGTCGACAAGCTCGTCTCCAAGCAACCCGAGCTGCACGCGGGCGTGCGCCGCTCCGACCTCAACCGCGAACTGCTCGGCCAGGGCAGCGCCAACATCGTCTCGGGCGCCCTCGGCGGCCTGCCCGTCGCCGGGGTCGCGGTGCGCACCGTGGCCAATGTGCGCGCGGGCGCCGTCAGCCGGAACTCCACGATGCTGCACGGCGTTTGGGTAGTAGTGGCCGCGCTACTCCTGGTCCCCGCCCTGGAGCTGATCCCGCTCGCGGCCCTCGCCGCGCTCGTCATGGCCGTCGGCATCCAGATGGTCAGCCTCAACCACATCCGTACGATCACCCGCCACCGCGAGATCCTCGTCTACGCCGTGACCACCCTCGGCGTCGTCTTCCTCAACGTCCTCCAGGGCGTCGCCATCGGCATCGCCGTCGCCGTGGCCGTCGCCCTGCACCGCCTCGCCCGCACCCGCATCACCCACGAGGTCCGGGACGGCGTCCACCACGTGCGCGCCCGGGGCCAGTTGACGTTCCTCGCGGTGCCTCGGCTCAGCAGGACGCTGCATCTCGTGCCCCACGGCGAGGACGTCGTCGTGGAGCTGGACGGCTCCTTCATGGACCACGCGGCGTACGAGACGCTCCAGTGCTGGCAGGACGAGCACACCGCGCACGGGGCACGCGTCGAGATCACCGGCCGTGCCGGTACCCGCATCGCCGAGCCCGCCGGGGCCTCGCACTCCTGCTGCCGGCCGTGGACGCCCTGGCGCAACCACCACTGCGACCGGCCGCAGGAGAAGCAGGAGGCCGGCCGTCCCAGCAACCACCAACTGGCCAGCGGCATCAGCGCCTTCCAGCGGAACACCGCGCCGCATGTGCGGGAGGAGCTGGCCAGGCTGGCGCGTGAGGGGCAGCAGCCCGCGCAGCTTTTCCTGACGTGCGCGGACTCCCGGGTCGTCACGTCGATGATCACCTCCAGTGGTCCCGGCGACCTGTTCGTCGTACGCAACGTGGGCAATCTGGTGCCGCTGCCGGGTGCGGAGAGCGGGGACGACTCGGTGGGGGCCGCGATCGAGTACGCGGTCGATGTGCTCAAGGTGCGGTCCATCACCGTCTGCGGGCACTCCGGGTGCGGCGCGATGCAGGCGCTGCTCAACACCCCGCCCGGGGGCGCCCAGACGCCGCTGCGGCGGTGGCTGCGGCATGGCCTGCCGAGCCTGGAACGCATGGGCGCGCAGGACAAGGCGTGGGCGCGGCTGTCGGGGCGAGCCCCCGCCGACGCGGTCGAGCAGCTCTGTCTCACCAATGTCGTCCAGCAGTTGGAGCACCTGAAGGCGCACGAGTCGGTGGCGCGTCGCCTTGCCGAGGGTGACCTCGAACTGCACGGTATGTACTTCCATGTCGGAGAGGCACAGTCGTATCTGCTGACGGAGGGCAGCGACACCGAGCACCTTCCCGACGAGGTATTCGATCAGGTGGTGCCCACAGCGCTGGTCGAGGGCCGGGGGTCCGAGACCCCACGGGCAACCGCCTGACGGGTAAAGGTCTAAACCAATTTTCGGCAGACCCTTGTCACCATGGGTTGCGTCTGATGAGCTGTGGCTTCGGACACAACGGTCGCCCCCGGCAAAGCAGCGCAAGGGAGATGTCGTGAGCAATGAAAGCCTGGCCAACCTCTTGAAGGAGGAGCGTCGCTTCGCGCCGCCCGCGGAGCTGGCGGCCGCCGCCAACGTCACCGCGGCGGCGTACGAACAGGCCAAGGCTGACCGGCTCGGCTTCTGGGCCGAGCAGGCCCGCCGGCTGACCTGGGCCACGGAACCGACCGAGACGCTCGACTGGTCGAACCCGCCGTTCGCCAAGTGGTTCGCCGACGGGAAGCTCAACGTCGCGTACAACTGCGTCGACCGACACGTCGAGGCGGGCAACGGCGACCGCGTCGCGATCCACTTCGAGGGTGAGCCCGGCGACGGCCGGGCCATCACCTACGCCGAGCTCAAGGACGAGGTCAGCCGGGCGGCCAACGCCCTGACCGAGCTGGGCGTCCAGAAGGGCGACCGCGTCGCCGTCTATCTGCCGATGATCCCCGAGGCGGTCATCGCGATGCTCGCCTGCGCCCGTATCGGCGCCACGCACTCGGTGGTCTTCGGCGGCTTCTCCGCGGACGCCATCGCCGCCCGCATCGAGGACGCCGACGCCAAGGTCGTCATCACGGCTGACGGCGGTTACCGCAGGGGCAAGCCCTCCGCGCTCAAGCCCGCCGTGGACGAGGCCGTCGGCCGCGTCGAGGGCGTGCGCCACGTCCTCGTGGTGCGCCGCACCGGCCAGGACGTGTCCTGGGCCGAGGGCCGCGACGTGTGGTGGCACGAGATCACCCAGAAGCAGTCCGCCGAGCACACCCCCGAGGCGTTCGACGCCGAGCACCCGCTCTTCATCCTCTACACGTCGGGCACCACGGGTAAGCCGAAGGGCATCCTGCACACCTCCGGCGGCTATCTCACGCAGACGGCCTACACCCACCACGCCGTCTTCGACCTCAAGCCCTCGAGCGACGTCTACTGGTGCACGGCCGACATCGGCTGGGTCACCGGCCACTCGTACATCACGTACGGCCCGCTGGCGAACGGCGCGACGCAGGTGATGTACGAGGGCACCCCCGACACCCCTCACCAGGGCCGCTTCTGGGAGATCATCCAGAAGTACGGGGTCACGATCCTGTACACCGCCCCCACGGCGATCCGTACGTTCATGAAGTGGGGCGACGACATCCCCGCGAAGTTCGACCTCAGCAGCCTGCGGGTCCTCGGTTCGGTCGGCGAGCCGATCAACCCCGAGGCGTGGATGTGGTACCGGAAGAACATCGGCGGCGACAAGTGCCCCATCGTGGACACCTGGTGGCAGACCGAGACCGGCGCGATGATGATCTCGCCGCTGCCGGGCGTGACCGAGACGAAGCCGGGAAGCGCCCAGCGCGCGCTGCCGGGCATCAGCGCCACCGTCGTCGACGACGAGGCGAACGAAGTGCCGGACGGCGGCGGTGGCTACCTCGTCCTCACCGAACCGTGGCCGTCGATGCTGCGCACCATCTGGGGCGACGACCAGCGGTTCCTCGACACGTACTGGTCGCGCTTCGAGGGCCGGTACTTCGCCGGTGACGGCGCGAAGAAGGACGAGGACGGCGACATCTGGCTGCTCGGCCGCGTGGACGACGTGATGCTCGTGTCCGGGCACAACATCTCCACCACCGAGGTCGAGTCCGCGCTCGTCTCGCACCCGTCGGTCGCCGAGGCGGCGGTCGTGGGCGCGGCGGACGAGACGACCGGCCAGGCCATCGTCGCGTTCGTCATCCTGCGCGGCACGGCGAACGCCGAGGACGAGGGCCTGGTGGCCGACCTGCGCAACCACGTGGGCACCACGCTCGGCCCCATCGCCAAGCCGAAGCGGGTCCTGCCGGTGGCGGAGCTGCCGAAGACGCGTTCGGGCAAGATCATGCGGCGCCTCCTGCGGGACGTGGCGGAGAACCGCGAGCTGGGTGACGTCACCACCCTCACGGACTCCTCCGTGATGGAGCTGATCCAGTCCAAGCTCCCGGCCGCGCCGAGCGAGGACTGAGGCCGCCCAGGCTGACGTACGCGAGAAGGCACCCGGCAGCGCGCCGGGTGCCTTCTTTGTGCATAAAGTGAAGAACGCCGGATACGTCCAGGTGTGCGTTAGGTAAGCTAAGGATCACGTCAACATCGCGCCAAGAAGTCGTGATGAGATGTGCCGCGACATCGCGAAGAGAAGTACCTAGGTGCGCCGGGAAGTCTGGTCGGCAAGTGCTCAGCCCTGCCTACCGACCGGAGGTCGACTCACGTGACCGCGCCCGCCCCCCGCCCCAGCCGCAAGGTTCTCGGCCGCCTCTCGCTGCCCGAGCGGAACTTCGTCGCCAACGCCCTGCGTACCGAGACGGTCGGCGGAGTCCTGCTGCTCGTCGCCGCCGTCACCGCGCTGATCTGGGCGAACACGGCCGGGGGCTCGTACGAGTCGGTTCGTGGTTTCCACCTCGGGCCCTCCTCGCTCGGACTCGACCTCTCCATCCAGCACTGGGCGGCCGACGGCCTGCTCGCCGTCTTCTTCTTCGTGGCGGGCATCGAACTCAAGCGCGAGCTGGTCGCCGGTGACCTGCGCGATCCCAAGGCCGCCGCGCTGCCCGTCATCGCCGCGCTCTGCGGCATGGCGGCGCCCGCGCTCGTCTACGTCCTGACCAACGCCTTCGGCGGCGGCTCGATGGCGGGCTGGGCCGTGCCGACCGCCACCGACATCGCCTTCGCGCTCGCGGTGCTCGCCGTCATAGGCACGTCGTTGCCGTCCGCGCTGAGGGCCTTCCTGCTCACGCTCGCGGTCGTCGACGACCTCTTCGCGATCCTGATCATCGCCGTCTTCTTCACCAGCGACCTCAACTTCCCCGCGCTCGGCGGCGCCGTCCTCGGCCTCGCCGTCTTCTGGCTGCTGCTCAGGAAGCGGGTGCGCGGCTGGTACATCTACGTGCCGCTGGCGCTCGCCATCTGGGGCCTGATGTACAACAGCGGCATCCACGCCACCATCGCGGGCGTCGCCATGGGCCTGATGCTGCGCTGCCACAAGGAGGACGAGAGCGAGCAGCACTCCCCCGGCGAGCACATCGAACATCTCGTACGCCCCCTCTCCGCGGGCCTGGCCGTGCCGCTGTTCGCCCTGTTCAGCGCCGGTGTCTCCGTCGCGGGCGGCGCGCTCGGCGACGTATTCACCCAGCCGGAGACGCTCGGCGTGGTCCTCGGTCTCGTGGTCGGCAAGGCGGTCGGCATCTTCGGCGGGACCTGGCTCGCGGCCCGCTTCACCAAGGCGGAGCTCAACGACGACCTGGCCTGGCCCGATGTCTTCGCCGTCGCGTCACTGGCCGGCATCGGCTTCACGGTGTCGCTGCTGATCGGCGAACTGGCGTTCACCGAGGACCCCCTGCTCACCGACGAGATCAAGGCCGCCGTACTCACCGGCTCGCTCATCGCGGCCGTGCTCTCCGGAATCCTGCTGAAGGTACGGAACGCCAAGTACCGCAAGCTGTGGGAGGACGAGGAGCGCGACGAGGACCTCAGCGGCGTACCGGACATCTACGAGCTGGATGACCCGGAGTACCACCGCCGAATGGCCGCCATCTACGAGAAGAAGGCCGCGGAACACCGCAGGCTTGCCGAAGTGTCGGGCGGGGAACGCGAGGATGGCAATGGTCCGGCATGATCTGAGCAGACATATCTCAGAAGTCTGAGCAGACATGACTCAGAAGAGACCAGAAGAGAAAAAGGGGAGAACGCGATGAGTTCACCCGACGGTCACGTCGGCGCCGAGCGCAGCCTCGGCCAGCTGGTCGCCACGGCGACCGGCGAGATGTCCGCGCTGGTGCACGACGAGATCGCACTGGCCAAGGCCCAGCTGCGACAGGACGTCAAGCGCGGCGCGATCGGCGGTGGCGCGTTCGCCGCGGCCGGCACGGTCCTCATCTTCTCGCTGCCGATGCTGAGCTTCGCCCTCGCGTACGGCATCCGCACCTGGAGCGGCTGGAACCTCGCGGTCTGCTTCCTGCTGTCCTTCGCCGCCAACGTCCTGGTGGCCGGGGTGCTCGCGCTGATCGGCGTCGTCTTCGCCAAGAAGGCCAAGAAGGGCAAGGGCCCGCAGAAGGTCGCCGCTTCGGCCAAAGAGACGGCTGCCGTACTGGGAAACGTCAAACCGCATCCCCGTGCGGTGAGCCCGGCCGCCACCCTGGACGTCCGAGTCGGTGAGACGGGGGCCACTGTGGCACGCTCGTCCTCATGACGGACCCCGCCCATCAGGACCACGCCCGCACCGGCGCCACCCAGTACGGCCCCACGCTCGGCGCCACCGCCCATTCGGCGCAACCGGCATCTGCCGTACGCATCGAAGGACCCTGGACCCACCGGGACGTGGCCGCCAACGGCGCGCGGTTCCACATCGCCGAAATGGGTGACGGGCCGCTGGTCCTGCTCCTGCACGGCTTCCCCCAGTTCTGGTGGGCGTGGCGGCACCAGATGGTGGCGCTCGCCGACGCGGGCTTCCGGGCCGTCGCGATGGACCTGCGGGGCGTGGGCGGCAGCGACCGCACCCCGCGCGGTTACGACCCGGCGAACCTCGCGCTCGACATCACCGGCGTCGTGCGCTCGCTCGGCGAGCCGGACGCCGCGCTCGTCGGGCACGATCTCGGCGGCTACCTCGCGTGGACGGCGGCCGTGATGCGCCCCAAGCTGGTGCGCCGCCTCGCGGTCTCCTCGATGCCGCATCCACGCCGCTGGCGCTCGGCCATGCTCTCCGACAGGAAGCAGACCGCCGCGGGGTCCTACGTGTGGGGCTTCCAGCGGCCGTGGCTGCCGGAGCGTCAACTGGTCGCCGACGACGGCGCCCTGGTGGGGCGTCTGGTCCGGGACTGGTCGGGGCCCCGCCTGCCGGAGGACGAGGCGGTGGAGACGTATCAGCGTGCCATGTGCATCCCGTCGACGGCGCACTGCTCGATCGAGCCGTACCGATGGATGGTGCGGTCGATGGCACGGCCCGACGGCATCCAGTTCAACCGCCGCATGAAGCGGCCGGTGCGGGTGCCGACGCTGCATCTGCACGGTTCGCTCGATCCGGTGATGCGTACGAGGAGCGCGGCGGGGTCCGGTGAGTACGTCGAAGCGCCGTACCGCTGGCGGCTGTTCGACGGGCTCGGGCACTTCCCGCACGAGGAGGACCCGGTGGCGTTCTCCACGGAGCTGGTGAACTGGCTGAAGGACCCCGAGCCCGACCGCTGAGCCGGACCGCACACGAACACATGTCCTACGAACGCCAATTGCCCGGCGCATAGGCCAATTGGGTTCCCTGCGCACGGTTACCGACCATGAGGCACGGGCACACGTCGGGGTATGGGCTGGACGCACGACTACAGTGACGTAGCACGCAATCGCCGCTCGGCCGCAGCGCTGAACAGCCAGAAGAGGGGCGGGGCACAGAATCCGGGCCGCCACGGCCCCCCTCAAGGCATGGGCATTCCCCGCATTCTCCGCCGCAGGGCCCGCTGGGTCTCCGCGCGGCTGCGGCATACGCGCGACTGACCCCCCGGCCCACTGCCCACGGCTTCCTGGAAGACGCCTCCCTGGAAGCCGGTTCCCTAGAGCGCGCAGCCCTGGCTGTCGACCTCTTGGCTGGCGGTGCGGCCGCGCTCGATGTCCCCGCGCACCTCGTCGACCGTCAGGGCGTAACCGGTGTCGGGGTCGTCGAGGGACTTGGCGAAGACCACGCCGTAGACCTTGCCGTCGGGCGTGAGCAGGGGGCCGCCGGAGTTGCCCTGGCGGACCGTCGCGTAGAGCGAGTAGACGTCGCGGCGCACGGTGCCCCGGTGGTAGATGTCGGGTCCCTTGGCCGAGATGCGGCCGCGCACGCGCGCGGGGCGGACGTCGTAGGGCCCGTCCTCGGGGAAGCCCGCGACGATGGCGCCGTCGCCGCCGGCCGCGTCCTTGGACGTGAACTGGAGCGCCGGCGCCTTCAGCGTGGGCACGTCCAGTACGGCGATGTCCCGCTCCCAGTCGTAGAGGACGACCTTCGCGTCGTACACCTGGCTCTGATCGCCTATCTGGACGGTCGGCTCGTCCACGCCGCCGACCACGTGCGCGTTCGTCATCACGCGGCGGTCGGCGAAGACGAAGCCGGTGCCTTCGAGGACCTTGCCGCAGCTGCGCGCCTCACCGCGGACCTTCACGATGGAGCGCTTGGCGGTCGTGGCGACCTTGCTCTTGGCCAGCTTGGGGTCGGGGGGCTGGACCTCCGTGATCGGCTCGTTCGAGAACGGGCTGAACACCTGCGGGAAGCCGTTCTGCGCGAGGACGGAGGAGAAGTCGTCGAACCACGTGTCGGCATCGGTCGGCAGGGCGCGCGAGACGCCGAGGAGCACCTTGGAGTTGCGCACCTCCTTGCCGACCGTGGGCATCGTCGTCCTGGCGAGGAGGGAGCCGATCATCCAGGCGACCAGGAGCATCGCCACCACGTTCACCAGCGCGCCGCCCGTCGCGTCCAGGGCGCGGGCGGGCTGCCAGGTGATGTGTCTGCGCAGCTTGTTGCCGAGGTGGGTGGTGAAGGCCTGGCCGATCGAGGCGCAGACGATCACGATGACGACGGCGACCACCGCGGCGGTCGTACTCACCTGTGCCGCGTCGTCGTCCGTCAGGGCGTCCCAGATGACCGGCAGCAGGTAGACGGCGACGAGACCGCCGCCGAGGAAGCCGATCACCGAGAGGATGCCGACCACAAAGCCCTGGCGGTAGCCCACGATCGCGAACCACACCGCGGCGAGCAGCAGCAGGACGTCCAGCACGTTCACCGATTCAATCCTCGCCTCGCATCGCGGTCGCCACTTCGCTGCAACCTTGTCATGCGCGCCAGTCGAGCGGGACCTGCTTACTGCGGTCCCAGGGGCGCTCCCAGCCCGCGAAGTGCAGAATTCTATCGATCACGCCCGCGGTGAAACCCCAGACCAGAGCGGACTCGACGAGGAACGCGGGCCCGCGGTGACCGCTCGGGTGGATCGCCGTCACGCGGTTCGCCGGGTCCGTGAGATCGGCCACGGGCACCGTGAAGACGCGGGCGGTCTCGTTCGGATCGACGACGCCGACCGGGCTTGGTTCGCGCCACCAGCCGAGCACGGGCGTCACGACGAAATCGCTCACGGGAATGAACAGGCGCGGCAGTACGGCGAAGAGCTGGACGCCCCGGGGGTCGAGGCCCGTCTCCTCCTCGGCCTCGCGCAGGGCGGCGTGGAGGGGGCCGTCGGTGCGCGGGTCGCCGTCCTCGGGGTCGAGGGAGCCGCCGGGGAAGGAGGGCTGCCCGGCGTGGGAGCGGAGGGAGCCGGCGCGCTCCATCAGGAGCAGCTCGGGGCCACGCTCGCCCTCTCCGAAGAGGACGAGGACGGCGGACTGGCGGCCGGCGCCGCTCTCCGGGGGCAGGAAGCGGCTCAGCTGGAGCGGCTGGACGGTCCGGGCGGCGCGGGCGACGGGAGTCAGCCAGGAGGGCAGGGAGTCGGTGCTGAGGAGGTGGCTGGTGCCATCCTCGCCTCTGCCGCTGCCGCTGTCATTGCCGTTGCCGTTGCCGTGGTCCTTGCCCGCAGTCTTGAACCCGCTGTCGTCGTCCGTGGCGTTCGTCGTCTCGCTCGCGTGCGTCATCGGCACCCCCGTCCGTCTCTCGTCAACGCTCTTCGCCCCTGGGTTCGTTCCACCCCGCCGCGCATTCACCCCGCCGTCAGCGGCGGCGCGGGCTTTCCGGGGTAGTCCGCCGGGGGCTTGAGCCGCTGGCCGGGGAATCCGCCCATCTCGTACTTCAAGAGCTTCTTCGCCTTCTCCGGGTCGGTCTCGCCCTCTCCGTACGACGGGCAGAGCGGGGCGATCGGGCAGGCGCCGCAGGCGGGCTTGCGGGAGTGGCAGATGCGGCGGCCGTGGAAGATGACGCGGTGCGAGAGCATCGTCCACTCGCTCTTCGGGAAGAGCGAGGCCACGGCGGCCTCGACCTTCTCCGGGTCCGTCTCCTCGGTCCACTTCCAGCGGCGTACGAGTCGGCCGAAGTGGGTGTCCACAGTGAGGCCGGGGACGCCGAACGCATTGCCCAAAACGACGAACGCGGTCTTGCGGCCCACGCCGGGCAGCTTGACCAGGTCGTCGAGGCGCCCCGGCACCTCGCCCCCGAAGTCGTCCCGCAGGGCCTTCGCCAGGCCCATGATCGACTTCGTCTTGGCGCGGAAGAACCCGGTGGGCCTGATCAGCTCCTCGACCTCCTCGGGGACGGCCGCGGCCAGGTCCTCCGGGGTCGGGTACTTGGCGAACAGACGCGGCGTCGTCTGGTTCACCCTCAGGTCGGTGGTCTGCGCGGACAGCACCGTGGCGACCAGCAGCTCGAAGGGGTTCTCGAAGTCCAGCTCGGGGTGGGCGTACGAATACACCTCGGCGAGCTCGCGGTTGATCCGCCGGGCGCGGCGGACGAGCGCGGTGCGGGACTCGGGCACGGCCTTCTTGGCGGGAGCCTCAGCGGCCTTCTTCGCGGGAGCTTCGGCGGCCTTCTTCGCTGGCGCTTTGGCGGCCTTCTTCGCGGAGGCGGCCGCGGCCTGCGTCTTCTTCGTCACTGGGGGTGCCTTCTTCGGGGAGGTCGGTCGCCGCGCGGGGGCCGGTCGCTTCTCGGGGGGGCCGTGGGGACGGTTCCCTCATCGCCCCTACCCCCATCGTCGACGACCGTGCGCCCTCCGCCGACGGCGATGTGTCCTTCGAACGCACCACACCCGCCCGAATTGTCGGATTGTCCGACTCTCCGGACGGCTGTTCGCCCACAGCGGAATCGCGGGGTGCGGCCACCTTCTCGGCCCCCTCGGCCTGTGCTCTCACCGGCTTTTTGGACACCCGGCCAGCCTAGAGCCCCCCACTGACATCCGACCCTGACCCCGGAGATCGGCCCCCAATTGGCCCCCTCCCCCACAGCACGCCGCGCCGGTGCGGCAGACTTGTGACTGATCACACTGTTTGGACCGTCCGGCAAAATGGGGAACACGGTCCCCTGATGCAGGTCGACAAGGAGAGAACTCGTGGACGACGTTCTGCGGCGCGCCCCGCTCTTCGCGGCGCTCGATGACGAGCAGGCCGCGGAGCTCCGCGCCTCCATGAGTGAGGTGACGCTCGCACGCGGGGATGCGCTTTTCCATGAGGGCGACCCCGGAGACCGCCTGTATGTGGTCACCGAGGGCAAGGTGAAGCTCCACCGCACCTCGCCCGACGGCCGGGAGAACATGCTCGCGGTGCTCGGCCCCGGTGAGCTGATCGGTGAGCTGTCGCTCTTCGACCCCGGCCCGCGGACGGCCACGGCCTCCGCCCTCACCGAGGTGAAGCTGCTCGGCCTCGGCCACGGCGACCTCCAGCCCTGGCTGAACGCCCGGCCCGAGGTGGCCGCCGCGCTGCTGCGCGCCGTCGCCCGGCGCCTTCGCAAGACCAACGACCAGATGTCCGACCTGGTCTTCTCCGACGTGCCGGGCCGCGTGGCCCGCGCGCTGCTCGACCTGTCGCGCCGCTTCGGCGTGCAGTCCGAGGAGGGCATCCACGTCGTGCACGACCTCACGCAGGAAGAGCTCGCCCAGCTGGTCGGCGCCTCCCGCGAGACGGTCAACAAGGCCCTGGCGGACTTCGCGGGCCGCGGCTGGCTGCGCCTGGAGGCGCGCGCGGTGATCCTGCTGGACGTCGAGCGCCTCGCCAAGCGGTCGCGCTGACGCCGACTCCGTACGTCGACGGGCCCCGCCTCTTCGGAGGCGGGGCCCGTCGCGTTCCCCGCCCGGCCGCCGGGACCGGGCACCGCGGCCCGCGCCCCGGTCAGATCGGGCTGGTCAGTTCGGGCCGGTCAGATCGGGCCGGTCAGATCAGGCCGTGCTCGCGCAGGTAGTCCAGCTGCGCCCTGACCGACAGTTCCGCGGCCGGCCACAAGGAGCGGTCCACGTCCGCGTACACATGCGCGACGACGTCCGCGGCCTCCGTATGACCGTTCTCCACGGCCGTCTCGACCTGGGCCAGGCGGTTGGCCCGGTGGGCCAGGTAGAACTCGACGGCTCCCTGGGCGTCCTCCAGGACCGGCCCATGGCCCGGCAGAACCGTGTGGACGCCGTCGTCGACCGCCAGCGACCGCAGGCGGCGCAGGGAGTCCAGATAGTCGCCCAGGCGGCCGTCAGGGTGCGCCACCATCGTCGTACCGCGGCCGAGGATGGTGTCGCCCGTCAGGACGGCCCGGTCGGCCGGGAGATGGAAGCAGAGCGAGTCCGCGGTGTGGCCGGGGGTGGCCACCACGCGCAGCTCAAGGCCGCCCGTGGTGATCACGTCGCCGGCCGCGAGGCCCTCCTCGCCCAGCCGCAGGGCGGGGTCGAGGGCGCGTACGTGAGTGCGGGTCAGCTCGGCGAAACGGGCGGCGCCCTCCGCGTGGTCGGGGTGGCCGTGGGTCAGCAGGGTCAGGGCCACGCGCTTGCCCGCCTTCGCGGCCGTCTCGATGACGCGGCTCAGATGGGCGTCGTCGAGCGGGCCCGGGTCGACGACCACCGCGAGGGGCGAGTCCGGCTCCGAGACGATCCAGGTGTTGGTGCCGTCCAGCGTCATGGCGGAGGGGTTGGGCGCCAGGACGTTGACCGCGCGGGCGGTCGCGGGACCGCTGAGTACTCCCCCACGGGGCTGTCCCGGGAGGGCGGCGGCTTCTGTCATGCGGGGGTGACTCCCGTCGGGGTCGGGGTGTGCGTGGGATGCGTACGGGCGCGGCCCGGGGTCACCTCGCGCCGTCCGGGGCGATCCGCTTGGTGAACTCGCCGTGGCCGGGCCAGGAAAGGACCAGCTCGCCGCCCTCCAGCCGCGCCTGAGCGAGCACCGGAGCCATGGCCTGGGCCCCGGCCGCGCCGAGCGCCTCGGAAGGCGACCCGTAGGCGCTCAGCGCCCGCAGCGTCGCGATGGTCGGCGGCATCATCAGCAGCTCACCCTCGTCGTAGCGGGCGGCGGCCTCCGCCGGGCGGATCCACACGGTCCGGTCCGCCTCCGTAGAGGCGTTGCGCGTGCGCTGCCCCGCCGGAAGCGCCGCCACGAAGAAGAACGTGTCGTAGCGCTTGGGTTCGAACTCCGGGGTGATCCAGCGCGCCCAGGCCGCGAGCAGGTCGCTGCGCAGGAACAGCCCCCTGCGGTCCAGGAAGTCCGCGAAGGAGACGTCACGGGCCACCAGGGCCTCGCGGTCCGCCTCCCAGTCCTCGCCCGTGGTGTCGCCGACGACGGTCTCCGGAGTGGGCCCGGCGAGCAGCACGCCCGCCTCCTCGTACGTCTCGCGGACCGCGGCGCAGACGATCGCCTGGGCCGCGGCCTCGTCGTCGACGCCCAGCCTGGCGGCCCACCACGCGCGCGTGGGCCCCGCCCAGCGCACCAGGTGGTCGTCGTCGCGCGGGTCGACGCCGCCGCCCGGATACGCGTACGCGCCTCCGGCGAAGGCCATGGAGGCGCGTCTGCGCAGCATGTGAACTTCCGGGCCGCTGCCACCGTCCCTGAGCAGCATGACGGTGGCGGCGCGGCGCGGGGTCGCCGGAGTCAGCTCGCCGCTCGCGAGGGCGCGGATGCGGTCGGGCCACTCCGGGGGGTACCACTGCCCATTTGCCATGGGCGGAGGCTATCCCCTGGTGGGCTGATGTTCGAGAGGCGGCAATCGGGCGCCCCGTGGGGGCCCGGCCGGGCTCACGCCTCGGTCAGTTCCACCTGGAACTCGACCTCGACCGGCGCGTCCAGCGGCAGCACGGCGACACCCACGGCGCTGCGGGCGTGCACGCCCTTGTCGCCGAGGACCTCGCCGAGCAGCTCGCTCGCGCCGTTGATCACGCCGGGCTGGCCCGTGAAGTCCTGGGCGGAGGCCACGAAGCCGACGACCTTCACGACGCGCGCGATGCGGTCGAGGTCACCGGCGACGGACTTCACCGCGGCCAGGCCGTTCAGCGCGCAGGTACGGGCCAGGTCCTTGGCCTCCTCCGGGGTGACCTCGGCGCCGACCTTCCCGGTCACGGCGAGCTTGCCGTCCACCATCGGGAGCTGCCCCGCGGTGTAGACGTACACGCCGGACTGGACGGCCGGCTGGTACGAGGCCAGCGGCGGCACGACGGCGGGCAGCGTCAGGCCGAGCTCGGCGAGGCGCGCCTCGACGGCCCCGCTCACGCCTGCTTCTCCCGCTTCAGGTAGGCCACGAGCTGCTCGGGGTTGTTCGGCCCGGGCACGACCTGGACCAGCTCCCAGCCGTCCTCGCCCCAGGTGTCCAGAATCTGCTTCGTGGCATGGACGAGCAGAGGCACGGTTGCGTATTCCCACTTGGTCATGTGGCCGACTGTAGTCGGTACGAGAGGATGCTCACGGTGGGCTCCTGCGTAGGCCCGGCGCCGACTGGTTAGGCTCACGAGTGTGAGCAGGCTCCAGGTCGTCAGTGGCAAGGGCGGTACCGGCAAGACCACGGTGGCCGCGGCCCTCGCGCTCGCCCTCGCGACGGAGGGGAAACGCACCCTTCTCGTCGAGGTCGAGGGCAGACAGGGCATCGCGCAGCTCTTCGAGACGGAGGCGCTGCCTTATGAGGAGCGGAAGATCGCCGTCGCTCCCGGGGGCGGGGAGGTGTACGCCCTCGCCATCGACCCCGAGCTGGCGCTGCTCGACTACCTCCAGATGTTCTACAAACTGGGGGGTGCGGGACGCGCCCTGAAGAAGCTCGGCGCCATCGACTTCGCGACCACCATCGCGCCGGGTCTGCGGGACGTCCTGCTGACCGGCAAGGCCTGCGAGGCGGTGCGCAGGAAGGACAAGAGCGGGCGGTACGCGTACGACTGCGTCGTCATGGACGCCCCGCCGACCGGGCGCATCACCCGCTTCCTGAACGTCAACGACGAGGTCGCCGGGCTCGCGAAGATCGGGCCCATACACAACCAGGCGCAGGCCGTGATGCGGGTCCTCAAGTCACCTGAGACGGCCGTGCACTTGGTCACCCTGCTGGAGGAGATGCCTGTCCAGGAGACCGCGGACGGCATCGCCGAGCTGCGGGCCGCGCGGCTGCCGGTGGGCCGGGTCATCGTGAACATGGTGCGGTCCGCCCTGCTCGACGAGGCCGAGCTGGAGCTGGGCCTGGAGCAGGCGCCTCGTACGGCCATCGCCAGGTCGCTCTCCGCCGCGGGGCTCGGCGGGGCCCGGCGGGGCGGCAACGCCGAGCGGCTGGTCGACCCGCTCCTGGAGCAGGCCGCGGAGTACGCCGAGCGGTACGCCCTGGAGCGCGACCAGCGGAACGTGCTGACCGAGTTCGGCCAGCCGCTGCACGAACTCCCGCTGCTGGCGGGCGGGATGGACCTCGCGGGCCTGTACGAGCTCGCCACGGCACTGCGGAAGCAAGGGATCGCATGACCCCGGAACCGGCACGGACCTCGGACCCGGCGGGCGCCTCGGGCCCCGCCCGGCCCCTCGACCCCGCCCGCGCCCTGGACGTCGACGCCCTGATCGACGACCCGAAGACCCGGATCGTGGTGTGCTGCGGCTCGGGAGGCGTCGGCAAGACGACCACGGCGGCCGCCATAGGCCTGCGCGCGGCCGAGCGGGGCCGCAAGGTCGTCGTACTCACCATCGACCCGGCGCGCAGGCTCGCGCAGTCCATGGGCATCGACCGGCTCGACAACGTGCCGCGGCGGGTCAAGGACATCGAGGGCGACGGCGAACTGCACGCCATGATGCTCGACATGAAGCGGACGTTCGACGAGATCGTCGAGGCGCACGCGGACAGGGAGCGGGCCGCCGCGATCCTCGCCAACCCCTTCTACCAGTCGCTCTCGGCGGGCTTCGCCGGCACGCAGGAGTACATGGCGATGGAGAAGCTGGGGCAGCTGCGGTCGCGGGACGAGTGGGACCTGATCGTCGTCGACACGCCGCCCTCGCGCTCGGCCCTGGACTTCCTGGACGCGCCCAAGCGTCTCGGGTCCTTCCTGGACGGCAAGCTGATCCGGCTGCTCATGGCGCCGGCGAAGGTGGGCGGCCGGGCCGGGATGAAGTTCCTGAACGTCGGCATGTCGATGATGACGGGGGCGCTGGGCAAGCTGCTCGGCGGGCCGCTGCTGCGTGACGTGCAGACGTTCGTGGCGGCGATGGACACCATGTTCGGCGGGTTCCGCACGCGGGCGGACGCCACGTACCGGCTGTTGCAGGCGCCGGGCACGGCGTTCATCGTGGTGGCCTCGCCGGAGCGGGACGCGCTGCGGGAGGCCGCGTACTTCGTGGAGCGCCTGGCGGCCGACGACATGCCGCTGGCCGGTCTGGTGCTGAACCGTGTGCACGGCAGCGGTGCCGCGCAGCTGTCGGCCGAGCGGGCGCTCGCCGCCGCGGAAAATCTTGAAGAGAGCCGCATTGTGGATCAGGGGGACGGGAAGGTTGGAGTGCGTAACTCCTCTGATAATCCGGCGACTTCGGAGATTCCCGCGACTCCCGAGAACCAGGCGCCCGCCGAGGCTCCCCACGAGTCCCCGTCCGCACCATCCCGGTCCGAACCAGCTCAGCCGCCCCAGCCGTCCGAACCACCCGGCCCTTCCGGTCCGTCCGGCCCGTCCGACGCCTCTGTCGAGCGACTGACCGCCGGACTGCTGCGCCTGCACGCCGAACGCATGCAGTTGCTGGCGCGCGAACAGCGCACGCGTGACCGCTTCACCGCGCTCCACCCCGAGGTGGCGGTGGCGGAAGTGGCCGCGCTGCCGGGCGATGTGCACGACCTCGCGGGACTCCGGGCCATCGGGGACCGGCTGGCAGGCTGACCGCCGCGCCATGTGAGCGGTCGTGTGATGCGAGCGGACCGTGCCATGCGTGGCGGCCGCGTTATGCGAGCGGACCGTGCACCACGCGGGGCTGTCTGCCGAACCACGCGGGCGTACCGGGGCGCTGCGCGAGCGGCCGGGGCGTCACCCCACCGCGGCGTAGCTCTCGTACGTCTCCTCGTCCTCCAAGTCCACGGGCAGCAGGCCCGCACCGCGCTCGTACTCGGAGCGCGCTGTCTCCAGGAGCCTGCGCCATGAGGTGACGGTGGGACGCCTGCGCAGCAGTGCGCGGCGCTCACGCTCCGTCATGCCACCCCACACGCCGAACTCGACGCGGTTGTCGAGCGCGTCGGCCAGGCACTCGGTCCGCACCGGGCATCCGGTGCACACCGCCTTGGCCCTGTTCTGCGCTGCTCCTTGAACGAACAGTTCATCTGGATCGGTAGTGCGGCAGGCCGCCTGCGCACTCCAGTCGGTTACCCAGCCCATACCGGCGCCGTCCTCTCCCGAATCGAGGCTCCCCCACGGCGGCAGCGGCATATTCACCGCCGCCAGTTGAGGACGTTACGGAAGGTGGGCACAGCGCAACACCCCCTTCGGGCCCAATCTTGAATGGCCCGAACGGACTATGCGTAAGCGGCAGATCACCCGACGGAGTGAGCTGGCGACATATGTGAGATACCCGGCAAAGCGGGGCAGTTCCGTTGCGCCACAACGGACATCCGGCGCCATATGCGGCGAGGCCGGACATAAATCCATGCGGTCCTGGAGTGACGGAGGGCTTGTCGCCGCACCGCACTGCTGTGACAGTTGGCAGCAGCTTAGGCCAAGGCATTGAGGCCTGTCCGGCGATTCGGAACGCCGGCGCGACCGCTTCGGGTGGCCCCGGATGTCACGATCCTGCACTCGAACATTCCGATGATCACTCGGTCCCTCGGAACGCCCTTGACTACGGATTAGGGTGCCCCCATGGGAAAGAAGCGCTCCGGCGGTGGTCTGTCACCTACTCAACAGGCCGCGAAGTTCCTCGGTGTCAGCGTGCTGGCGGGTGCGGTGCTGGCCGGGATCGCCCTGCCCGCGGCCGGCGCGCTGGGTCTGGCGGCCAAGGGTTCGGTCGAGGGGTTCGACGAGATCCCCTCCAATCTCAAGCAACCGCCGCTGAGCCAGCGCACCAGCATCCTGGACAGCAAGGGCGGCCACATCGCCACGGTCTACTCGCGTGACCGCACGGTGGTGCCCCTGAAGGACATCTCGCCGTACATGCAGAAGGCGATCGTCGCGATCGAGGACGCCCGCTTCTACGAGCACGGCGCGGTCGACCTCAAGGGCATCCTGCGCGCCCTGAACCAGAACGCGCAGAGCGGCGGCGTCTCACAGGGCGCGTCCACGCTCACCCAGCAGTACGTGAAGAACGTCTTCGTCGAGGAGGCGGGCGACGACCCGACGAAGGTCGCCGAGGCCACGCAGCAGACGCTGGGCCGCAAGATCCGCGAACTGAAGTACGCGATCCAGGTCGAGGACAAGCTCGGCAAGAAGCGCATCCTCAAGAACTACCTGAACATCACCTACTTCGGTCAGCAGGCGTACGGCGTCGAGGCCGCGTCCCAGCGCTACTTCTCCAAACCCGCCAAGGACCTCGAGCTCCAGGAGGCCGCGCTCCTCGCCGGCATCGTGCAGTCGCCCAGCCGGTACGACCCGGTCAACGACGCGACGGAGGCCACCCAGCGGCGCAACGTGGTGCTGCAGCGCATGGCCGACACGCACGACATCTCGCAGCAGGACGCCGACAAGGCCAAGAAGACGGACCTGGGTCTGAAGGTGAGCCGCCCCAAGAACGGCTGCATCACCGCGGTCAGCGGCGCCGGCTTCTTCTGCGACTACGTACGCGAGGTCTTCCTCAACGACCCGGTCTTCGGCAAGACGAAGGAGCAGCGGGCCAAGATCTGGAACCGCGGCGGCCTGAAGATCCGTACGACGCTCGACCCGCAGACGCAGGAATCGGTGCAGGCGTCGATCAAGGACCACGTGAACAAGGGCGACGAGGTGGCGACCGCCGCCACCATCGTCGAGCCGGGCACGGGCAAGATCCTCGGCATGGGGCAGTCGCGGCCCTACGGCTTCCAGAAGAACGAGACCACGATCAACCTCTCCGTGGACGACGACATGGGCGGCGGGGCGGGCTACCAGCCGGGCTCGACGTTCAAGCCGATCGTCGCGGCGGCGGCCCTGGAGGGCGGCAAGTCGCCGAGCCAGAGCTACTCGTCCCCGTACGAGATGCCGTATCCGCAGCGGGTCTCCACCTGTGGCGGCAAGGACTGGGTGAACGTCAACAACGAGAAGCTCACCAACGAGAACGAGTCCGAGGTCGGCCCGTACGGCATGAAGGAAGCGACCGCCAAGTCGGTCAACACCTACTACGTGCAGCTGATCGGCGACGTCGGCATCTGCCCGGTGACGAAGCTGGCCGCCAAGATGGGCGTCGAGCGGGCCGACGGCGGGAAGCTGGCGCAGGCGCCGTCGATCGCGCTGGGTACGCAGGAGATGTCGCCGCTGACGATGGCGTCGGCGTACGCCACTTTCGCCTCGCGCGGCACGTACTGCTCGCCGATCGCCATCGAGTCGATCACGACGCTCGGCGGCAAGTCGTTGCAGGTGCCGAAGTCGACGTGCTCGCGGGCGATGTCGGAGAAGACCGCGGACACGATGAACACCCTGCTGCGGGGCGTGGTCGAGGACGGCACGGGCAAGCAGGCCGGCCTCGGCTCGCGGCCGAGCGCGGGCAAGACGGGTACGACCGACTACCGGTACGCCGCCTGGTTCGTGGGCTACACCCCGAACATGTCGGGCGCGGTCTGGGTCGGCGACCCGCAGCACAAGCGGCAGATGGTCAGGATCACCATCGGCGGCGTCCCGTACGACAAGGTCTTCGGTGGCGAGGTGCCGGGTCCGATCTGGCGCGACGCGATGAGCGGCGCGCTGGCGGGCAAGCCGGCGCCCGGCTTCAACTCCGTGCATATCCCTGGCGGGGGCAAGGGCAGGGACGGCGGCGGCAACCACCGTGACAACAAGCCGGGCGGTGGTGGCGGTGACCACGACGGTGGTGCCGGCGGCGGCGGCAATCCGTGGCCGGGGATCTCCATTCCGCCGGACATGCTGGGCGGTGCCGGGAACGGGGGCGGCAACGGCGGCGGCAACGGCGGTGGGCATGGCAATGGCGGCGGGATCGGTGGGATCGGCGGGGGCTGGCGTCGGTAGGCGGGGCCGCGGCGGCGGGGGTGTGACTTCCGCGTAGGCATGGCTTCTACGTAGGCATGGCTCCCGCGTGGCCGCGTACCCGCGTATCCGCGTATCCGCGTATCCGCGTATCCGCGTATCCGCGTATCCGCGTAGATACGGCGATGAGGGCGCCCCCCGGCTGCGGGGGGCGCCCTCATTCGCGCGTGGCGGTAGCGGGTGGCGGTTGCGTGTGGCGGTGTGCGGGACGGCGGGGCGTGCCCGCTCTCAGCCCGCGAGGTGCCTCTTGACCGTGGCGGCGACGCGGCCGCCCTCGGCCAGGCCCGCGACCTTCGGGTTCACGATCTTCATGACCTGGCCCATGGCGCGCGGCCCCTCGGCGCCGGCGGCCCTGGCCTCCTCGACGGCCTGGGCGACGATCGCCTGGAGCTCGTCGTCGGAGAGCTGCTTCGGCAGGTACTCGGCGAGGATCTCGCCCTCCGCCTTCTCCCGCTCGGCCTGCTCGGTGCGCCCGGCCTGTCCGAAGGCCTCGGCGGCCTCACGGCGCTTCTTCGCCTCACGGGCGATCACCTTCTGCACGTCCTCGTCGGAGAGTTCGCGTGCCTGCGTGCCCGCGACCTCCTCCTTCGTGATGGCGGTGAGGGTCAGCCGGAGCGTCGAGGAGCGCAGCTCGTCACGCCCCCGGATCGCGGCCGTGAGGTCTTCCTGAAGCTTCGACTTGAGCGTGGTCATGGGTTGATTGTGGCAGGTGCGGACGGTTTTCCGCCCGCCGATTTCCCCCGGGTGCGGGCCGGTTGCCCGTGGCCGCCCTCCCGTTCCGGGCCGGGCGGCGTCTGAGACGATGGGAGGATGCGCGCGCGATACGCAGTACCCCTGGGCATCACGGCGACGGCCGCGGCCGGCCTCGCCTACTCGGTGGGCTTCGAGGCCCGTTCCTTCCGGCTGAGGCGGGTCACGGTGCCCGTGCTGCCGCCGGGGATGCGCCCCCTGCGGGTCCTCCAGGTCTCCGACATCCACATGGTGTCCGGTCAGCGCAAGAAGCAGCGGTGGCTGCAGTCGCTCGCGGGGCTGCGCCCCGACTTCGTGATCAACACGGGCGACAACCTCTCCGACCCCGAGGGCGTACCGGAGACGCTGGACGCGCTCGGCCCGCTGATGGGGTTCCCCGGGGCGTACGTCTTCGGTTCGAACGACTACTACGGGCCGAAGCCGCGCAACCCCGCCCGCTACCTGGTCGAGAAGGTCCAGGGCAAGCACGGCCTGAACGGCAACGCCCCCGCGGTCGGCGTCATCCACAACCCGTGGGAGGACCTGCGTGACGGCTTCGACGCCGCGGGCTGGGTGAACCTCACGAACACGCGGGGCTCGCTGAAGATCGACGGCTACGAGATCGGGCTCACGGGAGTGGACGACCCGCACATCAAACGCGACCGGTACGCGCGCGTGGCGGGCGGCCCGGACTCCGGCGCCGACTTCTCGATGGGCATCGTGCACGCGCCGTACCTGCGCTCCCTGGACGCGTTCACGGCGGACGGCTACCCGCTGATCCTGGCCGGCCACACGCATGGCGGGCAGGTGTGCATCCCCTTCTACGGAGCCCTTGTCACCAACTGCGACCTGGACACGGACCGCGTGAAGGGCCTCTCCAGGCACCGGGCCGAGGGCAAGACGTCGTTCATGCACGTCTCGGCGGGCTGCGGGGCGAACCGCTACACGCCGATGCGGTTCGCGTGCCCGCCGGAGGCGACGCTGCTCACGTTGGTGGAGCGGCGGGTGTCGTAGGGCTGGGCCGGGGTCAGGTGGTGGCGAGACTGGAGCCCGCGGCTGGTGACGGCGACGCTGCTCACGTCGGTGGCCCTACCGTGGAGAACATGATCGATCCGACGACCTCAGGCATATCCAGCGCCTCAGGGGTCCCGGCGGAGGCGGTCGTGCCACGCGTACGCCGTCCCGTCGTGGCCACCCTGCGCGCGCTGATCGCCCTCGCCGCGGTGACCGGAGTCACGATCGACCTGGTCACCGGCAGCCCGCTCCGCGTCCTCAGCTACTTCACCGTCCAGAGCAACCTGCTGGTGGCGGTGGTCCTCGGCCTCTCCGCGCGGCGGGCCTGGCGAGGCCACCGCCCGCTGCCGCCATGGGTGACCGGCGGCACGCTCCTGTTCATCGCGACGACGGGCCTCGTCTACCACCTGGTCCTGGCGAACGGCCCCGGCGGCTTCTCCATGGCAGGGGACGCGGCGTCCATGGCCGGCTGGCATTCGTACGCCAACCAGCTCCTGCACACCGTGACGCCGATCGGGGTGGCCCTCGACTGGCTGCTGCTCACCAGGCCGGGCGGCCTGCGCCCCCGCCACGCGGCCCTCTGGCTGCTCTACCCCGTCACCTACCTGACCTTCGCCCTCACCCGCGGCGCCCTCATGCCGCCGACCTCCCCGGCCCGCTATCCGTACCCGTTCCTGGACGTCGACGCCCACGGCTACGCGGGCGTCCTGACCAACGCGCTCACCCTCGGCGCGGCCTTCTACGCCCTGGCTCTCCTGACCATCACCCTGGACCGCGTCCGCCCCGAACCCCGGGGCCCCGAAAACCGGATTTCGTCTCAGGCCGCCGGTCCGCTAAAGTAATCGATGTCGCCACGGGCCTGCAGCAATGCGGGGCGGTGGAGCAACGACATCGGGGTGTAGCGCAGCTTGGCAGCGCGCTTCGTTCGGGACGAAGAGGTCGTGGGTTCAAATCCCGCCACCCCGACAGCTGAAACACAGGTCCCCGACCTACTCACGTGAGTAGGTCGGGGACCTCTTTCGTGTGCGCAACCACCCGTGGCAGGGGCCCGCCGGGTTGGTCAGCAGACGCCAAGGCCAGGGGCGGCCCCGGGCAGGCGACGAGCAGCCCGAGCGTCGGCGGGCCGTCGTAGGGCCACCGACGCTCGGCAAAGAGCGCTCGACGACGCCGGAGGATGCCACAAACCTCGTGCTCGTGGGCCGAAACGGCGAAAGGCCGTTGAGGCATCAGTGACCTGCGGTAGCTTCGCGGCAATCTCAGGTGCGCCTCCGGGGGCACCTGTCCGCTCCCTGGGCGGCCCGGCTTCGCGCTGGGGTGCCAGGAAGAGCAGACGCCTGCAGGAGCAGTGGCCGGCACCACTCCCTGTTGGGCCCTGCCGGCTCTTTGAGAGCCACCCCTCAGCAGTAACCGCAGTACCCGACGTGGGGCCGTAGCCCCGAACTGCATCTTGTGCCGGCGGGAAGCCAGTTCGACCATCCCAGAAATGGTCGGGCTGCTCCCGCTGGGAGCTCCGACCGCTCTCAGAGAGGCCGGAGCCTTGGGCGACAGCTTGATCCTCGTCATCCTGACGATCTCCAGTGTGATCACCGCGACGCTGATCACCATCAAAGGCATGCTGGATCAACTACCTGACGTCCTCAACTCGTGGCACCGCGCTGTCCAGGCGGTGCGCGAAACTGCGGAGCGTCGTCGAGGGCGAGATGAGGATGAGCCTTCAAACCGCACCGACCAAGACACCCCCGGGCAGTAGAGGCAACCTGCCGGCGAGGTAACCCACCGAGTGTCCGAGGCCGTGTGCGGCTGTTCACGCGGCCTTGGTCAGGGTGGGGTGGGCCTTGCTCGGGGTGAGGTGGGTGAGTGTTGTTGCGCTGGTTTGGGGTCGTCGTCCGTCGTGGTGTGGCCACAGGAGGAGGGCGCCGATCGTTCCCGCCCCGGCGAGGGCCGCGAGGACGGACCAGGTGAGGGTGAAGCCGGCGGTCGTGCCGAGCCAGCCCGCTATGGGGTAGGTGATCAGCCAGGCCAGGTGCGAGAGGGAGAACTGGGCCGCGAACGCCTCGGGGATCGCGTTCCGTCCGGCGGAGGCACGCAGGACCTTGCCGGTCGGCGTGATGATCAGTGCCATGCCGATGCCGATGCCGGCCCAGATGATCGCCGTACCGGTCCATGTGGCGAGGCCCGCCACGGTGAGCGTCGCCGCGGTGGTCGTGGCGGCGACGAGGACTCCGGCGCCGGTCATCATGACGGTGCGGGCGGCCAGCCGGTCGAGGACCCGGGGCAGTACGAGAGCGGCCAGGAGGGTTCCCGTGCCGGAGGCGGCGAGCATCCAGGCGACGTGTGTCTGCGAGCCGCCGAGTTCGTCACGGACGTAGTTGACGGTGTTGACGACGACGATCGAGCCCGCCGCCGCGACCACGAGGTTGAGCGCCATGATGCCGCGCAGCCGTGGGGTCCTGAGGAAGGTCCTGATGCCCGATGCCGCGCGGTCCCAGGCGCCGGTGCGGGCACTGGGGCGGGCGTCCGGGATACGTGTCGACAGGACCAGCAGGGCGGAGACGAGGAATCCGGCGGAGGTGCCGAGGAAGAGCCGGTCGAAGCTCAGGAAGGTCAGGGCGACGGCTGCCAGCACGGGGCTGAGCAGGCTCTCCATGGTGGAAGCGATCTGGGACGCGGACAGCGCCCGCGTGTAGGCGGACTCGTCGGTGACGATGTCGGGGATGACGGCCTGGAACGTCGGGGTGAACGCCGCGGAGGCGGCCTGGAGCAGGCCGATCAGGATGTAGATGTGCCAGATTTCGGTGACCAGCGGCAGGGCGAGGACCACCACGCCGCGGACCGCGTCGAGCACGAACAGGAAGGTTCTGCGGGGAAGCCGGTCGACGTACGCCGCAGCCAGCGGGGCTATGAGTACGTACATGACCATCTTGATCGTCAGGGCGGTGCCGAGGACCGTCCCGGCGCGCGGTCCGGCGAGGTCGTAGGCGAGCAGTCCGAGGGCCACGGTGGTCAAACCCGTTCCGAACAGGGCGATGACCTGGGCGCTGAAGAGGTGGCGGTAGTCGCGGATGGCGAACAGGCGCATGGCGGGTTCCTTCCGTATCCGTATCCATGCGGCGGGGCACGGTCCCGGGGTGGAGGCCGTGCCCCGCGTGTGCAGGCGGGGCGTGTGCACGCGGGGATGTCTTCGCTACGCACCGGTCTCGCTCCCCTCCCTCCCAGGGGTGAGGCCGGCCAGCAGGTTGAAGGCGCCGGTGAGGATGTTGAGGGCGACGACGCCGACGACGTCGGCTATCGCGCGGTCGCTGTAGCCGTGCTCGCGCACCGCGCCGACCTGGTCGTCGGTGATCGACGTCGGCTCGCGGTAGATCCGGAGGGCGAGGGTGATGATCGCCGCGATCGCGGGGTCGGCCGAGGTGCCCTCGTGGGCCCGCTCGATCTCCTCCTCGTCCACGCCCAGGGCGCGGGCGGCGCTGACGTGCGCGTCGAGGCAGAGTCCGCAGCCCTGGACGGCTTGGACGGCGATCGAGATCCGTTCGCTGATCCTGCGGTCGAGTCTGGCTCGCCCCATGGCTCGGCTGAGCTGGAGGTAGCCGCCCAGTACGGCCGGCGAGTGCGCCATCGTCGAGACCATGTCGCCGATCTGGCCATGGCGGGCGACCAGGTCGGCGAGGAGGTCGCGCGAGGTGCCGACCGCCGTGTCGGGGGTGAGGGGGGCCAGGCGGGGCATGACGCTCCTTCCGGTATGGCATCCGGTACGGGATCCGGTACGGGGATGTGCGCGGTCGTGCGGTGGGGCGTTCGCGGTCAGTGGTGGTGTGCGTGGGTGCCGTGCTGGTGGTGGGTGCTGTGGTCGGGGGTGGCGTGCGGGCGGGGCGTGGGCGCGGCGGTCCGCACCGTGAACTCGGCGGTCCGTACGACGCCTTCGTGCTGGAAGTCCAGGAAGAGGCGGTAGGTGCCCGCGGTGGGTGCGACCGCCATGAAGGCGATCTCGGGACCCGGCGCGGTGATCCCGTCGCCCGGTTCGCCCTCCGGGTGGACGTGGAGGTAGCCCAGGTCGCCGACCCGCAGCGCCACCAGGTGTCCGTACGCGGCCAGGTAGGGCTGCAAGTCGGTGACGGGGCTGCCGTTCCGGCTGACGGTGAGGGTCAGTTCGCTCGCCTCGCCGGGCACGAGTTCGCCGTCGAGCGCGACGGTGTACTCGCCGATCCGGGCGTTGCCCGTGGGCTCGGGGAGCGGTCGCGGGTCGTACGGTCCGGCGACCGCGACGTCGATCCCCAGCGTCATGGTCCCGTCGTGGGCGGCCGGGTGGATGTCGGCGAAGAGTCTCCAGTCCCCCGGTTCCAGGGCCAGTTCGGTGTGCCAGGTGCCCTTGTCGTCCCTCACCGGGTGCACGTGCTGGAACCCGGCGGTGTCCCGTCGGACGGCTATGAAGTGCAGTTCCTTCTCGTGTTCGGCCACGAACTCGGTCACCGCCTGCCCGTCGGGGCCGGTCACCTTGAAGCTGACCGGTTGCACACCGGCGGTGAGGATCGTCGAGGGGAGTTCGAGGGTGTAGCCGTTCTGGGAGACCGACAGGCCGCCGGGTTGAGCTCCAGCGCCGTGACCGCTGTGGCCCCCATGGCCGCCGTGACTGCTGTGAGCGCCGTGGTCCGTCTGGGCGTGGCCGGAGTGGTTCCGCATGGCTTCTCTCCCTGGGCGTGGGGCGGTTTCTGGGTCGTCCGGTCGGGGCGACGTCAGAAACATATACCCCCGGGGGGTATCTGTGAAGCCCCCCGGGGCGGAGGCGTCGCGATGCGCATGGGGCGGCCTCGGCCGCCGCTCTTCCGAAACATCGCACTCCGGTACGTCAATGTCTGCGTCGGCGAAGGGAGAGTTTAATGAGCCTCGCGGGAAGGGTTTTTGGCGTAACGGGCAGCGTGGAATTATTCCGCGCACGCCGCCCGCCATGACGTGCTACTGTCGTTTCAGTTGCAGTTGTGGTTCCCGAAACTTCAAGTGCTCCTGGTCGCATACTGCGTCCGGAGCGCTTTTGTATTACCGGTCATTTCCGGGCGGGGTAATCATCGCGGCGACACGGTTTCCGCACAGTGTGGATCCCGATGTACTGCCCCAAAGGAGATTTGACATGGCTACTGGTACCGTGAAGTGGTTCAACGCGGAAAAGGGCTTCGGCTTCATCGAGCAGGACGGTGGCGGCGCCGACGTGTTCGCCCACTACTCGAACATCGCCGCCCAGGGCTTCCGTGAGCTGCTCGAAGGCCAGAAGGTGAGCTTCGACATCGCTCAGGGCCAGAAGGGCCCGACGGCCGAGAACATCGTTCCCGCCTGACGCTTACGCGCACTTGCAGCTGGGGCCCGCATCCTTCGGGGTGCGGGCCCCAGCTGCATGCATTTTCCGCAGTGTTTTCGCCTGCGGGTGAGCGGGACGCTCCGGGTTCAACGCCCCTGTCGCGTCACATCGCCTCAGCGCCGCCGGCATCCGTATGGATTATTCGACCGGCCGGATTCGCTGCCGCTCCACTCTCGCCTTCGCTTTCACTCTCGTTTCCGCTTTCGTTTTTATCATCGGTCCATTCTTGTAATTCTCTGCGCTGCTCATCGCTGCGGGAATTCCTTGATATGCGCCGCATCGAGGAAGGTTCCCGCATGAACCGCACGCGTACGAACGACCGTTTCCCCCGCAACCGCAACGGCGGCGCCGACGCCGGAAAGGGCAACAGCCGCTTCGGCTCGTCGGCCCCGCGCCGCTCCGGAAGCTCCGGCGGTTACGGCCGTCGGCCCGCCGCCCCGCAGGGTGAGTTCG